>NZ_JANPAB010000014.1:0-104957 GCF_031429695.1 Sphaerotilus sp.
TCCTCCACGTCCTTCCAAGTCCTCCAAGCTGCCCACCACCATGCTGACCTTCCAGCACATCATTCTTCGCCTTCAGGAATACTGGGACGCCCAGGGCTGTGCGCTGCTGCAGCCCTACGACATGGAAGTCGGCGCCGGCACCAGCCACACCGCCACCTTCCTGCGCGCCCTCGGCCCCGAGCCCTGGAAGGCCGCCTACGTGCAGCCGAGCCGCCGCCCCAAGGACGGCCGCTACGGTGACAACCCGAACCGCCTGCAGCACTATTACCAGTACCAGGTCGTGCTCAAGCCCGCACCGGCCAACATCCTGGAGCTGTACCTCGGCTCGCTGGAGGCCCTCGGCTTCGACCTGAAGAAGAACGACATCCGCTTCGTCGAGGACGACTGGGAGAACCCCACGCTCGGTGCCTGGGGCCTGGGCTGGGAGGTCTGGCTCAACGGCATGGAAGTGACGCAGTTCACCTACTTCCAGCAGGTCGGCGGCATCGACTGCAAGCCCATCACCGGCGAGATCACCTACGGGCTGGAGCGGCTGGCGATGTACCTGCAGGGCGTGGAGAACGTCTATGACCTCGTCTACGCACCGGGCCTGAAGTACGGCGACGTGTTCCACCAGAACGAGGTCGAGCAGTCCACCTACAACTTCGAGCACAGCAACGTCGAGTTCCTGCTGACCGCGTTCGGCGCGCACGAAGGCAATGCGCAGCACCTGATGACGCAGCAGCTGGCCCTGCCCGCCTACGAGCAGGTGCTGAAGGCCGCGCACACCTTCAACCTGCTGGACGCCCGCGGCGCGATCAGCGTCACCGAGCGTGCCGCCTACATCGGGCGCATCCGCAACCTCGCCCGCGCCGTGGCCGCCGCCTACCTCGACAGCCGCAAGCGCCTGGGTTTCCCGATGGCGCCCAGGGCTTGGGCAGACGAGGTGATCGCGAAGATCGACGCCGAGGCCGCCAAGGCCGAAGCCAAAAACGACGCCAAGAACGACTCGAAGAAGGCCGCCTGACCATGACGACCACGCAGAACCTCCTCGTCGAACTCTTCGTCGAAGAGCTCCCGCCCAAGGCGCTGAAGAAGCTGGGCGAATCGTTTGCCGGCACGCTGGCCGCCAGCCTGAAGGCCAGCGGTCTGGCCGGTACCGACGCCGTGGTGACGCCGTTTGCGTCGCCGCGCCGCCTCGCGGTCCACGTCACCGGCGTCGCGGCCCAGGCCGCCGACAAGGCCGTGCAGCAGAAGCTGATGCCCGTCGCCGTGGCACTGACCGCCGATGGCCAGCCCACGCCCGCGCTGCTGAAGAAGCTCGCCGCGGTGGGCGCCGATGCGTCGGTGGTGCCGAGCCTGAAGCGCCTGCCCGATGGCAAGGCCGAGGCGCTGTTCCTCGACTCGGTCGTGACCGGCGCCACGCTGGCCGAAGGGCTGCAGAAGGCGCTCGACGAGGCGCTCGCCAGGCTGCCGATCCCCAAGGTCATGACCTACCAGCTCGCGGACGGCTGGTCGAGCGTGAACTTCGTGCGCCCGGCCCACGGGCTCGTCGCGCTGCACGGCGACGACATCGTGCCCATCGCCACCCTCGGCCTGACTGCCGGCCGCACGACCACCGGCCACCGCTTCGAGGCCGCGCACCCGACCGTCACGCTGCGCCACGCCGACACCTACGCCGAGCAGCTCGCCACCGAAGGCGCCGTGATCGCCGGCTTCGACGCCCGCCGCGCCGAGATCGTGCGCCAGCTCACCGCCGCCGCCGCGAAGGAAGGCCTGAAGCCGATCGACGACGACGCGCTGCTGGACGAGGTCACCGCGCTGGTGGAGCGGCCGAACGTGCTGACCTGCCAGTTCGAGGCCGAGTTCCTGGCCGTGCCGCAGGAGTGCCTCATCCTGACGATGAAGGCAAACCAGAAGTATTTCCCGCTGCTGGACGCCACGGCCAGGCTGACCCACAAGTTCCTGATCGTCAGCAACATCAGCCCGGCCGACCCGAGCGCGGTGGTCCAGGGCAACGAGCGCGTCGTGCGCCCGCGGCTGGCCGATGCCAAGTTCTTCTTCGACCAGGACCGCAAGAAGACGCTGGCCTCGCGCGTCGAGGGTCTGTCCAAGGTCGTCTACCACGGCAAGCTGGGCACCCAGGGCGAGCGCGCCGAGCGCGTGCGCGCCATCGGCCACGCCATCGTGCAGCAGCTCAGCATGGCGACGCTGCCTTTCACGGTGGACGCCGAGGACCACTTCAAGGTGCTCGACAGCAAGGTGCAGCAGGCCGCACTGCTGGCCAAGACCGACCTGCTGACCGACATGGTCGGCGAGTTCCCGGAGCTGCAGGGGATCATGGGCGGCTACTACGCGCGCCATGAGGGCCTGCGCGACGGCGTGGCGATCGCCATCGAGGACCACTACAAGCCGCGCTTCGCCGGCGACGCGCTGCCGCGCAACCACACCGGCACGGTCGTGGCGCTGGCCGACAAGCTGGAGACGCTGGTCGGGCTGTTCGGCATCGGGCAACTCCCCACCGGCGACAAGGATCCCTTCGCGCTGCGCCGCCATGCGCTGGGCGTGATCCGCATCCTGGTCGAGAACAACCTGCCGCTGGACCTGAACGAACTGATCGGCGCCGCCCTGCCCGCCTTCGGCGAGCGGATCACCGATCCGAGCACCCCGCTACGTGCCTTCTTCGCCGATCGCCTGTCGGTGTCGCTGCGCGAGCAGGGCTACAGCGCGCAGGAAGTGGACGCCGTGCTCGCGCTGGCGCCGAGCCGGCTGGGCGACATCCCGCGCCGCCTCGCCGCGGTGCGGGCGTTCTCGGCGCTGCCGGAAGCCGCGTCGCTGGCCGCCGCCAACAAGCGCATCGGCAACATCCTGAAGAAGGCCGAAGGCACGGTCGAGGCGAAGGTCGATCCCGCGCTGTTGCAGGACGCTGCCGAGCAGGCACTCGCCGCTGCGCTGCAGTCGGTGCAGCCGCAGGCCGACACGCTGTTCGAGCAAGGCGAATACGCCGCCAGCCTGCAGGCCCTCGCCGCACTGAAGGCACCGGTGGACGCCTTCTTCGACGACGTGATGGTCAACGCGGACGACCCCGCCCTGCGCGCCAACCGCCTGGGTCTGCTGAAAACGCTGCACGGCGCGATGAACCGCGTCGCCGACCTGTCCCGGCTGGCGAGCTGACATGGGCGAGCGCAGCCCGATCCGGCTGGTCATCCTCGACCGTGACGGCACCATCAACGAAGACCGCGACGATTTCGTCAAGTCGCCGGACGAGTGGGTGCCGATTCCAGGTGCGCTGGAGGCCATCGCGAAACTGCACCAGGCGGGCTGGCACGTCGTTGTCGCCACCAACCAGTCGGGCCTGGGACGCGGGCTGTTCGACATGTACACGCTCAACGAGATGCACATGAAGATGAATGCACTGCTGGCGCCACTGGGGGGCCGCATCGACGCCGTGTTCTTCTGCCCCCACGCACCGGAAGACGCCTGCCGCTGTCGCAAGCCGCTGCCAGGGCTGTTCGAGGACATCCGCGAACGCTTCGGCCTGGACGACATGTCGGCGGTGCCGGCCGTCGGCGACACACTGCGTGATCTGCAGGCCGGCACCGCCGTCGGCTGCGCGCCGCACCTGGTGCGCACCGGCAAGGCGGCCATGCTCGACGACGCCGGCGTGCAAGCGCTGCGTGACCAGATTCCCGGTCTGGTCGTGCACGCCAGCCTGGCCACCTTCACCGATGCCCTGCTCGGTGCCGAACGCAAGAAACACAGCGACGCCCGTGCCGAGGGCAAGCGCCTGGCCAGCGGCGGCGCACCCCTTTGAACCGACCCACCCCTCCATGCTCCTCTACCTGCGTTCTGCCGTCTTCATCCTCTGGCTCATCGTCACGGTGATCCCGTGGAGCCTGGCCGCCGTGATCGGCTCGGTCTTCACGCGGGGTGCGCCGCTGTACTGGCTGTGTGCGGGCTGGTTGAAACTGTCGGTGCTGGGGGCGAAATGGATCTGCGGGGTCCACTGGCGCGTGCAGGGCATGGAGAACGTGCCCACGGCGGCGGACGGCCAGGCCTCGGTGATCCTGGTGCCGAAGCACCAGTCCACCTGGGAAACCTTCGCCATCCCGGCGATCATGCCGCACCCGCTGGCCTACGTCTTCAAGCGCGAACTGCTGTGGATTCCGTTCTTCGGCTGGGCGATCGGGCGGCTGGACATGGTCCACATCGACCGCGGCCGCCGCTCCGACGCCTGGCGCAAGGTGGTCGAACAAGGCACCCGCATCATGGGCCTGGGCACCTGGATGATCATGTTCCCGGAAGGCACGCGCACCCCGCGTGGCAGCCAGGGCGAGTACAAGACCGGCGCCTCGCGGCTGGCGGTGACGACGAACACGCCGCTGGTGCCGATCGCCGTGACGTCCGCGCGCTGCTGGCCGCGCAAGAGCTTCCTGCTGCGGCCGGGCACGATCGACATCTCGATCGGGCGACCGATCGATCCGCAAGGACGCCGCCCGGACGAGCTGATGCGCGAGGTCGAGTCGTGGATCGAGGCAGAAATGCGCCGCCTCGATCCCGAGGCCTATCCCGCCCAGCCGGGCTGACCGCGAGCGCCGCCCCGTGTCTCACCGCCCCACCGCCGACACCGGGCTGCCCCACTCCGAAGCGCTGCTGCGCCCCGCCGAGGCCAACCGCGAACTGGTGCTCGGCGGGCTGCACCTGGGCTACCTGCTCAAGCGCGCCACGCGCCGCACCATCGGCTTCGTCGTCGGCCCGCGCGGACTGGCGGTGAGCGCACCGCGCTGGGTCAGCCAGCCGCAGATCGACGGCGCCGTGCAGCTCAAGGCGGACTGGATCCTGCGCAAGCTCGCCGAGCAGGGCCAGCGCCTGGTGCAGCTCGACGCGGCGCGCATCGACTGGCGGGACGGCGCCCGCCTGCCCTATCTCGGCGAAGACCTGCGGATCTGCACCACCGACCACCACCTGACGCGCACGGTGCTGCAGGAGCCGCAGCCCCAGCTCGGCCAGCCGCGCACCCTGCACCTGCGCCTGCCCGCGCAGGCCACGCCCGGACAGATCCGCGACACCGTGCAACGCTGGCTGCAGCAGCAGGCCCGCGCGCTGTTCGAGGCCCGCATCGCCCACCACGCCGCGGCGATGGGCGTGCAGGTCACCCAGCTGCGCCTGAGTTCCGCCCGCACCCGCTGGGGCAGCGCCAGCAGCGACGGCAGCGTGCGGCTGAACTGGCGGCTCATCCACTTCCCGCTGACCACGCTCGACTACGTCGTGGTCCACGAACTCGCCCACCTGCACGAGATGAACCACGGCCCGGCGTTCTGGGCCATCGTGCGCGCCGTGATGCCCGACTACGAGGCCCGGCGGCGCACGCTGAAGGACGGCGTGGTGCCCGTCTTCGATTGAACAAGCTCACGGGTCCGGGACTTGCATATCGCCGCATCCCCCGGTGCCGATCAGCGTACCGTCCATCGCCTTCAACATCACGAGACGAGGTGTGCCTTGGCCAAGATTCCTCCCGGTGTCGGTCCGCGGTTTCCGCAGGTGGTCGTTCTGTTCGGTGCCACCGGCGATCTGGCGCGGCGCAAGCTGCTGCCGGGGCTGTTCCACCTGTCCAGCGTCGGCTTCATCCCCGGCTGCCGGATCATCGGCATCTCGCTGGATGACCTCGATGTCGAGGGCTTCCGCCGCGCCGCCCGCAGCTCGCTCGACGAATTCTCCAGCCGCAAGGTCTCGGAGGCCGACTGGGAGGCGTTTTCCGCCAGCCTGGACTACGTGCCGCTGTCGGCGGGTGCCGATGCCCTGAAGGCCGCGGTGGACCGCGCGGAGCACAGTCTTGGCGCCGAATGCCGCCGGCTGCACTACCTGAGCGTGCCGCCGAACGCGGCGTTGTCGGCGGTGCGGCTGCTGGGTGCGGCTGGGCTGGTGGAGCGTTCGCGCATCGTGATGGAAAAGCCCTTCGGCACCAACCTGGCCACGGCGGTCACGCTGAACTCGCAACTGCACGAGGTGTTCGCCGAGGAACAGATCTTCCGCATCGACCACTTCCTGGGCAAGGAGCCGGCGCAGAACATCCTCGCCTTCCGCTTCGCCAACGGCCTGTTCGAGCCGATCTGGAACCGCAACTTCATCGACCATGTCCAGATCGACGTGCCCGAGACGCTGGGCCTGGGCAAGCGGGCCGGCTTCTACGAGCAGACCGGTGCCTACCGCGACATGGTGGTGACGCACCTGTTCCAGATCCTGGCCTTCATGGCGATGGAGCCGCCGACCTCGCTGGAACCGATTCCTATTAGCGAAGAAAAAAACAAAGTTTTTCGCAGCATGCTGCCGATCCAGCCGAGCGAGGTGGTGCGCGGGCAATACACCGGCTACCGCCATGAGGAGGGCGTCGATCCCGACTCGGACGCCGAGACCTTCATCGCGCTGAAGTGCCACATCGACAACTGGCGCTGGGCGGGCGTGCCCTTCTACCTGCGCACCGGCAAGCGCCTGGCCGAGGGCCAGCGCATCATCTCGATCGCCTTCCGCGAGCCACCCAAGAGCATGTTCCCCGCCGGCTCGGGCGTGGGCTCGCAGGGGCCGGACCACCTGACCTTCGACCTGGCCGACGCCTCGAAGATGTCGCTGTCGTTCTACGGCAAGCGCCCGGGGCCGGGCATGCGGCTGGACAAGCTGAGCCTGCAGTTCGCGATGCACGACACCGGGCTGATCGGCGACGTGCTCGAAGCCTACGAGCGGCTGATCCTCGACGCGATGCGCGGCGACCGCACGCTGTTCACCACCGCCGAGGGCATCGAGCGGCTGTGGGAGGTCTCGACGCAGTTGCTCGAATCCCCGCCACCCGTGCGGCTGTACGCCCCTGGTTCGTGGGGGCCGAAGGCGGTGCACCAGCTCATTGCGCCGCACGCCTGGCGGCTGCCTTTCGAGCGGGCGTGGCGCGATCCGAATGGCCAGGCCGGGTGAACCGGCGGGGTGATCGGGCGGTTCAATCCGCCGCGTTCACCACCGACACCCCGACCTGCCGCAGCGCCAGCCCGACCGGCGCCCCCACCGGCCGGCTGGCGTCCGCGCCCGCTTCCGCCACGACGACGAACACCTCGCCCAGCGCCGTCGCCACGGTCAGCTCGCGCACGCTGCCCAGGTAGCTCGACTTGACGAGGGTGCCATCGAGCGGGCCGCTGCCGGGCGGGCCGACCTGCCACGCCTCGGGCCGCACGGCGATCTTCACCGGCCCGGCGCGCACCGACCGATCGGCCTGCACCGTCAGCGGACCGAGCCGCACCGCCCCATCCACCGCCGCCACGCCGTCGAACAGCATCGCCTCGCCCATGAACCCGGCCACGAACGCGGTCTGCGGGTGGTCGTAGAGCTGCTGCGGGGTGCCAGCCTGCGCGATGCGGCCGGCCTCCATCACGATGATCTGGTCGCTCACCGCCAGCGCCTCGCTCTGGTCGTGGGTCACGTAAGCGACGGTCAGGCCCAGCCGCTGCTGCAGCGTGCGGATCTCCTCGCGCATCGAGCGGCGCAGGCGGGCATCGAGGTTCGACAGCGGCTCGTCGAACAGCATCACCGCTGGCTCCAGCACCAGCGCCCGCGCCACCGCCACGCGCTGCTGCTGCCCGCCCGACAGCTCGCCCGGCAGGCGCCGGTCATAGCCCGACAGGCCGACGCTGGCCATCGCCGCCTGCGCCCGCTGCACGACTTCGGCGCGGGCCACGCCGGTCACGGTCAGCCCATAGGACACGTTCTCGATGACGTTCAGGTGCGGGAACAGCGCGTAGCTCTGGAACACCATGCTGACGTTGCGCTCGGCCGCGCCGAGGTCGGTCACGTCCTGGCCATCGATCAGGATGCGGCCCGAGGTCGGCGTCTCCAGCCCCGCGATCATGCGCAGCACCGTCGTCTTGCCGCAGCCCGAGGGGCCGAGCAGCGTCGTGAGCGTGCCGCGCCGGACGGTGAAGTCGATGCCGTGGACCACCAGCGGGGCGCGGCGGTCGCCGTAGCGCTTGGTGACCTGGCGGAATTCGATGCCGATGTCTGTCATGTTCAGTGTCCCTGCACGCCGCGCCGGCCCAGTTGCCGCTCGCCGACCAGCCGCTGGATCAGCGCCGTGGCCCCCGACATCAGCACGATCAGCACCGTGCAGTAGGCCAGCGCCACGCCGTAGTCGCCGTTGCCGACGCGGCCGATGATGTAGGTGGTGGCGAGTTCGTTCTCGGCCGTCACCAGGAAGACCACCGCCGAGACGGTGGTCATGCTGCGCACGAAGCTGTAGACGAGTGCCGCCACCAGCGCCGGGCGCAGCAGCGGCAGCACGATGCGGCGCAGCGTGGTGGCCGTGCTGGCGCGCAGCATGGTGGACGCCTCGTCGAGCGACGGGTCGAGCTGGCGCAGGCTCGCGGTGCCGGCACGCACGCCCACCGGCAGGCTGCGGAACACGAAGCACAGCACGATGATCAGCCCGGTGCCGGTCAGCTCGAACGGCGGCACGTTGAACGCCAGGATGTAGCTGATGCCCAGCACCGTGCCCGGAATGGCGAACGCCAGCAGCGCGCCGAACTCGAACGCGCGCTGGCCCGCGAACTGGGTGCGCGCCAGCAGCCATGCGATCAACAGGCCGAGCGTGGCGCACAGCGGTGCTGCGATCGCCGCCAGCCGCACCGTGGTGAACAGCGAGTTCCACGCCGTGCCCGCCCAGACGAGGCCGTGTTCGCCCCACTGCAGGTCGAACGCGGTGCGCAGGTGGGCCAGCGTGGGCGTGTAGTCGCGGCCCCAGGTCTGCACGAAACCGCCGACGAAGGCGAACAGGTAGACGACCACCGTGAACGCCAGCCACGGTCCCGCCACGCCCACGCACAGTCGCCGCACCACGTCCGGCAGCGGCAGCGCCAGGCCCGCGTCGCCCTTGCCGGTCACCGTCGTGTAGCCGACACGGCCGAGCACCCGCTGCTGGAGGAAGAACACCGCCAGCGCGAAGCCGGTCAGGATCAGCGCCAGCGACGCCGCGCGGCCCTGGTCGAACTGCGCGCCGACGATGGCGAAGAAGATGTCGGTGGACAGCAGCGCGTACTGGCCGCCGACGACCACCGGGTTGCCGAAGTCGGCCATGCTCTCGATGAAGCCGACGAGGAAAGCGTTCGTCAGACCCGGCTTCATCAGCGGCAGCGTCACCGTCGTGAAGGTCTTCAGCCGCGACGCCCGCAGCGTCTGCGCCGCCTCCTCGACCGACGGGCTGATGCCCTGCACCACGCCGCGCAGGACCATGAACGCGATCGGCGTGAACGCGAACATCTGCGCCAGCCAGACGCCGAACAGGCCGTAGAACCAGCGCGTCGGCGGGATGTCGAAGGCCCATTCCAGCGCCTGGTTCACCAGCCCGGCGCGGCCGAACAGCAGGATCAGCCCCAGCCCGACCACGAACGGCGGCGTGATGATCGGCAGCAGTGCCAGCACGTTCAGCGGGCGGCTCAGCCGCTGCGCGCCACGCTCGGCGTAGAGGGCGATCAGCGCGCCCATCACGGTCGTGCCGGTGGCCGTCATCAGCGCCAGCAGCAGCGTGTTCCACGCCACCCCGCAGCGCACGCCGCCCGCCACGCAGCCCAGCCCCCAGATGCGCTCGTGCCCGAGCCGCTCGGCCAGCACGCGTGCCGACCATGCGCCGTCCTCATCGACAAAGGCGCCCATCAGGCTCTTGCCGACCGGCAGCGCGACAAACAGCAACAGCAGCGCCACACACAGCACCACCGCAGACGACACGAACAGGTCGCCCCGGAAGCGCCCGAGCCGCGCCAGCCCGGCGCCCAGCAGCATGAGCAGCACCAGCGCCACCCAGGCACCGCCCAGCCCCATGCCGAACTGCCCCGAGGGCAAGGCGCCGAACACCCCCTGCAACCAGGCGAACGACCAGCCCCGCGCCCCGATGGCGAACCCGCAGCCCAGCACGCCCGCCAGCCCGGCCACGGCCGCCGTGACCAGCACGCGGCCCTGCGCCCGCCCGCTCGGCAGCCACGCACCGACCAGCGCCAGCAGCAAGGCCACGCCGCCGCTCCACAGCCACGGCTTGCCATGGCGCAGCGCCTGCACCAGCGCGCTCGCCGTCTCGGCGCCACCCCAGGCACCCGCGAGCGATTGCCACAGCGTCAGATCCTGCGGGAAGTACCAGGGCAGCAGCCCCCACGCCGCCAGCCCCGACCCCACCCAGGCGAACACCGCCCGGCGCGCCTGCACCTGCCCTCGGTTCAGCATCGACACCCCGCCCGGCTCAGCGCGGCAGCGAATTGACGTCCTTCTCCCAGCGCGCGATCAGCCGCTTGCGCTCGGTGCTGGAGCCGTACTTGGCGTAGTCGTAGGGGATGAACTTGATCTTCTTGAAATCCGGCACCCGCGGATCGACCTTGGCGGCCTTGTTCGACGGCAACTGGAACTGCTTGGCCGCCGCGCCCATTTCCTGCGCCCCGGCGGTCAGTGCCCAGTCGTAGAAACGCTTGGCATTGGCCAGGTTGCGGGCACCGTCGATGAGGCTCATGGAGCCGATCTCGGCGCCGGTGCCGTCGGCAGGGGTGATGGTGGCGATCGGGAAGCCCTGCATCGCCTCGCCGGGGCCGTCATGCACGAAGCTGATCGACACCGTTGTCTCGCCCCGCGCCGCCGCCTTGATCGGGCCGGTGCCGGAGCGGGTGTACTGGCTGATGTTGCGGTGCAGCGCCTTCATGTACTCGAAGGCCTTTTCCTCGCCCATGAGCTGCACCAGCGTGGCGACCATCGTGTAGGCGGTGCCGCTGGAGGCCGGGTTGGCGACCTGGATCTCGCCCTTGAACGCCGGGTTGAGCAGGTCGGCCCAGGTCTTCGGGATCGGCAGCTTCTTCTTGGCGATCAGCTCGGTGTTGTAGCCAAAGCCGAGCGGGCCGGAGTAGATGCCCACGGTGCGGAACTTCGACTGCTCGGCCTGCTGCTGCGCCCAGGCGTGGAGCTGCGGCAGCGACGGAGACTTGTAGTCGAGCGACAGCCCCTGCTCGGCCGCCTGCAGGTGCGGATCGCCCGTGCCGCCGAACCACACGTCGGTCTTCGGGTTGGCGCGCTCGGCGATGAGCTGCGCCAGCGCCTCGCCCGAACCCTTGAGCGACATGTTGACCTTGACGCCCGTGGTCTTGGTGAACACCGTCTGGATCATGTTGCACCACTCGGCCTGCACCGAGCAGATGACGTTGAGCTGGCCAGCGTCCTGCGCCTGCACGGCGGGGGTGGCAAACAGCGCGGCCACGGCGAGGGCTGCGGCGCATGGAATGGGGTGGGGCATGGCGGAATCCTCCTGCGGTGGGCTGTAGCGATTGTCGTCAGCCCGCCCCCCGGGACGCCACGAGGAAAACCAGCGGGCCGGCAGCCGGCGTTGTCGCCTGCGCGTCACCCTGTGGTCAGAACGTCGCAGACAACCCCAGCGACCACAGCACCGGCCGCACCGTGGGCAGCCCGTCGAAGCGGTGTTGCCCGACATCGACCGCCGCAACCACGCCCAATCCCATCGGCAGGCGGCACGTCAGTCCGGCACCCAGCAGCAGGCCGATATGTGGCTCGGAGGACTCGAACACCTCGGCGCCATTGACCGACGTGACCAGCGCCGTCTGCCAGCGCCCGAGGCCGATGCGCGCCTGCGCCTGCCAGCCCTCGGCCAAGGGAACGGCGGCTTGCAGGGCGGCGAAGGGGCCGCTGGTGTGGCGGCGGTGGCGCTGCACCCACGGGCCGGTGCGGGTATCGCCGAACGACGCCGCTCCCAGCACCACGCCAGCCGATGCACCCGCAGCACCCAGCGACCACATCACCCCGGCCGACACGCGCCCGCCTGCCGAGCGCCCAGCCTCGGCATCCGACGCCAGGCCCGGCGCGAGTTCCACCGTCCACGCCGCCTGGGCGGCAGCAGGGTCCGGCAACGCAAAGCCCATCGCGAAGGTGAAGGCCAGGGAAAAGGCAGGAATCGTGGCGTCAAGGCAAGGCATGCGCAGGATTTTGCCTGCGCTGCCGGGGCGGCCGCCTATTTCGGCGACACGGGGCAGGTGTTCATGCCGAGCAGCGAGTACAGCGGGCACATGCGGAACAACCCGGTCGCCAGCGGCACGACGCCGATCCAGCCCCAGGCCCCGATCTGGCCGGACAGCGCCAGCAGAATCAGGACCAGACCGACCACGATGCGGAGGATGCGGTCCGCGCCGCCAACATTGATGTTCATGCGAGTCTCCTGGTGAATCCAAACGCCAATCAGAACGTCAGAGCACCGACCACTCGGTCGGCATGCAGGGAGATTGTGGCCCCCGCCGGGCCATTATTCGTGATGTGGATCACGTTGAATCACCCTGCAGGGTATGCACCGATGCCCAACCCTGCGCCCCGCCGGCGTGCCAAAGAACGGCACCGCAGGCATCATCACGCCCTCACCCAGAAACAGACCGGAGACGCCCCATGAACGCCCACCGCCCGATGCCCGACGCGATGCTGCAGGCCCTGCGCGACCGCTTCGGCGACCGCTGCTCGACCGCCCAGGCGGTGCGCGACCAGCACGGCCGCGACGAGTCCGCCTACGACGCCGCGCCGCCCGACGCCGTGGTCTTCTGCGAATCGAACGAGGACGTGATCGACGCGGTCAAGCTGGCCGACCGCCACGAGGTGCCGGTGATCCCGTTCGGGGTCGGCTCGTCGCTCGAAGGGCACCTGCTGGCGGTGCAGGGCGGCATCAGCCTGGACCTCTCGCGCATGAACCGCGTGCTGCGCGTCAACGCGGAAGACCTGACCGTCACCGTGCAGGCCGGCGTCACCCGCACGCAGCTCAACCGCGAGATCCGCGACACGGGCCTGTTCTTCCCGATCGACCCCGGCGCCGACGCCTCGCTAGGCGGCATGGCGGCCACCCGCGCCTCAGGGACCAACGCGGTGCGCTACGGCACGATGCGCGAGAACGTGCTGGGCCTGGGCGTCGTCACCGCGTCCGGCGAGTGGATCCACACCGGCACGCGGGCACGCAAGTCCGCCGCCGGCTACGACCTGACGCGGCTGTTCGTCGGCAGCGAGGGCACGCTGGGCGTGATGACCGAGGTCACGCTCAAGCTCTACCCGCTGCCCGAGGCCGTGTCGGCGGCGATCTGCCATTTCCCGAGCATCGACGCGGCGGTGCAGACCACGATCATGACGATCCAGATGGGCGTGCCGATCGCGCGCGTCGAGCTGGTGGACGCCAACACCGTCGGGCTGGTCAACCGCCACAGCGGCCTGGGGCTTGCCGAGCGACCGATGCTGCTGATGGAGTTCCACGGCTCGCCCGCCAGCGTGGCCGAGCAGGCGCAGACGGTGCAGGACATCGCCGCCGAGCACGGCGGCGAAGCCTTCGAGTGGGCCTCGACCCCGGAGGAGCGCACCCGGCTGTGGACCGCCCGCCACCACGCCTACTTCGCCGCGATCCAGAGCCGGCCGGGCTGCCGGGCGATGTCCACGGACGCGTGCGTGCCGATCTCGCGGCTGGCCGAGCTGATCGCCGAATCGGTGGCCGATGTCGATGCGAGCGGCCTGCCCTACTTCCTCGTCGGCCACGTCGGCGACGGCAACTTCCACTTCGGCTACCTGATCGACCCCGACCAGCCCGCCGAACGCGAACTCGCCGAGGTGCTGAACCACCGGCTGGTCGAGCGCACGCTGCGCATGGAAGGCACCTGCAGCGGCGAGCACGGCGTGGGGCTGCACAAGATGGGCTTCCTGCTCGACGAGGCTGGCGCGGGCGCGGTCGGGCTGATGCGGGCGATCAAGCAGGCGCTGGACCCGAAGGACATCATGAATCCGGGGAAGATCTTTGCGGTGTGAGCGGCGCAAAGCCTGAGATTGCGTCAGATCGTCCCGCGATATCGGCCCCCAGACTGATCGGCAGGCTTCCTAGAATGGGCCATGTCCGAAATCATCAGCCAGATCGCCCAAATCAACGTGCCGCAGGACGTCCTGCAGAACGCGGATTTCGACGGCATCGTCAACGACTTCCGCCGCCACTTCCGGCGGCTGGACGATTTCCAGCGCATCCATGGCCCCGTCGGAATGCACGATTCGCTGCAGCCGCTGTGGCAGGCCATCGCTGCGGGCGACCACCGGCCGGGCACAGCGGATCTGGAGGTCTCGGCACTGGCCAAGACGCTGGGACAGCTGGTCGTGCTGTCGGTGGTGCAGTCGCAACAGCTCCAGCGCCAGCAGGACGCGCTCGGCTCGCAGCAGACGGCCACCCGCACGCTGCAGCAGAAGGTCAAGCAGGCGCATGCCACGCTGGCCGAGCACCAGCAGGCGCAGGGCGTCCACAGCACCGAGATGCAGCAGGTCATGCGCCAGCTGCTGGAGTTGCGCAACGGACTGGTGGCCTCGACCCAGCGCCTCACCGAAGCCGGTCAGGACAGCCGCAAGACCCGCGAGGAGCTGCAGGCGCAGATCAAGCAGACGCTGACGGACGCCACGGCGCGCGTCGATACCGCCTGCGAATGGGTGCAGACCATCGCCGACGCGCAGAACACCAAGGTGGAGACCTTGCGCAACGCCGTGCGCGCCGACACCGACGCCCGCGACCAGGCCGAGCGCCTGCTGGCCGATGACCTGGCGCTGATGCAGCGGCAGCTCGACCACGAGCACAACCGGGTCGAGGACATGGGTGACCTGCTCTCGCAGCACCGCATGGCGCAGGACGCGCTGCAGTCCCGGATCACCGCGCTGACCGAGGACCGCGCCGCCGAGCAGGCCCGGATGCAGGACCGGCTGAAGAAGCTCACGCTGGGCATCGCGGGGGTGTCCGGACTGGCGCTGATCGGGCTGATGCTGGCGGTCACGCGGTTCACGGGCTGATTCGCTCTCCCAGAAAGCAGAAGGCCGACCCGGTAACGGGTCGGCCTTCTGGCCTTCTGGCCTTCTGCTTGGCCGCATGGGTGGTACAGGGTCAGTTCGACGATGCTGGCGCCGGCACACCCCACCGCTTCGTCACGTCGCCCTTGCCGTTGACGCTCTCCAGGAACACCGCGAAACCCCACAGCCGCGCCACGTGCTTGAGTACCTCGACGGCACTGTCGGCCAGCGGGCGGTCCTGGTGCTGAAAATGCCGCAGCGTCAGCGAGCGGTCGCCGCGCAGGTTGACGTTCCAGACCTGGATGTTCGGCTCGCGGCTGCCGAGGTCGTATTGCCGTGACAGCATCTCGCGCACGCGCCGGTAGCCGCTGTCGTCGTGGATGGCGCTGACCTCGATCTCGGACTGCTTCTCGTCGTCGTGCAGCGCGAACAGGCGCAGGTCGCGCATCAGCTTGGGGCTGAGGTACTGGCCGATGAAGCTCTCGTCCTTGAAGTTGCGCATCGCCTGGTCGAACGCGGGCAGCCACGGCGTGCCGGCCAGCTCGGGGAACCACTGGCGGTCCTCGTCGGTCGGCTCCTCGCAGATGCGCTTGATGTCGGTGTACATCGCGAAACCGAGCGCGTAGGGGTTGATGCCGCTGTAGCCCCGGTCACCCACGCGCGGCTGGTAGACCACGTTGGTGTGCGACTTGAGCCACTCGATCATCACGCCGTCGGTGAGGTGGCCGTCGTCGTACATCGTGTTGAGCAGCCGGTGGTGCCAGAAGGTGGCCCAGCCTTCGTTCATGACCTGGCTCTGCCGCTGCGGATAGAAGTACTGCGCCACCTTGCGCACGATGCGCACGATCTCGCGCTGCCAGGGTTCGAGCAGCGGGGCGTTCTTCTCGAAGAAGTACAGCAGGTTCTCCTGCGGCTCCTCGGGGAAGCGGCGGTTGCCGAGCGCTTCCTCGGCCTTCTCGGCGCGCCGGGGCAACGTGCGCCAGAGGTCGTTGACCTGCTGCTGGGCATAGGCCTCGCGGTCCTTGCGCTCGGAGAGTTCCTGCGCGAGGGTCTTCTTGCTCGGGCGGCGGTAGCGGTCCACGCCGTGGTTCATCAGCGCGTGGCAGCTGTCGAGGAAAGCCTCCACGGTGTCGATGCCGTGGCGCTCCTCGCAGTCGGCGACGTAGTGCTTGGCGTAGACGAGGTAGTCGATGATCGACGCCGCATCCGTCCACATCCGGAACAGGTAGTTGCCCTTGAAGAAGCTGTTGTGGCCGTAGGCGGCGTGGGCGATGACGAGGGCCTGCATCGGCATCGAGTTCTCCTCCATCAGGTAGCTGATGCAGGGATTCGAGTTGATGACGATCTCGTAGGCCAGGCCCATGTGGCCGCGCTTGTAGTTCTTTTCGGTGGAGATGAACTCCTTGCCGTAGCTCCAGTGGCGGTAGTTCACCGGCATGCCGACGCTGGCGTAGGCGTCCATCATCTGCTCGGCGGTGATGATCTCCAGCTGGTTGGGATAGGTGTCAAGGCCGAAGCGGGCCGCGGTGCGGCGGATCACGTGGTGGTACTGATCGATCAGCTCGAAGCTCCAGTCGCTCGGGCTGGGCAGCGGCTCGGCCGCACGCTCGGGCGCCGGGAGCGGGCCGTCGTGCAGATCCTTCATGGCGACGGCGGGCATGGGCATCGATTTCATGCGGTGGCTCCTTCCTTCTTGAACAGGTCACGGAACACCGGGTAGATCTGGTCGGCGCTCGTCACCTTGCGCATCGCGAAATGCGGTCCCGACACCTCGGCGAGCCGGACATATTCGTCCCACAGGTTCTGCTCGGGCTCGGCCACCTGCACATAGGCGTAGTAGCGGCACAGCGGCAGGATCTTGTTCTGCAGGATCTCGCGGCAGCGGCCCGAGTCGTGGTGCCAGTTGTCGCCGTCGCTGGCCTGGGCGCCGTAGATGTTCCACTGGTCGCTGGGGTAGCGGGCGCGGATGATCTCCTCCATCAGCACCAGCGCGCTGGACACCACCGTGCCGCCGGTTTCGGTCGAGTGGAAGAAGCCCTGCTCGTCCACCTCCTGCGCCTGCGTGTGGTGGCGGATGAAGACGATGTCGATCTTCTCGTAGTGCCGGGTCAGGAACAGGTAGAGCAGGATGAAGAAGCGCTTGGACAGCTCCTTGCGCCCTTCGTCCATCGAGCCGGACACGTCCATCACGCAGAACATCACCGCCTTGGACGTCGGCACCGGCACCTTCACGCGGCTGCGGAAACGCAGGTCGATCGGGTCGAGGAAGGGGATGCGGCCGAGCCGCGTGCGCAACTCGGCGATGCGGGCCTGCAGGTCCAGCAGCACCTTTTCGGCGAGCAGGTCGGTGGGGTGCGGATGCGCCTGCAGTTCGGCGAGCTGGTGTTCGAGGTGGCGCAGCTCGCGCCGGCTGTCGTTGCCCAGCGCGATGCGCCGACCGAGCGCGCCGCGCATCGAGCGCACGATGTGCAGGTTGCTGGGCGTGCCGTCGTTGGTGAAGCCGGCACGGTGGCTCTTCCACTCGGGCGTCTCGGCGATCTGGGTGCGGATGAGGTGCGGCAGCGCCAGGTCCTCGAAGAAGACCTGCATGAACTCTTCCTTGCTCAGGGAGAAGACAAAATCGTCCTCGCCTTCGCCGGAGTCGCTCGCCTGCCCCTGACCCGAGCCGCCACCGGCGCCGCCGCCCTTGGGCCGCTTGATGCGGTCGCCGGCCACGTAGTCCTGGTTGCCGGGGTGGACCATGTCACGCTGGCCGCCCTGCCCGTGGTGGAAGACCGGCTCGCTGATGTCCTTCTTCGGGATGTGGATGTCCTCGCCACGCTCCAGGTCGCGGATGCCGCGCCCGTCGATGGCCCGGCGCACGGCCCCCCTGATCTGGTCCTTGTAACGACGCAGGAAGCGCTCGCGGTTGCCGATCGACTTGTTCTTGCCGGAGAGCCTGCGGTCGATGATCTGCTGGAACATGGTTCACCTTGCAATGGTTGGCTGCCCCGGTGCCTCCCGGAGCCAGGGCGGCCGGGGCCTCAGCTCGACTTGCGCACGCGCAGGTACCACTCGCACAGCAGGCGGACCTGCTTGGATGTGTAGCCCTTCTGCACCATGCGATTCACGAAATCCTCGTGCTTCTTGGCCTCGTCGTGGCTGGCCTTGGCGTTGAAGCTGATGACCGGCAGCAACTCCTCGGTGTTCGAGAACATCTTCTTCTCGATCACGGCACGCAGCTTCTCGTAGCTGGTCCAGACCGGGTTCTTGCCGCCGTTGTGGGCACGGGCCCGCAGCACGAAGTTGACGATCTCGTTGCGGAAGTCCTTCGGGTTGGAGATGCCCGCGGGCTTCTCGATCTTCTCCAGCTCGCCGTTCAGCGACCCGCGGTCGAAGACTTCACCCGTGTCGGTGTCGCGGTACTCCTGGTCCTGGATCCAGTAGTCGGCGTAGGTCACGTAGCGGTCGAAGATGTTCTGGCCGTACTCCGAGTAGCTCTCCAGGTAGGCGGTCTGGATCTCCTTGCCGATGAACTCGGCGTAACGCGGGGCCAGCAGCTCCTTGATGTAACCGATGTACTTCGATTCGGTTTCGGCAGGGAACTGCTCGCGCTCGATCTGCTTTTCCAGCACGTACATCAGATGCACCGGGTTGGCGGCCAGCTCGGTGTTGTCGAAGTTGAAGACCTTGGACAGGATCTTGTAGGCGAAGCGCGTCGAGATCCCGCTCATGCCCTCGTCGACGCCGGCGTAGTCGCGGTACTCCTGGTAGCTCTTGGCGCGCGGGTCGGTGTCCTTCAGGTTCTCGCCGTCGTAGATCATCATCTTGCTGTAGAGGCTGGAGTTCTCCGGCTCTTTCAGGCGGGTGAGCATGGCGAACTGGCTCATCATCTTCAGCGTGCCCGGCGCGCAGGTCGCCCCGGCCAGCGACGAGCCGCGCAGCAGCTTCTCGTAGATCTTCACTTCCTCGGACACCCGCAGGCAGTACGGCACCTTGACGATGTAGATCCGGTCCAGGAAGGCTTCGTTGTTCTTGTTGTTGCGGAAGGTCTTCCACTCGCTCTCGTTGCTGTGGGCCAGCACGATCCCGTCGAAGGGGATGGCGCCAAAGCCTTCCGTGCCCTTGAAGTTGGCTTCCTGTGTCGCGGTCAGCAGCGGGTGCAGCACCTTGATCGGCGCCTTGAACATTTCCACGAACTCCAGCAGCCCCTGGTTGGCCAGGCACAGGCCACCCGAGTAGCTGTAGGCGTCCGGGTCGTCCTGCGCGTAGGTTTCCAGCTTGCGGATGTCCACCTTGCCGACCAGCGCACTGATGTCCTGGTTGTTCTCGTCACCCGGCTCGGTCTTGGCGATGCCGACCTGCTTGAGGATCGACGGGTAGCGCTTGACCACCTTGAAGCGGCGGATGTCGCCGCCGAACTCTTCGAGACGCTTGACCGCCCACGGGCTCATCACGCGGTTGAGGTAACGCACCGGGATGCCGTACTCCTTCTCCAGCACGGCGCCGTCTTCGACCGGATCGAACAGGCCCAGCGGCGATTCGTTCACCGGCGAGCCCTTGATCGCGTAGAACGGCACCTCCTGCATGAGCTGTTTCAGGCGCTCGGCAATGGAGCTCTTGCCGCCGCCCACCGGGCCGAGCAGGTAGAGGATCTGCTTCCTTTCCTCCAGCCCTTGCGCGGCGTGGCGGAAGTAGGAAACGACCTGCTCGATCGCGTCCTCCATGCCGTAGAACTCGGTGAAGGCGGGGTAGATCTTGATGATCTTGTTGGCGAACAGCCGCGACAGGCGGGTGTCGTTGCGGGTGTCGATCGACTTGGGCTCACCGATGGCCTTGAGCATGCGCTCGGCAGCCGAGGCATAGGCCAAGGGGTTGCGCTTGCACTCGTCGAGGTAGTCTTCCAGCGAGATTTCTTCCTCGCGGGTACGCTCGTAGCGGGCGGCGAAATTGCTGATCACGTCCATTGCAGGCCTCCTGTATGAAGTCAGGCGATGGGCGACAGGATCAGTGTCGCGCCACCAGGGAAGATCTGATGGAGTCCCGCACCCGGGTGCGAGGCGCCATCAGAACTTTCCGTTGGTCTGCAAGCGCGGTGGATCCGCGTTTGTGTGACTCGGCAATGTCAGCTTCGTTCAACTTGAGCCGCGCGGTCCCTGGAAGAACCCGGTCCTCGGGCGGCATTTCCACTTGTGCACCGGGAGCCGCGACTTCCATCACTGACCACCAGCCCCTGCCATTCCACTACGTCAGGACGGCCTTCCGCGTTGACACCTGCAATGCCTGTGCCTGCCTGAGGTCAACACCGGAACATGTCGGACCTGATCGTGACGGATCGTACGATTGGCAACAACACTCGGGTCGGGGTCGATCAGCGGAATGAAAGCCACCCGGAACCGGGTGGCGCAGCGCGGTGAACCGTGCTCAGCGCTCGGTGGCGCCGAGGCGGTCGAGCAGACCGCCGAGTTCGTCGAGCGAGCCGAAGGCGATGACCACTTCGCCCTGCTCGCCACGGCGGGTGCGCTTCTTGACGCGGATCTCGACCTGGGCGGTCAGCAGATCCGACAGCAGCGATTCGAGCCGCTGCACGTCGCGCGACTTGGCCGGACGGGCGCGATCGGCCGCACCTGGCTGAGCCAGATCGTGCTGGCGGTTGACGAGTTTTTCGGCTTCCCGCACCGACAGCTTGCGGCCAACGACTTCGTTGGCGCAAGTGATCTGGTGCGCCTTGTCCAGCGACAGCAGCGCACGGGCGTGGCCCATGTCGATGTCGCCGGCGGTGAGCATCTGCTGCACTGGCTCGGCCAGTTGCAGCAGGCGCAGCAGGTTGGACGTCGCGCTGCGCGAGCGGCCGATGGCCTGTGCGGCGCTGTCATGCGTCAGCCCGAATTCGCGGATCAGGCGCTGCACGCCGTGCGCTTCTTCGAGCGGATTGAGGTCTTCGCGCTGGATGTTCTCGATCAGCGCCATCACCGCGGCAGCCTGGTCCGGCACGTCGCGCACCAGCACCGGCACCTCGTCCAGCCCCGCCAGCCGCGCGGCACGGGTGCGGCGCTCGCCGGCGATGATCTCGTACATCGGCAGCCCGTCGCGCGCGGCCACCGGACGCACCAGCACTGGCTGCATCACGCCCTGGGTCTTGATGCTCTCGGCCAGCTCGAACAGCGAGCCCTCGTCCATGCGTGTGCGCGGCTGGTACTTGCCGGGCAGGAGCTGGTCGAGCTGAACGGCACCGGGATGCCTCTCCTTGCCGCCGGGCTGTGGCGTGGTGTCGCTGACCTGCGGCCCGAGCAGGGCTTCCAGACCGCGACCGAGACCTTTGGGCTTCTTGGTGACCATCCGGCGATTGTCCGCGATATTGGTGTGGTTTCAGGGCTGAACGCTCGGGGCATTCACCAGTGATGCGACCAGTGCCAGCCCCTCCGGCCAGTCCTGCAGGCCGGATTCGGCATTGAGGTGCCCGCGCGGGCCGGCGTCCACCCGCGTGGCGCCCCAGTCGACGCACAGTCCGGCCGCGCGGGCCGGGTCGCAATACGGATCATCCGACGACACCACCGCGGTCGCCACGAATGGCAGCCGCCCGCGCCGCATCGGTCGCCAGTTGTGCAGCTGCGGCGGCATGTCGTCGCGCTCGGTGTCGGGCGGTGCCACCAGCAGCGCACCTTGGACGCGGCCCGTGTGGCGACTGTGTGCCGCCCACGCCGCCACGAGCTGGCAACCCAGGCTGTGCGCGACCAGCACCGCCGGACGCACATCCGACAGCAGCACGTCGTCGAGCCGCGCCATCCAGTCGCCGCGGCGCGGCCAGGTCCAGTCGTCCTGCTCGACCCGCGTGAAGCCGTGCAGCGCCGCCCAGCGGGTCTGCCAGTGGCCCTCGCCCGAGCCAAGCCAGCCTGGCAACAGCAACACACGGCAGGTTTCCAGAAGGCCAGAAGTGTTCATCGTCATGTCCATGCCGTATTCTTTCGCGTTCCACCGATCACGAGGTTCCCCCATGAAGCATGCAGTGTTTGTCGACGGCCAGGAAGGCACGACGGGCTTGCGCATCCACGAGTATCTGGCCAGCCGCGCCGACATCGAGGTGTTGCGCATCGCGCCCGACCAGCGCAAGAACGCCGCCGAGCGCGCCCGTCTGCTCAACGCGGCTGACGTGGCCTTCCTGTGCCTGCCGGATGCCGCCGCGGTCGAAGCCGCCGCGCTGATCATCAACCCGAACACCTGCCTGATCGACGCCAGCACCGCGCACCGCACCGTGCCGGGCTGGGCCTTCGGCCTGCCGGAGCTGGCGCCCGGCCAGCGCGAACAGCTGCGCGCCACCAAGCGCATCGCCAACCCCGGCTGCCACGCCAGCGCCTTCATTCTGCTGATGCGCCCGCTGGTCGATGCCGGATTGGTGCCCGCCGCGTTGCCGGTGAGCGCCACGTCGCTGACGGGCTACTCGGGTGGCGGCAAGAAGATGATCGAGCAGTACGAGGCGGGCGGCGACGTGAAGCTGCAATCGCCACGTCCCTACGCGCTGGGGCTGTCGCACAAGCACATCCCGGAAATGATGACCCACACAGGGCTGACGACCAAGCCGGTGTTCGTGCCGGTGGTCGGCAACTTCTACAAGGGGCTGTCGGTGACGATCCCGCTGCACCGCGCGCAACTGGCCCCGGGCGCCACGGCTGAACGGCTGCACGCGGCATTTGCCGAGCACTACGCCGGCGAGCCCTTCGTGCGCGTGATGCCGCTCAACGACCCGGCAACGATGGAAGACGGCTTCTTCGACGTGCAGGGCTGCAACGACACCAACCGGGTCGATCTGTTCGTGTTCGCCAATGGCGAGCAGGTGCTGCTGATGGCACGTCTGGACAACCTCGGCAAGGGTGCCAGCGGCGCGGCGGTGCAGTCGATGAATGTGCATCTCGGCATCGAGGAAAGCTTGGGCCTCTGACGCCCCGGACGCAAAAAAGCCCGGCGGTGCCGGGCTTTTGGTGGATCAGGACAACTCAGGAGAGCTGGTTGCTGATCAGCTTGGTCATCTCGAACATCGAGACCTGATCCTTGCCGAAGATTGCCTTGAGCTTCTTGTCGGCGTTGATCATGCGCTTGTTGGCGGGATCCTGCAGGTTGTGCTGCTTGATGTATTCCCAGACCTTCTTGGTGACTTCGGTGCGGGGCATCATGCCCTTGCCGACCACGGCCGCGAGCAGCTTCGAAGGGGTCATCGGCTTCATGAAGGCCGCATTGGGCTTCTTGACCTCGGCCGCAGGGGCTTCGACCACCGGTGCTGCAACAGGTGCAGCAACAGCCACTTCGACTACTTGTGCGGGGGCCTTCTTCGCGGCGGCCTTCTTGGCAGTTGCCATGTGTGATTTCTCCGTCTTGGATGGTGATGTGCCCGTGGGACCGGCACTGCGCGGCAATGGTACTGCTTGCCTATGGTGTTGAGAAGGCGTGCGCAGCGGAGTTCCTCTGCTGCACCTGTCAAAATCATCTGCCACACGGCCGACCATGCCCGCAGATTCGTAATTTCACGCACTGACGATCGGTGTGTGTGGCCGGACACTCCGTGGTTCAACCCCATTCGAATTCGACATTGCCATGAACCTAGCCGACTCCGCCATCTGGATCGCCCTGATGAAAATCATCTGGGTCAACATCCTGCTTTCCGGTGACAACGCCGTCGTGATCGCGCTGGCCGCCCGCGGCCTGCCGCCCCAGCAACAAAAAGCCGCCATCTTCGGCGGCAGCGGCGCGGCCATCGTGCTGCGGGTGGTGCTGACGCTGTTCGCGGTGCAGTTGCTGCAATACCCCTTCCTGAAACTGATCGGCTCGGTACTGCTGCTGTGGATCGGCATCCAGCTGCTGGCCGGAGGTGACGGTGATGGCGACATCAAGGCCAGCTCGTCGCTCGGAACCGCCATCCGCACCATCCTGGTCGCCGACCTGGTGATGAGCCTGGACAACGTCATCGCTGTGGCCGCCGCCGCCGACAGCGCACCACTCGAAGCCCGAATCCCGCTGCTGATCGCGGGCCTGGGCCTGTCGATTCCGCTGATCATCTTCGGCAGCACGCTGCTGCTGCACTTGATGGAACGCTTCCCGATCATCATCACGGTCGGTGCCGCCCTGCTGGGTTTTGTGGCCGCCGAGATGGGCATGACCGATCCGTCGATCATCGACTGGGTCCACCAGCACCTGCACAACCTGGAGATTCCGATCAGCCTGTTCTTCGCATTCGCGGTGGTGGTGGTGGGCAAACAGCTCGCCAAGCGCCAGGAAGCCGGCAAGAGCGCGGACGAACAAACGGTCTGACGCACGCCACGGTGCCGGAGCGGGCTCCGGCGCTGCGATACTGTCGGACCGCTACTGCACATTCCCGTCCGATCAACATGACCAGCCCACGCCCCATCTTCTGGAAACAGGACAGGGCCTGGGCTTTGTTGTTTCTGGGTCTCGCCGGTCTGCTGCACGCCACCACCGACCTGGCACTGCTGCCACAGCAGTGGCTCTTCGACCGCGCCATCACCAGCCGCATGGCGCCGGCGCCTGTCGCCGAAGTCGCACTGGTGATGATCGACGAGACCAGCCAAGCCCGTTACGGCCGTGCGCCTTGGTCACGGGATTTGCACGCACGGCTGATCGATCGGCTGGTGCAGGCCAGCGTCGTCGTCGAGACCGAGCCCTTCATCGGCCACGAGAGTGAACGGGCACTGGCCGAGCTGCAGCACCTGCACGCCACCATCGCCGCTGACCCGGTGCTGGCCAAGTATCCCGAGCTACCAGCCATGCTGGAGCGCAGCGAGTTGAACCTCGACGGCGACGCACGGCTCTCCGCCAGTCTGGAGCGCCACCAGCGTACGCTGCTGAGCCTGGCCGCGCTGCCAAGCCTGCCGTCGACCGCCACCCCCGCAGCCTCCAAGAGCCAGGCGCCCGGCGCGCGCACCCCCACCGGCGCACCGCTGGCCGCCCCCTGGCCCCTGCCGCTGCTGCGCGACGCCGCGGCAGGTGTGGGCCACAGCGAGATTCAGCCCGACCGCGACGACGTGCTGCGCCGCCACGCACTGCAAAGGCAGGTCGGTGCATGGCGGGTCAGCTCGCTCGCGGTGCTGGCCGCCGGCCTGCACCGTGGCCTCACGCCAGCCCAGATTGACACCGCTCTGCAATCGTCCCCACCGCGCCTGGGCGGACGCACGCTCCCGGTCGATGCCCTAGGACAGCTCGCACCGCTGTGGGCGCCGGGGACGGCGGCACAGTCAGGCATCGTGACCATCAGTGCGCAGGACGTGCTCGACAACCCGACCGCTGTCGCCCGGCTGCAAGGTCGCATCGTCATCATCAGCCACGACGATACGGGCATGACCGCCCGCCAGATCCGGTTGCCGGACGGCCGCCTGATCCATCCGGCCGAGGCACTGGCACGGGTCACGTCGGCACTGGTCAGCGGCCGCTGGGTGCAGCAGCCGGGCGGGGCACTGTGGGTGCCATGGCTGCTGCTGGCCGGTGTGGCGGGCTTTGTGCTGCGCGTCCTGCCACGGGTGACGCGCGGCTCGGCGCTTGCCCTGTCGGCCGCGGCAGGCCTGGTGTTGCTGATCGTGCCGCATGTTCTGCTGGGGCAGGCGCGGATCTGGGCGCCACTGACCTTGCCGATGTTCGGCCTGATTGGTGCCTGGATCGGGCTGTACCTGCACGAACACTGGTCGCGCCGCACCACCCGACACAGCGCACCACCGCCCGTGCTGATCGATACGCCGATGGCCGACACAATCATCACCACCTTCGACGTGATGCCGCTGGAGCCACGCACGGCGCCGAAGCCGATGCCCTTGCCTGCCGCGCCAGCAGCGCCCCTGCCCCCCCCCGCCGCCTCCATGCACGACAGCGGCCCCGACACCGAACTCCCCAACGGATTCGGCGCCAAGACACAGGCGATGGACATGGCGGAACTGGACCATGCCTACGAGAAAACACGGCCGATTCCACGCGATCCGGAAGATTTCGGCGACGGCGATGCGGCGGCGCGGGCACTCGAAAAGACCCAGCCACTGTCGCGCGACGAGGTGCTTGCCGGCGCGGCGCTGACTGCGCCCGATGCGCAGCGCGAGTTACCCAAGCTCGGGCCGTACCGACTCGATCGTGAACTCGGCCGCGGCGCGATGGGACGGGTCTACCTGGCCCAGGACACTGAAACCGGACAGGAAGTGGCGGTCAAGACACTGGCGCTGGCCCGCGAGTTCGATGGCTACGCGCTCCAGGAGGCCCGCCAGCGTTTCCACCGCGAGGCCGAAGCCGCGCGCCGGCTGCAGCACCCCGACATCGTGCGCGTGCTCAAGACCGGTGAAGAGCACGGCATCGCCTACATCGCCATGGAGCGCCTCACCGGCCATGACCTCAGCCAGCACCTGCGCGCCGGCAGCCTGCTGCCGATGGCCACGATCGTGGCCATCGGCACGCGGATCGCCACCGCGCTGGCTCACGCCCACGCGCTGGGTGTGGTCCACCGCGACATCAAGCCGGCCAACGTGATGATCGACCTGACGCACGGGCAGGTGAAGGTCACGGACTTCGGCATCGCCCGGATCTCCGGCGCCAGCCGCACCCGCACCGGTCTGATCCTCGGTTCGCCTTCCTACATGTCACCCGAGCAGATCGCCGGACGCCAGACCGATGGCCGCAGTGACCTGTATTCGCTCGGCGTGCTGATGTTCCACATGCTCACCGGGGATCTGCCGCTGTCGGGCCACACGATGACCGAGCTGATGGGCGCCATCGCCAACAAACCCGCGCCGGACGTGCGCAGTCTGCGGCCCTCGGTGCCCGAGGCGCTGGCGGACGTGCTGGGCATCCTGCTCGACAAGCGGCCCGAGCTGCGCTATCCGGATGGTCTCGAACTCGCCACCGATCTGCACCTGATCTCATCCATGTTGCAGCGCAGCAGATCACAGCGCCAGGACTTCCCCGTGCTCGGATCGGTGGAGGAATACGCGGCGGGACCATTCCCGCACACGGCACAGATGCCCGCGCCGAGAACCGCCGCGTCACAATCACGCCGCTGATCCATGGACCGCCCGCGTGTCTTTCCCATGACTTTCGAGTTCTTTTCCGCGACCGACCGTGGCCGCGTCCGCAACAACAATGAAGACTCGGTCGCCCTGGACGAGTCGGCTGGCCTGATGGTGCTGGCCGATGGCATGGGCGGCTACAACGCTGGCGAAGTCGCCAGCGGCATGGCCACCGCGTTCCTCCAGCGCGAACTCGGCCAGTGGCTGCGCGAAGCCGGGCCGGAAGCCTCCGATCGCGAAGTGCGCCGGGCAATGGACGTCTGCGTGGACAACGCCAACCGTGCCATCTTCAATGCCGCCCACGCCGAGCCGCAGTACGCCGGCATGGGCACCACGCTGGTGGTTGGCGTGTTCCGGGGCGGCCGGCTGCTGCTGGGCCACATCGGCGATTCACGGGCCTACCGCTGGCGCGATGGCCGCCTGATGCAACTCACCCGCGACCACTCGCTGCTGCAAGAACAGATCGATGCCGGTCTGATCTCGCCTGAACAAGCCGCCTACAGCCACCAGAAGAACCTGGTGACCCGCGCGGTCGGCGTCGAGGACGTGGTACTGCTCGAAGCCCATGTCCATGCCGTCCATCCCGACGACTGGTTCCTGCTGTGTTCGGACGGCCTGTCGGACATGCTCGACGACCCGCGCATCGCTGCCGTACTGGGCGAACATCCCGAGATTGACAAAGCTGCGCAAGCACTGCTCGATGCCGCCAATCAGGCGGGCGGGCGGGATAATATCGCTGTGATACTGGTAGCCGTTCACGCCCTGCCCGGTGCAGGCCAAGCGTGGTGGCCATTCCGGCGCTGAGATCCAGGGACCAGATCCCAGACGCCAAGCTTCAGAGGTTGCTCATGCCCAAACTTGTTGTTTCGCTGGACGGTGTTGTCATCAAGGAAGTTCAGCTCACCAAGGACAAGACCACCTTGGGCCGGCGTCCTTACAACGACATCGTGATCGACAACCTCGCTGTCAGCGGGGAGCACGCCGTGCTGCAGATGGTCGGTCAGGATGTCTACATCGAGGACCAGAACAGCACCAATGGCACGTACATCAACGGCCGCGCCATCAAGAAGCAGCTCCTGCAACACAACGACACGATTGAAATCGGCAAATACAAGATCAAGTACCTGGTCGAGGACAGCTCGGATTACGAGAAAACCATGATCCTCAAGCCGGGCCAGCACCCGCACGGCCTGCACGGACGGCCCACCGCGCCAACGATGCCCAGCGCATTCCCACCCTCGGGCTTCGGCGGGCTGGCCGCTGGAACCGTCCCCCAGGCATCCATCCGGGTGCTGTCGGGAGCGGCGGCAGGACGTGAGGTCGTGCTCACCAAGGTGGTGACCACGGTCGGCAAGCCCGGGGTGCAGGTGGCCTCGATCACCAAGCGTCCTGGCGGCTATGTGTTCGCCCACGTGGAAGGCAATGCTAGGCCGACCGTCAATGGTGCACCAGTGCAATCCGATCCTGTTCATCTGAAGGATGGTGACGTCATCGAACTCGCTGGCACGCAGATGCAGTTCATGCAACCCTGACCGGGCGGACACGGCCCGTGTGCTTGTTCACATTGACAGACTCCGGCACCTACGGCGGGGCGCAAGCAGTGCGGAAGTGCGCAGGGGCTCGCTTGCGCCGGGGTGAGGTGCGGGGCAGCATGGCCGCCTCTGTTGCAATTCCTCACCTGGAAACCTGATGAATCTGCGTGTCCTAGGCTGCTCGGGCTCGATTGCCCTCGACAACCGGACCACCTCTTTTCTGCTCGATGAGCACGTGCTCGTCGACGCCGGAACCGGTGTGGGCGACCTGACCCTGGACGAGCTGGCCGCCATCGACCACATCGTGCTGACCCATTCGCACCTGGACCATGTGCTGGGCATCCCACTGATTGCCGACAGTGTCATGCAGCGCCGTCTGGCCATGACGCCGTTCCGCCCCATCCAGGTCCACGGTCTGCCCGAGACACTTGACGCTCTGCGCCAGCACGTCTTCAACAACGTGATCTGGCCCGATTTCACCAGGTTGCCGCGTCGGGACCAGCCCATCCTGGCGCTGGTGCCATTCCAGACCGGTGACCTGCTGGACCTGAGCGGCCTGCGCATTGAGGTGCTGCCAGCATGGCACACGGTACCCGCCTGCGGATTTGCCGTGGACACGCCCTCCGGCTGGTGGGTGTTCACCGGCGACACGGGACCTAATCCGGCACTCTGGGAGCGCTTGCGCGGACGCCCGATTGCGCAACTGGTGATCGAAACGGCGTTCAACGACGATGAGCGCATGCTCGCCGAGATCAGCCGCCACCTGTCGCCATCGATGCTTGCTGAGGAACTGCGGAACCTCGACGTGGACAGCGACACCTCGATCGCCATCACCCACATTAAGCCGGGCGAGATGGCCGCCGTGACAGGGCAACTGGCTGCACTCGACCTGCCCTTGCCGGTCTTCGCGCTAACCCGGGGCGAACGCTACCGGTTCTGACCCGCCTCAACCGGCGAGCCGGAGCGCGTCCCACCCGGTGCGCACGATCAACGCCCCCACCACCACGATGAACACGCCGCGCACGAAGCCGGCGCCGTGGCGCAGGGCCAGCCGCGTCCCCAGCAGGCTGCCGACGATGTTGGCCACAGCCATCGTGGCTGCCACCGACCACCAGACATGCCCGGTCGAGGCAAACAGCACCAACGCCGCCACGTTGGTGGCCGTGTTGAGCAGTTTGGCCGCCGCCGATGCGTGCAGGAAGTCGTAACCCAGCACGCGCACGAACAGGAACACGAAGAAACTGCCGGTGCCGGGGCCGAAGAAACCGTCGTAAAAACCCACCAGGGCACCAATCAGGGTGGCCTGCAGGGCTTCGCGCCGCGCGGAGGAACCGGGAGCATGGGTGCGCCCCAGGTCCTTGCGCACCAGCGTGTAGACCAGCACAGCCAGCAAGATGAACGGCAGCGCCTTGCGCAGCCCGGTGGCAGGCACCTGTGTCACCAGCCAGGCTCCGGCAAAGCTGAAGACCAGCGCGGCCACGGCGGCCGGCACCAGCGTCACCCAATTCATCGTCACCCTGCGGGCGTACTGCGCTGTGGCCCAGGCCGTGCCCCATATGGCGGCGCCCTTGTTGGTACCGAACAGCGTGGCAGGTGCCGCCGCCGGATACACAGCGAACAAGGCCGGCACCAGCACCAGCCCGCCACCGCCCACGATCGCATCGACAAACCCCGCCAGCCCCGACGCCAGCGTCACCCACACCAGATCCATCTCCCACGCCCCCTGAAAAACAAAAGGCACCGGGGTTGCCGGTGCCTTTGAATTGTCTCACTGCGCTCTTGCGCTGCATGTTCGGAGCGTCAGACCTGCCTGGAAATTTTATTGGGTGGCAGGGTGATGGTGTTGTTGTTGTCGGCGCCTGTTGATTGCGCTTGGTGAACCAGTCTCCTCAGTCCCTCGCTCCTGCACGCAGCCACCAAGGGTCTGCGTTTGCGAGTGGCGGAAATGTAGGGGCTGGGAGCAGCCGAACCTATTCGGGGTTTCCCTCATCTACCTGGCGTGTTGCCCCCTTGTAACGCCGTTGTAGCGCCCGAAAATGGGCATCGGTCAAGCGTGGCGGTCGGCAAGCACCCATTGCGCCGCCCGTTCGGCCAGCATCAGGGTCGGCGAGTTGGTGTTGCCGCTGGTGATCGTGGGCATCACGCTGGCGTCCACCACACGCAGCCCGGCCACGCCATGCACCCGCAAACGCGCATCGACCACCGCCGTCGGATCATCCGCCCGGCCCATCTTGCAGGTGCCCACCGGGTGGAAGATGGTCGTGGCGATGTCGCCCGCCAGACGCACCAGGTCCTCGTCGCTCTGGTACTGGATGCCGGGCTTGAACTCCTCGGGCTGGTAGCGCTGCATCGCCGGCTGCGCCACGATGCGCCGGGTCACGCGCAAGGAGTCGGCCGCGACCTGCAGGTCCTCGGGGGTGGCGAGGTAGTTGGCGAAGATGGCAGGTGCATCCTCATGGCGCGGCGAAGTGATGCGGACATGTCCGCGCGAGGTCGGGTTGAGGTTGCACACACTCGCCGTGAAGGCGTTGAACGCGTGCAGCGGCTGGCCGAAGGCGTCGAGCGAAAGCGGCTGGACGTGGTACTCGATGTTCGGCCAGGTGAAGGCGTCCGACGTGCGCGTGAAGGCGCCGAGCTGGGACGGCGCCATGCTCATCGGCCCGGTGCGGCGCAGCAGGTACTCCAGCCCGATCTTCGCCTTGCCCCAGGGCGTGGCGGCCAGGGTATTGAGGGTCTTGACACCCTGCACCTTGTAGACGGAGCGAATCTGCAGGTGGTCCTGCAGATTCTCTCCGACGCCGGGCAGATCGTGCTGCACGGGGATGCCGTGCTGCTGCAGCAAGGCACCCGGCCCGATGCCGGAGAGCTGCAGGATCTGCACGCTGCCGATGCTGCCCGCGCACAGGATCACCTCACGGCTGGCGGTCACCATCTCGACGCCATGCGGCGTGACCACCTCGGCGCCGGTGCAGCGCAATGCGCCGTCTGCGCCAGGTTCAGTCAGCAGACGGCGGACGTGGGCGCCGGTCCACATCTCGAAGTTGGGTCGGCCAAAGCAGATCGGGCGCAGGAACGCCTTGGCCGTGTTCCACCGGAAGCCAGATTTCTGGTTGACCTCGAAGTAGCCCACACCCTCGTTGGTGCCGCGGTTGAAGTCGTCGGTGGCGGGGATGCCGGCCTGCTGCGCCGCCTGTGCGAAGGCGTCGAGCACGTCCCAGCGCAGGCGCTGCTTCTCCACGCGCCATTCACCCCCGTGGCCGTGCAGCGCCTTGAAGGCCTCGGGCGTCTGCTCGGCCTGGCCAGGATCGAGCCGCCAGTGGTGTTCGTGCTGGCGGAAGTACGGCAGGCACTGGTCCCAGCGCCAGGTGTCGTCGCCGGTCAAGGCGGCCCACTGGTCGTAGTCGCGCGACTGGCCTCGCATGTAGATCATGCCGTTGATGCTGGAGCTGCCGCCCAGCACCTTGCCGCGGGGATAGCGCAGGGTCCGACCGTTGAGACCGGGATCGGGCTGGGTCTGGTAGAGCCAGTCGGTGCGCGGGTTGCCGATGCAGTAGAGATAGCCCACCGGGATGTGGATCCAGTGGTAGTCGTCATGCCCGCCGGCTTCGAGCAGCAGGACGCGGCTGAGGCCCTTGGCGTGACTGAGGCGGTTGGCCATCAAGGCACCGGCTGTTCCTGCGCCGATGATGATGTAGTCGAAACTGGGCATGTGCTGGGGTCTCCGTGGCCCCGGACTCTAAGCGCAAGGACCGCGGCTGACACTCAGTCGAAACGCCAGTCGACCCCGCATCTCAACCGCTCACACGCGACGCCAGAATCGGGAACAGCTTGATCAGCCCCTCGGCCATGATCTCCACCGCCAGCGCTGCCAAGATCAGCCCCATGAGGCGGGTCATCACGTTGATGCCCGTCTTGCCCAGCAGACGCGCTATGGCGCCAGACGCGGAAAAGGCCAGGAATGTCGCGGCACCCACCACCACGCCAAACCCGACCAGGGCCGCCAGGTGCCACCAGTGGCGGGCCTGGTCGGCATAGATCACCATGGTCGAGATCGTGGCGGGCCCCGTCAGCAATGGAATGGTGAGCGGCACCACGGCGATGCTGTCGCCGGCATCGGCACGCTGCTGGCCGTCGCTGACGTCGTCCGAGCGCGACTCGGCTGGCTGTGCGTTGAGCATCTGCAGCGCACTGATCAGCAGCAACGTCCCGCCACCCACCTGGAACGAGGCCAGCGAGATCCCGAAGAACTCGATCACCTTCAGCCCCGCCAGTGCGCTGATGGCAATGACGAGGAAGGCCGAGAAGCTCGACACCCGGATCGTGCGTCTGCGCTGTTCAGGCGACAAGTGTTGGGTGAAGTGGATGAAGAACGGCACGACGCCGATCGGATTGACGATGGCCAGCAGCGCCACCAGCGGTTTGAAAAGGTCCATCTTCAGATTCTGCACCTGCACGGATTCGGGGTTTACCCCTGAACCACAGCCTTCAGCGGCAAATTGGACGAAAAAATCTGCGCAGCCTTACAACACTTCTTGCAGTAGGGATGCTCACAGCGCTTGACCGTCATACATAATGATCTCTCGTGATTGGACGCGGCGCCTTTTCTCTGTTCCCTGGAATGAGTGCTGGCTGTAGCTCCGCCACATGGTCCTCTGGTACATCATGTACCCTGTTTCTTGAAAGGCGCTCTTCCATGGGCAACAAACTCTATGTGGGCAATCTTGCCTACAGCGTCCGCGACGAAGATCTGAACGACGCGTTCTCCCAATTTGGTGCGGTCAGCTCCGCCAAGGTCATGATGGACCGCGAAACCGGCCGCTCCAAGGGCTTCGGTTTCGTCGAAATGGGCTCAGATCCTGAAGCCCAAGCCGCGATCAACGGCCTGAACGGCCAGCCGATCGGCGGTCGTGCCATCGTCGTCAATGAAGCCCGTCCGCGTGAAGAGCGTCCGGGTGGCTTCCGCAGCCCCTACGGTGGTGGCGGCGGCGGTGCTGGTGGTGGTGGTGGCGGCCGCAGTGGCGGCGGCGGCTACGGCGGCGGCGGCGGTGGTGCTGGCGGCCCTGGCGGCGGCGGCGGCGGTGGTTTCCGCAGCCCCTACGGCGGCGGCGGTCGCCGTGAAGGCGGCGGCGGCACCGGCGGTGGCGGTGGCCGCAGTGGCGGTGGTGGCGGCTACGGTGGCGGCGGCGGCTACGGCGGCGGCGGCTACTGATTTCGCCAGAGTGTCGGTTCGCTGACGCTTGATCGAAAACCAGCTTCTGTTTTGAGACAAGGCGCCAGATCGCAAGATCTGGCGCCTTGTTGCATTTGGGGGCTGCGTGGCTAGTTCGGCGGTTCACCCCGACGGTGCTTGCGTCCGCGTCCGGCGATCACTCGGTCATAGAGCCAGCCCGGCAGCAGCCGGAGCACCACCACCACCCAGGCCATTTGCCGCGGCACGACTGCGAAGCGCCTGCCGCGCGCGATCAGCGACAGAGCACGCTTGGCAAACATCTGCGGCGAAATCAGGAACGGCATGGGGTAGCGATTGCCGCGGGTCAGCGGCGTGTCGACAAACCCCGGTACCAGCGTCACGACCTGCAAGCCATCGGCACGCAGCTCCACGCGCAAGCTCTCGCAATACGCCACCACTGCCGCCTTGCTGCCGCAATAGCCCCCATGTCCCGGCAGACCGCGGATGGCGGCCACGCCCACCAGCGTCCCCTTCCGTGCCAGACGCATCGGTCGGATGAAGGCATGAAAGGTGGCCGCCATGCCCAGTACATTGGTGGCGAACAGTTCGTGCAGCACCTCCAGATCAGCCCGATCGGCCGTGTCGATGCCCACGCTGATGCCCGCATTGGCGATGACGACCGCCGGCAGCCCTTGTTCGATCAGACACCGGGTCGCCGCAGCGATGACAGCGTCGGTATCCTGCACATCGGCGGCGTAGACGGCCGCCCGCTCCGGCCCCAGGCCCTGCTCGGCCAGCCATTGCTGCACCACCTCGACCCGCCGGGCGACCAGCGCCAGCCGCCAGCCCTGGCTGGCATAGGCGGCCGCCAGTGCTTGCCCGATGCCGCTGGACGCGCCGGTGATGAACACCAGCGGCGAACGCTCGCGTGCGAGTTGCTCCTGGTTCATCGCCGGGCAGGCAGACGGCCCCTCACGGCGCCCTGCAGTTCGAGCCGGCCATCGGCGTGGTCATAGACCAGCGTCCGGGCCTCGATGACGCTCTGCCCCTGTCGCAGGGTGACCGGGCGGGCGCTGCGCACCTGGTCGGCACGGCGGTCGAACACCATCTCCTCGCTGGTGAAGGTCAGCGGCGCCTCTTCCAGCGAGAGCAGGTCACGCACCACCGTCGCTCCGCCACTGAGCCGCACCTCGTCCCCGCCGCCGCTCGCCACAGCCCGGGCCGCCGTGGCGCGCAGCGTGTGGCCCTCGTCGTCGCGCCAGCGCAGGCGCACGCCGTCGATCTCCAGCGTGTCGGTGTCCGGGTAGTGGCGGACCACATCGCCCTCGACCACCCCCCGCGCCGGACCGGCGGAGGCGTAGTGCTGCACCGAGAAGCCACGCATTTCGTAGTCCGGTTCGTGTCGTATCTCGGAGGCCGCACGGTCCTGCACCGGCGCTGGCGTGCTCTGCACCAGCCACCAGGTGGCGGCCGCAAGCAGCGCCATCAGGAACAGCGGCAGATTACCCAGCAGCGCGTGGCGCACCCGCACGCTGCGCGGCAGCACCGGATGTCCCGCCGCTTCCGGCAAGCGGCTGAGCAGCGGCGGCAGGGGCAGCGGTGTGACGTCGTCGTCGTCGAGGGGAGCCACGGCGCGGGCCCTCAGCGCGCCGTGCCGTCCAGCGTGGTCAGATGACCGGCCAGCAACCCGGCATAGTGGCCACCCGCCATCAGCAGCAGATCGCAGAACTCGCGGGCCGCACCCTGCCCGCCCGGCATGGCCGTGACGTGGTGCGCCACCGCCCGCACTTCGGCATGGGCCTGCGCCGGCGCACAGGCCAGCGCGCAACGCACCATCAGCGGCAGGTCAGGCCAGTCGTCGCCGATGACCGCCAGTTCGTGCCAGTCCAGCGCCAGCGCTTGCAGCACCTGCTGCGCCGCTGCGAGCTTGTCGTGGATGCCGTGGAGCGCGTGGACGATGCCCAAGTCCGCGCAACGCCGGCGCACGGCCGGCGTGTCGCGCCCGGTGATCACGACCGGCGTGATGCCGGCGCGCCCCAGCAGCTTGATGCCGTGGCCGTCCAGCGTGCTGAAGGCCTTGACCGTCTCGCCGGACTCGCCGATGTAGATGCGGCCGTCCGTCAGGCAGCCATCGACATCGAAGACCGCCGCGCGCACCGACTGCGCCATCAGCAGCAGCTCGGGCGAAAACTGCAGCGTCGGCAGGACCGGTCGCGGCCAGACAGGGGTGGGAATCGTCATGCTCAGATCACCTTGGCGCGCATCAGGTCGTTGGTGTTGAGCGCGCCGATCAGGCGGCCCTCGACGTCGTGGACCAGCAGCGTGGTGATGCAGGCTTCCTCCATCAGCGTGGCGGCCTCGACCGCCAGTGCATCGGCGCGCACGCTGCGCGGCCGGACACCACGCAGGAGTTGCGCGGCGGTCAGCGTGCGCAGGTCGATGCCCTGCTCGACCGCGCGGCGCAGGTCGCCGTCGGTGAAGACGCCGATCGCCTGGCCGTCGGCATCGACGATGGCGGTCGCACCCAGGCCCTTGGCGCTCATCTCGCGCATCATCTCGACGCAGCCCGCCTCGGGTGTGACCCGCGGCACCGCATCACCCTGGCGCATGATGTCGTGGACATGGGTCAGCAGCTTGCGCCCGAGCGCACCACCCGGGTGCGAGCGCGCAAAGTCCTCGGCGCGAAAGCCGCGTGCATCCAGCAGCGCCACTGCCAGCGCATCGCCCAGCGCCAGTTGCGCCGTGGTGCTGGCGGTGGGGGCGAGGTTGAGCGGACAGGCTTCCTGCGCCACGCGGTTCGACAGCACCAGATCCGCGTGTGACGCCAGCGTCGAATCAGGCCGGCCGGTCATGCCCACCAGCGTCACGCCCAGCCGCTTGAGCGCCGGCAGGATCGCCGCCAGCTCGTCGCTCTCGCCCGAATTGGAGATCGCCAGCACCACGTCGCCACGCGTGACCATGCCGAGGTCACCATGGCTGGCCTCGGCAGGGTGGACGAACAGCGCCGGCGTGCCGGTAGAGGCGAGCGTCGCGGCGATCTTGCGCCCGACATGGCCGCTCTTGCCCATGCCCATCACGACCACGCGGCCGGTGCTGCGCAGCATGGTCTCGACCACCGCAGCAAAGCCAGCGCCTTGCTGGTCCTGAAGTTGCAGCAACGCGTCGGCCTCGATGCGCAGGGTCTGACAGGCCATGCGGATGGCCCGCTCGGCATCGAAGGTGGAGGCAGCATGGGCAGGGGTCACGGAATCTCGGGCCAAGGCTGAATTAGGATAGGGTGATTCTAGGACGGTGCATGGCCAGCAATCTCGATCTCGCGCTCCTCTACCTGCTCGCTGCCGTGCTCGGAGTGGTGGGCTGCAGGCTGCTGAAACTGCCGGCGATGCTGGGCTACTTGATCGTCGGTGTGCTCATCGGCCCCAACGCGCTGGCGCTGGCACGGGACTCGGCCGGCATCCGCTACCTGGCGGAGTTCGGCGTCGTCTTCCTGATGTTCGTCATCGGGCTGGAGTTCAACCTGCCCAAGCTGCGCAGCATGCAGCGGCTGGTGTTCGGACTCGGCGCAGGCCAGGTGGTGCTGACGGTGGTCGGTGCAGCATTGGGACATGTGCTGCTGGCCTTGCTGTTCAAGCTGGTGGGACGACCCTGGGATCTGAGCTGGCCGGGCGCGGTGGCACTCGGTGCCGCAATGGCCATGTCCAGCACGGCCATCGTGGTCAAGATGATGGCCGAGCGGCTGGAGCTGGAGAGCGAACACGGCCGCAACGTCATGGGCGTGCTGCTGTTCCAGGATCTGGCGGTCGTGCCGCTGCTGGTGCTGATTCCCTCGCTGGCCGATGGGGGCGACGACCTGTGGCGCACCCTGGGCGGGGCCTTGGTCAAAGCGGTGGTCCTGCTGACGCTGCTGCTGTGGGGCGGTCAGCGGGTGATGCGCTGGTGGCTGACGTTGGTGGTGCGGCGCAAGAGCGAAGACCTGTTCATCCTCAACATCCTGCTGATCACGCTCGGCCTGTCGTGGCTGACCGAACACGCCGGACTGTCGCTGGCGCTCGGCGCCTTCGTGGCCGGGATGCTGATCGCGGAAACCGAGTTCAAGCACCAGGTGGAGACCGACATCCGGCCCTTCCACGACGTGCTGCTGGGGCTGTTCTTCATCACCATCGGCATGAAACTCGACTGGCGACCGGTGCTGGACCAGTGGCCGCTGGTCCTGGTGCTCAGCGTGCTGCCGGTGGTGGCCAAGGCGGGGCTGGTGGCGGTGCTGGCGCGGTTGTTCGGCTCGGCGCCGGGGGTGGCGATCCGCACGGGTCTGTACCTTGCACAGGCAGGCGAGTTCGGTTTCGTCCTGCTGACGCTCGGCGCCGACGTCAAGCTCATCGGCAACCAGTGGATGAGCCCGGTGCTCGCATCCATGGTGCTGTCGATGCTGGCCACGCCCTTCATCATCATGGGCAGCAACCGCATCGTGATGCGCCTGTCCGCGACCGACTGGCTGATGCAGTCGGTGCAGCTCACCACGATCGCCAAGAAGTCGATGCGCACTGAGGCGCACCTGATCATCTGCGGCTACGGGCGCAGCGGCCAGAACCTGGCGCGCCTGCTCGACACGGAGCGCATCCCTTACGTGGCACTCGACCTGGACCCGGATCGGGTGCGTCAGGCGGCAGCGGCAGGCCAGAGCGTCGTCTTCGGTGACGCGGCCAAGCTGCCGAGCCTGATCGCCGCCGGCCTGTCACGCGCCACCGCGGTGGTCATCACCTACAACGACACCCCCTCGGCGCTCAAGGTGCTGCAGCATGTGCGCGAACACGCGGCCCACGTGCCGGTGGTCGTGCGTACGCCGGACGATACCGATCTCGAACGCCTGCGCGCCGCGGGCGCCACCGAGGTGGTGCCAGAAGCACTCGAAGGCTCGTTGATGCTGGCCAGCCATGCGCTGGCGCTGGTGGGGGTACCGATGCGGCGGGTGATCCGCATCACGCGGGATGCACGCGATGCCCGCTATGGCCTGCTGCGCGGCTACTTCCACGGCGCCGACGACGACACCGTCAGCGAACAGCACCAGGCACGGCTGCAGTCGGTCAGTCTGCCGCCAGGTGCGCCGAGCGTCGGTCAGCGCCTGGGCGACCTGACGTTGCACGTGATGGGTGTGTCGGTGGTGTCGGTGCGGCGGGCGACTGGACAAGTCGTGGCCACGGGCGACGAGGAGCTGGTGCTGGCCGGCGGCGATGTGCTGGTGCTCAGCGGCTTGCCGGAAACACTGGCGCTGGCCGAGAGCCACCTGCTCAAGCGCTGAAACGCTGCTTCAGGCCACGGCCACCCGCAGCGCCAGATTCGCGCGCAGGCGCGCCACCATCACGGCACCCGCCGCCCTCAGCACCTCGTTGGCGATCAGCGGCGCGCGCGCGGTGAGTTCCTCGAACCGTGGCAGGTGCAGCGCCCAGACAATGGACGGGGTCATGGCTTCGACATTGGCGGAATGCGGCTGGTCGCTGAACAGGCCCGTCTCGCCCACCAGCGCGCCGGGGCGCATCAATGCGATGCGGCTGGTGCCGGGTGCGGCGCCGCTGACGTAGACCTGCAAGGTGCCCTGGCCGAGGAAGTAGGCGGCACGATCACAATCGTTCTGCTTGATCAGCAGGTCGCCGGAGCGCAACTGGTACGCCGTCAGATAGGCAGCCAGGTGGCGCCACTGAGCAAGATCCAGACGTGCACGGAAGGCATCATCGGCCCGGTAGGACTGGACTGCCTCGATCAGATCATCTATTCCCATGGCGCACTCCTGCTGATGCTGGCATTCCCATCCAATCGTCGAACATGCCAGAGTGAACCGACTTGCGCTGATTCAGATCGTAACAAGTGCGCAAACTGAAGGACACCATCTACTTGCCGATGCAGAAGCGCGTGAATATGTCACCCAGCAAGTCGTCCGGCGTATAGGCACCGGTGATTTCACCCAGCGCATTGTGGGCAAGCCGCAGCTCTTCGGCCAGCAGATCAAGCGCTGCATCGGACTGCGCCGCCCAACTCCGCGCCAAGCCGAGGTGGTTCTGCGCCTGCCGCAGCGCCTTCAGGTGGCGGGTGCGGGCAATGAACACCCCTTCCGGCGAGGCGTGCCAGCCGGCCAGCGCCAGCAGTGTCTTGCGCAGGGTCTGCAGGCCGTCGTGGGTCTTGGCCGACAGCGCCAGTGCCCTGCTGCCCTCGGGCAGCGCAGCCAGTGCCCTGGCCGCGCGTTCCGCGGACGCTGCGTCGGCCTTGTTGAAGATGTGCACCAGCCGCTGCTGGTCAGGCAATCGGGCTTCGATGGCGCGGTCTGCGTCGGCATAGGCCGGGTCGTCGCAGCGGGTCAGGTCGTGCAGCAGCAGCACGGCGTCCGCCTCGGCGATGGCGCCCCAGCTGCGCGCGATGCCGATGCGCTCGACCTCGTCGCTGGCCTCTTCGTCCGAGCGCAGCCCGGCGGTATCGATGACATGCACCGGAACACCCTCGATCTGCAGCGTCTCGCTCACCTTGTCGCGGGTGGTGCCGGGGATCGGCGTGACGATGGCCAGCTCTGCGCCAGCCAGCGCATTCAGCAGCGAACTCTTGCCCGCATTGGGCTGCCCGGCAATCACGACCTTGAGTCCTTCGCGCAGCAAGGCACCTTGCTGCGCGGTGTCGAGCACAGCCGCCAGCTGGCCAGCCAGTCGGTCGAGCCGGCCCCGGGCATCGGCCTTCTCCAGGAAGTCGATCTCCTCCTCGGGGAAATCCAGCGTCGCCTCGACCAGCATGCGCAACTCGACGAGCCGGTCGCGCAACGCGGTGACACGCTCGGAAAACGCACCGGAAAGCGAGCGCGCTGCACTGCGGGCCGCCGCTTCGGTGCTGGCGTCGATCAGATCGGCCACGGCTTCCGCCTGGGCCAGATCCAGCTTGTCGTTCAGGAAGGCGCGTTCGGTGAACTCACCCGGCTCGGCCAGCCGCAGTCCTGGCAGTGCGCCCTCACCCGCGGCACCCAGGCAACGGGCGAGCAGCAACTGCAGCACCACCGGGCCGCCATGGGCCTGCAACTCCAGGATGTCTTCACCGGTATAGCTGTGCGGCGCAGGGAAGAAGAGCGCGAGGCCCTGGTCAATCGGCAGGCCGTCTCCACCGAGAAAGGGTCCGTAAGTGGCATGGCGGGGCGCCAGGGTGCGCCCGGTGAGCACCCGGATCAGCGGTAGCAGACCGCGCCCGGACACGCGCACGATGCCGACGGCACCCCGTCCAGGTGCGGTGGCAATGGCAACGATGGGATCCTGGTGGCGGGCGAGCATGGCGCACATTCTCGCCGACACCGACGCGGGCAAAGAAAAACGCCCTGTCGGACCAGCCGGACAGGGCGTTGCAGGATTCGCGCGGAGGGGAGCCAGCCACAAGTGCATTCAACCCCCAGAGCCGAGACTGTTGCAGCGAGCCTCCCGGCCCCGAATGCGGCTCTCAAAGCCTGCTGCAACACCCCCGGGTCAAACCCCGCAGAACGCATGATGCATGGGGAATGTGACGCTCTCAAGACCCCGATTGCATCAAGCGTTTCGAGGTGTGGGGCTTGTCGCGGCCGGATTCCACGTTACCGGGAGCCAGCCGGATGTACCCGGGTAAACCCCTGCAGACTCAGCGATTGAGGCCGAGCTGCCGGTTGATGATCCACTGTTGTGCGATCGCCAGCAGGTTGTTCACAAACCAGTACAGCACCAGACCTGCGGGAAAGAACAGGAACATCACGCTGAACACCAGCGGCATGATCCACATCATCTTGGCCTGCATCGGGTCCGGTGGCGTCGGGTTCAGCCAGGTCTGGAACAGCGTCGAAGCAGTCATCAGGGCCGGCAGGATGTAGAGCGGATCCTGCACGCTCAGGTCATGGATCCAGCCGATCCACGGTGCCCCGCGCATCTCGACCGAGGCCAGTAGCACCGAGTACAGCGCGATGAAAAACGGCATCTGCACAAAGATCGGCAGGCAGCCGCCCAGCGGGTTGACCTTCTCCTCGCGGTAGATGCGCATCATTTCCTGCTGCATCTTCTGCGGATCGTCCTTGAAACGCTCGCGCATTTCCTGGACCTTGGGGTTCACCGCCTTCATCTTGCCCATCGAGCGGTAGGCGCTGGCATTGAGCCAGTAGAACGCGATCTTCAGCAACACCACCAGGCCCACGATCGACCAGCCCCAGTTGCCGATCAGGCCGTGCAGCTTGTCGAGCAGCCAGAACAGCGGCTTGGCGAGGATCGTCACCCAGCCGTAGTCCTTGACCAGCTCCAGCCCCGGCGCGAGCGCTTCGAGCTTCTTCTCCTCCTGCGGGCCGGCATAGAGCGTGGACTCCACGGCCTGCGTCGCGCCTGCAGCGACAGGTGCCAGCGGCAGCGTCATCGACATCGAGTACAGGTTGGTGCCTTCGCGCTTGGTCTGGAAGCTGCGCTCCAGCTTGTCGCTGACCAGCCAGGCCCCGACGAAGTGGTGCTGCACCATCGCGATCCAGCCGTTGTCGGCGGATTTTTCGTGGTCGGACTTGCCCTTCTCGATGTCCGTGAAAGCCACCTTCTGGAACTTGCCCTTGTCGGTGTAGACCGCCGGGCCGGTGAAGGCGGTCGGACCCATGAACATCGAACTGGACGGCACGGTGCCGTCGCGGGCGAGCTGCAGGTAGAGCTGCGCCGACACGGGTGCAGCCGAACCGTTGACTACCTCATGGCGCACCTTGATCGCGTAATCGCCCCGCTTGAAGGTGTAGGACTTGCGCAGCTTCACGCCGCCCTGGTCGGGCGACTCGAAGGTCAGCGTCAGCTCGTTCTGTCCGTCGGCCAGCGTGCGCGGGCCGGGCAGGAGGTTCATCACCGTCAGGTGGTTCGGCAGTGCCGCCTCGCCGGCCAATCGCGGAATCAGGCCCGAATCGGCCTGGTAGACCCGGTCGGCGGTCTGCTCGAACAGCATGACGGGCTTGGTCGCGTCGTGTTCGTCCTTGTAGCGCGGCAGGGCCATGCGGACGATGGAGCCGCCGCGCGTGTCGAACGTCGCCTGCACCAGATCGGTGGTGACTTCGACCTTCTGCGAGGCTGGCACACCTGCCGCGGCGGCTGGCAAGACCGCCACCCCAGACACGGCTGCAGCCGACGCCGCAGCGGCGGCCGGCACACCAGCGGCCCCCGCTTGCGCCGGTGCCATCACAGCGGGTGGCGGTGGCGCAAACATCGACGGTTGCCCGTTGTGCTTGCTCCAGCCATCCCACAGCATCACGAGCGAGACGGAGAAAACGCCCCACAGCACGGCGCGCCGCGTATCGGTCATACCGGTCATACAGGTGTCTTTCGAAAGGAAGAAAACAGTCGGTGCGACTGCTCAGGGACCGGATCATGCCCGCCCGCGCACCAAGGATGACAGCGCGCGATGCGTCCGACCGTCAGCGCGCCGCCATGCAGGGCGCCGTGTCGCTCCAGCGCCACCAGCGCATAGGCCGAGCACGTCGGCTCGAAACGACAGGACGACCCGAGCCAGGGACTCAGCAACAACCGGTAGCCACGCACCAGCCCGATCAGCCCCTGCCGAGGCAAGGACTGCAGGCGGTGGCGCGGCGCCGGACGAACGGGATCGTGGTCATTCATGCGCAGGCGAGGCAACCGTCAGGCCACCCGGTCCGGCGCGGCTTGCGCCAACGCGCGGCGCGCCCGCCGGGCAGCATCACCCAGCAGCGCGTCGATTTCCGCATGCAGCAGCGCCGCCAGCACTTCCGAGCGTGCGCTCGGAAACTGCTTGCGATCGATGGGCGCACGCAGGCGCACCACCCAGTCCCCTGCAACCAGGGAATCCAGGTGGCGCCGAATGCCGGCACGGATCTGGACCTTCACCAGCGTGCGGGTCACTGAGCGCCGAGCATGTCGCTTCGGCACCACCAGACCCAGACGCAGCGCGGTCACTTCCGTACGGTTATCCACAACGTTATCCACAGATTCATCCACAACCTCGGACGAGGGTGGGACGTGGCCTGTTGACAACTGGATTCTTGCGACATGGTGCACCATGAAATGGGCACTGCGCGAAATAGGCCGAACCGCCATGACCGACTCGAACCGGGCAGCCCCGGTCAGCGAAGTCAGGACCATGGATTCGGCAGCGCTCACCGTGTCGCAACGGGCGCTGGACGCCCCGTGGCTCAGACAGCCAGGCGCTTGCGGCCCTTGGCGCGGCGTGCATTCAGCACGGCGCGGCCACCACGGGTCTTCATGCGCACCATGAAGCCATGGGTGCGGGCGCGGCGAACCTTCGACGGTTGATAGGTGCGTTTCATCTTGAATCCTCTAGCCTTGGCTTGGGCCCGATCTTGAGCCTGATCCGAACGGGCGCCCCTCTGGCACCCCAATTCGGGAAACCCACGATTACAGCAAAAACTCCCTGAAAAGTCAACGACTTGCCACGTACGGACTGGCTGCGCGAGGGGATTGACCCCTCGCTCAAAACTGTGGATAACCGCAACCCTGGGCTGCATGATGTCGATACAATCGCGCCCCTTCTCTTGAGGTTGTCCACAATTTTCAGAACATGCACATGGACCTGTGGCAACGAGGCTGTGAGCGCCTCGCCGCCGAGCTGCCGGCACAGCAGTTCAACACGTGGTTTCGCCCACTGCCGCCCGCTGACGTGTCGGCGGCCGGCGAAGGCTACCTCGTGGGTCTGCGTGTGCCCAACCGGTTCAAGATGGACTGGATCCGCTCGCAATTCGCCACGCGGATCGAACGGCTGCTGAGCGAAATCGCCGGCAAGCCGGTGCGGCTGGAGTTGTCTCTGGGCAACGCCAGCGATCCCGTGCCTCGTCCGCCCGAGCCTCCTGCGCCCGCGCCGCTGCCGCCGCCAGCCCCTGTGCAGATGTCGATGATCGACTTCCTGCCGCTGCCAGCCGAAGCAGCGCTGTACCCACCAAGCGGCACGACCCGCTCGACGGCCAGCCGCTCTCGCTCGCGCGCGAACCCAGTGAACGGCAGCGGTGCCAGTCCGGCTGTGCCGGTGCCGGTGCCGTCGGCAACTGCCGCACCGCGCGCTGGTCGAACGCCGTCCAGCATGCCCGGCCTGCACGCATTGCTGACACTGCCGGCCTCGCACGCTGCGCTGCTCGCTGAACCGCCGGCCGCGCCCAAGTCCATGGCGCGCGCCAGCTCCGCACGCCGTGCCGCGGCTGCCAGCCCGCCGCCCGCTGCCGCCGAAACGCCCACCGAATCTGCTGTGCCACCCGTTGCCTCCGCGCCCCCGCAGTCGAGCAGCGCAATTTCTGCCGCTTCCGCGCTGGCCAAGGCGTCGGCGGCCGTCGCCTCGCGGCGCAAGCGGGTGGCAGGCACCAAGGCCGCGGAAGCAGCCACCACTTCGCAGACGCCCGCGATGGCGCCCGCTGCCGTGCTGGTGCCCAACCCGGGCAGCGCCCAGAGCGTTGGCCGGATCCTCGGCGCCCCGACCATCATCATCCCGACCGTGCCGCCGCCCACGGCCCCGTCGGCCACCCGCGGCCGCATCAACCCCGCCCTCACCTTCGACACCCTCGTGCCGGGCCGCGCCAACCAGATGGCCCGCACTGCCGCACTGCACGTCGTCGGCTCGCCGGGCGGCATGTACAACCCGCTGTTCCTGTACGGCGGCGTTGGCCTGGGCAAGACGCACCTGATCCACGCCGTCGGCAACGCGCTGCTCAAGGAGCACAAGGACGCCCGCGTGCTCTACCTGCACGCCGAGCAGTTCATCTCCGATGTCGTGCGCAACTACCAGCGCAAGACCTTCGACGAACTCAAGGCCAAGTACCACTCGCTCGACCTGCTGCTGATCGACGACGTGCAATTCTTCGCCGGCAAGGACCGCACGCAGGAGGAGTTCTTCAACGCCTTCGAAGCGCTGCTGACCAAGCGCGCCCACATCATCATGACCAGCGACACCTACCCCAAGGGGCTGGTGGACATCGACGAACGCCTGACCAGCCGCTTCGACGCCGGCCTGACGGTCGCCATCGAGCCGCCGGAGCTGGAGATGCGGGTGGCGATCCTGATGAAGAAGTCGGTCGCCGAAGGCAGCCAGATGCCCGAGGACGTGGCCTTCTTCATCGCCAAGAACGTGCGCGCCAATGTGCGCGAGCTGGAAGGCGCGCTGCGCAAGGTGCTGGCCTACTCGCGCTTCAGCCACAAGGACATCAACATCGCGCTGGCCCGCGAGGCGCTGAAAGACCTGCTGTCCATCCAGAACCGGCAGATTTCCGTCGAAAATATCCAGAAGACGGTGGCAGACTTCTACAAGATCAAGATCGGCGACATGTACAGCAAGAAGCGCCCGGCCAGCATCGCCCGGCCGCGCCAGATCGCGATGTACCTGGCCAAGGAAATGACCCAGAAAAGCCTGCCCGAGATCGGTGACCTGTTCGGCGGGCGCGACCACACGACGGTACTCTACGCGGTCCGCAAGATCGCCGCCGAGCGCCAGAAGAACACCGAACTCAACCAGCAGCTCCACGTCCTGGAACAGACCCTCAAAGGCTGAGCCGCAAGGCTCGCAGGCTGAAAGACCCTCCCATCATGATCGTGTTGAAAGCTCCGCAGGACAAGCTCCTCGCCGCCCTGCAGGCCGTCTCGGGCATCGTCGAGCGCCGCCACACCCTGCCCATCCTGGCCAACGTGATGATCCGCCGCCACGCCGGGCAGTGCGAGTTCACCACCAGCGACCTGGAGATCCAGGTCCGCACCAGTGCGCCGATGGACGGCGACAAGAGCGACTTCAGCACGACCGTGGGCGCGCGCAAGCTCATCGACATCCTGCGCACGCTGCCGCCCGATCAGATCGTCTCGCTCAGCGCCGCGCAGAACAAGCTGACACTGCAGGGGGGAAAAAGCCGCTTCACGCTGCAGACGCTGCCGGCGGACGACTTCCCCCTGGTGCAGGAAGCCGCCGATTTCGGCCCCACCTTCAGCGTGCCGCAGAAGACGCTCAAGGGCCTGATCGACCAGGTGCATTTCGCGATGGCGGTGCACGACATCCGCTATTACCTGAACGGCATCCTCTTCGTCGCCGAAGGCCAGACGCTGACGCTGGTGGCCACCGACGGCCACCGCCTGGCACTCGCACAGGCCACGCTCGACGTGGAAATGCCCAAGCAGGAAGTCATCCTGCCGCGCAAGACCGTGCTGGAGCTGCAGCGCCTGCTCAAGGACGGCGCCAAGGAGGCCAAATCCAAGGACAGCGCCAAGGACGGCAGCGAAGCCGAAGCCGCCCGGATCGAGATGTGCTTCGCGGCCAACCAGGCGCGGTTCACCTTCAGCGGCATGGAGTTCGTCACCAAGCTGGTCGAGGGCAAGTTCCCCGACTTCAACCGCGTCATCCCCAAGAACCACAAGCAGCACATCACCCTCGGCCGCGCCCCGCTGCTGACCAGCCTGCAGCGCGCCGCCATCCTGACCAGCGAGAAGTTCAAGGGCGTGCGCATGAACTTCGAGCCGGGCGCCCTGCGCATCGCCTCGAACAACGCCGAGCAGGAAGAGGCCAAGGAAGAGCTGGAGATCGACTACGGCGGCCCGGCCATCGAGATCGGTTTCAACGTCACCTATCTGATGGATGTACTGTCCAACATGGACCAGGAACTGGTGACGCTGTCGCTGCAGGACGCCAACAGCTCGGCGCTGTTCACGGTGCCCGAGCAGGACGGCTTCAAGTACGTCGTGATGCCGATGCGGATCTGAACGGGTCTGAGCGGACCCGAGTGGATTGGATATTTGAGTGAGCCAGATGAGTGACATGACCGACCAGACCCAGCAGCCCACCCCGTCGGAGGCGATCGTCCCCGAAGCGCCCCAGCAGACCGCCGCCGAAATCTCCGCCGCCTACGGCGAAGGCAGCATCCAGATCCTCGAAGGCCTGGAAGCCGTGCGCAAGCGCCCCGGCATGTACATCGGCGACACCAGCGACGGCACCGGCCTGCACCACCTCGTCTTCGAAGTCGTGGACAACTCGATCGACGAAGCGCTGGCGGGCCACTGCGACGACATCGTCGTGACGATCCATTCGGACAACTCGATCTCCGTCACCGACAACGGCCGCGGCATCCCGACCGGCGTCAAGATGGACGACAAGCACGAGCCGAAGCGCTCTGCGGCCGAGATCGCGCTGACCGAACTGCACGCAGGCGGCAAGTTCAACCAGAACAGCTACAAGGTCTCGGGCGGTCTGCACGGCGTGGGCGTGAGCTGCGTGAACGGGCTGTCGAAGTGGCTGCGCCTGACGGTGCGCCGCGAGGGCCATGCCTACTTCATGGAATTCCGCCAGGGCGTGCCGCAGGACCGCGTGCTGGAGCGGCGCGACGGCTTCGAGATCAGCCCGATGAAGGTCATCGGCGAGACCGACAAGCGCGGCACCGAGGTCCATTTCCTGCCGGACCTGGAGATCTTCTCGAACATCGATTTCCACTACGAGATCCTGAGCAAGCGCCTGCGCGAACTCTCGTTCCTGAACAACGGCGTGAAGATCCGCCTGGTCGATGAGCGCAACGGCAAGGAAGACAACTTCGCCTATGCCGGCGGCGTGAAGGGCTTCGTCGAGTTCATCAACACCGGCAAGAAGGTGCTGCACCCGAACATCTTCCACGCCCGCGGCGACAAGATGAGCGACAACAACACCAACGTCGGTGTCGAAGTCTCGATGCAGTGGAACGAGAGCTACAACGAGAACGTGCTCTGCTTCACCAACAACATCCCCCAGCGCGACGGCGGCACGCACCTGACCGGCCTGCGTGCAGCGATGACGCGGGTGTTGAACAAGTACATCGACGACAACGAGATCGCCAAGAAGGCCAAGGTCGAGATCGGCGGCGAGGACATGCGCGAAGGGCTGGCCTGCGTGGTCAGCGTCAAGGTGCCGGAGCCGAAGTTCTCCAGCCAGACCAAGGACAAGCTGGTGTCGTCGGAGGTGCGCGGCCCGGTGGAAGACATCGTCAGCCGCCTGCTGACCGACTGGCTGCTGGAGAACCCGACCGACGCCAAGACCATCTGCGGCAAGATCGTCGACGCCGCCCGCGCCCGCGACGCCGCCCGCAAGGCGCGCGAGATGACGCGGCGCAAGGGCGTGCTGGACGGCATGGGGCTGCCGGGCAAGCTGGCGGATTGCCAGGAGAAAGACCCGGCGATGTGCGAGATCTACATCGTGGAGGGCGACTCCGCCGGTGGCTCCGCCAAGCAGGGGCGGGACCGGAAGTTCCAGGCCATCCTCCCGCTGCGGGGCAAGATCCTGAACGTGGAACGTGCGCGCTACGAGAAGCTGCTGTCGAGCAATGAAATCCTGACGCTCATCACGGCACTCGGCACCGGCATCGGCCAGGGCATGGGCGGCGACGACTTCAACCCCGACAAGCTCCGCTACCACCGCATCATCATCATGACCGACGCGGACGTGGACGGCGCGCACATCCGCACGCTGCTGCTGACGTTCTTTTACCGGCAGATGCCCGATCTGGTCGAGCGCGGCCACATCTACATCGCGCAGCCTCCCCTCTACAAGGTCAAGCACGGCAAGCACGAGCAGTACCTGAAGGACGGCAGCGAGCTGGATGTCTACCTGCTGAAGGTGGCGCTGGACAGCGCGATCGTCGAGCCGGGCGCAGGCCGCGAGCCGATCAGCGGCGCGGCGCTGGAGGAACTGGCGCGGCAGTACCTGCTGGCGACGAACGTGATCGCGCGGCTGTCGAACTGGATGGACGTGGAAGCCCTGCGCGCCATCAGCGACGGCCTGACGCTCGACCTCGACACGCCTGAAGCGGCGGCCACCAGCGCGGACGCCCTGAAAGCGGCGCTGCACGACGCCGAGGTCAGCGCCGAGATCGACCCGCGCACCGACAAGCACTTCCTGCGCATCAGCCGCCGCCACCACGGCAACATCAAGAGCAGTGTCATCACCGCCGACTTCGTGCATGGCGCCGATTACGAGGCGCTGAGCGTGGCGGGCGTGACCTTCAAGGGGCTGCTGAGCGAGGACGCGGTGGCCAAGCGTGGGGAAGGCGAGCGGCAGAAGCAGGTCAAGGTGGCGGACTTCCGCGCCGCGATGGCCTGGCTGATGACGCAGGCCGAAAACGCCGTCGGCCGCCAGCGCTACAAGGGCCTGGGCGAGATGAACCCCAGCCAGCTGTGGGAAACCACGATGGACCCGACCGTGCGCCGCCTGCTGCGCGTGCAGATCGAGGATGCGATCGAGGCGGACAAGGTGTTCACGATGCTGATGGGGGATGAGGTGGAGCCTCGGCGGGAGTTCATCGAGACGAATGCGTTGAGGGCGGCGAATATCGACGCATAACCGTCGCATCAAACGACCTGAACCATAAAAATGCTCAGCCCTGCTGGGCATTTTTTGTATGTCAACTTGAAAATACTCAGCTATTGATCAATAGATGTCGAGCCACAGCCTATGAGCCTTGTCAAATCAAAACAGCGTGTCGCCGACCACGGTGAAGTATTCACGCCTGCATGGATGGTGGACGCCATGCTCGATCTCGTGAAGGATGAGACCGAGCGCATCGACTCCCGCTTTCTGGAGCCAGCATGCGGGAGCGGCAATTTCATCGTGCAGATATTGCGGCGAAAACTCGCTGCGGTAGAGGTCAAATACGGGAAGTCGGAATTCGATCGGCGAAACTATGCGCTGCTCGGGCTGATGTGTATTTATGGGGTAGAACTGCTGGCAGACAACGTCGCAGAGTGCCATTCCAATGTGCTGGAAGTATTCACCGAATATCTCCAGCTCGATGCAATGGATGACCTGTATCGGGTTGCATCGCATGTACTGTCACAGAACATCATCCATGGTGATGCGCTGACCATGCGGGTTCACGGCGGACAGCCCATTACGTTTGCTGAATGGGGTTACTTGGGCAAGGGGAAATTTCAGCGGCGTGATTTTCGCTTTGACGTTCTCACCGGGTCGTCGGCCTTCAGCACGGAAGATTCTCTCTTTGCCCACTTGGGCAAGCATGAGATTTTCGCGCCAGCACGAACCTATCCGCCCATGACAGTGCGTGAACTGGCTGCGGCAGCATCGGGCAACGACGCAGTGGGGACCACATGAACATCCAAGCCAGTTTTTCGCTGCGCGGACGTAATCCGGACGTTCTGACTTGCATTGCCAACCTATCGAACGACGAGGTTTTCACACCGCCTGAACTGGCCAACCGCATGTTGGACACGCTGGCGGAGGCCTGGGCGGCGGATCATGATGGCGCCAACTTATGGGCGGATAAAACTGTCAGGTTTCTTGATCCATGCACGAAGTCGGGGGTTTTTCTGCGAGAAATCACCCGTCGCTTAACCAACGGCTTGGAGCCTGAAATACCTGATCTACAAAAACGTGTTAATCACATTTTGGCAAATCAGGTTTTTGGTATTGGCATTACACGCCTGACCAGTTTGCTAGCGCGGCGCAGTATTTATTGCTCCAAAAATGCCAATGGTGCAAATTCCATTGGCACTGGTTTTAAAGGCGACGCCGGAAATATCTGGTTCGAGCGCACTGAACATACATGGGTCAATGGCAAATGCACGTTTTGCGGGGCGAGCCAAGCGACGCTCGATCGCGGCGACGAGTTGGAAACCCACGCTTACGCATTTATTCATACCAAAAACATCAAAACTCGGATAACCGAGTTATTTGGAGCAGATATGCAGTTCGACGTCATCATTGGAAATCCGCCGTATCAATTGAATGACGGCGGCTACGGTACGAGTGCCGCGCCGATTTATCAATTGTTCGTGGAAAAAGCACTTGAGCTTGATCCGCATTACGCCGTTTTCGTTACACCGTCGCGCTGGATGGCTGGAGGCAAGGGCCTTGACAACTACAGGGCGCAGATGCTTGCAGACAAGCGTTTGCGTAGCATCGTGGACTATCCAAAACTCTACGAAGGCTTTCCGGGTGTGAAGATTCGAGGCGGGATCTCATATTTTTTATGGGACCGTCTGCACAACGGGCCGTGTACCGTTCAGACGGTCTGGGATGGCGAACCAACAGGGCCAGCGGTCGCTCGTCATCTGGACACATATGACATTCTTGTGCGCCGTAATGAGGCGGTACCAATTTTAGAAAAAGTACGGGCAAAGGGTGAATCAACGCTCACTGGACGAGTTTCCAGTCAGAAACCATTTGGACTTCGAACATTTTTTCATGGTAAAGCAGACTCCAATCAGCTCAATAATCCCGTAAAGCTATTTGGCTCCCAAAAAATAACTTGGGTCGAACGCTCTGAAATTCCGAACAACGCTGCTTGGATCGACAAGTGGAAAGTTTTGATGACTCGGGTTCAGGGAACGAGTGCTGCAATTGAGACTAAATTCCTCAGTAAGCCAATCATCGCTGAACCCGGTACGGCATGCACGGAGAGCTATATCGTAGCCGGTCTGTTTGATTCAGAAAAAGAAGCCAACAATTACGCGACTTACTTGCGTACTAGATTTGCACGCTTCCTTGTATCGCTCCGCAAGTCAACGCAAGATGCTGCGCGTGGAGTTTATAGCTTTATTCCTGATTTACCTCTCAACCACGAGTGGACGGATGCCAAGCTCTACAAGCGGTATGGCCTGACGAAAGACGAGATTGCATTCATTGAATCTCAAGTGGCTGAGCACGATGCCTCACTGTTTGACGCAAGCGGCGCAGATGACGGTGAAGATGAATAAGCCAACCATTGAGGAAATCCTCAGCCCCAAGCCTGATGCCCGCCCACGCATCTACGCCTACTCAATTTCCGATGCCGCACACAAGGGCCTGCTCAAAGTAGGTCAGACCACAAGAGATGTGAAGTTGCGCGTGGCTGAGCAGCTAAAAACAGCCGCCATCAAAAACTACACCATCGAGCTGAACGAACCCGCTACACGCAACGATGGCTCCATACTTACCGACCACGAGGTGCGTGCGGCACTCGTTCAAAAAGGATTTGAAAACACCGAACTGGAGTGGATGCGCTGTACCGTGGCGAACGTCAAAACCGTACTAGCCGAGCTGCGCACAGGCCAACGCTTCAGCGGCACACACCACGAATCCTTCGGCATGCGCGACGAGCAAGCCGACGCCGTGAACAAGACGTTCGCCTATTACCACTCGATCTGGGCCGAGAACGCCAACGAAGCACCGCGTTTCCTTTGGAATGCCAAGATGCGCTTTGGCAAGACCTTTACCTCTTACCAGTTGGCAAAGAAACTCAAGGCCAAGCGCGTGCTGGTGGTGACCTTCAAACCGGCAGTCGAGGATGCCTGGAAAGCCGACCTAGAAAACCACACCGACTTCGACGGCTGGCAATACCTCTCCCGTTCTTCTGGCAGCGATCCGACGCAAATTGATCGGGACAAGCCGGTCGTGTATTTCGGTTCGTTTCAGGATCTGCTAGGCCGCGATACCGCAGGCAACATCAAAGCCAGAAACGAGTGGCTGCACACGGTGAATTGGGATTTGGTGGTATTCGATGAATACCACTTCGGCGCTTGGCGCGACACGGCCAAGGAGTTGTTCGAGGGCGAGGACGACGCCGTCGCCAAAAAAGAAACAAAGCTCGAATACGCCAGTGACCTGGACTGCATCAATGAAGACTTGACCGTCCTTTCGGACAACGAAAACGATTTCCTTCCCATCACGACCCGAGCTTATTTATATCTCTCTGGCACACCGTTCAAGGCACTGTCCACGGGCGAGTTCATCGAAGAGCAAATCTTCAATTGGACTTATACGGACGAGCAACGTGCCAAAGAATCATTTGTCACCGAGCATCCAGACAAGCGCAACCCTTATGCCGCCCTCCCGCAGATGCGCCTGCTGACCTACCAGATGCCAGACGAGTTACTGGCGATCGCCAGCGGTGGGGAGTTCGATGAGTTTGACCTCAACGCATTCTTCGAGGCATCAGGCACAGGCAATAGCGCACAATTCAAGCACAAGAGTGATGTGCAGAAGTGGCTCGACATCATCCGAGGTGGATATGCAACCCAGTCAGCAGAATTACTGAAGGTAAGCACGCGGCCACCATTTCCTTATTCAGATGCACGCCTGCTCCCCTATTTGCAGCATTCATTCTGGTTCCTGCCGAATGTCGCCGCTTGTCATGCAATGGCCAATTTATTGACAGAGCGGCATAACACCTTCTGGAAGGGCTATCAGGTCATCGTCGCCGCTGGCGCTTCGGCGGGTATCGGACTGGAGGCGCTGCCCCCAGTTCGCAAGGCAATTGGCAGCGGGTTCGACAGCAAAACCATCACACTGTCCTGCGGCAAGCTCACCACAGGCGTGACGGTGGCGCAATGGTCGTCGATCTTGATGCTGCGCAATCTGAAGTCACCCGAGACCTACTTTCAAGCGGCATTTCGTGTGCAGTCGCCGTGGTCCATCAAGAACCCCAACGGCGACAACCCACACGAGGAGGAAATCCTCAAACCCGTGTGCTTCGTCTTCGACTTCGCACCCACACGCGCACTGCGCCAACTTTCCGAATACGGGGTCGGCTTGTCGCCGAACGAGTCCAATCCCGAAAACGCAGTGCGGGATTTGGTCGCCTTTCTGCCGGTGCTGGCCTACGACGGCGCGAACATGACGCAGATCGACGCAGGCGGCATTCTGGACATCGCGATGGCGGGTACATCCGCCACGCTCTTGGCACGCAAGTGGGAAAGCGCATTGCTGGTGAACGTGGACAACGGCACCCTGCGCCGCATCCTCGATAACCCCGAGGCGATGGCGGTGGTGGCGCGCATCGAGGGTTGGCGTTCGCTGGGCGACAACGTCATCGAGACCATTATCAACAAGAGCGAAAAGGTCAAAGAACTCAAGAAAAAGGCCAAGGATGGAAACCTCTCGATCAAGGAAAAGAAGGAGCTTTCCGAAGAGGAGCGGGAATACAAGTCCAAGCGCAAGATGCTGCAGGAAAAGCTGATCAAGTTTGCAACGCGCATCCCGGCATTCATGTACCTGACCGACTTTCGTGAAAACACGCTGCAGGATGTCATCACCAAGTTGGAACCCGATCTATTTCTCACTGTGACCGGACTGACGGTGCAGGACTTTCACCTGCTCGTGCAACTCAAGGTGTTCAACACCGAGCAGATGAACCAAGCAGTATTTGCGTTTCGGCGATATGAGGATGCATCGCTGCGCTACACCGGCATTGAGAGTCACAGTGGCCTGACCCACTATGGCTTGTACGACACTGTGGTTGCGAAAGACTGAGGAATCAGTCCACCTACATGGCACACCACATCGCCCACTACACCCTCGTGCAACTACGGCCACGGCCGGACGCGGGCGAGTTCGGGAACATGGGCGTGGTGGTGGCCTGTCCGGCGATGGGCTTCTTCGATTTCCGGCTGATCACCCGCTACCGGCGCATCACGCACTTCTTCGAGGAGTTCAAGCGCGAGCTGTTCACCAAGGTGCGGCGCGAGGTAGAGGCTGAACTGGCTCATCTGCGGGACCACCTGCACCAGCGGCAATTCGCCAGCGGGTGCCGGGAAGAGGCACTGGCGTTGCGGTTGGTGCAGGATCTCGTGCAGCCTCGGGAGACCATGATCCGTTACGCGCCGCTGCGAGTGGCGATGACAGACGACCCCCAGCAACTGCTGGAACAGGTCTTTGCCCGCTATGTGCAGCGCAGCAGCGAGGAAAACCAGAGCCGACGGCACGATACACACACGGGCCAATTGCTGATCGAGGCGCTGCAGTCGTCGCCCCATCAGGATTTGGACATCACCACCCCGCCATTCAATACCCTAGCGCCCATGCCCTTCCCCCTCGACCTCTCCCCGCTGCGCCAGGCCCTGACCTCGCTGGAAGACAGTCTGCACGTCGTCGCCGACGAGGCATGGTTTCAACAGCAGTCGCAGGCCGTGCGCAACACGCTGTTCGCTGGAGTGATCCAGAACTTCGAGTTCGTCTACGAGCTAGGCACGAAGATGCTGCGCCGGCAGATCGAGGCCGAGACCGACACGCCGGGCGAGACGGACCAGCTCGGCTTTCGCGACCTGCTGCGCGTCGGGGCCGAGAAGGGGCTCATCGGCGATGTCGAAGCGTGGTTTCGTTACCGGCAGATGCGCGGCACCACGTCGCACACCTACGATCTGGCCAAGGCGCAGCAGGTCTACGAAGGTGTCCGCCCGTTCGTGGCCGATGCCCGTGCGCTGCTGAGCGCGCTGGAGCGGCGCACATGAATTCCCCCAACGCGGACGAACTGGCCGCGCGACTGGCAATCGAGCCGCGTCATCTGGAGATCGTCCGCAACGTGCTGTCTCGGCTGGTGCCGAATCGGGAGGTCTGGGCCTTCGGTTCCCGCGCTGGCGGCGGCGCCCACCCTCCCAAGCCATGGTCCGACCTGGATCTGGCGGTGATCGGATCAGCACCGCTGTCGCTGGACGAGCAGGCGGCGCTGTCCGAAGCCTTCTCGGAGTCGGACCTGCCGTGGCGGGTCGATGTGGTGGACGGTGTGACCGTCAGCATGGTGTTTCAGGAGCGCATCAAGGCCGCACGGCTGCTGATCCAGGGCTAGCGTGCAGCAGATGCCCACTGGCCGCGCTCACCCCCGCGGCACGCGGTACAACCCGCAGAGCTTGTTCCCATCCGGATCACGCAGGTAAGCCAGATAGAGCTTCCCCGCGGGGCCTTCACGCAGGCCCGGCGGGTCTTCGCAGGTCGTGCCGCCACTGGCCAGTCCGGCGGCGTGCCATGCCTGGACCTGCTCGGGCGACTGGCACGCGAAACCGGTGGTGCTGCCGTTGGCGACCGTGGCCGGCTGCCCGTCAATCGGCCGGCTCACCGAGAACACGCCGGTCCTGGTGCGCCAGAAGATGCGGTGGCGGTCCACGGCGCCGGGTGGAACGTCGAGCGTGCCCAGCAGGGCGTCGTAGAACGCCTTGGCCCGGTCGAGGTCGTTGGTGCCGATCATGATGTGCGAAAACATGGGAGATCTCCTGTCGGAATGGCGGGCCAGCCTAGCACCGCCCCCGCCCTCTCCCCGTCATCCTCGCGACAGCGAGGATCCACGCGACCCAGCGACGCCCGGCAGGCGCCGCTCAGCGCAGCGCAGCTTCCACCATCGCCGCCAGCGTCGCCGTCGGCCGCCCGATCAGCGCGCTCAGCCGGTGGCCGTCGTCGAACAACCCGCCCTTCGACGCCCCGACGTCCGAGTCCGCCAGCAGGTGCGCGATCGGCTCCGGCAGACCGGCGCCGAGCAGCGCGCCGCGGTAGTCGGCTTCGGGCAGGTTGACGTACGGAATCGTGCGGCCGGTCTGGCGACTCACCTCGGCAGCGAACTCGGCCAGCGTGTACGCCGTGTCACCCGCCAGTTCATGGACCTGCCCGGCCTGGTCGTCGCGCGTCAGCACGGCGGCCGCCGCGGCGGCGTAGTCGGCGCGCGCGGCGGAAGCGATGCGGCCCTCGCCGGCGCTGCCGATCACCGCACCGTGCTGCAGCACGGCGGGCAGGCTGGCGAGGTAGTTCTCGGTGTACCAGCCGTTGCGCAGCAGCACATGCGGCACGCCCGACGCGCGCAGCAGCGCTTCGGTCGCGGTGTGCTCGGCGGCGAGGCCCAGCGGCGAGGTGTCGGCGTGCAGCAGGCTGGTGTAGGCCAGCAGCGCGACACCGGCGCGGCGGGCAGCGTCGATGACGTTGCCGTGCTGCGCGACGCGCTCGCCCACAGCGCTGGACGAGATCAGCAGCACCTTGGTGGCGCCCTGAAAGGCGGCGTCGAGCGTGGCGGGCTGCGTGTAGTCGGCCTGGCGGACCTGCACGCCCAGCGCGGCGAGGTCCGCGGCGGAGGCCGGCTGGCGCACGGCGGCGACGATGCCCGCGGCGGGCACGGTCTTCAGCAGCGACTGGATGACGAGGCGGCCAAGTTGGCCCGAAGCTCCGGTGACGACGATCATGGTGAGGTTCCTGACAAGGTCAAAGCAGTGAAGGTGGTGTCAGCTTAGGTTATTAACTTACTATTCGTAAGTACACACAAAAAAGTAAGTAAAGAATCGCCATGACACCCGACACTGATCCGACCCGGTCCCTGCGCGCGAAACTGCAACTGCGCGGCAACCTGTTCGCCGAAGCCTGCCCGTCGCGGGAGGTGCTGCAGCACGTGACGAGCCGCTGGGGCGTGCTGATCCTGGTGGCGCTGCTCGGTGGCACGCACCGCTTCAGCGAACTGCGCCGCAAGATCGGCGGCGTCAGCGAGAAGATGCTCGCGCAGACGCTGCAGGCGCTGGAGAGCGACGGCTTCGTGCTGCGCACGTCCTTCCCCGTGGTCCCGCCGCATGTCGAGTACAGCCTGACGCCGATGGGCATCGAGATCGCCGGCCAGGTGCAGACGCTGGCCGACTGGATCGAGCACAACCTGTCCGAGATTCTGAACACCCGGGCACAACGGGCTGAGGCTTAGGCCACGCGCGCCGGCCACGCGCCCGGCGCTAGTCCGCCCGGTGCAGCGCCCGAGACGCCCGCCCGCTGCGCAGCACCGACCACGCCAGCCACAGCGCCCCTCCCCCCGCCGCCAGAAAGCCCAGCAGCCCGAAGGCCGGTAGTCCGAACAAGGTCGGACCGCCTTGCACCGTCATCACGATCGACGAGCCGATGATCAGCGCCGCGACCACCATCGCCACCGTGAGCCGGCTGACGGCGCGGTCGAGCTGGTCGGCCACTTGCTCCAGGTGGCGCACCTCGACATGCACCTGCACCCCGGTGCGCTTGGTCAGCCGCATCAGCCGGGTGATCTCGCGCGGCAGGCCGGTCAGCAGGCGCACGGCGTGCAGCGCCGAAGTCCAGCCGCGCTGCGCCAGCGCCTGCGGCGCGTAGCGCGCCCGCAGCGCAGCCTCCAGCAAAGGCTGGGCCTCGGTGGCCATGTGGAACTCAGGAGCGAGGGTGCGGCCCAGCCCTTCGAGCGTGATGAAGGTCTTGATCAGCAGGGCCAGATCGGCCGGCAGCGCCAGCTGGTATTCGCGCAGGATGGCGGTCACGTCGCCGAGCATGCCGCCCAGGCTGAGCTTGGCCAGCGCCGTGCCGCGGTACTGGTCGACGAAGGCGACGACGTCCTGCTGCAGCGCGTCCTGGTCGAAGCCCGCACCCGGCCCCGCGTCCTGCGTCCAGGCCAGCAGCACCTCGACCACCGCCTCTGGCTCGCGCTGCACGAGGCCGAGCATCAGCGACAGGAGCTGGTCGCGGCGCGTCTCGCTGAGCCGGCCCATCATCCCGAAGTCGATGAAGGCGAGCCGGTTGCCGGGCAGGTAGAAGACGTTGCCGGGGTGCGGATCGGCGTGGAAGAAACCGTCGTCGATGATCATCTGCAGCACGGCGTTGGCACCACGCTGGGCCAGCAGCGTGCGGTCGAGGCCCGTGGCATCCACCCGCGCCAGGTCGTTGCCGGGGATGCCGACGATGCGCTCCTGCACGTTCACGCGCTCGCGGGTCCAGTCCCAGTAGACCTGCGGCACGACGATGTGCGGCCGGTCGGCGAAGTTGGCGGCGATGTGCTCGGCGTTGTGGCACTCGCTCGACAGGTCCAGCTCCCGGCGCAGCGAGCGGCCGAACTGGCGCTCCAGCAGACGCAGGTCGGCCTCGATCACCGGGCCGATGCCGGGGCGGCGCACCTTGACGACGACCTCCGTGCCATCGTGCAGCGCGGCGGCGTGGACCTGGGCGATCGAGGCGGCAGCGAGCGGCTCGGCGTCGAAACGGGCGAAGACCTCCTCCGGCGGCGCGCCGAGGTCTTCCGTCAGTTGCGCACGCAGCAGGGCCGGATCGACGGTGGGCGCCTGGCTGTGCAGCTTCTCGAACTCGGCGATCCAGGCCGGGCCGAACAGGTCCGCGCGGCCGGCCAGGATCTGGCCAAGCTTGACGAAGGTCGGCCCCAGCTCCTCCAGCGCCAGCCGCAGCTGCACCGGCGGATCCAGCCGCGCCAGATCGGCTGCGTGGTCCAGATGCAGCGCATGCCCGGCGCGTGCCAGCCGGTCCGCCCAGCCCAGGCGCCGCACGAGGTCACCGAGGCCGTGGCGGATGAAGACGGCGGCGATGCCCTGCAGGCGGCCGAGGTCGCGGGCGGCGGTGAGCGTGGCGAACGGCATGGGTGCGGCGCAGGGCAGGTCAGTTCAGGCGCCGAGCTGCGCCCAGAGGTAGGCAAACTCCAGCGCCTGCAGGTGCGCGCGCTGGGTGTTGTCGGCCGCACCACCGTGGCCGCCTTCGATGTTCTCGAAGTACAGCACCGGGTGGCCGAGTGCCTCCAGCTGCGCGACCATCTTGCGGGCGTGGCCGGGGTGGACGCGGTCATCGCGGGTCGAGGTGGTGAACAGCGCCCGCGGGTAGCGCACATCGGCGCGCAGGTTCTGGTACGGGCTGAATTTCTGGATCCACGCCCACTGTTCGGGCTGGTCCGGATCGCCGTATTCCGCCATCCACGAGGCACCCGCCAGCAGCCGGTGGTAGCGCTGCATGTCCAGCAGCGGCACCTGGCAGACGACGGCGCCAAACAGGTCCGGCCGCTGCGTCATCGCCGCCCCGACCAGCAGGCCACCGTTGCTGCCGCCCATGATGCCCAGTCGCTCGGGGCGCGTGACCTTCGTGCGGACGAGATCTTCGGCCACGGCGATGAAGTCGTCGTAGCTGCGTTGCTTGTGCTCGCCGACCGCGGCCTGGTGCCACGACGGGCCGAACTCGCCGCCGCCGCGGATGTTCGCGACGACGAGAACACCGCCTCGCTCGTACCACGCCAGCCCGAAGCCACCCGAGTACCACGGCTGCATCGACACCTCGAAGCCGCCGTAGCCGTAGAGCAGCGTCGGGTGGTCGCCGTCGTCGCGGCAGCCTTTCGGGCGGACGACGAAGTACGGCACCTGCGTGCCGTCCGCGCTGGTGGCGAAGCGCTGTTCGGCGGTCATGCCATCGGCGTCGAAGTAGCGCGGGCGCTGCTTGAGCACCTCCAGCTCGTCGGTGCCGGCACAGGCCAGCATCAGCGAGTCGGGGGTGAGGAAATCGGCATAGGTGACCCAGTAGTGCTCGGCCAGCGGGTCGTCCGGGAGGTGCGGTTCGTGCAACGCGGCGATGCCGAGCGTGCCGGGGCCAGGCAGGTTCACGGCGCGGCGCTGCCATTGGCCGTCCACCAGCCGCAGTTCCTCGACGCGGTTCGCCACCTGGTCCAGCACGTTCAGCAGCACATGGCCGCGGGTCCACGCGCTGCTGCCGAGCGAGCGCGTCGGCGTCGGCGTGAACAGCGCGGTCCACTGCGGACGGCCGGCGAGCAGATCGTCCGCCTGGGCGACCAGCAGCGAGCCGGCCAGGTGCGTGACGGCGCCTTGCACGAGGTCGCTGCGCAGCTCCATCACCGCCCAGTGCTCGTGGAAACCGAGGCTGGCGTCCGCCGGTTTGTCGAGGTGCTGCAGCGCACTGTCCGCGCCGACCAGCCACATCTCGGTGGTGTAGAAGTCGACCGAACGGCCGTGGATGACGCGCTCGAAGCCCGGCGTGTCGTCCACGCTGACCCAGGCCGAGACATCGCTGGTTTCGCCCTCGTGCACCGTGACGGCCGCGCTCAATGGCGTGCCGCGGTGCCAGCGTTTGATGACCCGCGGATAGCCGGAGTCGGTGAGCGCGCCGGGGCCGAAATCGGTGCCGACGAAGAGTGTGTCCGCATCGAGCCAGCTTGTGCTGCTCTTGGCCTCGGGCAGCGTGAAGCCCCCTTCGTCGGCGTCGAGGAAACGCTTGTCGATCAAGTCGAACTCGCGCACCACGGTCGCGTCCGCCCCGCCCCGCGACAGCGAGACCAGGCAGCGCCGCCAATCGCCACCGGGCACCGCAGGAGCCAGCACGTCATCGCCGTGCCAGACCCAGTTTTCGCCTTCGATCGCAGCGAGCGCATCGAGGTCGAGCACGATCTCCCAGTCAGGTTCCTGCTGCCGGTAACTCGCCAGCGTGGTGCGGCGCCACAGGCCGCGCACGTGCTCGGCGTCCTGCCAGAAGTTGTAGAAGTGCGGGCCGACACGGCTGACGTAGGGAATGCGCTCGCGGGCGTTCATCAGCGCCAGCAGCCGCGGCTTGAAGTCGGCGTACTCGGGGCGGGCGCAGAGTTCGGCCTGCGAGCGCACATTGCGGGTGCGCACCCAGTCGAGTGCAGCCTCGCCCTGCACGTCTTCGAGCCAGAGGTTCGGGTCCGTCATGGTGTGCTTTCGGCGTAGGGATCGGCAAAACCGAGCGCGGCCATGATCTCGCGTTCGCGCTCTTCCATGTACTCGGCGGCTTCCTCGTCGTCCTCGTGGTCGTAGCCCTGGGCGTGCAGCGTGCCGTGGACGAGCAGGTGGGCGTAGTGGGCCAGCAAGTCCTTGCCATTGGCGGCAGCCTCGGCCTCGACCACCGGCGCGCACAGCACCAGGTCGGCCACCACCACCGGCTCGGCGCTGTAGTCGAAGGTCAGCACGTTGGTGGCGTAGTCCTTCTGGCGGAAATCGAGGTTCAGGCGCTGGCCCTCCTCGGCACCGACGATGCGCACGGTGATCTCGCCGGGCAGTTCCAGCGCGGCGCGGACGAAGCGCGCCACCTTGTGGCGGGGCAGCACCGCACGGTGCCGCGGGTCGGCGAATTGCAGGGACAGGCTCAGATCGGGACGGGCAACAGGCATGGTTCTTCAGCGCTCGGGGTGGAAGTCGTCGGCCGCAGCGGCAGGCCGTGCAGCATCGTGGGCCTCGACAAAAGCGTGGCGCAGGATCACGGTCGGAATGTGAACTATGAGGCAAGGGCCGGGGGCGTGATTGTCGCCGCCCGTCCGGGGTGCCCGTGGTCCGGCAGAATCAAATGCTTGGCTTCAATTCTTCCGGATTTCACCATTTCAGTGGCCACGCCTACCGCGCCAGCGACCCCCGCACCATCGCCCGGCTGGCTGACCCAGCTCCGGACGCTCAGCTCCGATCGCGGCCGCCCGCTGCTGATTGCCCTGCATCCTGCACGCTGGGGACTGATGGTGGTGGCGCTGATCCTGATCGGCCTGTGGATGGTGGAGATCGGCGGGCGCGCCAGTCCCGAGGGCATCACGACGATCCGCAACGCGGTGGTGGTACGCGCCCCGACCCGCGAGGTGCCGGTCACCGGCGCTGCGCGGTTGATCACGCTGCCGGACACTTGGGATTTTTCGCCCAAATTCACATCCCCGCTGTGGTATCAGCTGCGCTTTGACCTGCCTGCCAGCCCCAACCCGGCAACGATGCAGGGCCTGTATTTCGAGCGTCTGTGTGCGTCCTACGAGGTGCGCATCAACGGCTTCCGCCTCGCCGCACGTGGCAATGTCTCGGCGCCGCAGCCCTTCAACTGCCTGGATCCGGTGCTGATCACGCTGCCACCGGCGCTGCTCAAGCGCACCGACAACCAGCTCGACATCCAGATCACCGCGCAGGTGCGCTCGCAGGTGGCGGTGCGCGAACACGCGGGCTACCTTTCGGCGGTCCGCATCGGACGCATGGACGTGCTGGAAGAAGAACTGCGCCGCGCCCGCACCTTCAACGTCAGCGCCACGCAGGCGCTGGCGCTGCTGGCCGGTCTGGTCGGCGCTGCGGCGCTGGCGCTGGCGACGCTGACCCGGCTGGCCTACCTGGGTTACTTCGGGGCGGCCAGCGTGGGCTGGGCGCTGTTGTGTGCGCTGCTGACCGGTGCGCGGCTGCCGATGTCGGTGGTGGCGCACGAATGGCTGATCGGCGCACTGATGCCGCCAGTGGCCGTGGCGAGCATCCTGTCGCTGATGCGTTACAGCGGCATCAAGGTGCGCTGGCTGGAGCTGTCGATCGCGCTGCAGAGCATCGTCGTGCCGCTGAGCCTGGTGATCGCCGCCCCGGACCGCATCAGCACCATCACCCATCCCTGGATGGTGATCCTGTCGCTGGAGGTCGCCGCCGCCACGCTCGCCTTCCTGCACCGGGCCTGGAACTACTCGCCGGCCGATTTCTGGGTGGTCTGCGCAGCGCTGGTCACCGGTCTGTTCGTGCTGGTGGTCGAAGCGCTGTTCGTGCCGGTCGCCCTGCTGCTGCCGGGCAACCACGCACTGAGCGTAGCGTCGGTCGTGATGTTCGGCGGCATGGTGCTGCGCCTGTACCAGCAGCTGCGCGGCGAGGTGACCGCGGCCGAACAGGGCCGGGCGCAGGCCGATCGCCGGGTGCAGGAAATCTCCGCCGACATCGAGAAGAACTACAGCCACATGGCCGAACTGCGTGTCGAGCAGGTCACCGCCAAGGAGCGCAAGCGCATTGCCGCCGACCTGCACGACGACCTCGGCGCCAAGTTGCTCACCATCGTCCACACCAGCGACAACGAGCGCATCGCCACCCTCGGCCGCGAGGCGCTCGAAGAGATGCGGCTGTCGGTGCGGGGCCTGGGCGGGCGGGCGATGCAGCTCGGTGACGCCATCGGCGACTGGCGCAGTGAGGTGATGATGCGCATGTCGCAGGGCGGCGTCGAGCTGGCCTGGAACACCCCCGACGACCTGCTGATGAGCGAGCGGGCGATGAGCGCCCGCGCCTATGTGCAGACCACCCGCATCCTGCGCGAGGCGGTCAGCAACATCCTCAAGCACAGCGGCGCCACGCACGCCGAGATCTCGATCCGCCAGGACATCAACGACTTCGAGCTGACCATCGCCGACAACGGCAAGGGCATCCCGATGGAGCTGGACGGCAAGCTCGACCGCGGCCACGGCATGTCCACGATGAAGGGCCGCGCCAAGCAGCTGCAGGGCCAGTGCCTGGTCGAGTCCGGACCGGGCTATGGCACGACGATCCGCTTGACTCTGCCGCTATGAGCCTAACGTCCTGCGATCTTTCACGAAATTCGTTCAATTTCGTCACCACGTTCATGTTCACCATCCAGCGGCCGATAGAGTCGTCACACTGCCATCCCGCCTGAGGAACGCTTATGAAAACGATTCTGCTGCTCGAAGATCTGCCCGAAATCCGCGCCTGGCTGCGCGCCCTGGTGATGCAGGTGTTCCCCGGTTCGACCGTGGTCGAATCCGCCCGTGTCCACGACGCACTGCAACAAGTCACTGCCCACCGCTTCGATCTGGCGATGATCGACCTCGGCTTGCCCGACGGTTCCGGCGTCAAGGTGGTGCAGGCGCTGCGCGAGTCACAGCCAGATGCGCAGTCGGTGGTGGTCACCATCCACGACGACGACCACCTCTTCCCCGCGCTGCAAGCCGGCGCTTATGGTTACCTGCTGAAAGAACAGCCGCGCGAGCAGCTGATGGAGCACCTGCAGCGCATCAGCCAGGGCGAGCCGCCGCTGTCGCCGTCGATCGCGCGGCGCATGATTTCCTACTTCTCGGCCCAGGCCAACAAGCCGGCCCTGCAGCCCTACCCGGCCACCGACACGCTCATGCCCAATGTGCAGCTGACCGAGCGCGAGCGCGAGGTGCTGCTGCGGGTGGCCAAGGGCTTCACGCTGCCGGAGATCGGCGTGCAGCTCGGCCTGTCGCGCCACACGATCGCCGACTACGTCAAGCAGATCTACCGCAAGCTGAACGTGAGTTCGCGCGCTGAAGCCGCCCTCGAAGCGCAGCGCCTCGGTCTATTCCGCCGCTGATGGCCCGCAAGCCGGTGAATCGCCCCGCGCATAATCGCGCCCCATGATCGGACGACTCACCGGCACCCTGGCGGAAAAATCCCCGCCCCAACTCCTCATCGATGTGAACGGCGTCGGCTACGAAGTCGACGTCCCGATGAGCACCTTCTACAACCTGCCCCACCTCGGCGAGCGTGTCACGCTGCACACGCACTTCGTCGTGCGCGAGGACGCGCAACTGCTCTACGGCTTCCTCACGCCCGCCGAGCGCGAAACCTTCCGCCAGCTCATTCGCATCACCGGCGTCGGCCCGCGCATCGCCTTGGCCGTGCTGTCGGGCATGGGTGCGGGCGAGCTGGCGCAGGCGGTCAGCACGCAGCAGGTCGGCCGCCTCGTCAAGGTGCCCGGCATCGGCAAGAAGACCGCCGAGCGGCTGCTGCTCGAACTCAAGGGCAAGCTCGGGCCGGACCTGGCGCTGCCGGGCGCGGCGGTGCAGACCGATGCGCAGTCCGACATCGTGCAGGCCCTGATCGCGCTGGGCTACAACGAGAAGGAAGCGGCGGCGGCGATCAAGCTGCTGCCGGTGGACATCGGGGTGAGCGACGGGATCAAGGCCGCGCTGAAATCACTGGCGAAATAACCAGTCCTGCGCACCCGCGAACCCCTGCGATCGGGCCTTTGACGGACAATCGCCCGCATGGCCATCCAGACCGACGACTTCGCCCCTGCCCCGTCCAAGCGCATCGTCAGCGCCGCACCCAGCACCCCGCAGGAAGAGGCGATCGAGCGCGCCCTGCGCCCCAAGCTTCTCGATGAATACGTCGGTCAGGCGAAGGCCCGCGAGCAGCTCGAAATCTTCATCGGCGCCGCCAAGAAGCGCTCCGAGGCGCTGGACCACGTCCTGCTGTTCGGCCCGCCCGGACTGGGCAAGACAACGCTGTCGCACATCATCGCGGCCGAACTCGGCGTGAACCTGCGCCAGACGAGCGGCCCGGTGCTGGAGAAACCCAAGGATCTGGCCGCGATGCTGACCAACCTGGAGCGCAACGACGTGCTCTTCATCGACGAGATCCACCGGCTGAGCCCGGTCGTCGAGGAGATCCTGTATCCCGCGCTGGAGGACTACCAGATCGACATCATGATCGGCGAAGGCCCGGCGGCACGCTCGATCAAGCTCGACCTGCAACCGTTCACGCTGGTCGGCGCCACGACCCGCGCCGGCATGCTGACCAACCCGCTGCGCGACCGCTTCGGCATCATCGCGCGGCTGGAGTTCTACACGCCCGAGGAACTCTGCCGCATCGTGACGCGCTCGGCCGGGCTGATGGGCGCGCCGATCGACGCCGAGGGGGCAATGGAGCTGGCCCGCCGGTCCCGCGGCACGCCGCGCATCGCCAACCGCCTGCTGCGCCGCGTGCGCGACTACGCCGAGGTCAAGGGCGACGGGCGCATCGTCAAGCTGATCGCCGACAAGGCGCTGACGATGCTGGACGTCGACCCGAAGGGTTTCGACGTGATGGACCGCAAGGTGCTGGAGGCCATCGTGCATCGGTTTGACGGCGGGCCGGTCGGGCTGGACAACGTGGCGGCGGCGATCGGCGAGGATTCGGGGACGATCGAGGACGTGATCGAGCCGTACCTGATCCAGCAAGGGTATCTGCAGCGCACGCCGCGCGGGCGGATCGCGACGCTGGCAGCATATCGGCATCTGGGGGTCACGCCGCCGGCGAAGGCGGGGGCGCTCGGAGCAGCGGGGGAGCTGTTCGGCGAGTGACCGTAGCCTGACCCCGTCATGCCCGCGAAGGCGGGCACCCACGCAGCACCTCGACAATTTGACTCGCGTGGATGACGGAGGAAGTACCCGGTTCAGGACAGGCTGTGCGCGGGCGTGCCGCCGTCGCGCCCACCATCACTGCTTTCTTCCAGCGCCGCACCGTCAAGGTGCTGCGTATCGCCCCAGCCGATCATCGTCAGCCGCGTCCCGGTGAACAGCAGCCGGTTGATGCTCGCATTGCCGAGCTGCCAGGTGCGCGGCGCTTCGATCGGCATCCCGCAGGCGGCGCGGTACAGGCAGTCGAGCACCCCCCCATGCGCCACCAGCACGACGGTCTGGCCCGGATGGGCGGCGGCCAGCCGGTGTGCGGTGTCGATCGAGCGGGCATAGAAGGTGCGCAGCGACTCGGCGCCTTCCGGCTCGAAATCCGGCTCGCGGGATTTCCAGCGTTTGACCAGTTCCGGGTGGATCGCCTCGATCTCGGCGACCGTGCGGCCCTGAAACAGCCCGAAATGCCGCTCACGCAGCCCGGCATCATGGACCACCGACAGGCCGATGCGCCGAGAGATGGCGTTGGCGGTCGCCGCGGCACGCACCAGATCGGACGAGTACAGCACCGCGATGTCCTCACCCACCAGCGCCTCGGCGGCCCGCTTGGCCTGCCAATGGCCGGTGTCGTTGAGGGGAATGTCGAGCTGCCCCTGGATGCGGGTATCGACGTTCCATGCCGTCTCGCCGTGGCGGATGGCCAGGATGCGGGTGCTGCTGCTGTGGCCCATGCCTCAGACGCCCCAGACGATGTCGTGGTCGGCCGCCTGGGCGCGCTTGAGCATCTCGATCAGCGGCCAGGCACGCTGGCGCAGGCCGACCTCCCGGAATGACGGCAGCGTGCGGCCCTCGGCGGCGGCTTCGGCTTCGGCCTCGCGGCGGGCGCGTTCCTCGTCGGCGATGCCCCGCTCCAGCGCGGCGATGGCGGCGGGCATCTGCGCCGGCTGGAAGATGCCCTGCGGCGCCGGCTCGCGGCCCATCAGCCGCATCATCCGGTCGCCGACCGGCGCGGTCATGATCAGGTCACCCGCAGCCTTGGACTTGAACTTGTAGAGCATGGGGACAGTTCCTTTCAGGCTTGCAATCAGGTCACCGGTGGATTGTGCGCCGCGTCGGGCACGCCCAGTGACGCGGCGATCCGGCCGCGCACCGCCTGCACCAGCGCCCGCCGGTCCAGTCCTTCAGAGGCCACCGGCTCCAGCACGTCCACATGGACCTCGATCCCCGACGCACAGGCGATCATCCAGAGACTCTGCACCAGCGTCGTCTCGCCGATGTAGGCCGCCGACGGGCTGACCGCGTGCCCTGGCTCCGAGAAACGCAGCGCCACCGGCTGCACCGGCGCCCCGCTGCTCACCGCCGCTTGCAGCAGGTTGGCGTGGAAGGGGAGCAGGTGGTGGCCGTCGGACGTGGTGCCCTCGGGGAAGAAGGCCACGGTGTCGCCTGCCTTGAGCGCCTCGGCCGACTGGTGGACCACACGCAAGGCGTCACGCTTGTTCTCGCGCTCGATGAAGAGCGTGCCGGCCTGGGTGATGAGCCAGCCGAGCAGCGGCCACGCTTTCACATCGGACTTCGACACAAAACGCGCCTGCGGACACACCGCATGCACGGCCATGATGTCCAGCCACGAGACATGGTTGATGGCCAGCAGTTGCGGCCCGTTCCGGAACCGCCCGCTCGGGCGCAGCGTGATGCCCAGCAGCGCCAGCATTTCTGCCGACCACTGCTGGATGCGGGCACAGCGGTGGGCGGCACTGGCGCCGTCGAACTCGCGCCATGCGATCCAGACGCCGCGCAGCACCTGCAGGGTCATGCGCCCGATCCGCCAGACCGCGCGCACGCGCCGCAGCGCCATCAGCGCGTCTCGTGGGCGACGGTGCCGGCCACGAGCGTGGTGCGCACCCGGCCAGGCAGCGCCATGCCGGTGTCGGCGAAAGCGAAGGGCGTGTACTTGCCCTGGCTGTGCAGCGCGTCCGGCGTGACGGGCCACAGCGCCTCGGGGTCGAACACGCAGACATCGGCGACACCGCCTTCGACCAGCCGCCCCGCGCTCGACGACAGCGAACCCAGCGCATCGCCCAGCACGCGCACCGGGTCGGACGTGACCCGCGCCAGCGTCGCCGGCAGCGACAGGCCCACGTCCGCGCCCCACTTCAGCGCCATGCTCAGCAGCAGTTCCAGCCCGGTGGCGCCCGGCTCGGCCTCGGCGAAGGGCAGCGTCTTGGCATCGCCCTCGACCGGTGTGTGGTCGGAGACCAGCGCGTCGATCGTGCCGTCGGCGAGTGCAGCGCGCAGCGCGTCGCGGTCGCGGCCCTGGCGCAGCGGCGGCGTCAGGCGCATGGCGGGGTTGAAGTAGCCGATGTCGATCTCGGTCAGGTGCAGCGAGTTGATGCTGACATCGGCCGTCACCGGCAGCCCTTCCGCCTTGGCGCGGCGCAGCAGCTCGACCCCGGCCGCGCTCGACAGCCGGCACAGGTGGATCCGCGCGCCGGTGGAGCGCATCAGCTCGAAGATCGTGTGCATCGCGATCGTCTCGGCCGCCACCGGCACGCCGGACAGGCCCATGCGCGTGGCCACGCCGCCGCTGGCTGCGACGCCCTTGCCGAGCCAGTAGTCCTGCGGGCGCAGCCACACCGTGTAGCCGTGGGTCGAGGCGTAGAGCATCGACCGCTGCAGCACCAGCGTGTCCCGGATCGCCACGTCCGCCTGCGAGAAGCCGACGCAGCCCGCTTCGGTCAGCTCGACCATCTCGGTCAGCGTCTCGCCCTTGAGCCCCTTGGTCAGCGCGCCCAGCGGGAACAGCCGGCACAAGCTGAGCTTGCGGGCGCGGAACTTGAGCATCTCGACCAGCCCCGGCTCGTCGAGCGCCGGATCGGTGTCGGGCGGGCAGACGAGGCTGGTCACACCACCAGCGGCGGCGGCGTTCAGCTCGCTTTCCAGCATCCCCTTCTGCTCCTGGCCCGGCTCGCGCAGGCGGGCGGCCAGATCGACCAGCCCGGGGGCGACGATGCAGCCGGCGGCATCCAGCGTGCGGTTCGGGTGGAAATCGGTCGGCGTGCGGCCGATGCCGACGATGCGGCCGGCGGCAATCGCCACCTCGGTGACTTCGTCGCGGCCCGAAGCCGGGTCGATCACGCGGCCGTTCTTGATCAGGATCTTCATGCTTCGTTCCCCGCGATGATCGACATCACCGCCATGCGCACCGCGATGCCAAACGTCACCTGCGGCAGGATCACGCTGTGCCGCCCGTCGGCCACCGACGAGTCGATTTCCACACCGCGGTTGATCGGCCCCGGGTGCATCACGATCGCGTCCGGCGCGGCCAGCGCGAGCTTGGCCTCGGTCAGGCCGTAGCTCTTGAAGAACTCGCCCGCGCTCGGCAGCATCGCGCCGGTCATGCGCTCGTTCTGCAGCCGCAGCATGATGATCACGACGGCGTCCTTGATCCCCTCGGCCATGTCATGGCAGACGCGCACACCCATCTCGCGCAGGTCGCCCGGCACCAGCGTCTTCGGCCCGACGGCGCGGATTTCCGGCACGCCCAGCGTGGTCAGCGCATGGATGTCCGAGCGCGCCACCCGCGAATGCACGATGTCGCCGACGATCGCCACGCGCAGGTTGGTGAAGTCCTTCTTGAAATGCCGGATCGTGTACATGTCCAGCAGCCCTTGGGTTGGGTGCGCGTGGCGGCCGTCGCCGGCATTGACGACGTGGACATGGGGGGCGCAGTGCTGGGCGATCAGGTACGGCGCGCCCGACTCGCTGTGGCGGACCACGAACATGTCGGCGTGCATCGCACTGAGGTTGGCGATCGTGTCGAGCAGGCTCTCGCCCTTGGCCGCGCTGGACTTGGCGATGTCGAGGTTGATCACGTCCGCGCTCAGGCGCTTGGCGGCGATCTCGAAGGTGGTGCGGGTGCGGGTCGAGTTCTCGAAGAACAGGTTGAACACCGACTTGCCGCGCAGCAGCGGCACCTTCTTCACTTCGCGGTCACTGACCGAGAGGAAGGTGGAGGCCGTGTCGAGGATGTGGTGCAGCACCGCCTTGGGCAGGCCTTCGATCGACAGCAGGTGGATCAGCTCGCCGTGTTTGTTGAGCTGGGGATTGCGGCGCGACAGCATCAGCACTTCTCCTCGACGGAAAACCGGAAGCGCCCGCCGTCTTCGCGGTCGAGCGAGAGCTGCTGCGACGCCGGCAGCACCAGGCGCGCGGCCGCAAACGCTGGCTGGATGGGCAACTGGCGCCCACCGCGATCGACCAGCACCGCGAGCTGCACCGACGCCGGGCGGCCGAAGTCGAACAACTCGTTGATGACCGCGCGGATGGTGCGGCCGGTGTAGAGCACGTCGTCGATCAGCACGATCGGGCGGCCATCGACCGAAAACGGCAGGTTCGTCGCATCGGTGGTCGAACCCAGGCCACGCGAGCCGAAATCGTCGCGGTGCAGGGTGCTGGAGATCACGCCATGCGGTGTCGCCAGGCCCAGGTCGCGCTGCAGGCGCTCGGCCAGCCAGGCACCGCCCGACCACACGCCCACCAGCACCACGTCGGGCACGATCAGGCCGCGCACACCGGCCAGCAGCTCGGTGTAGAGCGCCTCGGCATCAAGGTGCAGACTCATCGGGATTCCTTCGCAGAGTTCAGTTCTTGTTCATGGAAATACTGGGTCAGCAGCAGCGCGGCGGCGGCAGCGTCCGCGTCCCGTGCGCCAGCCGCGAGCACTTCGGTGGTGCTGTAACGCTCATCGACCTCGAACACCGGCAGCCCGAAGCGGCCCTGCAACTGGCGCGAAAAGCGCTGGGCGCGGCGGGTATTGTCGTGCGCGGCCCCGTCCGGATGGAAGGGAATGCCGACCACCAGCGCGTCCGGCTGCCACTCCTTGAGCAGCGCCGCGATCTTGACGAAGCGGGCATCGCCTTCGGCCGCGACCGTCGTCAGCGGCGTGCCATGGCCGAGCAGGCGGTTGCCACTGGCCACGCCGGTGCGCTTGAGTCCGTAATCGAAGGCGAGAAAGGACTGGGGCGGTCGATCCGCCACGGTCAGGCGTGCCCGGCTTCTTGCGACAGCATCGCCGGATCGACGCCCAGCAGCGACAGCGCCCGGTGGTAACGCAGCTCGACGGGGGTGTCGAAGATGACGGCCGGATCGGCGTCCACGTTGAGCCAGCCGTTGCGCGCCATCTCGTCTTCGAGCTGACCCGCGCCCCAGCCAGCGTAGCCCAGGGTGATGAGCACGCGCTTCGGACCTTCGCCGCCCGACAGCGCTTCGAGCACGTCGCGGCTGGTCGTCATCGCCAGTCCGCCAGGGACCGAAAGCGACGAGGTGTAGGGCGCATGGTCGTCCGCCTGCCGGTCGTGGAGCACGAAGCCGCGCTCGGTCTGCACCGGGCCGCCGTAGTACACCGGCATGTCGGCCAGATCGGGGCGGTCGAGCGTCATCTCCACGCGCTCGAACAGGTTGCTGACCGTGATGTCGATGGGTTTGTTGATCACCAGCCCCAGCGCACCGCGTTCGGTGTGCTCGCACAGGTAGACGACCGAGCCGGCGAAGCTGTCGTCGGCCATGCCAGGCATGGCGATCAGGAACTGGTTGGTGAGGTTGATGCGACCAAGGGCGGGGGCGGACATGGCGCGGATTGTACCGATCGCGCAAACTGGCAGACATGCACAACCTGCTCCCGCCCTCCCCCCGTCTGGACCCCGTGGACCGCGCGCTGGTCTGGTTCCGCCGCGACCTGCGGCTCGACGACCACGCCGCGCTGTACCGCGCGCTGCGCCAGGCCCGACAGGTCTGGTGCGTCTTCGTGTTCGACACGACGATCCTCGATGCCCTGCCCCGCGCAGACCGGCGCGTCGAGTTCATCCAGCACAGCGTGGACGAGCTGGACCGGCTGCTGCGCGAACGCGGCGGCGGGCTGCTGGTGCGCCATGGTGATCCGCGGGTGGAAGTTCCGGCGCTGGCGCGGGCGCTGCACGTGCAGGCGGTCCACGTCAACCGCGACTACGAGCCGGCCGCCGTGGCGCGGGACGCCAAGGTGCGCGGCGCGCTGGCCGAGTCGGGCATCTCCTTCCTGAGCTGGAAGGACCAGGTGGTCTTCGAGCACGACGAGGTGATGACCGCCGGAGGCACGCCGTTCTCGGTCTTCACGCCCTACAAGAACGCGTGGCTGCGGAAGCTCGATGCCTTCTATCTGAAGGCCTACCCGGTCGAGCGCCACGCCCAGGCGCTGGCCGCGCCGCCCGCCGCGCTGGACCGGGGCGTCCCAAGGCTGTCGGACCTGGATTTCCTGCCCACCGACATGGCCGCCAAGCTGCACCCCGGCGCCAGCGGCGGCGCGCACCTGCTGCTCGATTTTCTGGAGCGCATCGACCGCTACGAGGACACACGCAACTTCCCCGCCGTGAAAGGCCCGAGCTACCTGAGCGTGCACCTGCGCTTCGGCACCGTGTCGATCCGCCAGCTCGCCCGGCTTGCACACGAGCGCATGGTCGGCGGCTCGCGTGGCGCGGAGGTCTGGCTGTCGGAGCTGATCTGGCGCGACTTCTATGTCCAGATCCTGCACCACCACCCGCGTGTGGTCGGCCACTGTTTCAAGCCCGACTATGACGCGGTGAAATGGGAGCACGGCAAACACGCCGACCAATTATTCGCCGCGTGGTGCGAGGGCCGCACTGGCTATCCGATCGTGGACGCCGCGGTGCGCCAGCTCAACCAGACCGGCTACATGCACAACCGGCTGCGCATGGTCGCGGCGAGTTTCCTCACCAAGCACCTCGGCATCGACTGGCGGCGGGGCGAAGCCTATTTCGCGCTGCACCTCAACGATTTTGATCTGGCGGCGAACAATGGTGGCTGGCAATGGGCCGCCTCGACCGGCTGCGACGCACAACCGTATTTCCGCATCTTCAACCCGATGACGCAGAGCCGGAAGTTCGACCCGGCCGGGCGCTTCATCCGGCGCTATGTGCCGGAGATCGCCGGGCTGAACGACGACGCGATCCACGCACCGTGGGAGGCGAAGCCGATGGAGCGGCTGGCGGCGGGAGTGGAGCTGGGGAAGACCTATCCGGCGCCGGTGGTGGTGCATGAAGAGGCGCGGGCGCGGACGCTGGAGCGGTTTTCCGCCATCAAGAAACCCCCGTCGAAATAATGAATGCCCTGCGCTTGTATCTCAGAACAGCTCAATGTCCCCGCAGTGGCTGGTGTCCTCGATCAGCCCCTCGGCCACCAGCACCTCGTGGGCATGGGTCTGGTTCCGGCCACTCGCCTTGCCGTGGTAGACGGCCTTGTCGGCGCGGTCGAAACAGGCTTGCGGCGTGTCGCCAGGGCGCACGTCGCTGAAGCCGATGCTGACCGTGACGCGGTGGATCGCCGGAAAATCGCAGGCCTCGATGGCCAGGCGGAAGCGCTCGAAGGCCTTGCGGGCGCCGGCCTCGTCGCGGGCGGTCAGCAGCACGACGAACTCCTCGCCGCCAAAGCGGTAGAGCTGGTCGTCGAAGCGGAATACGGTGGTCATGATGCGCGCCACGATCGACAGCACCTCGTCGCCGACGGTGTGGCCGAAGCGGTCGTTGACCAGCTTGAAGTGGTCGATGTCGATCACCCCGAGCCAGTGCCGGCGGGCGGCTTGGGTGCGGCGTTCGCTGGGAGGGCCTTCGTCGGTGGCGCCATAGATGCGTCGGGCTTCGGCGACCGTGGCGTGCATGAAAGCGGTGTCGAAGCGCTTGCGGTTGAGCAGCCGGGTCAGCGTGTCGCGCTCGCTGTAGTCGAGCAGGCCGAGCACATTGCGGTGGCCTAGCAGCAGGCGTTGCACGTCGGCGAGCACGGCGCCGTCCAGCGGAACGACAGTGTCCAGCTCGATCAGCCCGTCCAGTGAACCGCCATCTTCGGTGATCAGCGGCAGGCCGGTGTGCCAGCCGGGCGCCTCGGCACGGGCGGTGGCGAGCACGGTGGCCGCCTCGGCGCACTGCACCAGATCCGGCCGCTCGTGCCACGGCACCAGCGTGCGGGCAGCGTCGCCGAGGTGCTCGACCGGAGTGGTGGAGGCATGGCCCTGGTGCTGCTCGCCGCAGAGAATCCAGTGCCGCTGGCTGCCCGCGCCGCCCTTCACGCGCCACAGCCGGGCCCGCACCGCGCCGGTCTGCGCCGCCAGCGCGGTCAGCATGAGCGCATCGATGTCGGCCTGCTCGCGGATGCGGGTCATGGCCAGCACCGCGTCGAGCAGGTCGGGCGGGCGCACGCTCATGGGCTGGCGTGCGACGCGATCAGGCGGAGCAGCTCGTCTTCGCTGTAGGGCTTGCCGAGGTAGTGGCTGGCGCCGAGTTCGAGCGCCAGATCGCGGTGCTTGCTGGCGATGCGCGAGGTGATCATCACCACTGGAAGCCCCGCCAGCGCGGTATCGCTGCGGATGTTGCGCAGCAGGTCGAAGCCGTCCATGCGCGGCATCTCGATGTCCGAGAGCACGACCACCGGCCGCTCGCCCGCGAGCTGGTCCAGCGCCTCCATGCCGTCCTTGGCCAGCGCGACGCGGTAGCCCTCGCGCTCCAGCAGGCGCTTGGTGATGCGGCGCACGGTGAGCGAGTCGTCCACCACCAGCACCAGCGGCGCCGGCTTCACCAGCTCGACCGGCTCGGCATCGTCCGGCCCGGTGAGCGCGGCCACCTGCATCAGCCGCTGCGCCCGCACGCCGTAGACCGCCGCCAGCGCGACCGGGTTGTAGATCAGCGCCACCGCGCCCGAGGCCAGCAGCGTCATGCCCGCCAGGCCCGGCACCCGCGCCAGCTGCGCGCCGAGGTTCTTGACCACGACTTCGTGGTTGCCCAGCACGTCGTCCACATGCAGCGCCACCCGCTGCTGCGCCGAGCGCACGATGACCACCGGCAGCGTCCGCCCGCTCATCTCCAGGCTGCGGCCGGGACTGTCGAGCAAGGCGCCGAGCCAGTAGAACGGCAGGGTCTGACCGAGATAGGGATACTGGCCGTCGTGGTAGGCCTGTGTCACGCGCTCGGCCGGCGTGCGCTGCACCAGTTCGATCAGGTTGGACGGCACGGCGATCGAGCGCGTGCCGGCGCGCAGGATCACGACCTGCGTCACCACCGTCGTCAGCGGCAGCACCAGCTTGAAGCAGGTGCCCCGACCCGCCTCGGAGCGGATCTCGATCCGCCCGCCCAGCGACTGCACATCGGATTTGACGACATCCATGCCCACGCCACGCCCTGCCACCTCGGACAGCACCGCCGCCGTGGACAGGCCCGGCGCGAAGATCAGATCGGCCAGGGCCGCGTCCGCGACCACGGCATCGGCAGGCACCAGCCCCATCGCCACCGCACGTTCGTGGATGCGGCCCAGATCCAGCCCGGCGCCGTCGTCGCGCAGCTCGACGCAGACCTCGTTGCCCTCCTGCACCAGCGACATCGTGATGCTGCCGACCGCATCCTTGCCCGCGGCGAGGCGCTGTTCGGGGGCCTCGATGCCATGGGTGACGCCGTTGCGCAGCAGGTGTTCGAAGGCCGCGGTCATGCGGTCGAGCACGCCGCGGTCGACCTCGACTCCGCCGCCCACGATGTCGAAGCGCACCTGCTTGCCGACCTCCTTGGCCGCCAGCCGCACGACGCGGTAGAGGCGCTCGGACAGGCTCTCGAACTCGACCATGCGCGTGCGCAGCAGGTCGCCCTGCAGCTCGCGGGTCAGGCGGGCCTGGACGGCGAGTTCATCCTCGGCGGTCTGCAGCGTGCGCTGCAAGGCGCTGCGCACGGTGGCCACGTCGTTGACCGACTCGGCCATCATGCGGGTCAGTTCCTGCAGCCGGGTGTAGCGGTCGAGTTCGAGCGAGTCGAACTCCTGCGCCGCGGCGCGGGCAGCCTCGCGGCGCGATTCGAGCTGGGTGTCGGCCTGCAGCGTCACGTCGTGCAGTTGCCGGCTCAGGCGCTCCAGGTTGTCGGTCAGGTCACCCAGGGAACTGCGGATGTTGCCAATCTCGGCGTCAAGCCGCGAACGGGTGATGCTGACCTCGCCGGCGAGATTCACCAGCCGGTCCAGCAGCGCCGCACGCACGCGCACCGGCTGCGGGTTGAGCACGACACGCTCGGTCGGCACGACGGGCGTGCTGCCCACCGGCGCGATGAAGCGTGACCAGTCGATCGTTCCGACGGTGTCGAGCGGCAGGGACACCGGCGCGGTGGTGGCGGCGCGCGCCGCAGCACCGGGCATGGGCGGTGCCGGCCGGCGCGCCTCTTCCGACAGCGGGCGCGGCGGGGTGAGCGTGGTTTGCGCCCAGGGCGCGGCAATCATCGTGGAGGCAGGCATCGACTGGCGTTCACGCAGCGCCTCGAAGGCCGCCACCAGCGCATCCACCCGCTGGGCCAGCACCGCCAGTCCGGCCGCAGACACCGCCCCACCCCCGGCCAGCAGCGACTCGATCGCTGACTCGAATCGGTGCGCCAGCTCGCCCAGGCGCATGGCGCCGGCCAGGCGGGCACTGCCCTTGAAGGTGTGCAGCGTGCGCATGCACGCGGTCGAGGCGCTGGTGTGCGCCGGGGTCTGCAGCCAGGCGGCGACCTGCGCCTCCAGCCGTGGCAGCAACTCCTGCGCTTCCTCGGAAAAGATCGGGAACAGATCGGCATCGACCTGGTCAAGCTGGTCGATGTCGGCGTCGAATTCGTGGTCGATCACGGGGCCTGCATTGGCAACGGAGACCGACACCGGTGTTGGCGTTGGCATCGGTCCCAGTGCAGGCACGGGTACCGCTGCAGTCCCGGACAGGCGCTGCTGGGCGGACTGGCTCCAGGCCTGCAGCCGCTCGCCGATCAGCGGAGACGCCACTTGAAGGAAACCGGCCGCGAACTGGTGCAGCAAGCGGCGGATGTCGTCGCTGACCATGACGAACAGTTCCGCCTCGGTCGGGTCGATCGGCTGGGTCGCCTGCAGCGCCAACGCCTGGTTCAGCGCGTGTTCCAGTGCACGCGCCAGCTGCGCGAGTTCCGTGAAACCAACGGTCGCCGAATTGCCAGCCAGCGTGTGCGCCAGCGTCATGGCTTCCTCGCCGAGCGGACGCGGCAGCTCCATCGCCCACAGGGTCAACTCGGTGCCCAGGCGGCGCGAGACCTCGTCGGCCTCGTTGAGGTAGATGTTGAAGAGCGGGATCTGCAGCCGCAGCGGGCCGATGACCTTGATCTGGTCGTCGTCGCCCTGGCGATCGGGTTGTGCGGCACGCAGTACGTCGGTGGCGATCTGGGCGCGCACACCGTCAAGGTCGATCACGTTGGCAGCCGGCGCCTCACCCACGTCCAGATCGAGGGGCTCGATCTCGGGCGGCAACTCGGACGGACGGGCCAGATCGGCCTCGGGCAGCGGGCCGCTCAGGGTCACGTGGTCCGAGGAGGTCGTGGTCTCCAGGGGCGCGCGCCAGCTGTGGTGCTCGTCGTCCATGCCGGACGAACCGACCTCGATGCGCTCGACCGAACCCTCGGGCAGGTCGAAATCGTCGAACGACACATCGACCGCGGGCGCGCTGAAGTCCAGTGGCAGATCAATGAGCATCGACGGCTCGACCGGAGCCGGGGGCGCAGGCACACGCCACATCGCGCCACCCAGCTCCATCGGCCGCGTGGCCTGCAGCGGCTCCATCAGCGGCCGGGCGGGTTCGTCAAACGGCACTTCGAGATCGACATGCCCGCCATCGGACAGCCCACCGAAGCGCGAGATCGGCGGCGGTGGGGCCGGTGGCATCGACAAGCCCGGCAGGCACACCCGCATCAGCTCGCCCGCGTGGCGCAGCGCCTCGGCGCCCGCCATCACCGGTTCGGGCAGGAAGCCGGCGACGTCGCGGCGGCCAATGGCCTCGGTCCAGGCGGCGAAGTAGCGCAGCGCGTCGCCGGTGAAGGTGCGCAGCTCCGGGCTGGCGGGCGTCTGCTCGGCCAGCCAGTGGTTGTAGAGCTGCTCGCACGACCAGGCCGCTTCGCCGAAGGCATTGAAGCCGACCATGCGGGCGCTGCCCTTGAGCGTGTGGAAGGCGCGACGCAGGTGCGTGAGCAGCGGCAGGTTGCCGGGGGTCTGGGCGAGTGCGTCGAGTGCGGCCTGACCCTCTTCGACCACCTCGCGGGCTTCGTCGAGGAAGACCCCGCGCATCTCGTCGTCATCTTCCAGCCCGGTGGGCTGGAACTGCGGCATGTCGAGCGGGCTGGACGCCGGCGGCCGCGAGGTCAGCGGCGGGCCCAGCGGATCCAGACCCAGCGGTGCCGTGGCGGTCGCGACAAAGTCCTGCATTTCCTGCAGCACCTGGGCGCGGTCGCCGTCGTGGTCCAGCGCGTGGCGGGCGGCACTGAGGTGCGCGGACAGCGCTGGCAGCGCGGTGACCTGGGCATCGTCCTGCAAGGCCTGCAGTTCGGCCGCGACCGCATCCCGCGACATGCCGTCGTGCTGCACGGCATCGGCGATGGCCTCGGCACGGCTGATCACGTCGGCCGTGACCGCCGAGCGGCCCATCACCGGCGACAGCACGCCCAGCAGCGGATCGAAATGGAACAGCGACTTCGCCACGACCGGCTGCACGTTGAGCATGTCGATCAGGAAACCGAGCGCGCCCAGATTGGCCGCAAGCCGCTGGAAGGCGCCCAGCGTGCGCCGGTCCTGCGGCTGGTGTTCGCTGTGCAGCAGGTGTTCGACGTCCTCGCGCATGCAGTGCAGCGTCTGGATCGCCGCCTCGATGCCCAGCACCGAGAGCACGCCACGCATCGAGCCCAGCAGGCCCGGGACACCCGCGAGCAGCCCGCTTTCCTGCGGACTGCGGAAGAACTGGTCGATCTGCTGCTCGACTTCGCCGAGGGTCGCGCGCAGTTCCTGCACCACGCTGCCGAGCGTCAGGCGCTCGCTGACGCGGCGGTAGAGCGCCTCCATCCACGGCTCCAGCGGCTGCGAGCGCTGGCCGGCGGTGACACGGTCGATGCGCTCGGCCAGCCGGACGGCGTGGGCGGCGTGGCCGGTGCGGTCGACATCGGCTTCGTCGAGCGCCGCTTCCAGATACAGCAGGCTGGTGGCGACCTCCATGCCCAGCTCCGGGCCGGGCGGCCGGTTGCTGCGCACGACGGACATGGCGGCCGCGACCAGCGCGCGGGCCAGCTGGCCACCGTCCTCGTAGAGCCGGCTGATCGATTCGCCGACCAGCGTGAACACATCGAGCAGCGGAACCCCGCGTTGCGGATCGCGGAAGGCTTCCGGCGACGACACCAGGCTCCACGCCTCCTTGGCCGACTTGACCCGCTTGCGGGTCTGCAGCACCTGCGCGGGATCGCTGCGGCCATAGAACGGCACGTTGTAGTCGAGTGGTGCCAGCGGCGGCAGGTGGTAGGCGGTCTGCACCGCAGCCAGCATCGGCGCGGCGTGTCCCGGCCGGGGCCAGGCGCGGGCGCAATAGAAGAGCAGGTCCTGCGCCAGGCGCTCGGAGAAGCCTTCCTCGCCCTTGACCTGGCTGCGCAGCTGCGCCATGACACGGGACGCCGTGCGCTTGAGGAACATGTCTGGCGGCAGCAGCCCGAGCGACCAGGCCTGGAAGAAAGCCGACGCCAGGCGCCAGAACGTCGCCTCTTCGGCGGCCGTCGCGGCCAGGGCCAGACTGGCGCAGTCGCGCGCCAGCGCCGTGGCTGCGGCAGGGATGTTCTGGCGCATCAGCCCGAGCAGCGCCCGCTCGACGCTGGCCAGCATCGGTGCATCGGCCCGGTGTGCCACACCGCCGGAGGCGTCCGGCACGTCGCGCAGGCGCCAGTCGTGCACCCAGAGGTCCGCAGGGTGGACGCGCTCGGCGCTGTTCAGCTCCAGCAGCACGCGCCACTGCGCGAACAGCGCCACCGCCTGCACCGGCCTGCCGGCCAACTTCTGGCCCAGGTAGTCGAGCAGTGCGAGCGCGGCCTTCTCGACGGCCTCCACCCCCGCCGCGTCGAGCCGCTGCGGCTTGGCAACGAAGCGCTGCACCAGCTGTTCGGCCGAACGCAGCAGCAACGCACCCTCGGGCAGGTTGACCAGCTCCAGCGCACCCACGCCCTGGTGGATCTGCTGGCGAGCCGTGCGCAGGATGGCCGGGTCGACGTCATCCAGGTCCGAGCCCTCGGCCGCGCCGACCTCGCGCAGGTAGCGGCGCAAGGACTTGTGCGCGGCCTCCAGCGTCTTGCGGAGTTCCTCCAGCACCCAGGCGAGGGCGCTGAGGTCATCGGTCACGGCGGTGTGGTGCGGGTCCATCGGCATCAACTGATCTTGAATCGCGCCACCGACTGCCGCAATTCCTCGGCTGTACGGGACAACTGGCGCACGAGCTGCGCGGTGGAGCGGGTGCCCTCGCCGGTCTGCTCGGTGACGGCGAAGATGTGCTGGATATTCTGCGCCACGACCGTGGCGTTCTCGGCCTCCTGGCGGGCCTGCGCCGAGATGGCCTCGATCAGCTCGGCGAGCTGGCGCGAGACGCGGTCGATCTCGGTCAGCGCGGTGCCGGCGTTGTCCGACAGCTTGGCGCCCTCGACCACCCCCTGCGTCGAGCGCTCCATCGCCACCACCGCGTCGGCGGTGTCGGTCTGGATGGTCTTGACCAGCACGGCAATCTGGCGCGTCGCGTCGCCCGAGCGCTCGGCCAGGCGCTGCACTTCCTCGGCCACGACCGAGAAACCACGGCCGGCCTCGCCCGCAGACGCCGCCTGGATCGCAGCGTTCAGCGCCAGCACGTTGGTCTGCTCGGTGATGTCGGAAATCAGCTCGGTGATCTCGCCGATCTCCTGCGACGATTCGCCCAGGCGCTTGATGCGCTTGGAGGTTTCCTGGATCTGCTCGCGGATGGTGTTCATGCCGCCGATGGTGTCGAGCACCGCGGTCAGGCCCGACGTGGCGGCGGAGAGCGAATGCCGTGCCACATCGGCCGACTGCTGCGCCTGGCCGGACACCCGCTGGATGCGCCCGGCCATCTGCAGCACCGCTTCGCCGGTCTCGCGGATCTCGCGCAGCTGCTCGTCGGACGCGGCGAGCAGCTCGGTGGAGGTGGCCTCGACCTGCTGGGTGGTGTCGGTCACCCGGGCCACCGTGCCCTGCACTTGCGAAACCAGCGAGCGCAGCTCTTCCACCGTGTAGTTGACCGAGTCGGCGATGGCGCCGGTGATGTCCTCGGTGACGGTGGCCTGCTGCGTCAGGTCGCCTTCGGCCACCGTCTGCAACTCGTTCATCAGCCGCAGGATCGCCGCCTGGTTGGCGTCATTGACCCGCTTGGCCTCGCGCTCCTGGCGCTCGGCTTCCAGACGCTGGACATCGGACACCGACGCGCGCTGGCGCTGGTCGGCGGTGAACACCAGCAGCAACCCCAGGCCGCCCAGCAGGCCCAGCAGCAGCGACAGCCCCAGCAGCCCGACATTGAACCAGCCGATGCCGCCCACCGACGACACGCTGGCCTGAACCTGTGTCAAACCCTGCCGCAGCAGTTCGGTGTCGGCGATGATTGCCGTCTGCGCCTCGCGGGCCGAGACGAGGCCTTGCAGATTGCCCAGGATGGCACCGGCGTGCAGGCTCAGCGCCTCGTGCGACTTCAGCAGCGCGTCCAGCCGGGCGCGGACCTGCGGATCCTTGCTGGCGGTCAGGCGCAGATCGGGGTTGCCGTCGAGCAGGCCGCGGGCCACGTCGCGGAAGGTGTTGAGGTCCTTGCCAAGGAGGAACAGCGCCTCGGGCGACACACCTTCGACCGTGAGCGCCTCGTTGGCCGACTTGCCGATGCGCTGCGTCAGCATCACCAGCCGGCCGGCGGCGGACACCTCGGTCGGCAGTGCGTCCTGCTGTACCTTGGCAGCGGCGATGGCTTCGGTGGCGTCGAGCAGTTCACCCGACTGGCGGTTGATCGCCTTCAGCGCCGTGCCGACCTGGGTCAGCAGCTGTTCCTGGGCGAGTACGGTGCCGACATTTTTCTCGGTCTTGTCGACCACGGCCATCAACGGATTGATCAGACCGCGGGTGGTGAGAGAGACCGCCTGCAGGCCGCTGTCCGCCCGGCCGCTCTGCAGGCCGCGCACACTGGTGGCCAGCACCGCTGTCGATTCACGCACTTCCGCGAACGCTTGTGGCTGGCCAGCCAGCGCCTGCAGCACTGCCTTGGCCAGGCGCTGCGACTGCATGAGCGCCTGGCCCGTCGCGCCGATCTGGGCTGAGCTGCCACCCGCCGAGCGCACCGCCATCGCCGACGCCAGCACCAGCCCCAACCCGCCCAACGCAAGCAGCACGCCCAGAAAACGCTGCTGCCGGTCCGAAGACCAGCGCCCGATCAGCGGCAACCGGACGCGTGCGCCCAGGAGTGCCCGGCGCGGTGTGGCCGTCTGCGACGGCCGGCGCTCGTGGAACGGCCTTTGCAGGCTCGACGGCGCGGCCTCGCTGATGATGGACCCTTCGGCGACCGAAATCGTGGTACTGAGCGAGGCGTCCTGGACGGTGTCGCGCAGGTCGTCCTGCTCGTCGCCGCTCACGGTGTACGGGCCGGCGTAGGACTCGTCATCAGGCATGGGTGCATCTGGCCCGCCGCGCTGTCGATTCTTGCCCTTGAGCTTGTCCATGAACCCCATTCCCGCCTCGTCTTTCACGCTGTCATTCCACACCGATGATGCGCAGGAACCGCTCGTCGCGCGGCAACATCGACAAGCGCAGCTCCTGCCACAGCCGACCGGACGCATCGAGCCAGCGCCCACCCGCAAATGCCGGCTGTGGCCGGTCATCCGAGGCCACCGGGGTCATCTGGTCGGCATGGCGCAGGCCGGCCAGCTTGTCGATCAGCAGCGCGGCATTCAGCTCCAGTGCCGGATTGAACGCCACGACACGCGCCTGTTCCCGCACAGCGGCCGGAATCCGTTCGCGTAATCCGAGAAAACCGGCCAGATCCGCCACCCCGGTCAGCGCACCGCGCAAATTGGCCACACCCAGGAACCACGCCTCGGTATGCGGCACGCTCAACAGCGCGCCGGGCTGGAAGATCTCGCCGGCCTCGGCCAGCGGGAACAGGAAGGCGTGCCCGGCGCACTCGACCGCCAACCAGCCCACGGTGTGCTCGATGCTGCGCACTTCCTGCAGACGCTCGGCCAGCCGGCCCTGCAGTTCCCTCAGCGCTTCCTTGTTGGCCATGAGGGCTCCTGGTGATTGAAGTTCAGCGTGACGTTCAGCCGAAGGCCCGGATCTTCTGGACCAGCTCGTCGGGGTTGACTGGCTTGACGACGTAGTCGCGCGCGCCCTGGCGCATGCCCCAGACCTTGTCGGTTTCCTGACTCTTGCTGGTGCACATGATCACCGGCACGTCCGCATAGCGCGGATCGCGGGTGATGGTGCGCGTGAGCTGGAAGCCGTTCTGTCCCGGCATCACCACGTCCATGAGGATCAGATCGGGCTTTTCTTCGGCGATCCGGCGCAGGGCCTCGTCGCCGTTTTCGGCCGTGCGGACACGAAAGCCCTGGCGCACCAGCAGGTCGGTCAGGACGTGCAGTTCGGTCTTCGAGTCGTCCACCAACAGGATGTTGTGTATCGGCATGGCGGGTCGTTGGGGTGCGGGTCGTCGCAACCGGACTCAGCGCGGGCTGGCCCGGTCAACACCCATCAGGACACCACCCGACAGTGCAACTGCACCGCCTGGAGCAACTGGTCCTTGGTGAAGGGCTTGGTGAGATAGTCTTCCGAACCCACCATGCGCCCGCGCGCCTTGTCGAACAGGCCGTCCTTGGACGACAGCATGATCACCGGCACACTGGCGAATTCGGGATTGCGCTTGATGATGGCGCAGGTCTGGTAGCCGTCGAGCCGCGGCATCAGGATGTCGCAGAAGATCAGGTCCGGGCGGTGGTCGCTGACCTTGGCCAGCGCATCAAAACCATCCTCGGCCAGCACGACCTCGCAGCCGCCCTGCTTCAGGAAGATCTCGGCGCTGCGCCGGATGGTGTTGCTGTCGTCGATCACCAGCACACGCGTGACCGGGCGCTCGCGTTCGGAACGTCCGGAAGTGGGGGTGTCAGGCAGGTGTTCCACGGCGGTGCTCGTTGCGTTCGCAGGTTGAATTCAGATCTGGACCATCTCGAAATCTTCCTTGCGGGCGGCGCATTCCGGGCAGACCCAGTTCATCGGAACATCCATCCAGGCCGTGCCTGGTGCGAGGCCATGTTCCGGATCACCAGTCGCCTCGTCATAGATCCACCCACAGATCAGACACATCCAGGTTTTCGAAGGGCTCACGGCGCGTGTTCAGCTTGTCTACAATGGACAAAGATTGTAGCCACTGGCTCCGCCCGCCCGGCGAGATTCAGACGGATCCCTTCACAACTATTCTCAGAAAACGGCCAGAGTCCCTCGGCCCTCCCGGATGAACCCCAACGCAACCGAAATCGTCAGTGACGACCCCCAGGACCTGCCGGCCCCGGCTTGCGTGATGAGCTTCAATGCCAGTGACGCCACCGGCGCCGGCGGTGTCGCTGGCGACATCGCCACCATCGCGGCCATGGGCGCACACGCGCTGCCCGTGATCTCCACCATCGTCATGCGCGACACGGCCGAGATCTTCGAGCACACCCCGCTCGATCCCGAAACCGTCGTCGAGCAGGCCCGCAGCGTCCTGGAAGACGTGACCATCTCCGCCTGGAAGGTCGGCTTCCTCGGCAACGCCGAGATCGTCGGCGCCGTGGCCGAGATCCTGTCCGACTACCCCGACGTGCCGCTGGTGACCTACCTGCCCACGCTGTCCTGGATGGACGACGAGGACGAAGCTGCGTCCTACCACGAGGCGCTGCGCGAACTCGTGCTGCCGCAGACCGAAGTGCTGGTCGGCAACCAGAAGACGCTCACCGACTTCCTGCTGCCCGACTGGGACTCCGAACGCCCGCCCTCGGCCCGTGAACTGGCGATTGCCGCCGGCAAGCATGGCACCAAGTACGTGCTCGTCACCGGCCTGCAGTTGCCCAACAACCAGGTGGACAACGTGCTCTCGTCGCCGCAAGGCGCCATCACCGGCGAGAAGTTCGAGCGCTTCGAGACCTCGTTCATCGGAGCAGGCGACACGCTGTCGGCTTCGATCGCCGCGTTGATGGCAACGGGACAGGAACTGCACATCGCTGTCTCCGAAGCGCTGGCCTTCCTCGACCAGTCGCTCGACTCGGGTTTCCGCCCCGGCATGGGCAATGTGGTGCCCGACCGCTTCTTCTGGGCCATCCCCCCGGACGACGAGGACGAAGACGGCGAGGACATCATCGATGCCATGACCGCCGACATCGACTCGCCCACCAAGCCGCGCAGCATCCACTGACAAACCCGGCGCCGGTCCGCCCGGCGCGAGACCGATGACCACCAACGACCAGTTGTTCGAACGTGCCCGGAAGGTGATTCCGGGCGGCGTGAATTCCCCCGTGCGCGCCTTCCGGGCTGTGGGCGGCACCCCGCGCTTCATCGCCCGCGCCCAAGGCCCCTACATGTGGGACGCCGAAGGCAAGCGGTTCATCGACTACATCGGCTCGTGGGGTCCGATGATCCTGGGCCACGGCCACCCGGCGGTGCTGTCGGCGGTCCAGCAGGCGGCGACCGAAGGTTTCAGCTTCGGCGCGCCGACCGAGCGCGAGGTCGAGCTGGCCGAGGAGATCCTGTCGCTGGTGCCAAGCGCCGAGCAGATCCGCCTCGTCAGCTCCGGCACCGAGGCCGCGATGACCGCGATCCGGCTGGCGCGTGGCGTCACGGGGCGGTCCAAGCTGATCAAGTTCGAGGGCTGCTACCACGGCCACGCCGACGCGCTGCTGGTCAAGGCCGGCTCCGGGCTGGCCACGTTCGGCAACCCGACCTCCGCCGGCGTGCCGCCGGAAGTCGTGCAGCACACGCTGGTCCTCGAATACAACAACCTCGAACAGCTCGAAGAGGCGTTCCGGCTTCACGGCCCCGAACTCGCCTGCGTGATGATCGAGCCGATCGCGGGCAACATGAACTTCGTGCGGGCGCAGGTGCCGTTCGTGAAACGCATCCGCGAACTGTGTGACCAGCACGGCGCCCTGTTCGTGTTCGACGAGGTGATGACGGGCTTCCGCGTCGCCCTCGGCAGTGCGCAGAGCCTGTACGCCGAGGCCCTCCCCGGCTTCGCGCCCGACATCAGCGTGTTCGGCAAGGTGATCGGCGGCGGCATGCCGCTGGCGGCGTTCGCCAGCTCGTGCCGGATCATGGAACACCTCGCCCCGCTCGGCTCCGTCTACCAGGCCGGCACGCTCAGCGGCAACCCGGTAGCCACCGCCTGCGGGCTGGCCACGCTGCGCGAGATCCGCAAGCCCGGCTTCTTCGACGAGCTGTCGCGCAAGACGCGCACGCTGGTCGAGGGCTTGAAGGGGGCGGCAGACGCGGCCGGCGTGCCTTTCTCGGTGGACAGCCAGGGCGGCATGTTCGGTTTCTTCTTCATGCCCGAGCTGCCGCAGAACTACACGACGGTGATGACGACCGACCAACCGCGCTTCAACCGCTTCTTCCACGGCCTGCTGGACCGCGGCGTGTACCTGGCGCCCGCGCTATATGAAGCTGGCTTCGTCAGCGCCGCGCACACCGACGCTGACATCGCCGAGACGGTCGCCGTCGCCGCTGACGTGCTGCGCAGCCTGTGAGCGAAAGAGCGCCTGCCATGTCCGACACCCACGCCCAACCCCGCGCCCTGTACCCCACCGGCCCGATCTCGTTCAACGGCCAGCCTGCCGTCCAACTGCGCTCGCCCAACGGCGCGCAGGCCACCATCCTGCTGGACGGCGCGCATGTCGTGTCGTGGATCCCGGCGGGCCATGAGGAACAGCTCTACCTCTCGCCCGAGTCGAAGTACGGCGACGGCGCGGCGGTGCGCGGTGGCGTGCCGGTGATCTTTCCGCAGTTCAACCAGCAAGGCCCGCTGCCCAAGCACGGCTTCGCACGCAACCGGGCGTGGCAGGTGCAGGTGGCCGAGGTGCGCGGCGAACATGCCTTCGCCGTCCTGACCCTGAGCGACGACGAGGCGACCCGCGCGATCTGGCCGCACGCCTTCACGCTGGAGCTGACCGTCAGCGTCGATGACCGGCGGCTGGAGATGGAGCTGGCGGTGCTCAACACGGGCGAGGCGGCGTTCGAGTTCCAGGCCGCGCTGCACACGTATCTCGGCTGCGGCGACGTGCGCCACGCGCAGTTGGAAGGTCTGCTCGACCAGAACTACCACGACGCCGTGCTCGACCAGCCGCGCCAGCAGTGGATCGACGTGGTCACGATCGCGCAGGAAATCGACCGCATCTACTGGAACGCGCCGAAGGAGCTGACGCTGCGCGAGACGGGGCGGCGGCTGCTGATCCAGTCGCATGCGTTCGATGACGTGGTGGTGTGGAACCCGGGGCCGGAGAAATGCGCGGCGCTGCCGGACATGCCGGATGACGACTGGCTGCAGATGCTGTGCGTCGAGGCGGCGCAGATCGGCGAGCGGGTGCGGCTGGCGGGTGGGCAGGAGTGGGTGGCGATGCAGACGCTGGTGGTGGCGGACTGAGTCAAGACAACAGCGGTATTGCATCTACCTCGCTGGAATGGGGAGAAAACGCATGACGCCACAGGAACTGGCCCAGGCCAAAGATCCAGATATCCGAGCCTCCTTGCAGGCCATGCATCGGGCGGCCGAACTGGCCCGCCAGACAGCGATCCAAACTGGAACCGACCTCGTGATCGTCGAGAACCAGCAGATCGTGAGGATTTCGGCTGAGCAGCTTCAGCGGGCGCGGACGCAACATGAAGGCTGAATACGACCTGTCCAAGCTGAAGTCGCGCCGCAACCCGTATGCGTCGAAGTTGAAGAGCCCCAGCGATCTCGACTCCAAAGACTGCCGCCAGTCATGGACATCCACCCGATCCGCACGGAAAGCGACTACCTCGCCGCGCTGAAGGCTGTCGAACGCCATTTCGACACCGAGCCTGATCCGGCCAGCGAAGCGGGCGAGCATTTCGAGGTGCTGCTGGCGCTGATCCAGGTTTGCGAGGCTCGGCATCACCCGGTCGATCTGACCTGATCTGGGAGGGTTGCCTGACTTCGCCGAAGCTGCCGATCAACGAGTGCCTGTCGCTCGCACTGCCCAGACTGCCCGACAAGTCGTGAATTTCTTCACGCGCAAAATTGAAGTGAAAAACTATGCTTCCGGGGCTGTGACGGCGTAACGGGTTACGCCAGCAGCGCAGGCTTTGGGCCTGTTTTTACGGATGGAAACCATGCAAGATCGAGAACATATCAATCATGGTGCAGATTCTGGCGCCACCGCCAGCAAGCTGATAGGCAGTTTCAAATAAATTGATTCTTAAAATTCAAACGTGTACTTTTTTCCAAATCTATCGAGTATTTCGGTCACATCCTGTTCAAGAATCAATTTATCCCGACGCTTTGCTTTCATCCAAGTGTACAGCAATGCCGTTTCAATCGTTGACTTGGTTTGATACAGTGTCAAGCGCATCCTCGCCCGCTCTCCTCTCTTGCGCTAGTTCTCATCCCTGACCTCAATTTCGCGGAGTTTTTCTAGGTCTTCTGGGGAGAGAGAAGTCACGGCTCTTGATCATGATTTCATGTCGTTGATTTGACTCCAAAATTCTACAGGCAATCGCATAAATCTCAAACAACAATTAAACTTTATTGAGACTGCTTAGTAGTTAAAATAATTTTATATTATTGTTAGTTATTTATAAATCCTGATGCAGGCTATTATAATATTTTATCTACCCAAGAGATAACATTTTGGTCGATAATTTCAAAGATAATTGACCTCTATAAATTTTGAAGATCAATGCTCATAAATCTGACACCACCTTGGCTGAATTGCAATTAATATTACTTACCGTAAAATGACAGAACCAAGGTATAGCGATCACCAAAATTAATTGGCGAAACAGCATGATATGATATTGGCGATATCTCGAAGGCAATCGAAGTATTATGAGCCGGATTGTATATATTTCGCAGATCTTCAGCATTTCTGCTGCCAAACATCATTAATATGCCGCCATTTTCACTACTCCATGCCCTGTTTAGCTGAATTAATACTCTATGAGTTTCTTCATTCGGAATAAAGTCGTTATGTATGCGAATTCTTTGCCCTTTTACGAGCTTGTGTGCCGTTATATCTATTCTGTTTGATAGATTTGTTTTGAATGTGCGCTCAAGTTTTTCTCGCAAATTAATAAGTGATCCATTATTAAATATTGACCCAATATCGCAAGGTAATTCCAACTGATTAAAACTGAATTCATATTGTTCATAAAACTCAGCGAGTTTTAACTTCCACGGAGCATCTTTTTCAAGCCAGCTTAGAATTTTCAAACTATCGGCAAAATTAAACGCCTGAGTTGTGCAAACATGCGGGAATGGGTCAGCGCGAAGCGTACTTGGTAATGTATGCAGTATCAATTTATCAGCCTTTCTTTTTTCAGGTAAAACTCAATATACTTTATTAATTCTTTTTGATCAACACAGTAAACTGAAGGGTTGTCATATCCCGTAGTATCTTTCCATCGATGAAGTGGCATACCTCCACCGCAAATTTTGAAAAATTCACAATCGAGACAAGTTTTTGACGTGGCTCGCTGAAGCTCGTGATAAACTTTGAACTCATCTGTACGCAATACATCGAGTAGACGATCTTTGTGAATAGACCATCTGTGTTCAAATTTATCTGCGCCGTCAAATGTGCTTTTTAAAGTGTCATTCTTTGCAATGCTTCCATCGGTTTCAATTATTACAATGCCATAATCAGACTGACCAAGACCTTCTTTTATTCCTCGACCGCCAAGACGAAGTTTTATAATATCATCTAGAAATCTTATTTTTGGTGGACTTTTGTCTTTTAAATAGGCGTCCAACAATCTACATAACCAATTTGCGTACTCGGTAGAGTCTATGGAATTTTTCCCGAATGGCAGGTTTGAATGATTCCCATCGCGATACAAAAAATCAACAGACGGGGCTTCCAAGCTCTTAAAATAATTATAATTTTCTATAGGGTCAGAAGTCGGATCAATTACTGACAAGAGGCCAGAATATAAAAATTCTGACGCCTTATGATCACGAAGCTTTTTTATTCCCGATATCACTTTGTCATGCGTTCCTTCGCCCTTTTTATCAATACGAAAGCGATCGTTTATTTTTTTGGGACCATCGAGACTAATGGAAATTGACATTCCGTAACTGGCGCACAGATCAAGAATATTATTGGTTAACAACATCCCATTTGTTTGCATACATAAAACATGACTCTGTGGCAGCACTGAACGTAGAGACTTGAGAATAAACTCAAGTCGGCGTTCACCTAGCATCAGTGGCTCCCCGCCATGCAAAACTGTGGCGAATGGTTTAGCTTGATCTGTAGAGAGTTGCCCGAGTGCTCGCGCGAGAGCGGAAGCTGTGTCGCGGGAAATGAGCGTTGGCATGTCGCGCCACCCATCATCTCCCATGTTGTATACATAACAATAGGAACAATTGATGTTGCAACGGCTTGCAACTTTCACCAAAACGGTATCGATCTGCACGCCAAATACTCGTTCAGCGATTGTGGCGATTGTGTGTCCGGTCATACGCATGCGTACCGGACATCTCATCATTTTTTACTTCATCTATCAGGCGCGACAGCGCTGCACTTGACAGACGGGACATATCAACTTCGATGCTGCTTTGCTCGGGTTCACTCGAAACTGGCCAATTCAAATCATCATACGACATCAAATTACTCCTGCTGAAATGGAAAAATTTCCACTTCTATTGTGGAAGATCTAGTGCGTGAAAGCAAGTCCCTATAAACCTTTATGAATCAACAGCTTACAGCGCACAAGCGTGGGCTTGATGCCTGCATTGCGGCAGAAAAATCTTTATAAATCAATAACTTAGCGTGAGTAATCGCAAAGCATCACTTGCTCTTCGCCAGCCAATGCCAACGATGACCGTTGACGATAGTGATTTTGTCTCGGGGATGGCTTATGTGTGAAATATTCACGGTAATGATCGATTGCCTGTTGCTGCAAAAGCAGCTCGGCAACTCCCGCAGAGCGAATGTGTGACTGCAGCGATCGACGCTGCGGCTAAAGTAAGCCAAGTCGCGGAATGACTCACGCGGCAACTACCTTGACATGCTCCGCCCTCGCTAACCCACGCCCCCCCGTGCCCGCCACCCTGCACCAACTCCGCAGCGAGCAGACCCGCGAGCGCCTGCTCGACGCGGCCATCGCCCTGATGGACGCCAAGGGCCACGGGCAGTGGTCGGTGCATGAGGTGGCGCGGGCCGCCGGCATGACCTCCGGGGCGGTGCAGCACCACTTCGCCTCCAAGGCCACGCTGATGCTGGAGTTGACATCCTCCCTGCCCTAAAGGACGGGGATTCCTCCTGCGAGACGCGCATGTCCGCGCGCAGCGATGTTCAGGGCTGCGTTCACGTCGCGGTGGTGTTCCACTCCGCAGTCGCAGCAAGTCCATCGCCTCATTCGCAGACCTGTCCTACCTTTCGGACTGCAGGCGGGAATGACCCCGCAGCTCGAACAGGTCTGGGTTGTGTAGGCTTCATTCACCTCTTCGAACACGATGCCTGCCTGATGGCTCTTGTATTCCAGCATCGTCTTCAACATCGACCATCCGGCGTCCAGCGTGGACTTCGCCATCTTGGTCTTCACCATCGCGCCCGCCTGCACGTTGCCGACGAAGATCGCCGCGTTGCGCACGACGAGCCCCGTCGAGAACTTGTGCATTGCATCCTTGCGCGTGTTGGCGATCTTCGCGTGGATCGCCCGAACCCGGTTCTTCTTGCCTGCGCGCTGGGCGATCCCCAGCGCGCCCTCATGCTTGCGGTACAGGCCCGATGCCAGCTCTTCGCCGTCCGAGCACGTCGCCGCCGTCTTCATGCCGAGGTCGATCCCCACCGATCCGACGCCTTCCGACTTCGGCACGTCAACCTTGACGCACACGTTCAGGTACCACCGACCGCGCGCGTCCTGCGAGAACGCGCCGGCGCGCAGATCGAAGCGGCTCAGGCCGTAGCTGTCCCACAGGCTGAACTTGTGCCCGAGGAAAGCGATCTGCCCAGCCTTGTACTTCGCACCACCGGCCTTGAATGGCACCCAGCCGAGTGAATACTTCGCCGACTTCGGGTTCGACACGCGCCAGCTCAGGCGCGACTTCTTGAACTGCTTGCGTCGGGTGGCGTATTCCTCGCACACCTGTTGCACCGTGGCGCTACCGATCCGCACGCCCTCACACTTCGAGTACCCCGCAGTGAGCTTCTGAAGGTCGAACGAACTCAGGAACTTGCGCCGATCCCGAATCGCCCGCAAACTCGTCTCGTTACAGTAGTTCCACACGAAATTGACCTCGCGTGCCATCGCGGAAAGCACGGCGGCGTGCTTGTCCTTGATGCGCAGCTTGAGGGTTTTGGTGGCTTCCATCTTGATACTGTAATTTTATACAGTTTTTATGGCAAACCAGAACGGCTTGATCGCTCGACCCCGGAGCGCGCCGCTTCGTCAGGGTCATCACCCGCCTCATCGGCCAGCTCGAAGGCGGCAGCGACTTCTGGCCCCCCGCCCACTGGCCGCTGCCGCAGCGGGCCGAGCACTTCGTGCAGCACGCCTGGGCGCGGCTGTACGGCCAGCCCCGTTTCGCCGTGGCCTGGTCGGCCTACCTCGCCGCCCGCGAAGACACGCACATGGTCGCGCACATCCACGCCCAGCGCGCCCAGCTCGCCACCACGCTGGAGCAGCGCATGGTCCAGTCCTTCCCCGAGCTGGGCCACGGCCCCGAGGCGGCGGCGCGGGTGCAGTTCGTGCTGTCCGTGCTGCGCGGGCTGGGGCTGGCAGCGCCGTTTTCACCCCCCGACACCACCGCGCCCCAGTTGCGCGTGCTGTCGGACTACCTGCAATCTCTGCAACCCCTGCAGTCCCTGCAGCCGTTTTCCCCCGAGGAGCTGACGTGATGACCCGGATGACCTGGACCCACAAGATCCTGCCGACCCTGGCGCTGCTGGGTACCAGCCTGCTCGCCCAGGCCGCCTATCCCGACAAGCCGATCACCCTGGTCGTGCCCTACCCGCCCGGCGGCGCGACGGACATCATCGCCCGCAAGCTCGCCGGCCCGCTGGGGCAGCGGCTGGGGCAGACGGTCGTCGTCGAGAACAAGGCCGGCGCCGGCACCGCCATCGGCGCGACCGCTGTGGCCCGCTCGGCGCCGGACGGCTACACCCTGCTGATCTCCTCGAACACCACGTTCACCGTCAACCCGGCGCTCAAGAAGACCCTGCCCTACGACCCGCAGCAGGATTTCGAGTCCATCGGCCTGATCGGCAGCTCGCCGCTGGTCCTGATCGCCCACCTCGGCGTCGCGGCGAACAACGTCAAGGAGCTGCTGGAGCTGGCCAAGCGCACGCCCCAAGGGCTGAGCTTCGGCTCCTTCGGCGTCGGCACCTCGGCGCACCTCGCGGGCGAAATGTTCAAGGTCATGACCGGCGCCAACCTCGTCCATGTCGCCTACCGGGGCAGCGCACCCGCCATGACGGACCTCATCGGCGGCCAGATCCCCCTGAGTTTCGACACCACCGTGGCCGCCCAGCCCCAGATCGCCGCAGGCAAGGTCAAGGCCATCGCCGTGACGACCCGCCTGCGTTCGGCGCAGATGCCGCAAGTGCCGACCGTGGCCGAAGCGGGTTTCCCGGACTACGAGATGGTCCCCTGGATCACGGTCGTCGCCCGGCGCGGCCTGCCAGCGGACGTGCGCACCAAGCTGGCCCAGGCGCTCAAGGACAGCGTGAACGACGCCGCCGTCAAGGCCGACCTGCAGAAGGCGGGCCTGGACGTGCTCCACCAGCCCGGCGCGGAGTACGACACGCGGATCGCGCAGGAGCTGCCGCTGCTGCGCGCCTACGTCCACCGTGCCAACATCCCGGTGGAATGAGCGCCATGCCGGATGCACAGACCTCGCTGCCGGAACTGGGGGCGGTCGCGCTGCGGCGGCTGATCGGCGAACGGCAGGTCTCGCCGCTGGAGCTGATGCGGGCCTGCATCGCGCGGATCGAGCGGTTCAATCCGGCGGTCAACGCGCTCTGTGCGACCGACTTCGAGCGGGCCTTGCAGGCGGCGCGGGTGGCCGAGGACCAGGTCATGCGGGGCGCGCCGCTGCCGACGCTGCACGGCCTGCCGCTGGGCGTCAAGGATCTGCAGGCCACCGCCGGCCTGCTCACCACCAGCGGCAACGTGCGGCTGCGCGGCCATGTGCCGACGGCCGACGTGTCGCTGGTCGCCCGGCTGCGCGAGGCCGGCGCCATCGTCACCGCCAAGACCAACACGCCCGACATGGGCGCCGGCGCCAACACCCGCAACCCCGTCTGGGGCGCCACGGGCAACCCCTTCGACCCGACGCGCAACGCGGGCGGCTCGTCGGGCGGGTCGGCCGCCGCGCTGGCCACCGACCTGCTGCCGCTGTGTACCGGCTCGGACACGGGCGGCTCGCTGCGGATTCCGTCGGCGCTGTGCGGCGTCGTCGGCCTGCGCCCCTCGCCGGGCTTGATCGCCAATGACCAGCGCCCGCTGGGCTGGTCGGCGATCTCGGTGCTGGGGCCGATGGGGCGCGACGTGGCCGACACCGCGTTCCTGCTGCAGGCCAGCATGGGGCCGCATCCGATGGACCCGCTGAGCCTCGGTGTCCACCACGCGCCCGTGTGGCCGGTGCCGGAGATGGACCTGCGCGGCCTGCGGGTGGCGTACACCGAGGACTTCGGCGCCTGCGCGGTGGACCCGATGATCCGCCGGACCTTCCGCCAGCGCATCGCGGCGATCGAGCGCGAAGTGGCCGTCTGCGAGCCGCTGGACTGGGCGCTGCACGACGGCCACCGCTGCTTCGACGTGCTGCGGGCGGAAAGCTTCGTCGCGGCCTTCGAGGAGGTCTATCGAACCCGCCCCGAGACCCTCAGCCCGCAGGTGCGCGCCAACGTCGAGATGGCCGCCCGCATCACCCTGGCCGACCGCGCCTGGGCACACCTGGCGCAGACCCGCCTCCTGCGGCAGTTCCAGTCGGCCTTCGAGCGGTATGACCTGATCCTCGCGCCGGTCACGCCCGTCTCGCCCTTCCCGTGGACGCAGCCGCACGCCGAGGTCATCGACGGCCAGCCGCAGCGCCACTACTACGAGTGGCTGAGCCTGACCTACCTCGTGACGCTGGCGACGAACCCGGCGCTGTCGCTGCCGTGCGGGCGCGACGAGGCGGGGATGCCGTTCGGGCTGCAGCTCATCGGGCCGCTGCACCAGGACGGCCGCCTGCTGGCGATGGCGGCAGCGTTCGAGCGGCACTTCGCCGGCCACGCAGACCTCGCCCGCCCACGTCCCGACATGGCGACGCTCGCCACACCTCGGCCGGAGCTGCGCAGCATCGTGACCCACCCGCCGCTGTATCCCGGCGATGCGGAACATGCGGGCGAACAAGCCACCAACACGCGCACGGCAGTCTGACCATGGGCAGCACACCGATCCTCGTCCTCGGCGCCGGCATGGTCGGCACCTGCACCGCGCTGCACCTCCAGCAGCGCGGCTTCGACGTCACGCTGGTGGACCGGCGCCCGCCCGGACAGGAAACATCCTTCGGCAACGCCGGACTGATCCAGGGCGAGTCGGTCGAGCCGTATGCGTTTCCGCGTGACGCCGGGTTTCTGCTGAATGTCGCGCTCGGGCGTGGGGCCGAAGTGCATTGGCATCTGCGCGGCCTGTGGCAGATGGCGGGGCCGCTGCTGCGGTATTTCCGGAACTCGCACCCGCAGGCCCACGCCCTGGCGACGCAGCACTACAGCCGCCTGATCGCCCACGCCATCGCCGAACACGCGCCGCTGATCGCCGCCGCCGGGGCGGAGGATCTGGTGGTGCGCGAGGGATTCCGCTTCGGGTTCCGCACGGCGCGGGCCTTCGACGAGGGCGTTCGGCGGGCGCAGGCGCTGGCAGCCCGCTACGGCGTGCGGCACCGGGTCGAGGACGGCGCGGCGCTCGCGCAGGCCGAACCCGCGTTGCGCCAGACGCTGGCCGGGGCCGTGCATTGGCTCGATCCCTGGGCGGTGCGCAACCCCGGCGCGCTGGTGCAACGCTATGCCGCGCTGTTCGTCGCCCGTGGCGGGCGGGTGCTGACCGGCGACGCGACCACCTTGCAACGCGCGGGCGCCGCCTGGAGCGTGCAGACCGACGCCGGCCGCGTGGAGGCCGCGCAAGCCGTCCTCGCGCTCGGGCCGTGGGCGGACGGGCTGATCCGCACGCTGGGCTACCGTTTCCCACTGTTCCTCAAGCGCGGCTACCACCAGCACTACCGCGCCCCGGTCACGCTGCGCCAGCCGCTGCTGGACGCCGAGCGGGGCTATGTGCTGGCGCCGATGGAGCAGGGTTTGCGGCTGACCACGGGAGCGGAGTTCGCGCCGATCGACGCGCCCGCCACCCCGGTGCAACTCGCCAAGGCGGAAGCCCTCGCCCGCGAGTGGGTGGACCTGGGCGAACCCGTGGCCGGGCCGCCGTGGCTGGGCGCGCGGCCCTGCACGGCGGACATGCTGCCGGTCATGGGGCCGGCGCCGCGGCATCCGGGGCTGTGGTTCAACTTCGGGCATTCGCACCAGGGGTTCACGCTCGGGCCGGTGGCGGGGCGGATGGTGGCGGAGATGGTCGCGGGGGAGCGGACTTGGATTGATGGGGCGGCGTATTTGCCGAGCCGATTTGGCTGAGGTCAGCAGCGGGTCTAGGCGCCCAGACGCGCAGCCAGACGCCGTGTCATCGACTTCACTTCCACGGCAAGCTGCCCGGCAAAGATCCGCCCACTCGGGGTGAGCTGAGGGGAGATGTCGCTCACCGCCTGGTCGATCGCCTCCGGCACCTTCGCCGCCAGCGTTCGCGCCACCGATTGCAGGTAGCGATGCCCCATGCCGAGCTGTTCCGCCAAGCCCTGCATCTGTGCCGCCCCCATCTGACCGGGCAGCACTTCCCCGCCGAGGTTGAAGGCAAACTCTCTCGACAGGCCCGGATAGATCCGCGTACACATCAGGTCATAGAACGGCGTGAGTCGCACGCCGTGCCCCGGTCGCCAGTAGACCGACAGGTTCTTGGCGTGGCTGTCGTTGTTGCCCACGTACAGGTTGAAGAAGATCCACTGCACGAGGGCCTGCAGATCCTGGGCGGGGCTGGTGCTGTACTGGCGCAGGATCTGGGCGCAGCGGACCACGCCGGGGCCGCCCTCCTTCTCGTACTTCCGCTCCGACGCCATGCCCGCGAGCTGGCAGAAGTCGTACTGGATGAGCCGCCCCAGCGAACCGTCCTCGCGGCGGCAGCGGTCGAATCGCTCGACGACGCAGGCGCGGGTCAGCGGCTCGTAAAACACCTGGGCGGTGCGCAGGCCGCAGTGGGCCGCTGTGCGCAGGATGATCGCCTCGTTGGCAGCGGACTCGCGCACCTTGGGCAGCCGGCGGATGTCGGGCTTGAGGATGTGGGTGGACGGTGCCGTCCCCCTTGGAAGCAGCGGCGTCTGGCCGTCCAGGATCGCGATCGACGCCTTGTCCTGCGCGCCTGCCAGGGAAATCCGGGTGTGGCCGTCCTCGGTCTGGATCGCGGCGGCCGACTGGCGGTGGACCGTGTCGGCCAGGGCGGCCCAGGTCGTGGGTTCGTACACCGCTGGCTGTGGCGCCTGCCCCTGCGGCAGCAGCACGAAGGCGCCCGCCGTGTCACCCGCCACTTCGCGCAGCAGGGCGAACAGCGTGGACGCCTTGCGCTGCTGCGACAGGTAGACCCGCAACTCCCCTTCGGGCAACAGATTCTCGAAAAACGCCAGCACCTCGGGCGACGTGATCGGGCCGGGTTGCAGCCGGATCGCGGACAGCGGGAAGGCACCAGGACGCACCAGCCAGGCTGGCGCATACGCGAAACTCACCGGCTCGGTGTCGTGGAGCGTGCCGACGCACTCGTCACCAAAGAACACCGCCAAGAAGGTCACAGCACCGACCTCGACGCCTTCGACCGCACCGTCAGCTCCAGGCCCAGCAGCTCCAGCACATCCAGCACCTTCTGCAGCTGCACGGTCGGCTTGCCCTTCTCGATGTCCACGATCAGGCGGTTGCCGGTGTTGCCGATGCCGGCCAGGTCGATCTGACGCAAGCCCTGGGACTGGCGCTGCGCACGCACCACCTGGCCGATGTCCGTCGCGGTGCGCAGCACCACGGGTTGATCCAAGTTTTCAAAATTACTGATCGGGAATTTTTGAGAATCATCGAGCATGATTGACTTCTTGAATTACTTATCGGTAATTTAAAGCAAGCCATTCGATGCGTCCATCGGAAAATTACCGATCAGGAATTTTTTATCCCCAGGCATCCACCCGAACGGGTGCCGTGTCCACTGGCTCAGCGGCTGGCCGCCCGCCAGCGGGTCAGCGCCGTCCGACCCAGACCGAGGCGGCCACCCGTCGCCTGTCGGGCCGCAAGCGCACTGGCACGCTGAGCCTGCGCCCCAGCAGCGGTGGCGGTCGTGGCAGAGGCCGGTGCGAGTTGATACTGAACCCGCACATCACCGTCGTCCTGGCTCATCGCGTAACGCGGCAGGCCCACCAGATCGGGCAAGCCATCGCCGTCCAGGTCAACGGCCGTCGTGAAGGTGGTGAACCAATGGGTCGCGGCGGATTCCTGCGCCCACAGGCCGGCGCTGCCCTGCAGGGCATACGCGAGCTGGTATTCACCGGCCAGGCCCGCGTCGATGCGCCCGTCGCCATTCAGGTCCGCCACGATCAGGCGAACCATCTGGCTGGCCGGCAGCAGCGACGCGGTGGCGTCAGAGGACACGAACGCACCATCGGCCTGCTGGATCAGGTAAGCCAGGTGGTACCAGCCCGAGGAGGTGGTCATCATCACGACATCGCTGCGGCCGTCCCGGTTCAGGTCCGCAATGCCGAGCTGCTCCACAGAGGCGGCCTGACCGAACACGCGGGGAGCCGGAAGGTAGCGGGCCGGCGCCAAGGTGCCATCCGCCCGCTGCGTCAACAGCATCAGGCGCCGGTCCAGGTTCTGGTCGTAGGTCATCAGCAGCACGTCCGCACGGCCGTCGCCATCCAGGTCCGTGACCTGAACCGCCCGGTAAGGCGACTGCGCGGGATAGCCTCCTGGCGAGGGCAGCGCGATCGACCGGACCGGCTCCAGGCCCCCACCGGCGCGCTGGCGGGCCACGTCGAGCGTGAGGGTGTCGCGGCTGAGGCTGATCAGGTCCAGCCGGCCGTCGCCGTCCAGGTCGGCCAGGACGGGGCTGACCCAGGTCGCGGGCAGCGACACGACCGACGTGGTCCATTGGCCAAGGCTGTCGCGCACGATCACCTGGGTACCGCAGTCCTCGGTGTAGGTCAGCACGAGGTCGGGGCGGCCGTCGCCGCTGACATCGCCTGCCGCCAGCCCGATCGGCCAGCAGTTGGTTCCCGTGGGGCTGGTCGGCGGGGTCAGGGCCACGCGCAGCGGCGCTCCCAGCGGCAAGCCCGTGCGCGGGCTGTAGATCAGCATCTCGGAGACTTGTGCGGCGATGGCGGGCGCCTGCATCACGATCAGCGACGGCCGGCCGTTGCCGTCCAGATCGGCGGTGATGATCTCCCTCGCGAATCCGGGCTGGTTGTCGGTGCGGAAGTCGGCGGCGAACTGGAGCGGCGCGGCCATCCGACCAGAGGTGGTCAGGGTCAGCTCGAAGCGGGCCATGTTGCCATGGACATCGGCCAGCCCCCCGCTGCTGAGGTAGCCGTCGAATCGGTGCGTGCTGCCCGGCATGAGCATCACCCCGAGCCGGATGCGCGTCGGGCTGTCCTGCACGATGCTCAGCAGCCGGGTGGTCCGGGAGTCGCCAACAGAGATCGCGGCCGTCGTGACCGATGCGGGCGCGATCGGTTCGTCGAACTCCAGCGTGATCGAGGTCAGGTCAGGCGACACGCCGACCGACCCGCTGGTCGGGGAGGAAGCGACGAGCGCCGGGGCGGTGCGATCCGACGATTCGGTGGTGAACGGGCCGATCGAGGCGGCGACCATCGTGTTGCCGCTCAGGTCGCGCAGGGTGCCGGCCACGTCGAGGACGTAGTAGCCCGGCGTGGCCAGCGGTGCAGAGAGCCGCACGCGTGAGCCTTCGACCGCCACGGCCGCCAGCGGGATCGTCTGGCGGGTGATGTTGTGGATCAGCTTGAAGGCCGAGAGGGTGACGGAGGCGGGATCCAGCGGCTCGTTGAAGTCGATGGCGAAGGCCGTGACCGCCTCCCCAGGTGCCACGACGACCGATGACGGCCAGGCGCGGACGATGGGGGCGGCGCGGTCGAGCACGGTGAACTCTGCGGAGCCTTCGATCGTGCCGGTCAGTGCGCGTCCGGCGAGGTCGCGCACGGACGTGGCGACCGCGACCCGGTAGCGTCCGAACGGCATCGGCGTGGTCGGCGTGAAGGACAGCTCCCAGGCGATCGTGTCGTCCCGCACCATCCGGGCGGCGGTGGTCGTGCCGGGCAGGCGCTGCCCGCTCGCGTCGGTGACGACGAGCCCGCTGGCCGCCGTGGCCGGGTCCACCTGATGTCCGGTCACGCGCACCGTGACCGGGCCGCTCCAGCTCCCCGGAAACTGGTCAACCAGCGACACCTGGCCATCGGTCGGACTGACCACCGTCCAGGAGGACGCCGACACGCCCGGCTTCACGCGGTCGCCGACGCGGTAGTCGATCAGTTCGAGGCTGTCCCGTTCCTGCCCGGAGGGGTAGACGCTGAGTTCGCTGTTCTTCACCAGGCCGATGCCGGGGGCGTACCAGTCGTCATAGGTCGTGGTGGAGGTCGGCGTCGCCGCCAGTGCGCTGCTGCGCGAGAGGGTGACGGTCTCGCGCACCACCGTCACCACATGCACGGCGTCCGGGAAGGTGCCAGCGGGCACGGTCACGGTTTCAACGCCGGAAACCGTGACCTCCGCCCGAACCGCGAACCGCTCGTTGACCCCGTCGCCATCGAGGTCGGAGCCGAGGTCCAGCCCGGTCTGATCGAGGGCAACGTGGGACATGCCGGCCTTGAGCGGAAACCGGAGCAGCTCGATGCGGCGCAGGCCGAGCAGCAGGTCGGCGGCGGCGGTGGAGCGGGCCAGCTCGAACACGCCGGCATCGGTCTTGAGGCGGAATTCCTCGTCGTCATCGGGCAGGCCGGTCATTGCATCGCGGCGCTGCAGGACGTGGACCTGGGTGTCCTGGACGGTGGCCAGGCGCGTGATCTCGTCGATCTTCGTGGAGACCCCGGAAACGCTGTTCGTCTTGTGCCAGATCCAGCGATTGCCGACGGCCAGCGGATAGAGGTTGGTCGGATCGCCACCGCCCGACGCGGGAACCTCTCCGGAACTGTCTCCACCGCTCCCACCGCCGCCGCACCCGGCCAGCATGGTCACCAGTGCCAGCGCGGCCAGCACGAAACGTCCCCGCCACAGCGGCGTGTGCCCACCCTTGTACATCTGTCTTCTCCCCTGTCGCTTGTCAGCTTGTCGTGCAGCCGTGCAGTGGCTGCTGGTCATCCGTCGCGGATGATTTCCGATTTTGCGTTTTACCGCAATCTGCCTGAGGTTCTCAGTCCCCCAGACGCGCAGCCAGACGCCGTGTCATCGACTTCACCTCCACGGCCCGGCGGTAGCAACACCATGATTCCCGCGACGCTGGAGCGGATCTTCTTGCGCTGCCGCAGGCCGATGGCTTGAATTCCGGCCACATCGCCCGTACTCTAGTCAGCATGACCAGTTCCACCACATCAACACCGGGCACCGTCACCCCAAGCGCCGCCTCCTGGCCCCTGCAAGACGCCAAGGCCCGCTTCAGCGAACTCGTCCGCCACGCCCGCAGCGAGGGGCCGCAGCATGTGACGCTGCATGGCCGTGATGCCGTGGTCGTCGTGGATGCCGACGCCTACCGGCGCCTGACCGGCGCCCGCACCGGCCAACTGCTCGTCGAGGCGCTGCAGGCGTCGCCCCACCAGGACATCGACATCGAGCCACCCCGCGGCATCGAGATGCCCGTGCGGGACGTCGAGCTGTGAGCGATGGCTGGCTGATCGACACCAACGTGCTGTCCGAGCTGCGCCGCCCGCGCCCGAACGCCCGCGTGGTCGGATTCGTCGCCTCGCTGCCGCTGGACGATCTGTACGTCAGCACGGTCACGCTGGCCGAGATCCGCTACGGCATCGAGCGCGTCGCCGACCCGGTGCGCCGCGCCGAACTGCACGACTGGCTGACCCACCGCGTCCGCCCGATGTTCGAGCACCGGACGCTGGAGGTGTCGGAGGACGTGATGCTCCGCTGGCGCCTGCTGGTCGATGAAGGGCGCCGCGTCGGGCACACCTTCTCGCAGCCCGACCTGATCATCGCCGCCACCGGCCTGTGCCACGGGCTGACCGTGGTGACGCGCAACACGGTCGATTTCGAGCAGGCGCATGTGGCGGTGTTCAACCCGTGGGCAGCGCCGGCCTGAGACTGCAGCCGAGTGGGAAACCCCGCACCACCAATCAGGCCACATCCCCCAGGCAAACCCCGATCTCCCGCGCGCACCCCAACAGCGCATGCTCCAGCGGCACACACCGGTTCAACCCCGCCACCTCGTCCAGCCCCACGCTCCCGAGGCACCCGCCCTGCAGCGTCACCATCCGCCCGAAGTCCCCACGCCGCAACAGCCGCGCCGCCTCGTTGCCGTACTGCGTCGCCAGCACGCGGTCGAACGGCGTCGGACTGCCGCCCCGCTGCACATGGCCCAGCACCGTCGCCCGCACCTCGCAGGCCAGCAGCGGCTGCAACTGCGCCCGCAGCGCGTGGGCGACGCCGCCGAGGCGGATCGGGTCGGGGCTGCCCTCGACGGTGCGCTCGACCGTCATCGCGCCACCCACGGGTTTCGCTCCTTCCGCGATGCAGATCAGCGTGGCCCGCCGACGGGCGTGGCGCGCGCGGCAGACCTCGGCGATGCGCGCCACGTCGTAGCCGATCTCGGGCAGAAGGATCACGTCCGCCGCCCCCGCGATGCCCGCCTCCAGCGCGATCCAGCCCGCATAGCGCCCCATCGTCTCGACGACCATCACCCGGCCGTGGCTCTGGCCGGTGGTCTGCACCCGCTCCAGCGCGTCGGTGACGGTGGCGACCGCCGTGTCGAAGCCGAAACTGCGCTCGCAGCCGGCGATGTCGTTGTCGATCGTCTTGGGCACGCCCACCATCGGCACCCCGCCCGCCGCGCCGAGCCGTGCGGCCATCGTCATCGTGCCGTCGCCGCCGATCGTCACCAGCGCGTCCAGCCCGAGCGCGCGCTGGTAGGCGATGACCTCGGCCGACACATCGGCGCCGTGCCACGCGAAGGGGCTGGCGGTGTTGCTGGTGCCGAGGATGGTGCCGCCGGTGGCGAGGATGCCGCTCACGTCGTCCCAGCCGAGCGGGCGCACGCGGCGCTCGATCAGGCCGAGAAAGCCGTCCTCGATGCCGATCACCTCGGCGCCGCACTGCCGGATCAGCGACTTGGTGACAGCGCGGATCACCGCGTTCAGGCCGGGGCAGTCACCGCCGCCCGTGAGGATGCCGATGCGCATGGGTGGCTCCTTGGAGAAGCGGGTCAGGTCAAGTCAGATCGGATCAGGTCGCGCGGGCCTGTGCAATCAACCGGTCGAACATCGCGCCCAGCAGCGCCTGCTCGTCCGGCGTGAGGCAGCCGAAGATCGTCTCGTTGCGCTGCGCGATCAGCGCCATCACGCGGTCGAAGCAGACCCGTCCGTCCGGCGTCAGCGCCAGCACCACGCCGCGGGCGTCCAGGTCGCTGACCGTCTTGGACACCAGCCCGCGATCGACCAGCGACTGCGCGGCGCGGCTGGCCTGGCCCTTGTTCAGGCTGGCGTGCAGCGCAAGGTCGTTCACCGACAGCGGCCCGAACGAGCCGATCGACGCCAGGCAGCGCGCCTCGCCGATCGGCAAACCGGTCTCGCGTTCGTAGAGGTCGTGGCTGCTGCGGTCGGTCAGCTTGTTGAGCAGGTGCAGCCGGTAGGTCAG
>NZ_JANPAB010000015.1:0-78972 GCF_031429695.1 Sphaerotilus sp.
GCAAAAGGCAATTTGTCGGCGTGGCGGCGGGGTGCGTGGAAAAGGAGTTTGTCAGGTGTTTCGATATAGGTTTTTACCGGGCGGCGCGTAGACTGCAGCGCAATGACCGAGATATTCCTGACCCCGACGCAACTCCGCGTGGCCGTGGTGATCGAGCGCCAGCATCAGCCCAGCCGCTGGGAGGACTGGCGGTTCACGCTCGCCGATGTGGCGCTGGACGATGGCCGCTTTGGGGACGCGCCGCGGGTGCTGCGTGATGACGGGCAGACGGCGCAGTTCCTGTTTCCGGGCCTGCCGGTCGAGCTGCGCCGGGACGAGGGCGAGGGCTACTACCTGAACCTGACCTCGGGTGCGCCGGTCTGGTTCGTGATGTGGCGCATCGGCGAGGACGATCCGTCGCGCGCCTGGCCCGAGCGCGTCACCTTGTCGTACAACGAGGCCGGCCGGCTGCTCGACGCGCAGGAGCGGGTGGACAACCGGCCGCTGCCCGCCGAGGTGTGTGCGTGGCTGCAGGGCTACACCGACGACCACTACCGGCCCGAGCCGAAGAAGCGCCGCCGGCCGGTGTCCTTCGTCGCGCCGGAGCAGCGGGACTGAGCATGGCGAGCGAACGTGAACCCGAAGGCGGTTTCCTGTCGCGCTGGTCGCGGCGCAAGGAGCAGGTGCGCCAGGGCGTTCCTGTGGCCGAGGCGCAGCCAGTCCCGGTGGTCCCGTCCGTTCCGCTGGTGCAGCCGGTGGTGTCCGCCGCGCCGCCGGAGCCTGTTCCACCTGCGCCCACACTCGCCGATGCCGCGCAGCTCACCCCTGCGTCCGATTTCACCCGCTTCGTCGCCCGTGGAGTGGATCCGTCGGTGAAGAACGCGGCGCTGAAGACACTGTTCACCGACCCGCATTTCAACGTGATGGACGGACTCGACACCTACATCGAGGACTACGGCCTACCCGACCCGCTGCCGCTGGCCATGCTGCGCCAGATGACCGGGGCGCGGATGCTGGGCCTGTTCACCGACGAACCCGAAGAACCCGAAGAGAAATCCGAAGAGAAACCTGTCGATGAAAACACTGCTGTGCGACTGCAACCGGACGATCCCGCTGGACACGAAGACCATCGCCCGGACCCTGGCGCAGACGCCGGGGGCGAGCGCGGACGGGCTGGAGACGACGCACACCCTGCTGTGCCGGCGTGAGGCCGGGGCGTTCCAGCGCGCCGCCAAGGCCACCGGGCCGGGCGAGGCGCTGCTGGTGGCGTGTACGCAGGAGAGCCGGCTCTTCCTCGACCTGAACGCCGAGACGGCGGGCGCGCCGAGCCTCGACGAGCGCCCGATCCACTTCGTCAACCTGCGCGAAACGGGTGGCTGGTCCCGCGACGCCAAGGCCGCCACCCCCAAGCTCGCCGCACTGATCGCCGCCGCGCAACTGCCCGACGTGCAGCCCGTGACGACGGTGCCGTACCGCTCGGCCGGGCGCTGCCTCGTGATCGGCGGCGCAGACGCGGTGCAGCAGGCGGCGGCGATGCTGCGCGACAAGCTGGCGGTGCATCTGCTGGTGGACGAGGCGGCTGGCCGAGACGGGGCCTTGGCGCAGCAGCGTGACTTGCCGGTGTTCGCCGGGCGGGTGACGCGGCTGCGCGGCTGGCTCGGGGCGTTCGAGGTGCAGTGGTTGTCGTCCAATCCGATCGACCTTGACCTTTGCACGCGCTGCAACGCCTGCCTCGACGCCTGCCCGGAAGGGGCGATCGACTTCCGCTACCAGATCGACCTGAGCCGCTGCAAGAGTCACCGCGACTGCGTGCAGGTCTGCGACGCGGCCGGCGCGATCGATTTCAACCGGGCGCCGCAGGTCACCGAGGAGCGTTTCGACCTGGTCCTCGACCTGCGCGAGACGCCCGCGTTCTCGCAGCACCAGCCGCCGCAGGGCTATTTCCACGTGCCTCATGTGCCGCAAGGTGTGCGCAACGCTGCCGAACCGAAGCGCCTGTTCGACGCCGTGCTGCAACTGCGCGAGCTGGTCGGCGAATTCGACAAGCCGAAGTTCTTCCAGTACCAGCACCGCCTGTGCGCCCACAGCCGCAACGAGCAGATCGGCTGCACGGCCTGCATCGACGTGTGCTCGACCAGCGCCATCTCCAGCGACGCCTCCCGCAAGGGCAAGGCCAAGACCGAGCAGGCGGGCGGCATCGTCGTCGAGCCGCACCTGTGCGTGGGCTGCGGCGCCTGCACGACGGTGTGCCCGAGCGGGGCGCTGAGCTTCGCGTACCCGGGGCCGGTCGATCAGGGGCGGCGGCTGCAGCGGCTGGTTTCGACCTACGCCCGCGCCGGTGGCCGGGATGCGGCACTGCTGCTGCACAGCGAGCAGGCGGGCGCCCGGCTGCTCGACGACCTTGGCCGTGCGGCGCGGGTGGATCGGGCGGTCCACGGGGTGCCAGCCCGCGTGCTGCCGGTGGCGGTGTGGCACACGGCGAGCGTCGGGCTGGACCTGTGGCTGTCGGCGATCGCGCAGGGGGCGAGCCAGGTCTGGGTGCTGCTGACCGCCGAGGAAGCACCCGAGTACCGCGCCGCGCTGGCCGGGCAGATGGCGGTGGCGCAGGCGCTGCTGACCGGGCTGGGCTACGCGGGCACGCATTTCAAGCTGATCGAGGCCCGTGATGTCCGTGACCTGACCGCGCTCGACGCCGCCCTGCGCAGCGCCCCGGCCCAGGTCATCGCCCAGCCCACGCCCATCGTCGCCCAGGCCGACAAGCGCGCCACGCTCGATCTGATGATCGACCACCTGAGCGCCCACGCCCCCGTGCCGGCCGACGTGGTGGCGCTGCCGAAGCCGGGGGCGCCGTTCGGGGCCGTGCTGGTGGACACCGCGAAATGCACGCTCTGCCTGAGTTGCGTCGGCGCCTGTCCCGAGAACGCGCTGTCCGACAACCCCGAGCGCCCGCAGTTGAAGCTCACCGAGAAGAACTGCGTGCAGTGCGGGCTGTGCGAGACGACGTGCCCGGAAGGCGCGATCACGCTGGTGCCGCGCCTGCTGCTGGCGGACGAGGGCCGGGCGCGTCGGCAGCCGCGGGTGCTGCACGAGGTCGAGCCGTTCCGCTGCATCCGCTGCAGCAAGCCGTTCGGCACGCTCAAGGTCATCGAGAACATGATGGCCAAGCTCTCCGCGCACCCGGCCTTCCAGGGCGCGGCGGCCGATCGGCTGAAGATGTGCGGCGACTGCCGGGTGATCGACCTGCACAGCAACCCGAACGAAGTCCGCATCACCGATGTGCCGCGTGGCACGCCCCGGTATTGAACCGCGCCTGAACCAAGCCCTGACCCCATGAACGACCACGATCCCCGTGCCCTGAGCTTCGCCAGCGCCGACCACAGCGAGGAACTCGCCCGCGCCGAGCTGTACGGCCTGCTCGCCCGGCTCTGGATGGCGCCGCCGGACGCCGCGCTGCTCGCGCAATTTCGCGTCGCCGTCACCGAGGCGCCGGAGGCGGGCAGTCTGCTGGAGGCGCCGTGGCAGGCGCTGGTGGCCGCGCTGCGCAGCACCACCCCGGACGCGGCGGCCGACGAGTACGACGCGCTGTTCGGCGGTGTCGGCAAGCCGGAGGTGTTCCTCTACGGTTCGTTCTACCTGGCCGGCTTCCTCAACGAGAAGCCGCTGGCCGCGCTGCGCACCGACCTGGCCGCCCTCGGCCTGACCCGCGATGCCACGCGGGGCGAGACCGAGGACCACATCGCCTACGGCTGCGAGGTGATGCGCTACCTGATCGCGGGCGACGACATCGCCGTGTGCAACCTGGAGCAGCAGCGGCGCTTCTTCCGTGGCCACCTGCAGACCTGGGTGATCCCCCTGTGTGACGCCGTCGAGGCCCATCCGCGGGCGCAGGTCTGGCGCCCCGTCGCGCAGCTCACGCGGGTGTTCATGGACATCGAGACGCAGGGTTTCGACCTGCTGGAGGTCTGAACATGGAGGCGAACACGGCAATCGACCCGCAGGAGATCACCGGGCTGGTCCTGGCTGGCGGACGCGGCAGCCGCATGGGCGGCGTGGACAAGGGCTTGCAGAATTTCCAGGGGATGCCGCTGGCGCTGCACGCCGTGCTGCGCCTCGGGCCGCAGGTCGGCACGCTGATGGTCAACGCGAACCGGAATCTGGCGGCCTACGAGTCGATGGGCGTGCCGGTGTGGCCGGACGCGACGACCGATTTCCCCGGCCCTCTCGCCGGATTCCTGGCGGGTCTGGAGCGGTGCGAGACCGCTTACCTTGTCACCGTGCCCTGTGACTCGCCGCAGTTTCCGGTCGATCTGGTGGTGCGGCTCGCCGCGGCGCTGGTGGCCGAGGACGCCGATCTGGCGCTGGCCGTCACCCGCGAGGCCGATGGAACGCTGCAGCCGCACCCCGTGTTCTGCCTGATGAAGGCCGGACTGATGGAGAGCCTTGTCGTGTTCATGGCCGGGGGTCAGCGCCGCATCGACCGCTGGACCGGCCAGCACCGCTGCGCGCAGGTCCTGTTCGACCGGGACGGTGACGCGGCCGCTTTTTTCAATGCGAACACCCTGGATGAGCTGCGCGGGTTGGCCGGCTGAACGGTCGAAGCCACTGCCACGGCACAATCCGCGCATCTGACAGGGGGTGAGCGATGACGGGTTGGATTCAACGAATCGCGCCAGCGGCGCGTCTCATGGGGGCCGCCGTGCTGCTGGCGGGCGCCGTGACGGCGGCGCAGGCGCAGTCCGTGCTGCGGGTGGCGATGGCACCGGACGCCTCGCCGGCCGACCAGGCCGCGCGTTTCGAGCCGCTGGGCCAGTTCCTGGAAAAGCGCTTCAAGATGCGCGTCAAGTGGGTGCCGGTGGCGAGCGAGGCGTTTGCCGTGCGCGCGCTGCTCAACCGCGAAGCCGATCTGGTCTGGCTGAACGGGCTGTCGTATGTGCAGGCCAATCTGCGTTCAGGCAACAAGGTGGCCTTGCTGGTGCAGCGCGAAGAAGACCAGAAGGCGCGTTCTGTCTTCATCACCACGGCCAGCACCGGCATCAAGAAGCTGCAGGATCTCAAGGGCCGCACCCTCAGCCTCGGCCCGCCCGCCAGTACCTCGGACAGCCTGATGCCGCGCAGCGCGCTGGTGGCCGCCAAGCTGCGCCCGGAGACCGATCTGAAGCCGCTCCCGCCGGCCGCCAACGCCCAGGCGATCGTGGCCGCCGTGGCGTCTGGCAAGGCGGACGCCGGGGCGCTGAGCCAGGCGGCGTGGGAGAAGCTGGTCGCCGACAAGCAGGTGGATTCGGCCGCCGTGAAGGTCTTCTTCACCACGCCGGTCTACACCGACCACACCTGGGCCGCGCTGGCCGACATGGACGAGAACACCCGCAAGACGATCGCGGGTGGTTTTCTGGTGCTGGAGGCCGTGGGTGGGGGGCGCGACATCCTGAAACAGCAGGGCGCGCACCGGTTCGTGGAAGCCAAACCGGCGGCGTACGACACCGTGCGCGCGGCGGCCGCCGAGGCTGGCCTCAACCAGTGAGGGAGATGGGGTCGTGCAGGGCCACCAGAGAACCCGATGGATCTCCGGCGACACCGGACAGCCCGTTGCCTTCGCAGACCACGGCCGGATTGATCTCGAAGAAGCGTGCGGTCCGGGCATCCGGTTCCGGCACGAAATACAGGACGGACTGGCGCGCTTCGTTGTCTGGCAGGGCGCGGGCGCCCCAGTCCGCCTTGTGGCAGAACACGCCGTCGTTGAGGAAGGGCGCGCTCTTCATGGTGTCGAGTGAGCGGTAGCCGCTGTGGATGGCGTGGCGGAGCTGGAAGTAGTAGAGCGCGGTCTGCGCGCCGCCCTTGATGTGGGTGTCGTCGCCGTCCAGCACGCCCGAGCGGCGGAACAGGATCGAGTCGCCCTGGACCAGCGACAGCGCCCCGGCGACAGGCACGCCCTCCCGGAGCACGAACAGCACGAACCCCTTGTGGAAGAACTCCCGCATCGAGGCGTGCGAGTCCATCTCGGACAAGTCGCCATAGCGCCTCCGGATGTGCGGTACGTGCATGCGGTGGTAGAAGAAATCGAAGTCTTCGTCCGCATGCGAGATGCGGTAGGTCAGCCCGTAACGCGCACCGAAATTGTTGGTCATCTGGCGCCGCTTCTTGGAAAACCGCGCCCGTACTTCCTCCCATGTCCCCGAGGTGTCGATGACCTGGCGCACTTCCTCGTGGCCTCGGTACGCGCACAGCGGACTGAACATCGCGTCGTACACCTTCGGCACCACCGCGATGCAGAGATCGAAATTGCCGTGGCGCGAACGGACCATCGACGTCAGCGAGGGGATGCCGATGCGTCGGCGCTGGAGGATCTTCGGCGGTTCCTCGTACATCCGAGCCATCAGGGCCGAGTTGAACAGGCAGTTGTGGACGAACAGGGTCCGGAACGGTTGGTCGGTGCCCTTCAGGTGGCCCTCGACCAGCACCGTGTTGGTGACGAGCTTGGAGGTCAGCGGATAGATCGCCTGCTTGACCGATCGAAGCACAGCGCGGGTTTCATTGACGAGCATGGCGGGTCTCCTCTCTCTTGTTGTGGGGTGGGTCAGGTGACGGCATGCAGCCAGCGTTTGGCGCCGTCCTTGACCTGGCGCGGGATCAGGCGGTAGATCGGTGTGCTGCCGAGTGCCCGCAAGACACGGCGCTTCAGGCTGGTGGTTTCCGGCGGATTGATGGGAACGGCCAGCACCTCCAGCCAGAGCTGTTCGATCAAGCCGCGGAAGAACGGGTATGCCGGCCCCTGCCGTTCCCCTTCGTCGACCGCCAGCATCGTCTGCAGCAGGGTGCGGCAGTTCAGCGGGGCGAAGGACTCCTGGGCGATGTCGTACTCGGCGCGGATCTGCGCTTGCCAGCGCCCGGCCATCTGCTCCCAGCAAAAGAGATCCAGCAGCGGGATGGCGCTGTTCGTCGGCACGCCGGCACGCCACTCGGCCAGCGCCTCCAGCACCAGCGGGTGCGGCTCCAGCTGGCAGACCTGGGCCAGTTGCTGCGGGGTGACGGCGTGGTCTGGCACACCCGGCAGGCGGTAGTGGCATTTCACGATCTCCGCCACGTCGCCGGTGAGGCAGAGGCGGTCCTGCGGGTACTGGGCATGCATCGCCTGTGCATCGGCGCAGTAGGCGGCGCTGCCCGAGGGCGTGCTCTGCCGGAACAGGGCCTTGAACTCGGGGTCGATCTTGTCCGGGTAGCGGATCAGGTGGTGCTGGAGGCCGAGCTGTTTCAACAGGCGGGCCGGCACGGCGACATCGCGCGAGGCTAGCGAGAGGTGTGGATAGGTCAGCGTGAAGCAGTAGAGCTGCTCGCGCACAGGTTGGCTGAGGGCCAGCATGAGCCGGCTGTCCCAGCCCGCCGTCATCGATACGGCCAGCGGTGCGCGGTGGCGTGCCGCATCGAAGAGTCCGCGCAAGGTGGCGAGGCTGCGTGCTGTCGCTTGCGCGACCGGCAGTGGCGACAGTGGTGGCAGCGGATCGGCATCCGGCCAGTGGCGCGTGGCGCGGCCGGTTTGCAGATCAAGCGTGTGGTTGGGCAGCAGGGCGCGCGCCTCACGGTAAAGCGTGCGGTCGCCGGGCAGCCAATAGACCTCGAAATCGCTCTCGCCGCGGGATCGGAGGTAGTCGAGCGCGGCTGGGTCAGGCTGCAGGGCCAGCACATGGGCGAGCAGGCCGGCGTGCGAGGCGCAGACGGTGCCGTGGTCGGCGGTCTGCGTGTAGGCGACTTGCCGCAGACCCGTGGCGTCGTGGCAGACCAGCGTGTGTACGCCGTCCTGCAGCACCATGGCCCAGCGGCCACCGAGCGGGCTGGTCGCTGCCACGAGGGCATCGAGCGTGTCATGCGCTGCCAGCAGGTCGCGCAGGATGTCCCTGTCACTGGCCTGCGGCCGGTCGGGATCGAGGAGAAACCCGATCACGGTGCAGGCGCGCTCCCCATCGCGTACCTGGGTCACCGGCAGATCCGGGTGGGCCACGATGCAGCGGTCGGCGCCCAGGCGCTGCTGCGACCAGCCCGGGGGACTGAACTGTCCGCGGCGCCCGAGGAAGAACTGCCGCCGAAAGCGCAGCAGGTCACGTCCTGCATCTCCCTGCGGCGAGTCACCTGCGTCGATCGTGTCGAGGAAGTTCACGTGGTGCTCCTTGGCGCACGTCGACCCAGGGTGACGGTCTTGTAGTCGATCCAGTGGTGGTCACAGCGCACGAGCAGCGCGACCTGTTGTCCGATGAACCGGTGTACGGCGTGTTCGCGGGCCAGTGCGTCGCGCTCGGCGCGGAAGGCTGCTGCGGGCAGGCCATGGGCGAGCGTGACGTGGAAGCGGAAGGCGTCGCCTTCGAGCGGGCGGGGTGTGACGCCGAAGCGGGCGGTCAAGTCAGCCACAAGTGCACGGCGCAACCGGTCCAGTGCCGCTTCAGGGACGATATCCCAGAAGGTGATGCCTTCGTCGAAGTGGCCGAAATCCTTCAGCGTGACGGGCAGGGGCTCGAAACGTGCGGCCAGTTCGTCCAGATAGTCCGCCACCGCCTGCGGGTCGCGGCACTTGAAGCCGAGCTTCAGCGTGATGTGCGGTGTCGCCGCCAGACCCGGATTGACACCATGGCGCCGCAGCACGGCGAGCTGGCGCTGTCGGGCCAGGTGGTGCGCGGTTTCATCCAGCAGCAGGACGACCGCGACCTCCAGCGTGCGGTAATTGTGCTGGCGGCCGATGCCCAGCAGCGTGCGCGTCGCGTGAACTCCTCTGTAGATCAGACGGCTGGCCAACATGGTGTCGCTGTGGTTGTCATTTTTATTATTTTTCTTGATTTAAGTGCATTTGACTGAAAAACATAGCTTTTGTGACACAAGTTTGACGGTCAAAGCCTTTGACTTATTTAGGGATTTCATCCGTATGAATTGAAGGTGAACGGACGTGTCCAGCACCCGCTGCGACACCACGGCAGGGTGGTGTAGTACTAGCACGGCACAATTCGCCCTTTCGTGATGCGTTGCAAAGGGTTGAAGATGACGATGAACTGCTCTCGGGCTGTGTGGTGGACGTGCCGTGCCGGTCTGGTGGCGGCCCTGGCGGGTGCTGCGCTGGCAGCCCAGGCCCAGGCCGTGCTCCGCGTGACCGCGATTCCCGACGAATCCCCGACCGAGCTGGCGCGCAAGTTCGAGCCGCTGGGCAAGTACCTCGAAGCGAAGCTCGGCATGAAGGTCGAGTGGACGCCGGTGACCGACTACGCCGCGGCGGTCGAGACGCTGGTGAACAAGAAGGTGGACCTGGCCTGGTTCGGCGGCTTCACCTTCGTGCAGGCGAACGTGCGCTCGGGTGGTCAGGTCATCCCGCTGGTGCAGCGCGCCGAGGACGAGAAGTTCCGCTCGGTCTTCATCACCGACGCAGCCTCGGGCATCACGAAGCTGGAAGACCTCAAGGGGAAGACGCTGAGCTTCGGTTCGGCCTCCAGCACCTCGGGTCACCTGATGCCGCGCAGTTACCTGCTGGCCGCGAAGATCAATCCCGACGTCGATCTCAAGCGCGTGAGCTTCTCCGGCGCGCACGACGCGACCATCGCCGCCGTCGCCAGCGGCAAGGTCGATGCCGGCGCGCTGAACATCTCCGTCTGGGAGAAGTTCGTCGCCGAGAAGAAGGTCGATCCGGCCGCGGTCAAGGTGTTCTACACGACCCCCGGCTACTACGATTACAACTGGAGCGTGCACGCCGACATGCCCGCCGCGCTGCGCGAGAAGATCGCCGCGGCCTTCCTGGCGCTGGAGTCGGCCCCGGGCGGCAAGGAGATCCTGGCGCTGCAGCGCGCCAGCCGCTTCATCCCGACCAAGGCCGAACACTACAACGGCATCAAGGGCGCTGCCGAGCAGGCCGGGCTGCTGAAGTGAGTCTGCTGGCGCCGGCGGTGGTCGAACTGGGCGGATTGCAGGTGGCACCGGCGCCGGGCGCTGCGCCGGTGCTGCGCGGCGTCCACCTGCGGTTGCAGGCGGGCGAGCAGGTCGCGGTGATCGGCGCGTCCGGTGCCGGCAAGACGACGTTGCTGCTGGCGCTGGCCGGGATGCTCCGTCCGCTGGCCGGGCGGCTTGCGCTGTTCGGCCAGGATCCGTGGACCCTGGGCACGGCGGCGCGGCAGGCGCTGCGGACGCGGGCGCTGCTCGCGCCGCAGGTGCCGCCACTGCCGCCCCGCCAGCGGGTGGTGACGGCGGTGCTGGCGGCGCGGTTGCCGCAGATGTCGCTGTGGACCAGCCTGCACACGCTCTGGAGCCCGCGCGCCGCCGATGCCGAGCGCGTGCAGCAGGCGCTGTTGGCGCTGGACCTGCCGGACAAGCTCTGGCTGCGCGTGGACCGCCTCTCGGGTGGCGAGCGGCAACGGGTCGGGCTGGCGCGGCTGCTGGTGGCGGACGCGGACCTGTGGCTGGTCGACGAGCCGCTGTCGGCGCTCGATCCGGCGCGGGCCGAGCTGGTGATGCGCAGGCTGACCGAAGCGGCCCGGGCCGAGGGCCGCACGCTGGTGTGTTCGCTGCACCAGGTCGAGGTGGCGCGGCGCTGCTTTGCGCGCACGGTGGCGCTGCGCGAGGGGCAGGTGGTCTACGACGGGCCGTCGTCGGGGCTGGACGATGCGCGGCTGCAGGCGCTGTATGGCGGCGCGGTGTTCGCGCCGGCTGCCGAGGTGCGCGCCGATTTGCCGTCGGTTGCCGCGGCGCTGCCGCAGGCGATGTGCCGATGAACATGACGGCCACGGTGACAGCGCGCGATCCGGCGCTGCAGCGGCGCTGGCTGGGGCTGCTGGTGGCGGCGGCGGTGCTGTGGCCGGTGCTGGTGCTGGCCGAGTTCCAGCCGTGGACGCTGTTCGACGCCCGAAGTCTGCGCGTGACCGGGCGCTTTCTCGCGCAGTTCGTGCCGCCGCGCCATGACGCGGAGTTCCTCGCGCTGCTGGCCCGCGAGACCTGGCGCACCGTGGCGATCGCGACGGCGGGCATGGCGCTGGCGGGTCTGATCGCGCTGCCGCTGGCGCTGGCGATGACGCAGCGGCTGTCGGTCAGCGCGGTCGGCGGGCGCATGGGCCGCGGGCAGGCGCTGGTGCGGCAAGGGTTGCGGGCGTTCACCGTGGTGCTGCGCTCGGTGCCGGAGCTGGTCTGGGCGCTGGTGTTCGTGCGGGTCGTGGGACTCGGGCCGACCGCAGGCGTGCTCGCCATCGCCATTGCCTATGGCGGCATGCTGGCCAAGGTCTGGGCCGAGATTCTGGAGAGCGCCGATGCCGCCCCTGCGCAGGCACTGCTGGGCCACGGCGCCGGGCGCTTGCAGACGCTGCTGTTCGCCGCCCTGCCGCAGTCGTCCCATGAACTGGCGAGCTACACCGTCTACCGCTGGGAATGTGCGATCCGCTCGTCGGTGGTCCTCGGTTTCGTGGGGGCCGGCGGCTTGGGGCAGCAACTCGACAACGCCGCCAAGATGTTCGCGGGTGGCGAGGTGAGCGCGATCCTGCTGGTCTTCATGGCGCTGGTCGCGCTGTCGGACCGGGTGAGTGCCTGGATCCGCAGGGGGCTGGCATGAACCGGGGGCTGTTCGTGCTCGCCCTGGCGCTGCTCGGGCTGGTTGTGGCGAGTTTCGCCAGTCTGGACCTGCACTGGTCGGAGTTTCTCGGACCGCAGGCACTCGGGCGCATGGGCACCTTCGCGGCGAGCTTCTTTCCCCCGGAGACCGCGACGCCGTTCCTGCTGAAGACGGCACGGGCCGCGCTGGAGACGCTCGCCATGTCGTTGCTCGGCACTGCGCTGGCGGCGCTGGCCGGGCTGGTGCTGGCGCTGCCGGCGAGCGTGCAGGGCGGCGCCGTGGCTTCGGTGGTGCATGGCGCGGCGCGGCTGGTGCTCAACGCGCTGCGCTCGGTGCCGGAGCTGGTGTGGGCGTCGCTGCTGCTGATCTCGGCCGGGCTGGGGCCGCTGCCGGGCACGCTGGCCCTGGCGCTGCACACGACCGGCGTGCTCGGGCGCTTGCTGGCCGAGACGCTGGAAAACGCGCCGCCAGCGCCAGCGCAGATGCTGCGCGCCCGCGGGGTTGGCACGGTGCAGGTGTTGCTCTATGCGACGCTGCCGCAGGTGGCGCCGCAGTGGGTGGCCTACAGCCTCTACCGCTGGGAAAACAACATCCGGGCGGCGGCCGTGCTCGGCGTGGTCGGGGCGGGCGGGCTGGGCCAGATGTTGAGCTACCACCTCAGCCTGTTCCAGATGCGCGAGGCCTGCACGGTGCTGCTGGCGATGATCGGGCTGGTGGCGCTGGTCGATGCGTTGTCGGCGTGGGTCAGACGGAACCACTTCGCGTGAATCTCCTCCGATACCCACAGGCACCGGCGAAAGATGCCCATAAAATCACGCCCCACCCCGCGTACCCCCGAGATTGACAACGACATGAGCATCAAGAGCGACAAGTGGATCCGCCGCATGGCCGAGCAGCACGGGATGATCGAGCCGTTCGAGCCCGCTCAGGTGCGTTATTCCCCTGAAGGCCAGAAGATCGTCAGCTACGGCACGTCGAGCTACGGCTACGACATCCGCTGTTCGAACGAATTCAAGATCTTCACCAACGTCCACTCCACGGTGGTCGATCCCAAGAATTTCGACGAACGCAGCTTCGTGGATTTCAAGGGTGATTTCTGCATCATCCCTCCCAACAGTTTTGCGCTGGCGCGCACGGTCGAGTATTTCCGCATCCCGCGCAGCGTGCTGACGGTGTGCCTGGGCAAGAGCACCTATGCGCGCTGCGGGATCATCGTCAACGTGACGCCGTTCGAGCCGGAATGGGAAGGCTACGTGACGCTGGAGTTCTCCAACACCACACCGCTGCCGGCCAAGATCTACGCGGGCGAGGGCTGCGCGCAGGTGGTGTTCTTCGAGAGCGACGAGGTCTGCGAGACCAGCTACCGCGACCGCGGCGGCAAGTACCAGGGCCAGACGGGGGTGACCCTGCCCAGGACCTGAGCGCGACGGGCCCTGTCCCAACATGCGACATCTCGTCCGACCGGCGGCCATGGTGGCCAATTTCTTCGATTCCCTTCCGCAGGGCCAGGTTGCCACGGTGATGGCGCTGCACCAGGCTGTGCTGGAGGGCGCGCCGGGCGTCGATCAGGCCGTGCGCTGGGGTAATCTGATGTTCCTGGTCCGTGGCAACCACATGACCACGCTGGTGCCGCACAAGGGCCAGGCGCACCTGCAATTCTTCCAGGGGTTCCTGCTGGCCGAGCGTTTTCCGCAACTGGAGGGCGTCGGCAAGGGCATGCGCATCCTCAAGTTCCGCTACAGCCAGCCGGTCGACACCGACCTCGTGATGCGGATCGCCGCGGCGGCGATGGAACTGCGGCTCAGTGTCTGAACAGCGCTGAGCTGCGCTTGTCGAGGCGGCCGTAGACGAGGGCGTCCTCGCGGGGCAGCAGCACGTCCATCGCGCCGTCCAGCGCGACAGTCGCCCGCAGGAGGGATTCGCGCTGCATGGCGACCTGTCCGCTGGCTTTCACGAGCCGCGCTCGCAGCGCTGCAGGCACCTGCCCGGCCCGGGAGGCGCGCGTGAAGCCGTCGATGGCGCGGGTGAGCGCTTCGCGCAGGTCACCGGCATGGCGCTCGATGCGGTCGCTGTCATGCAGGCGCAGCGAGTCGCCCAGGGCGTTCAGGTCCAGCTCGACGGCCGCGAGCAGATGCTCCAGATCGGTGGCGTCGGGGCAGTGCAGTGGGGCGGACTGCAGATTCAAGGCGATCATGGGCAGGCGTGTCATGGCGTTGGGTCAGGGAGGCACGCTGCCCGGTCAGACCGGACAGGTGCTTCAGGCGTTCTTGCCGAGGTGTCCCAGCAGATCCTGTGCGTTGGCAAGCAACTTGTCGGCGATCGCGTCGGCACTGACCTTGTAGGTCCCATCGGAGATGGCTTGCCGGATGCGATCGACCTTGTCGGCGTCGAAGTCATCTGGGGCCCGCTCCAGCAGGGCGGAGGCGGTTTCCGACACCTCCACCTTGGTGCTGGCGGTGTCTTCGACGACTGAAACCTCGGGGTTCTCAGGCGGCGTTTCGGCCGCACGGGTCGGGTGGTTGCCGGTGCTGACGGGGGCCGTCGCCGGGGTCGGGGCGGTAATGCCGATCTTCATCACGTACTCCTTCGGGCCGAATCAGGCTCGGTTGACGGGTGTCGTGGAGGAGACTCCTCCGCGCAACCTCTTCGTTGTGCCTGATATCGGTGGACGCGCCGGCCACTTTAGCGGGACCGTGGACACCTTCGGCAAATCCTCCCCTGTGCGGATGGTTTTCGAGCAGATTTGTGCAGATTGCCATCGAATTAGCAGGTTTCAGGAGCGCTATTTCGGATTTGGGCGAACGGTCGGCATCGCGCCGGACCTTGCGACTCATGAACGCACCTCGACCCGGTTTTCCGCGATCGGCAAGCCCGTCAGGACCTGTCCGGAGCTGACCCGCACACGCACCGGCTGGCCGTCCATGCCGGAGTTCAGCGCCTGCCCGTCGGTCGAGGCCTCGAAGCCCTCGCCTTTGTAGACCAATGTCACCTTGTCTCCCGCGGCAAACCACTGGCGCACACGCAGGTTGTCGGCCCGCATGGCCACGCCTGCACCCACGGCATTCACCAGGCGCCGGCCCAGCAGCCGGGCCGTTTCGGTGAACACCGGCGCGCTGCTGCCGGCCACATCGACTTCGGCGACCTGAAGGTCGGCGGCCGACAGCTCGGACCCTGCAGCGAGCGTGGCGGTGCTGACGACCGCCTTGCGCCACACCTTGACGGTGACCGGCAGGTAGACATTCCACGCCACCGGGCCGCTGACACAGCGCAGGCCGACCCGGGTGCGGCCCCAGGGCAGGGTGCCAGGGGGCAGATAGGGGTCGATCTGCTGGCACGGCGCCAGGCGCAGCCGCGGATCGAGCTGCCCGGGGATCACCTCGACGCGGGCATCGCCCGTGTCGGCCATGGCGGTGCGCGTCACCTCGATGACACGGCGCGACAGCGCGGCCGGCAGGGCGTCGGCGGCTTGGGGTTCGGCCCATGCCGTGGTCGTCAGCAGCGCCAGTCCGACGGTCACGGCCAGAGCGACCACGAGGCGCGGCGGTCGTCGGTGGCGGTCGGATTCCGGCGGCTGTGGCGCCTGCATTGGGCAGGGGACGGACGATTGGCGGAGCAGAGGCAAGCTGATCATGGCGCCGACTGTAGGAGCCGGCCCACGCCGATCAGGCTGCAAGATGGGCCGGGCAGGCGCCCCTATTCGTGGGAGTGAGGGGGGGGCCGCGCATCAAGAATCGGATCCGAGCCCCCGGTGCGGGCCTGTATCGACACCGGGCCCCCGTGGTCGAACCTGCTGCCGCTGCTGCCGACACTGCCATGCTGAACCGCCTATCCGCTTCACTCGAATTCCAGACCCAGGCGCTGGCACTGCGCTCCGAGCGCCAGCGCCTGATCGCCAGCAACATCGCCAACGCCGACACACCGGGCTACCAGGCCCGCGAGATCGACTTCGCCAAGACGCTGCAGCAGATGACGGGCTCGACCGGGGCGATCGGCGCGCCGGCCATGCTCAAGGGTACCGACGGCCGGCACCTCGCCACGGGCGGCGCCTCGGCCGCCATGCGCGACAGCCAGCTGCTCTACGCCGCGCCGAGCCAGACCAACCTGGACGCCAACACCGTGGACATGGACCGCGAGCGCGCCAGCTTCGCCGACAACGCGGTCAAGTACCAGGCCACGCTGCAATTCATCAACGGTGGCCTGCGCAACATGCTCGAAGCCATCAAGGGGCAATGATGTCGATGTTCAATATCTTTCACATCGCCGGCAGCGCGGTCAGCGCCCAGAGCCAGCGACTCAACACAGTGGCCACCAACCTCGCCAACGCCGACACGGCGGCTGGCCCGGATGGCAAGAGCTTCAAGGCCCGCCAGGTCGTGTTCCAGACCCTGCCGATGGGCGACAACGGCTCGGCCGGCGTCAAGGTGTCGCAGGTCCGCGAAGACACCTCGGAGGGGCGGCGTGTCCACGACCCCGGCAATCCGAATGCCGATGGCAATGGCTACGTCACCTACAGCAACGTCAACGCGATCGAGGAGATGGTCAACATGATCTCGGCCTCGCGTTCCTACCAGAACAACATCGAAGTGATGAACACCGCCAAGACCCTGCTGCTGAAGACGCTGCAGATGGGTCAGGGCTGATCACCGCAAGGACTTTCCGCACCATGGCCACCGCAACCACCACCACTTCCAAGGCCGCCGACGCCTCGTCGGTCTACAACCAGCTCAAGACGGGCACCAGCACCACCGCCTCGAAGATGCAGGAGGCATCGGACCAGTTCCTGAAGCTGCTGGTCACGCAGATGCAGAGCCAGGATCCGCTCAACCCGATGGACAACGCCCAGGTCACCAGCCAGATGGCGCAGATCAACACGGTGTCGGGCCTGGGGACGGTCAACGAGAGCATCAAGTCGATGTCCGCGCAACTGCTGCAGATGCAGACGATGCAGGGCGCGTCGCTGGTCGGCAACTCGGTCGTGGTGCCGGGCAATGCGATCGATGTCAGCAGCGGCAGCGGGGTCGGGCATTTCGAGCTGGGTAGTGCAGCCGACGCGGTCAAGGTCGAGGTGCTGTCGAGCGCCGGCAAGGTGGTCGACACGCTCGACATGGGCGCCGAGACCAGTGGCCGCCACACCTTCAACTGGAAGCCAGCCGAGGGCCTGACCGATGCCAGCGGTTTCCGCTTCCGCGTGACCGCCACCTCGGGCACCGCCAATGTCACGACCACGACCCTGATGCGCGACCAGGTCAGCGCCGTCAGCTCGACCGCCACCGGCGGCCTCAGCCTGCAGCTCAAGAGCGGTGGCACCGTCGCCTACAGCGACGTGCGCGCCTTCGGCGGCTGATCCCTGCGTTCCCCACTTCCGTTCCAGGAGTCATCACATGAATTTCCAGCAAGGTCTGTCCGGTCTGAATGCCACCAGCAAGAGCCTGGAGGTGATCGGCAACAACATCGCCAACGCCAACACCTATGGCTCGAAGTCGGCCCGCGCCGAGTTCGCCGACATGTACGCCAACTCCATCGGCACGACGAACAATGTCGGTATCGGTGTGCGGGTGGCCGCCGTGGCCCAGCAGTTCACCCAAGGCAGCCTGCTGGCGACCAACAACGCCATGGACGTGGCCATCAACGGCGAAGGCTTCTTCCAGCTCAAGGCCAGCTCGGGCGATCTGCTCTATTCGCGCAATGGTCAGTTCAAGGTGGACAGCGCCGGTTTCATCGTCAATGGCCAGAACCAGCGCCTGCAGGGTTATTCCGCCGACCAGCAGGGCACGATCCAGACCGGTGTGCGCACCGACCTGCAATTCCCGCCTGCAGGTCTGCCGCCACATGCCACCGACGGTGTCAGCATCGAACTCAATTTCGACTCGCGCAGCGACGCCACGATGCCGACGCCGCCGATTGGCCAGACCTACAGCATCGACCTCAACGATGCGACCACCTACAACAATGCCACTTCGGTCCGCACCTATGACGCCAAGGGCCAGCCGGTGGACGTGGCCTTCTATTTCCAGAAATCGGCCAAAGACACCTGGAACGTCTACGCCGCGGTGGGCAGCACGGAGCTGAAGGACGCCAGTGGTGTTGGCAAGCCGATCATCGAAGGCCTGAAGTTCGATTCCACCGGACTCAACCCCCAGGTACCCGACGCGACGTCTGCCACTGGCTACAAGCCGCTGCAAGCGTTCGAGCTTCCGGAAATTCCGGGGGGGTCGGTCAATGCCGCCATCGCGGGCGTCAAGTTCAACATGGACAAGGTGACCCAGTACGGCGCCACGTTCTCCGTCACCGACGTGACGCAGACCGGCAACGCCCCGGGGCAGCTCACCAGCCTGACCATCGAGGACAACGGCTTCATCAATGCCCGCTATACCAACGGACTGAGCCGCAAGGCCGGCCAGCTGGAACTGGCCAACTTCCGCAATCCGCAGGGCCTGCGTTCGGTCGGCGGCAATGCCTGGATCAACTCGCCACAGGCGGGCGAGGCGGTCTCGGGCGTGCCCGGTTCGGGCACGCTGGGCGTGCTGCAGTCGGGCGCACTGGAGGAGTCCAACGTGGACATGACCGGCGAGCTGGTCAGCATGATCACGGCGCAACGCCTCTACCAGGCCAACGCGCAGACCATCAAGACCCAGGACTCGATCATGCAGACTTTGGTCAGCCTGCGCTGAACCCGGGCTAGAACGACATGGACCGCCGCATCTACCTCTCGATGTCGGGCGCCAAGGCGACGATGCAGCGCCAGGACGTCCTGGCCCACAACCTCGCCAACGTGTCCACCAATGGCTTCCGCGAGGAGCTGCAGTCGTTCCGCGCGGTGCCCGTTCGGGGCGACGGTGCCTCGACGCGCGCTTACGCCCTGGAAACCACCACCGGCTACAACCCGGAGCCGGGCAACGTCGTCGCGACTGGCCGCAGCCTCGACGTTGCCGTCAAGGGCAACGCCTGGTTGGCTGTGCAGGGCCTGAACGGCACGGAGGCCTACACCCGCGCCGGTTCGCTCGAAGTCAACGCCGAGGGCACGCTGGTCACCCGCAGCGGTCTGACCGTGCTGGGCGGTGGCGGCCCGATCAGCGTGCCGCCGAACGCCGAGGTGAGCATTGCCGGTGACGGAACGGTCAGTGCCCGCGTACCAGGCGGTGTGCCGGCGCCGGTCGGCAAGCTCAAGCTGGTCACCTCCGCGGCACCGCTCCAGCGCAGCGAGGACGGCCTGTTCCGCGCCCCTGCGGGCGAGCTGGACGCCGATCCGGCGGCACAGGTGCAGGACAGCGCGCTGGAAAGCTCCAACGTCTCCGCCGTCAGCACGATGGTTGCCATGATCGCCGCGGCCCGGCAGTTCGAGGCCCAGATGAAGTCGATGCAGACCGCCGAAAAAGACGAACAGCAGGCCCAGCAGCTGCTGTCCATGAACTGACGTCCCCGACGTATCCGAACAAGGAACCCCCACCATGATGCGCTCCCTGTGGACCTCGAAAACCGGGATGGAAGCCCAGCAGACCCAGCTGGACGTCATCTCGCACAACCTCGCCAACGTCGCCACCAACGGCTACAAGAAGTCGCACGCGGTGTTCGAGGATCTGATGTACCAGAACCTGCGCCAGACCGGCGCGGCCAGCAGCGAGCAGACCCAGTTGCCCACCGGGCTGCAGGTCGGCCTCGGCGTGCGCACGGTCGCGACCTCGCGCCAGTTCAGCCAGGGCGGGCTGCAGCAGACGACCAACTCGCTGGACATCGCGATCAAGGGCAACGGCTTCTTCCAGGTCCAGATGCCCGACGGCACGACCGGCTACACCCGCGATGGATCCTTCCAGCTGAACGCCACCGGCCAGCTCGTCACCAACAACGGCCAGCTCGTGCAGCCTGGCGTGACGATTCCGCCCAACGCGCAGTCGATCACCATCGCGCAGGATGGCAAGGTTTCGGTGGCCATGCCCGGCCAGGCCGCGCCGCAGGCGGTGGGTCAGCTCACGCTGGCGTCCTTCGTCAACCCGGCCGGCCTGGAGCCACGCGGCCAGAATCTGTTCACCGAGTCGGCCGCATCCGGCACGCCCTCCGCCGCTGCGCCTGGCTCGGACGGCATGGGTGCTCTCTCGCAAGGCTTCATCGAAACCTCCAATGTCAACGTGGTGGAGGAACTGGTGGCGATGATCCAGACCCAGCGGGCCTACGAGATCAACTCCAAGGCCATCACCACGTCGGACCAGATGCTGTCGCGTCTGACGCAGCTGTGACCAGGCGCGCTGGCCTGGTGGTGCTGGCGCTGGCGGGCGCCTTGTCGGGCTGCCAGCTCATGCCCACGGTGGCCAAGGTCGATCTGGCGCCGACGGAGCCGGTGCATCCGTACCCGACCGTGCGGCCGGTGGTCAACAACGGCGCGATCTTCCAGCACGCCCAGTACCGCCCGCTGTTCGAGGACCACCGCGCGCGCCTGGTTGGCGACACGCTGCTGGTGCAGATCGTCGAGCGGGTCAGCGCCAGCGCGCGCTCGACCAGCAATGTCGAGAAGAAGGGCTCGCTGTCGGGGGCAATCAGCGCCGCACCTCTGCTGCCAGCGTCGGTGCTGGGCAAGCTCGGCGTGGGTGGCGAGAGCGCCAACACCTTCAGCGGCAAGGGCGGCACCGAGAACTCCAACAACTTCAGCGGCACCATCACCGCGGTCGTGGTCGAGGTCCTGCCCAACGGCCACATGGTCGTCTCGGGCGAGAAGCAGATCGGCGTCAACGACAACGTCGACGTGCTGCGCTTTTCGGGCCAGATCGACCCGCGCTCCATCCAGCCGGGCAACACCGTGGCCTCGGCCCAGATCGCCAATGTCCGCGTCGAACAGAAAAGCCGAGGCGGCCAGGCCGATGCCCAGCAGATCGGCTGGCTGTCGCGGTATTTCCTCAACCTGATGCCGATCTGAGCGATGGCCATGCACCTTCTGAACTCCCGATCGACCCGCTGGCTGTGGATCCGCCTCGGCTGCTTCGCGGCGCTGCTCGGGGCCATGGCACCGTTGCAGGCCGCGGTGCGCATCAAGGAGGTCGCCAGCGTCCAGGGTGTGCGCCCCAACCAGCTGGTCGGCTATGGGCTGGTCGTTGGTCTGGATGGCACCGGTGACCAGACCACCCAGACCCCGTTCACGACGCAGAGCCTGAACGCGATGCTGCAGCAGCTCGGCGTCACCATCCCTCAGGGCACCGGGATGCAGCTCAAGAACGTCGCCTCCGTGCTGGTGACGGCCACGCTGCCCGCTTTCGCGCAGCCGGGCCAGCCGCTCGACATCACCGTGTCCTCGCTCGGCAATGCCAAGAGCCTGCGCGGCGGCACGCTGATCGGCACGCCCTTGCGCGGCGCCGACAACCAGATCTACGCGCTGGCCCAGGGCAACCTGATCGTGGCGGGTGCCGGGGCGTCTTCGGGCGGCTCCAAGGTGCAGGTCAACCACCTGCTCGCCGGGCGGATCCCGGGGGGCGCCACGGTCGAGCGGGCGGTCAGCAACCCGCTGGCCCAGGGCGAATTCCTGCAGCTCGACCTCAACAGCAGCGACTTCAACACCGCCCGCGAGGTGGCCAAGGTCATCAACGCCCGCTTCGGTGCCGGCACGGCCTCCGCGATGGACGGGCGCGTGATCCGCGTCAAGATGCCACCGACACCGGACCAGCGCGTGAGCTTCATGGCCGACATCGAGAACCTCTCGCTGGAGCAGGCAGCGCCCGCGGCCAGGATCGTCGTCAATGCCCGCACCGGCTCGGTGGTGATGAACCAGGCCGTCACGCTGGGCGCCTGTGCCGTGGCGCACGGCAACCTGTCGGTGTCCATCAGCACGACGCCCGTGGTCAGCCAGCCGGGCCCGCTGTCGGGCGGTCAGACCACCGTGACGGAGCGCACGGACATCAAGATGCAGCAGGACGGCGGCGCGCTGGTGCAGCTGCCCGCCGGCACGAAGCTGACCGACGTGGTCAAGGCGCTCAACTCGCTGGGCGCCTCGCCCGCGGATCTGCTGGCCATCCTGCAGGCCATCAAGGCGGCGGGTGCCCTGAGTGCCGAAATCGAAGTGATCTGAAGGAATCCGACATGCAACGCCCGTCTTCCACCCAGCAACTCGCCGCGGGCGGCGCCTCGCTCGACGCCTTGCGTGGTGCGGCGGCACGCAATCCCGCCGACACCATCAAGGAAGTCTCGCGCCAGTTCGAGGCCCTGTTCATGCAGGAGCTGATGAAGAGCATGCGTGCCACGACGATGGACAGCGGCATGCTCTCCAACTCGGCCACGGCGATGGGCGGCGACATGCTCGACCAGCAGTACGCGATGCAACTGTCGGGCCAGCCCGGCGGTCTGGCCGCAGCCATCGCCCGGCAGCTGGAGCGGCAGATGGGCGTGGCCTCGACCGCCGAAGCGGCGCCGGGTCAGCCGCGGTTTCTGCCCCTGCCCGGCATCCGCGGCAGCCTGGGCACGGCCACCGGGAACGCCGTGTCGGCCCTGTCTGGCGCGACCGAGTCCGAAGCGGCCAGCACCGCGACGTCCTACGGCAGCAATGCGCAGCAGTTCGTCGCCACCCAGGCGCAGGCAGCAGCCAAGGTGTCCGCCGAAAGCGGCATCCCGGCCGATTTCATGCTCGCCCAGGCGGCGCACGAAACGGGCTGGGGGCGGCGCGAGATCCGCGGCCGCGACGGCAGCAACTCGCACAACCTGTTCGGCATCAAGGCGGGTGCCGGCTGGAACGGCCCGACCGTCACCACCACCACCACCGAGGTGATCGACGGCGAGCCGCGCAAGGTGCAGGCGCAGTTCCGCGCCTATGGCTCCTACGAGGAGAGTTTCCGTGACTACGCGCGCCTCATCGGCAGCAGTCCGCGCTATGCCTCCGCCCGCCGTGCGACCGACGATCCGAGCGCCTTTGCCCGCGAACTGCAGCGCGCCGGCTACGCGACCGACCCCGACTACGCCGCCAAGCTCACCCGCGTGATCCAGACCACGCAAAGGCTGCAGCGCAGCCTTGGGCGCGCTGGCCAATTTGCCGATATACAAGCCTAACCAACCAAAAACACCAAGCCGACCACCATGAGCACCAACTCCTTGATGAACCTGGGTGTGCAGGCCATGTTCGCCGCCCAGACCCAGCTGAGCACGACCGGCCACAACATTGTCAACGCCGCCGTCGATGGCTATTCGCGCCAGTCGGTCAAGCTGACCACGGTGCCTGGGCGCAGCTCGGGGGTGGGCTACATTGGCGGCGGGGTGGCGGTGACCACGGTCGAGCGGGCGGTGAACCGTTTCCTCACCACGCAGAACAACCAGAGCCAGTCGCAGGCCACGGCCGACAGCACCCGCCTGGGCATGCTGACCCAGCTCGAAGGCGGCTATGAACTGGGCGAGCTGGGGCTGGGCCAGGCCGCGTCCAAGCTGTTCGCAGCCTTTGGCGACATGGCGGCTGCGCCGAAGGACGAAGCTGTGCGCGAGGTCGTGCTCTCGGCGGTCGAGACGACCGCATCGCGCTTTCGAAGCACCGGTGAGCACCTCGCCACCCTGCAGACCTCCACGTCGCAGCAGCTCAGCGACGAGGTGACGGTGGTCAACGGACTGACCGGCCAGATCGCGGCGCTCAACCGCCAGCTCACCGGCACCGGCGGCGCCAAGAACCAGCCCAACGACCTGCTCGACCAGCGCGACGAACTGATCGCGCAACTCAGCCAGCACATCGAGGTGAGCCGGGTCGACAACCGCGGCCAGGACGGCAAGCCCGACGGCTCGGTGAGCCTGTTCGTCGGCGGCGGCCAGTCGCTGGTGTTGGGCTCGGACAGCTATGAACTCAAGACGGTGCCGGACGCGAACGTGCCGGAACAGATCCGCATCGCCATCGACCTGAACGGGCATGACCGCGAGATCCCCGGGCACACCTTCAGCGGCGGCTCGATTGCCGGACTGCTCAGGTTCCAGGACGAAGACCTGGGGCACGCCCGTGCCGGTCTGGGCCTGCTGGCCACGGCGCTGGCCGATGCCGTGAACACCCAGCATGCCAATGGCACCGACCTCGACGGCGCGGTCGGCCAGCCACTGATGCAGGTCGGCGATCCGGTGGTGGTGGCCTCGGCGCTCAATGCCCGCGATGGCAGTGGCGAGTTCGTGGCCAAGGTCAGCATCAGTCGGGTGGCCGGGCAGGGGGCGCAGCTCAAGGCCAGCGACTACACGCTGCAGCTCGACCCGTCGGACAGCACCCGCTACCAGGTGACGCGGCAGTCGGACGGCACGGTCTTTGGCGGACTGGCCAATGGTGCACAGGTCGATGGCTTCACCTTCGACGTGGGCACCACGGCGCTGGCGTCGCAGGACAAGTTCCTGCTGCAGCCGGTGAGCGGGGCTGCGGATTCGGCGGCCGTGGCCATCACCGATCCGCGCAAGCTGGCCGCGGCCAGCGCCACGGCGGCCGGCTCGGGCAACGCCAATGCGCTGCTGATGCAGAACGTCGCCAAGGCGGCCACAGTGGAGGGCAATACCTTCAACAACGCACACGCGCGGGTGATCTCGGAGCTGGGGGTGCGCGTGCAGCGAGCGACCTCGAATTCCGAGTCCTCGGGCAATGTGGCGGCGATGAACAAGGAACAGCTGGGCGCGGAGACCGGTGTGAACCTGGAGGAAGAGGCGGCCCGGTTGCTGCAGTACCAGCAGAGTTACCAGGCCGCGGCCAAGGTGCTGGTGACCGCACAGAAGCTGTTTGACACGATGCTGTCGGTCATGAACTGAACCCTTATTGACTTGAACCGGAGATCGACATGACCCGTGTAGCGTCCGCCCTGAGCCAGCAGACCGGCCTGAATTCCCTGATGCGCCGCCAGCAGGATCTCGTCAGATCCCAGGAACGCATGGTCAGCGGCAAGCGCATCGAACGCGCCAGCGATGACCCGGCCGGTGCCGCCCGTGCCGAGCGTGCGCTGGCCGACCAGACCCGCAGCGAGGGCCTGCTGCGCACGGTGGGTGCCAGCCGCAACGCGATGTCGGTGGTCGAGTCGTCCATCGGCGACGCGGTGGACTTGGTTCAGACCGCCCGTGAAGCCGTCGTTGAAGCAGGCAACGGGGCATTCAACACCGCCGACCGCGCCTTGCTGGCCGATCGCCTGAAACAGATCAAGGGCCAGCTGCTGTCCATGGCCAACACCGACGACGGTGCAGGCCACTTCGTGTTCGGTGGACAGGGCAGCGACCGCCTCCCGTTCGTCGACTCGGGGGTCGGTGTCGAGTTTCAGGGTACCTCTGGCAAGGTCGACGGCTCCTTGTCCGAGGATCTGCCGCTCGCGGTCGATGGCGACGCGCTCTGGCTGAAGGCCCGCACGGGCAACGGCGTGTTCGAGACCGACCGCCAGGTGGCACCGACCAGCACGGCGTGGATCAGCGCCGGCCAGGTCAGCGATCCGTCCGCCCTGACGCTGACCGAAGGCCAGCGCTACGAGGTGAGCTTCACCACTGCCACGCGCTACAGCGTCAGCCTCGTGGCGAGCGACGGCAGCAGCACGCCGTTTCCCGATGCGGCCAACAGCAGCCACGATTTTGTGTCCGGTACACCGATCACCGGTCTGCCCGGCATGAGCGTGGGCATCTCCGGGACTGCTGTGGCCGGCGACACGTTCACGATCGAACCGTCCAGCCCCAACCTGAGTGTCTTTGATGCGCTCGACCGGGTGATCGACGTGCTTGGCTCCTCGGCGACTGTCGCACCGAATGCCGGGGACCGCGCCCAGGTCATCAACCATGGCCTGCGTGACCTCGACCAGGTGCTGGGCAATCTGCAGGTGGTGCGTTCGCGCTCGGGCGAGACGCTGAACCGGCTCGACGGCCTCGATGCGCGCACGCAGGACCGGGTGCTGAGCGACAAGGCCACCCGTTCGGAGGCCGAAGATCTCGACATGACCCAGGGCATCTCGGATTTCTCCACCAAGCAGTCCGCCTACCAGGCTGCGCTCCAGTCGTACTCGATGGTGCGCAAGCTCTCCCTGTTCGACTACATCAGCAACTGACGCGGCGCGTGTCCCCCACCATGCAGTCCCCGGACGCACCCATCCTCGGTCAGGTTGCCCTCAGCTACTGCCCGATCATCGACAGCCAGCGCAATGTGATGGCCACCCGGCTGTCGGTGTTTCCGCTTGGGCATGCCCGCTGGCTGCCAGTCGGGGAGCTGCTCACCGCCGTCAGCCAGGTCTGGCCAGCCGACGGGCCGCGGGTTGTGCTCTCGGTGCGCCTGGAGCGTCTGCTGGCGGATCTGCTGATGGTGCAGCCCTCGTCGAACGTGATGATCGAGGTGCCGAAGTTCATGGCCTGCGACCCGGTACACCGGGACGCGATCCTGCAGCTTGCCGACAACGGCAACACGCTGCTGTTGTCGGGGCGACCGGACCAGCCGCTGCCGCGCGAGCTGCTGGGTGCCTTCAAGTACGCCATCATCGATCTGGCCGACGAGCGCCGGCTGGATGACGGACCGGTGCCGGAGGGGGTGAAGCGTTCGATCGGCTTCTTTCAGGAAGGTGTCCACACCATCGAGCAGATGGAGGGGGCATTCCGGCGCGGCGCGGTGGCCGTGCTCGGCTGGCCGGTCGAGGAGACGGTCACGGTGCCGCGTTCCGGTGGCGCATCGCGGCCGGACCTGCAGGTCACCCTGCAACTCATCAACCAGGTGCACCAGGAGGCGCCGCTGGCGCAGCTGGAAGCCACGCTCAAGTTCGACCCCGCGCTGGCCTTCAAGCTGATGCGCTACATCAACTCGCCGGTGTTCGGCCTGACCGTCGAGGTCACCTCGTTCTCGCAGGCGGTGATGCTGCTGGGGTATCAGCGGCTCAAGCGCTGGCTCTCTCTGCTGCTGGTGACGGCGGGGCACGACAAGAACCAGCGGCCGGTGATGTACGCCGCTGTGCGTCGCGGCCTGCTGATGGAAGCCCTCGCTGGTGAAGGCTGCAGCGCCGACTTCCGCAACGAGATGTTCATCTGCGGGGTGTTCTCGCTGCTGGACCGCATGTTCCAGCGTCCGTTCAGCGAGTTGCTGGGCACCTTGCCGGTGCCCGATGGCGTCTACCAGGCGCTGGCCGAGGAGCGCGGGCCGTACCACGCAGCGCTCGACCTCGTGCGTGCGCTGGAAGGTGGCAGCGGCCATGACGTGCGCGAGAAAGTGGCGCAGCACGGTTTCCAGGTGCGCCACGTGAACCGCGCATTGCTGCACGCTCTGGCCAGCGCGTTCCAGCTCGGCTGACCCTGCACTGTCGCCGGGCGCCGTGGCCCGCTGCTTACACTGGTGGCATGAAGCTGCCCCATGCCCTGCTGGATGCGCTGGTCGAGTCCGTGCTGGTGTTCGACGACTCGGCACGGCTGGTCCATGCCAACCAGGCCGCCCTGCGCCGCCTGCCGTGCGAGCCCGGCATGAATCTGGCCGACCTGGGGCCTGCGCTGGGCCAGCCGCTGCAGGACCGCCTGCGCGCGGTGCTGGCGGGCGGGCGGATCGAGGCCTACTTTCCCGCGGGCGTCAGTGCCGGGTCCGCGCCGTCGCTGTCGCGGCTGGACAGTGGGCCGTGGGTGCTGTGCCTGCCGCCGGAAGGCAGCGCTGTCACGCTGCCCCGCACACCCCTGACGCTGATCGAGCGGCCACTGCGCGAGTTGCGTGCGCTGCTCTGGACGGCGCCTTTCCCGGCGATGCTCCAGGACGACTCCTTCCGACTGCTGGATGTCAACGATGCCTTCGTGGCGCTCACCGGGCGTGCGCGCGAGGCGCTGATCGGCACTGATCCGATCGCGCTGTGTCCGGCCGACGAGCGCCGTGTCACCCAGGAAGACCGCGAACGTCTGGAACGCGAGCCCGGCGAGTTCATCGGCCCGGCGCTGCGCGAATCGCGTCTGGTCGACAGCGACGGGCGCTCGCGCTGGGTGCGCTCGACACGGTATGCGACCGGTGGCGGTGCGATCGGCGGCCGGCGCCTGCTGATGACCGTGCTGCAGGAGACGACTTCCGAACACGTGGCGCGCGAGCAGGCCGAGCGCTTCTCCCGCGAGCTGGACCAGTGGTTCGACCTCAGCCCGATGGGCATGGCGCTGTTCGACGACCGCGGGCTGGTGCTGCGGGCGAACCAGGGCTTCGAGGCGCTGTCGGGTGGCCCGCTGGTGGACCTGAGCGAAGCGGCCGCGCCGCTGCATCGGCTGCTGAACTGGTCACAGGGCGCGATGGTGCAGCCGCTCTCGCCGGGCGGTGCCTGGGTCAGCAGTGAAGGCGCACTGCCGCACGCTGATGGCAGAACCCGCTGGGTGCGCGCGCTGCTGCGCTGCGACGAGGTCCGGGCCGGGCGGCGGCGCTACATGTGCATGCTGGAGGACCGCTCCGCCGAGGACGAGCGCGATCTGGCCCAGGCGCGTGCCGAACAACTGCTCGGCGAGCTGTCCACCATCCTCGACAGCTCGCCGGCCGGTATCGCCTCGGTGCGCGGCCACCTGCTGACGCAATGCAACAGCCGCTTCGAGCGCATGCTCGGGCTGGCTCAGGGTGCGGCCTCTGGCTGCGACATCCGCGCGCTGCTTGCCGGGGGCACGCAGGAGCCGCTCGACCGGCTGGATGCCGTGCTGGACCGAGGCGAGCTGTACGAGACCGAGGTGGTCGTGCAGGACGAGGACGGTGCCTGGCACTGGTATGCCGTCACGATTCGCCGCACAGGACCGGCCGGCCGCATGCCGCTGGCGATCGTGGTGCTGTCCGAGATCACACGGCTGAAGACGCAGCAGGCCGAACTTGCCCACCTGGCCAGCGAGCACGAGCGCATGGCGGGCGTGCTTGGCCAGCAGGCCGACCGCACGCGGGCGGTGCTGGATTCGGTGCTGGTCGGCATCGTCACCGCCGACGAACAGGGCCGCATCTCGTGGCTGAACCGCTCGGCCCGCCGCATGTTCGGCGGCGACCTGGGCGACTTCATGGGCCAGCCGCTGCACACCGTCGCCACCGATGAGACGGACCACCCCTTTCGCCGCACGGTGCCGCTGTTCGGCGAGCTGCGCGATGGCGAGGCGCTGCAGTTCGAGTGCCGCGTCCAGGCGCGGGATGCCCGCACCTTCTGGGTAGTGGGCAACGCGGTGGCGACGCTGGGGCTGCAGGGCGAGCGTGAGATGACCTTCGCGCTGATGGACATCGACCAGCGCCGCCAGGCCGAGGCGCGCATCGCCGAGGCGCAGGCTTCTCTGCAGCGCATCATCGAAGCGGCGCCGATGGCCATCACGGTGTGCGACGCCGCGACACTGCGTGTGCTGCAGCTCAACCGGGCGGCCGCGGCCTTGTGCAGCGTATCGGCGCCCGACGCGGTCGGGCGGTCGCTGGTGCTGCTCCATCCGCAGCCGGTGGGCGCGAGCCTGCAGTCCGACATCGACGAGGCGCTGGCGCAACCGCAGGTGGTCACGCCACGCGAGTACCGCCTCGTGCGCGACGGCCGCACGGAGATCTGGGACGCACGTTTCCTGCCGCTGGCCCGCTCGGAGGACCGCGTCGACCAGCTGCTGATGGTCTCCACCGACGTGACCACCCAGCGCGAAGCGCAGCGCGCGGAACTGGAGGCGGCGATCGCGCGGCGCGAGATGCTGGTGCAGGAGGTCCACCACCGCATCAAGAACAACTTGCAGGGGGTGGCCGGGTTGATGCAGCAGGCGGTGGTGCGCTATCCGCAGGTGCAGCCCATCATCGCCGAGGTGGTCGGGCAGGTGCAGGCCATCGCCCAGGTCTACGGGCTGCAGGTGGGCAACACCGGGCTGCTGGCGGTGCGCAGCGTCATCGAGGCGATCGCGCAGTCGGTGCAGCGCACCTTCGGGCGCGCGATCGAGCTGACCGTCGAGGGCGATCCGGGCTGGCGCTGGCTGTTGCCGGAGGCCGAGTCGATTCCGATCGCGCTGGCGCTCAACGAATTGTTCACCAACGCCATCAAGCACAGTCCGGCCAGCTCGGGGGTGGTCTGCCGCCTGTGGCTGGAGCCGGAAGCGGTGCGGGTCGAGATCTGCAACCAAGGCCGCTTGCCGGCAGACTTCCGGCTCGACCGGCGTCCTGCGACCGTGTCGGGGCTGGGGCTGGTGAGTGCCTTGCTGCCTCGGCGCAGCGCCAGCCTGGTGCTGACGCAGCAGGATGACACGGTGGTGGCCGCGCTGCGGCTGGCACCGCCCGTGGTGCGCTGCGAGCGTGCAACCCCTTGAGGCGGGGCGGTACCGGTCGGCGCAGTCCTGCGAGACAATCGGGCCATGGTGTTCCCCCCCAACCTCGCCCGCAAGGAAGCACAACGGTGACAGACACGTCGGCAACGTCGGCATCCCCCCTGCGCGGGCGCATCCTGGTGGTGGACGATGACCGTCTGGTGCTGGCCACAGTCGTGCATGGGCTCACGCACGCAGGCTTCGACATCATCGACGCCGACAACGGCGACGATGCCATCCTGCTGGCCCGCCAGCACCGGCCGGACTTGGCGCTGCTGGACATCCGCATGGACGGCATGAGCGGCTACGACGTGGCGCACTACCTGCGCGAGGCGCTGCAGATTCCCTTCATGTTCCTGTCGGCGTTCTCGGACGAGGCCACGCTGGCGCGCATTCGCGCGCTGGGGGCACTGGCGCTGCTGGTCAAGCCGCTGGACATTGCGCAGCTGGTGCCGGCCGTGGCGTTGGCACTGGATGTCGTGCGTGAGCGCGCCTCCGGGCAGACCGGGGCGCCGGCCTCGGCGCCTGGGCACGGTGTGTCCGCTGCCCAGGCGGTATCGACCGAGCCGGCGGTCCTGTCCACCGTGGTGGCGATGGCCGTCGGCATCGTCATGCACCGCTTCTCGCTGGCCCGCGGACCTGCGCTGGCGCGGCTGCAGCGCCTGTCGGCACAGGAGGGCCGCGGTCTGGAGCAGACCTGCACCGCGATGGTCGAAGCGCTGGAGCAGCTCGCGTTGCCGGGTTCGCTCTGACCGAGCGGAAACCGGCGACTCAGCCCAGCGTGAAGTAGAAGCGTGCGCCTTCGTTGACCGCGGCTTCGGCCCGGATGTCTCCGCCATGTCGGCGGAGGATGCGGCGCACCGAGGCCAGCCCGACGCCCGTGCCCGGGAACTCGGTGGCCCCGTGCAGGCGCTGGAAGGCGCCGAACAGCTTGCCGGCGAAGCGCATGTCGAAGCCGGCGCCGTTGTCGCGGATGCAGAACTCGGTGCGCCCTGACGCTGTGGTCGCGCTGAAGTCGATCCGCGTCACCTCGCGCCGGGAAGCGTATTTCCACGCATTGCCCAGCAGGTTGTCCAGCACCGAGCGCAGCAGCACCGGGTCACCGTGTGCCGTCAATCCGGGCGCGATACGGATGTCGGCCTGTCGCTCGGGTGCCTGCTGGCGCAGCTCTGTCATCACCTGCTCCGCCAGCGCCGACAGGTCGACCGGCACCTGATCGATCGCCTGTGTCGACAGCCTCGACAGCGCCAGCAGCGAGTCGATCATGCTGTTCATGCGCGTGGCGGCACCGAGCACACGCTCCAGGTGGTCGTTGCCGACCCGGTCCAGCAGGTGGCCGTAGTCCTCGCGGACGATGCGCGTGAAGCCTTCGATGACGCGGATCGGTGCACGCAGGTCGTGCGAGACGGTGTAGACAATGGCGGCGCGGTCGTCGTCCACGAGCGGAGGGGCTGACGGGGCGGTCCCGGCGGGCGGGAGTGGCGCAGGCTGTGGCGGAGCGGCCTGCGCCGATGGGGGAAGCCAGAGGACACAGCAGTCCCCCGGTAACTCCAGACGCTGAATGCTCCCGGTCTCACCGAGGCTTTGCGTCAGCAGTTCCTGCACCATCCGGGACAGCGCTGGCGTTCCGGCGGCCGGCAGCGTGGCCTGCGCGGCGTTGTTGCAGGCCAGCAGCTGGGGGGCGGCATCGCGCAGGCGCACGAGCAGCGCAGGACCGGGCAGGCCGCGCAGCAGACGTGTCTGCAAGGCCAGCGATTGGGCGGTGGTGAGGCGCAGGCCGTCAGGTGGCGCGGGTGAGGGCGTCGGTGCGGGTGGCATGGCGCCGGCTCGCCACAGCCAGCCGATGGCCACCAGACCCGTGCCCAGCAGTGCCAGTGCCCCGCCCAGACGGAGAGGGACCGTGGAGGGGCTCAGAGATTGAGCCAGCCACTGAGTGGACACCAACAGGGCCAGCGCCGCCAGACACAGCAGCACGGCCCGTGTCGCAGGGCGCAGTCCGGACGCAGGGGGTGACAACATGTCAACGATTGTAGGGACAGGTTTCCTGTGGGCCCGTCGCTGTTGCAAGGACGCGGACACCACGGGCGAGACTTCGGCGAAATTACGCGATTGGGTGAACCGGTGCATCGGTGGAGCGGCTGGCTGCACCTATGCTTGGGCGCCCGATCTGAACAACTTCCTCCCCGACCGCCATGCTCCCGACCGACGATGCCCGCACGACCGACCACCCGTGGTCGCTCGACATCTGCGTCAGCACCGGTCCCGGTCGGCTCGGCGAGGAGGACGGGCTGATCACCGTGTCGGGCGCCGACGAGCCGACGCCGTGCATCTCGGACGAACAGGCCCAGACCCAGGCGCTGCTGCTGTCGCGCCGCCTGCACCTGGCGGCGACCTTGCAGGAGGGTTTGTGTCTGGTGGCGCCGGTGCTGCGCCTGTGGCTGCGCGCCAGCGGATCGTGTCTGCTGCGGGTGAGCGACTGGAGTGACGAGGGCGCGCTGGTGCAACCCTGGGCGCTGCTCGACAGTCCGACCGAGGAGTTGATCGACCTGGGCCAGATGGTCACCACCCACGCCAGCGAAGCGCCGCTGGGGACGTCGCTGGCGCTGCTGCGGCCGGTGCTCGCGGTGTTGTCGCCCGCGGCACTGACCCTGCCGTGGCGCCCGGCTGGCGTGCGCGAGGTGCTGGCACTGCCGGTCGTGCACCGGAACTGCGCCGTCGCCGCGATCGAGTTCCACAACCCGGCCGAATCGACGCCGGCACTGCGGCAGTTGCTCGAACTGGTCGGGCTGCACCTGGGCCATCTGGCGGCACGCGACGAGCAGGTGCGCGAGGCGGAGCTTTCCGCACAACGTCTGGCGCGGGTGGCCTTGCTGGCGGCACGGGTCGGGCGTGGTGCGGTCATCACCGACGCCGAAGGCGTCATCGAGTGGGCGCACCCGGCGTTCGTGCAGGCCACGGGCCACTCGCCGAGCAAGATCTGCGGCCGCACGCTGTGGGACGTGCTGCTCGGCGATGCCGACGACACGCGGCTGGCGCTGCTGCTGCGCGAATGCCTGACGCGCGGCGACGACTTCGTGCGCGAGTTCGTCGCCCGGCGCGGCCAGGACGACATGCTGCCCGGTGACCCCTACTGGCTGGAGATCGACGCACAGGTCGTCGTCGATGAAACCTCCGGGCGACCGCAGGTGGTCTGTGTCTGCCGCGACATCAGCGACCGCAAGGAGCGCGAGTTCGGCATCGACGAGGGCCGGGCGCTGCTGGCGGTGCTGACCGAGCACATCCCGATCAGCCTGGTGGTGCTGGATGCGCAGAAATTCCGGGTCGTCTCGCTGAACCGGCATGCCGAGCTGGAGTTCTCCGCCCACAGCGCACAGGTCGGCGGCTGGGACCTGGACGAACTGCTGGGGCATGGCGTGCAGCAGCGGGTGCAGGTGTGCCTGACACGGGCGGTGGACAGCCACGATGCCATCGAGCACGAGTTCGAACGGCCCACCGCTGACGGTGACCGGGTCATCAGCGCCCGCTACGTCGCGGTACGCAACCGGCTGGGGCGGCCGACAGTGGTGATCTGCCAGTTGCGTGACGTGACCCAGCAGCGCCGCGACGCGCAGCAGCTGCGCGAGTCCGAGGAGCGTTACCGCGAGCTGGTCGAGTCGATCGACGAGGGGGTGTTCGTCACCGATCCGCGCCGCGACAGCTACTTCTACATTGGCGCGCGGGTGTACGACATGCTGGGGCTGGTGGCATCGCAGGTGCTGCCGCACGCGGAGTTGCTGCCGATGCGGGTGCTCCCGGAAGATGCACCCTTGCTGGAACAGCAGCGGCTGGACGAACCGCACTCGGTCAGCACGGACGTCACCGTGCGCATCCGCCATCCGCAGCGTGGCGTGCGGTGGCTGCGCCAGCGCACGCGCACCCGGGTGCTGCAGGACGGTGAAATCCGCGTCTACGGCCTGATCGACGATGTCTCCGAGGAGCGTGAGCGCGAGCTGCAACTGCAGGCCGCACGTGACGCCGCCGAGGCCGCCAGCCGCGCCAAGAGCCAGTTCATGGCGACGATGAGCCACGAGATCCGCACCCCGATGAACGGGATTCTTGGCATGACCGAGCTGCTGCTGGGCACCACGCTCAATGCCCGCCAGCGCCGCTTTGCCCAGGCCGTCTACCGCTCGGGCGAGAGCCTGCTGGAGATCATCAACGACGTGCTCGACTTCGCCAAGATAGAAGCCGGCAAGCTCGAACTTGCGCTGTCGGAGTTCTCGCTGCGCAGTGTGGTCGAGGACACGCTGGAGCTGCTGGCGCCGCGGGCACACGAGAAGGGCCTGGAGCTGAGTTTCCGCGAGGCCCCCGGCTTGCCCTCGACGGTGGCGGCCGATCCGCTGCGGCTGCGCCAGGTGCTCACCAATCTGGTGTCCAACGCGATCAAGTTCACCGAGCACGGCGAGATCACGGTGGACCTGCACCATGCGCCGGCGTCGGTCGCGGGCAATGTCCTGCTGGTGTTCACGGTGCGCGACACCGGCATCGGCATCGCGACCGACATGCTCCCGCGCCTGTTCAACGCGTTCACGCAGGTCCACGTCGGTCTGGCGCGGCGCTACGGCGGCACGGGGCTGGGTCTGGCGATTTCGCGCCAGCTGGTCGAGCTGATGGGCGGCGCCATCACCGTGCGCAGCCAGCCGGGCATCGGCTCGGCGTTCAGCTTCACGCTGCCTGTGGGTGCGGGCACCGGGGATGCGTCGATGACGCAGGGCCTGGGCGACACGACCACCATGCCCAGCATCCGTGTGCTGGTCGTCGATGACCATCCCACCAACCGCACGGTGCTGGAGAACATGCTCACCGCCTGGGGCCTGCGCGTGACGCTGGTGGGTGACGGCGAGCAGGCACTGCAGCTGCTGCGCACGCTGCCGCTGGATGTGCCGCCGTTCGATCTGGCGCTGATCGACTGGCACATGCCCGGGATGGACGGTATCGAGCTGGCGCAGGCGCTGCGCTCCGAAGGTCTCATCGGCCAGACACCGCTGGTGCTGCTGTCGTCGGTGGCCGCACCCGACGATGTGCGGGTGGCGCAAGAGGCCGGTTTCGTGCGCTTCATCCACAAGCCGGTGCGCAAGGCCGAGCTGCGGCAGGCCATTCTCGGCATCGCCGCTGCGCGCCAGGAGGCCGAGGTGCACATGCCGCAGCTCGGTGCTTCGGTGCTGGTGGTCGAGGACAACCCGGTCAACCAGGAGGTGATGAACCAGATGCTGCAGCGCATGGGCTGCAGCGTGCGGGTGGCCGGTTCGGCGCTGGAGGGCCTGCGGGCGCTGTGCGAGGACCTGTTCGACCTCGTCCTGATGGACATCCAGATGCCGGGCATGGACGGGGTGGAGGCGTTGCAGTGGCTGCGGCGCGGCCCGACACCGCGTTTCACCTTCATCACGCCACCGCAGACGCCCGTGGTGGCCGTCACGGCGAATGCACTGGAGGGCGACGAGGAGCGCTTCCTGGCGCTGGGCTTCGACGCCTACCTGTCCAAGCCCTACCGGCAGGGCCAGCTGCTGGCGATGCTGGGGCGGTACGTCGGCGGGCGGCTGGGGCGGCGCGGGCAGGTGGAGATCGAGGCCGCGGCACGCACGGCACCGGGCGCGCTGGCCGCGCTGGAGGGTGAGCCACAGACCGACCCCCCTGCGGCCGAGCCGACCCTGTTCCTGGCGCTGGAAGAGGAGCTGCCGCTGCTGGATGCTGCGGCGATGCAGCGCCTGCACGACCTCGACCCGACCGGGCGCAACCAGCTGGTGCGACGGGTGATGCAGGCGTTCGACGCATCGATCAGCCGCCTGCTGCCGATGCTCGATCCCGGGCCGCTCGGGCTGGATCTGGCGTCTGTGCACCATGTTGCCCACACGCTGCGTTCGTCGTCGAACAGCCTGGGTGCGCTGCGGCTGTCGGCGCTCTGCATGGAGACGGAGCAGTCGCTGCGGCGTGGAGTCGGTGCGGCCGAACTCGCGCCGCAGCTCGATACCCTGCGCGGCGAGATGCAGCGCGTGCAGGACGGTGTGCAACACAGCCTGTCCAGACGGACCGATTGAGTGGGGACCCCCGATTGAACCGAGAACATCCTGCGATGGCGCCCGGCGCTGAACGCCAGCCCCGCATCCTGCTGGTCGATGACGACGAGGTGAATCTGCTGCTGACCGGGGCCGCGCTGCGCGAGCGCGGCTTCACGGTCCATGAGGCCAGCGGCGGACGGGCTGCGCTGGGTCTGCTGGCCGACTGGTCGCCGGACGTGCTGGTGCTGGATGCGGTAATGCCCGGCATGGACGGTTTCCGCACCTGCGAGGCCCTGCGCGATCTGCCCGGCTTCGAGCTGATGCCGGTGCTGATGCTGACCGGACTGGACGACGAGGCCTCGATCGAGCGCGCCTTCGACGCCGGTGCGACCGACTTCTTCGTCAAGTCGCACCACTGGAGCCTGCTGGCGGGACGCCTGCGCTACCTGCTGCGCACCTCGCACATCCAGATGGAGCTGCTGCGCAGCCGCGCCAAGCTGGCCCGCGCACAGGATCTGGCGCGCATGGGCAGCTTCGACTGGCGCCTGGGCGGTGGCCTGCACCTGGAGCCCGAGGCGCTGCGGGTGATCGGACATGGTTCACGGGTGCCGCTGTCGGTGCCGGAGGTGATGCGGTTGCTGGTGCCGGGAGCGCGGCGGGTGATGGCGCCGCTGCTGCGCGATGTCGTGCGGCACAGCACGGTGCTCGACAGCGACGTGACGATCCGCCTCCCCGATGGCCGCGAGCGCATCGTGCATGTCGAGGCCGAACCCGAGTTCGATGACCAGGGCAGTCTGTGCGCCTATACCGGCATCCTCCAGGACGTGACAGACCGCCGGCTGATCGAGGACAAGATCCGCCATCTGGCCAACTTCGACGCGCTCACCGGTCTGCCCAACCGGCGCCAGCTCATCTGGCGTGCCGAGCGCGCGATGGAGCAGGCGCGCCGCATGGGCCACGGCTTCGCGTTGCTGCTGATCGACCTCGACCGCTTCAAGAACATCAACGACACGCTCGGTCACGGACAGGGCGACGAGCTGCTGGTGGAGATCAGCCGGCGTTTGCGCACCTGCGTGCACCACTGTGACCAGATCGCCGACATGACCATCGACGCGACCGTGCTGCGTTCACACCGCTCGCTGGAGGCGGTCGGCCGGCTCGGCGGGGACGAATTCGTGGCGCTGCTGCCCGAAGTCGACGACGAGGCCCACGCGGTGCAGGTGGCCCAGCGTGTGCTGGCGGCGATGCGCGAACCGGTGGTGCTGGGCGGGCGCGAATACTTTGTCACCGCCAGCGTCGGTGTGGGGCTGTTCCCGCGCGACGGGGTCAGCGTGGTCGATCTGCTGCGCAACGCCGACGTGGCGATGTACGCGGCCAAGGCCGCCGGACGCAACGCGCTGCAGGTCTATGGGCCGCATCTGGCGGGCAAGGGCATGGAGCGGCTGGAGCTGGAGAGCGCGCTGCACAAGGCGATCGATCGCAACGAGCTGGTGCTGCACTACCAGCCCAAGGTCCGCGTCGGTTCGTCCACCGTGGTGGCCGTGGAGGCGCTGATGCGCTGGCGGCGCGACGGTGTGCTGGTCCAGCCGGGCGAGTTCATCCCGCTGGCCGAGGAGACGGGGCTGATCGTGCCGATGAGCGAATGGGCCATCGGCGAGGTCGCACGCCAGATCGGTGTCTGGCGGGATGTGCATGACGTGGAGCTGAGCGTGGCGGTGAACTTGCCGAGCCGGGCCTTCGAACGCTCGGATCTGGTGGATCTGGTGCGTACAGCCACCGAGCGGCATGGTCTGGCGCCGCGGTCACTGGCGCTGGAGATCACCGAAACCGGTTTGATGAAGAACCTGGACCGCGTCATTCCGGACCTGCACCGCCTGACCCAGATCGGCGTGGAAATCGCCATCGACGATTTCGGCACCGGCTACTCCTCGCTGGCCTACCTGACCCAGTTGCCGATCAGCGAGCTGAAGATCGACAGGTCCTTCGTCCGCGACCTCGGCGTGACCAGCCAGAGCGCGGCAGTGGTCACGGCTGTCATCGCACTGGCGCGATCACTGGGTCTCAAGGTGGTGGCCGAGGGGGTCGAGACACCCCTGCAGCGTGATGTGCTGTTGCGTCTGGGCTGCGACGAGATGCAAGGCAATCTGTTTGCCTGTGCGATGGCACCGGAGGAGTTGATCCGGTGGCTGCCTGCGTGGTCATCCCGGCGGGTTACCCCCTAACATGAGGGGGTGTCTGCGGACTTAGTGCCGCAGCATGTTGCCGAACTGAAAAAAGCAGGCATTTTCTCTGAAGACAATAGAAGCTCCAATCCCATGGTCGCCTGCCATGCTGCCCGATGTACATCGACCGTTCCCTTCCTGATGCGCTTGACGCCCGAGTGCCTGAACTGCCTCGCGGGATCCCTGCGTTCAGCTCTGCCGGGGGACTGCCCATGAACCACCCTGTCGACTCCGGTGGCGTGTTTCCGCAGGCCCCGCAATCGGTGCCGGTCTTTGTGGCCGCACTGGCCGAACCCCTGCTCGCGGTGCTGTGTCTGCTGTTGTCGTCCCTGTGGCTGGGACAAGCGATGGACCGCTCGGTGATGCTGCTCAGCGTGTTCACCATGACGCTGATGTTCCCCGGCACCAACCGCTTCTACGAGCGTCCGGCCAATTCTGCGGTCGACATCGTCGCCGCCTGGGCGGCGGTCGTGGCGATCCTCTTCCTGTGCGGCTATGCGTCGGACAGCCTGCGGTTTTTCCGCCAGGACGTGGCGGCGGTCTGGGTGGTGAGCACCCCGGTGGCACAACTGGCGTTTGTGCTGGCCGGGCGCTGGTGGATGCGCTGGTACGCGGCGCAGCCGGAGCACCGGCGCCCGGCGGTGGTCATCGGTGGTGGTCCGCTGGGGGCCAAGGTGGCCGAGGCGATCCAGGCGCGTGCTCCTTACGGCCACGACCTGGTCGGCCACGTGGAAGACCGCAGCCTGGACCGCTGCGATGAGCGCACCCGCGTGCGGATGCTCGGTGGACTCGACGATCTGCCCGCGCTCATCCGCCAGCACCGCATCAAGGACGCCTACATCACCTTCGCCCTCAGCAGCCAGCCCCGCATTCGCCAGATGGTTTCCGTGCTGCAGGACGCGGCCGTGTCGATTTACCTGGTGCCGGATGTGTTCGGCGTCAACGTGATCCAGGGGCGCATGCGCAACATGGATGGCGTGCCGGTGGTCAGTCTGCTGGAAAGCCCTTTTGTGGGCCTCAATGGGCTGGTCAAGCGCCTGTCCGACATCGTTCTGGCGAGCCTGATCCTGGTGCTGATCGCCCCGGTGCTGCTGGCCGTGGCCATCGGTGTGAAGCTCAGTTCCCGTGGTCCGGTCATCTTCCAGCAGCGCCGCAACGGGCTGGACGGCGACGAGATCGTGGTCTACAAATTCCGCTCGATGCGGACCATGGACAACGGCACCGTGGTCAAGCAGGCCACCCGCGGTGATCCGCGCATCACGCCGTTCGGTGCCTTCATCCGCCGCACCTCGCTGGACGAGCTGCCCCAGTTCATCAACGTGCTGCAGGGCCGCATGAGCATCGTCGGCCCGCGCCCGCACGCGGTGGCCCACAACGCGCAGTACCGGCCGATCATCCGCTCCTACATGGTGCGCCACAAGGTCAAGCCCGGCATCACCGGCTGGGCGCAGGTCAACGGCTGCCGCGGCGAGACGGACGTGGTCGAGAAGATGGCTGCGCGGGTGCACTACGATCTGGAGTACCTGCGCAGCTGGTCCCTCGGGCTGGACCTGCGCATCATCGCGCGGACGGTTCGGCAGATGTTCTTCGACCGCAGCGTCTACTGATCTCTGATATCCCATTCACACCCCAGGCAGGACTATGCACAACATGACCCTCACCCAGCCCAACTCCTTGCGCCCGCTGGCGCTGACCCTGGTGGGCTTCGCCTGTCTGGCTGCTGGCAGCGCCCGTGCCGAGACCAGTCCTTACTACATTGGCGCCTCGCAGCGCTTCGCGCACAACAGCAACGTGTTCCTGAACACCGATGCGCTGGCGAAGTCCGACACGATCTCCTCGACCGGCGTGCGGCTTGGCATCGACCAGCCCATCAGCCGCCAGCGCCTTATTGCCAGTTTCAGCGCCAACGCGAACCGCTACAGCAGCCTGAGCGCCCTGAACAACACCGACTACGCCCTCGACACCCGACTCGACTGGGAAACCGTTGACCGCCTGTCGGGCAATGTGGCGCTGTCGTCGCGCGAGAGCCTGCCGACCGATGCAGCGGCACTGTCCTCCGGGCTGCGCAATCTGTTGAAAGTCAACAGCGCCAGCGTGCAGGCGAACCTCGGGCTGGTGACGATGTGGAGCTTCGACGCCGGCGCCGCGGTGTCGCGCGCAAGTTATTCGGAAGCGGTCTACGCGCGCAACAACACCAACCAGATGTCGATCAACGCGGGTGCCCGGGTCACGCCGGCCAGCGGTCTGACGCTGCGGGCTGGTCTGCGCCATGCCAACGTCAGCTATCCCAACGCCAGCAACGACGTGCGCCGCAATGACCTGGACTTCTCCGCCACCGTCAATCCCGGAGGGGCCAGCGTGTTCAACGGTCGCATCAGCCTGACCCGCGAGCACCAGTCCTTGGTCGACCGGAACCTCAGCAACTGGACCGGCGCGCTGGGCTGGAACTGGAAACCCACCGGCAAGCTGTCCACCAATCTGAGTCTGTCGCGTGACTCCAGCAATGGCAGTTATGACTTTTCGACCGGCACGATCAACGTTGGCTCGTCCAACAGCACGATCGCCACGACGCTCGGGCTGACCACCCAGTGGGAGGTGACGTCCAAGATTGCCATGGTCGGCAACCTGTCGCACGCCCGCCGTTCGCTGGACAATTCGCTGACCATTGGCACAGGCGTGACCCCTGCTTCGGCCAGCGACAGCACCAACAGCCTGGGCTTGAGTGTGCAGTACGCCGTGCTGCGCAATGTGGATCTGGGTTGCGGCGTGACCTGGAGCGAGCGCAGCGTCTCGTCGACTGGTGCTACCGCGTTGACTGCGCCGTACAGCGCGACGACGTACAGCTGTTTCGGTCAGGCACTGCTGCGTTGAGCTGCGGATTCTGCGGCTGAACCAACGGGCGCCTTGGCGCCCGTTGTGCTTTCAGGGCCGTCCGATGGAGTGGTAGGTCAACCCGAAGGAGCGGATCAGTTCTGGCTCATAGAGGTTGCGGCCGTCGAAGACGACCTTGTCCTTGAGGCTGTCACGGATGGCCTCGAAGTCGGGCGTGCGGAACTCTTTCCACTCGGTGACGATCAGCAGCGCATCGGCCCCTTCGAGCGCCTGCTTCTGCCCGGCGGCATAGCTCAGTCCCTCCCAGCCCACCATCACGCGCTGGGCTTCCGCGGCCGACACCGGGTCATAGGCCTGCACCTTCGCACCGCGCTTGAGCAACTCGGCGATGATCACCCGGCTCGGGGCTTCCCGCATGTCGTCCGTGTTCGGCTTGAACGCCAGACCCCACACCGCGAAGGTCTTGCCCGAGAGGTCTTCGCCGTACTGCGCGACCACCTTGTTCACGAGGACCATCTTCTGCTCCTCGTTGACCTCTTCGACCGCCTTGAGCATCTTCGACGGGATGCCCATCTCGGCCGAGGTCATGGCGAGCGCCTTCACGTCCTTCGGGAAGCACGAGCCGCCGTAGCCAGCGCCCGCATACAGGAAGTGCGTGCCGATGCGCGGATCGCTGCCGATGCCCACGCGCACGAGTTCGATGTCCGCGCCCACCTTCTCGGCCAGCCTTGAGAGCTCGTTCATGAAGCTGATCCGTGTGGCCAGCATCGCGTTGGCGGCGTACTTGGTGAACTCCGCGCTCTTGACGTCCATGATGAACAGGCGGTCGCGGTTGCGCACGAAGGGCTGGTAGAGCGCCCGCATCAGCAGGATCGCGCGCTCGTCTTCGGCGCCGACCACCACGCGGTCCGGGCGCATGAAGTCGGCGACGGCCGCACCTTCCTTGAGGAACTCCGGGTTCGAGCAGACCGCGAACTCCATCTCCGACAGGCCGCGCTTGGCCAGCTCGTCGGTGACGGCCGCACGCACCTTGTCGCCGGTACCCACTGGCACCGTGCTCTTGTCGACGATCACCTTGAAGTCGGTCATCGTGCGGCCGATGTTGCGGGCCGCGGCGGTGACGTACTGCAGGTCGGCCGAGCCGTCCTCGTCCGGCGGGGTGCCCACGGCGATGAACTGGATCGTGCCGTGGGCGACCGAGCGCTCGATGTCGGTGGTGAACTCCAGGCGGCCGGCGGCCACGTTGCGGCGCACCACGTCGAGCAGGCCCGGCTCATGGATCGGAATGCCGCCGTCGTTCAGGATCTTGATCTTGGCCGGGTCCACGTCCAGGCACACCACATGGTTGCCCATCTCCGACAGGCATGCGCCTGTCACCAGTCCGACGTAGCCGGTGCCAATGACGGTGACTTTCATCGCTTCTCTTACCTTCAGGTTGCTGAGTGAATCCTGTGTTGTAGCCGATCGTGCTGCCAGCACGACGCTTTCTGCCCTGGGTGCCTGCGCATGGTCGACCTGTAGCGTTCCAAGGTCACGACTGCGCGCAGTGCCGAACGCTGAATCGGGCGAGTGTAGTCGTGTCGGAAGGCGTGAATCCAGGCCAAAGGCTGAAGCGCTGTCACCTCGTAGTTTCCCTATCCCCCATCGTCCCCCCCTTGGAGGGAGGCGCAAAAACATCTGTTTCGATCGATGATGCGAATGAGCGATAAATGTGAAAAAACTGCGAATATCCGATTTCTAGCGGTGCAGGGGAGCTTAAAAATGTCAGCAATCAGTAAAATTAGGCGTCATCGACGCCTCTTTGTGGCGGGACTCGGGGCCGTAGGGGCCTGGTTCGGTGCGGTCTGGCAGGCCGTCGCGCAGACGGAGCCAATCGATCAGGTCCGGGTAGGCCGGAGTTCCGGCGTGCTGCTGGCGCGGATTGCCGAGCCCGAGGTCGATCCCGCCGGCTTCCTGGTCAGCGAGAAGTTCGACGGCGTGCGGGCGCTGTGGGATGGCCGCACGCTGCGCAGCCGCACTGGCAAGGTGCTGGAGGCGCCCAAGGATTTCACTGCGCGCCTGCCGCCCGAGGCGCTAGACGGCGAGTTGTGGCTGGGCCGGAATCGTTTCGACGAGGTGTCGGCGCTGGTGCGCAGGCGCCGCCCGGAGCTGGGTGCCTGGCGCGAAGTGCAGTTGCTGGTGTTCGAGATGCAGCGCGCTGGTGGGCGCTTCGATGAGCGGGTCGAACGCATCCGGGCGATCGTGGACCGTGTGCAGTGGCCACAATTGCACGCGGTGGTGCAGTCGGTGGTGGCGGACCGTGCCGAGTTGAAGGCTCGGCTGCACACGGTGCTGGAGGCCGGCGGCGAGGGACTGATGCTGCACCGTGCCGATGCACCCAACCTCGGCGGACGCAGCGAGGTGCTGCTCAAGCTCAAGCCGGTCCACGACGACGACGCGCTGGTGATCGGGCACACGCCGGGGCAGGGCCGCCTCGATGGCTTGCTCGGCGCCTTGCAGGTGCGCAATGCGGACGGGGTCGTGTTTCTGGTCGGATCCGGCTTTACCGACGAGCAGCGCCGTGTTCCGCCGCCCATCGGCGCGCTCATCGTCTACCGCTTCCGCGGCCAGACCAGCCACGGCGTGCCGCGCTTCGCCAGTTTCGTGCGCCGCAGCGATGCGTTCTGATCGGCGGCGTTTTCCTGATCGGTTAAGGTGCCGCCCATGGCTGATTTCACCTACTTTTGGCACGACTACGAAACCTTCGGGCGCGTGCCACGGCGCGACCGCCCCGCCCAGTTCGCCGGTATCCGCACCGATGCACAGCTGCAGGAGATCGGCGCGCCGGTCATGGCCCACTGCCAGCCCGCGCCGGACTATCTGCCCGATCCCGAGAGTTGTCTCCTGACCGGCATCCTCCCGCAGCACTGTCTCGAACACGGCCTGCCCGAACACGCCTTCGCCCGCGCCATCGAGGAGCAGCTCGGCCAGCCCGGCACCATCGGCCTGGGCTACAACTCGATCCGCTTCGACGACGAAGTCACGCGCCACCTGTTCTGGCGCAACCTGATCGACCCCTACGCGCGCGAGTGGCAGAACGGCTGCGGGCGCTGGGATCTGGTGGACCTCGTGCGCTGCGCCTGGGCGCTGCGGCCGGATGGCATCGTCTGGCCGCGCCATGAAGATGGCCGCCCGTCGTTCAAGCTCGAACACCTGACCGCCGCCAACGGCATCGCCCACGAAGCGGCGCACGACGCGCTGTCCGACGTGCGCGCCACGCTGGCGCTGGCCCGGCTGATCCGCGACCGCCAGCCGCGGCTGTTCGAGTTCTGTCTGGCCCTGCGCAAGAAGGACGCGGTGGCTGCCGAGATCGACCGCGCCCAGCGCCAGGGGCAACCCTTTCTGCACGTGTCCGGCATGTACGGCGCCGAGCGCGGCAATCTGGCGGTGGTCTGGCCGCTGTCCACGCACCCGACCAACAAGAACGAGCTGATCGTCTGGGATCTCGCCCATGATCCTGCAGAACTGCTCGGCCTGAGTGCGGCGCAGATCCGCGAGCGCCTGTTCACCCGCACCGATGCGCTGCCCGAAGGCGTCACGCGGCTGCCGGTCAAGACGATCCACCTCAACAAATCCCCGGTCGTGATCGCCAACCTCAAGACGCTGTCCACCGAGCGCGCCGCGCACTGGGGCATCGACATGGCGCAGTGCCTGCGCCACGCCGAAACGGCCGCGTCGCAGGTGCGTACGCTGGGGGGCATCTGGCAGGAGGTCTATGCCCGGCCAGTGGTGGAGGGCGCACCGGCCACCGATGTCGATGAAGACCTCTACGGGGGCTTTCTCGACAACGAGGACCGCCGCCGGCTGGTGCGCCTGCGTGGCCTCAAGGCGGACCAGCTGCCTTCTGGACGTGCGCCGGCCTTCGATGATCCGCGCCTGGACGAGCTGTTCTGGCGCTACCGTGCCCGGAATTTCCCCGAGACCCTGACCGACACCGAGCGCGAACGCTGGCAAGCCCACTGCGCCGACCGTTTGCTGGACGGGCAAGGTGGCGCGCAGACGGTGGCGCAATTCTTCGAGCGCATCGACACCCTTGGTCAGGCGCACGAGGACGATGACCGCGCCCAGGAGATCCTCGGCGCGCTCTACGACTACGCCGAGCAGATCACGCCGACCCGCGACTGAGTCGGCGAGCGGCGCGGCTCAACGCTGGCTGCGCGCCTTGCGTTTGTCCACCTCCAGGAACTGCGCCTTGAGCAGCATCATGAGTGAGCGGGCATCCGCCTCGCTCATGCTCAGCACGTGGGCCGGCTCCTGGCCCTCCGGGGTTGCGCGCGGTACCAGCAGGGCGTCGAGCTTGATGTTGACCAGCCCGTGGTGGCTGGCGGCCGCCTTGTAGCGTTGCACTTCGATGGTGTAGGTTTTCATCCCGGTATTCTCCCGTTGTTCTACACCCCGTTTTCGACCCAGAAAGATTTTCCAGATGTCCATCCAGTGGTTTCCCGGTCACATGCACCTGACCAAGAAGGCCATCACCGCGCGTGTCAAGGACGGCATCGACGTGGTGATCGAATTGCTGGACGCCCGCGCGCCCGGCTCCAGTGCCAATCCGCTGCTCGCGGAATTGACGCAAGGCAAGCCGGCGCTCAAGGTGCTCAACAAGCAAGACTTGGCTGACCCCGTGCGCACTGAGTTGTGGCTGGACCACTACAACAGCTTGCCCGAGACGCAGGCCCTTGGTCTGGACGCCAGCATCACCGCCCCCGCGCAGCGCCTGATCGCTGCCTGCCGCACCCTGGCGCCGCTGCGCGGCGGCATGGCCAAGCCGATGCGCGTGCTGATCTGCGGCATTCCCAATGTCGGCAAATCGACGCTCATCAACACGCTGGTCGGCAAGCGCGCGGCCAAGACCGGGGATGAGCCCGGCATCACCAAGCTGGAGCAGCGCATCGCCCTGGCGAGCGACTTCTACCTGTACGACACCCCCGGCATGCTCTGGCCGAAGATCACGATCGAGAAGGGCGGCTACAACCTGGCCGCCACCGGTGCGATCGGCCGCAATGCGCTGGATGAGGAACTGGTCGCCGTCGAGCTGCTGGCCACGCTGCGCCGCGACTATGCGGGGCAGGTCGAGGCACGCTACAAGCTGACCGACACCGAGGCGCTGAACGACGAGGAGCTGCTCTCCGCCATCGGCCGCAGGCGGGGCGCGGTGTTGGGTGGCGGCAAGATCAATCTGCAGAAAGCGGCCGAGATCGTCATCCACGACTACCGCAACGGCATCCTCGGTCGCATCACGCTGGAGACGCCCGAGGAGTTCCTGGTCTGGGCGGCCGAGGCCGAGATTGCCGAGCAGGCCCGCCAGGAGCGCAAAGCGCGCAAGGGAAAACGTGGTGGGGCGCTGCTGGCGTCAGACTCTGCCGAACCGGAGGTGCCCGATGAATTCGAAGAACCTGCCGAGTGATTTTTCACTTCCAGTGGTGGTCGAGATGTCCAGGGCGTAGCACACGCCTTGTCTGTAAACATTGCGTTCAGTTTCAAGCCATCGCGTGTTCAGACAGGCGTTCAGGGGGGCGATAACCCTCAACCGGTCTCCTAGACTGGTCCTCAACGCACAACGTCAGGACACCCCGCCATGAGCCACCAACGCCCCTCGGACCTTCGAAATCGGTACGCATGGGTTGATTTCGCCAAGGGTTTTTGCATCGTCGCCGTGGTGGCCATGTGGATCGCCGGAACGATGCAGGGGCATGTGGCGAAGGGGCAGGCCGGCTGGCTCGGGTACTTCGTCGTGTTTGCCAAGCCGTTCCGAATGCCGGATTTTTTCCTGATCTCCGGGCTGTTCCTGTCGCAGGTGATCGACCGGCCGTGGAAGCACTATCTCGACACCAAGGTCGTGCACTACCTGTACTTCTTCGTGCTCTGGACGCTGATCGTCCTGCCGGTCACCTGGCTGCTCGGCCATGACGCGCCGACCAGCATGGGCGATGCCGCGACAGCACTGCTTTACCACCTGTACGACCCGTTCGGCATGCTGTGGTTCATCATGATGCTGTCGGTCTACTTCGTGGCGACGCGCCTGCTGCGCCAGGTGCCGGTCTGGATCCTCCTACCGGCGGCGGTGCTGCTGCACCTGTTCCCGCTGCACACCGGCGTCTACCACATTGACCGGTTCGGGATGTTCTTCCTGTTCTTCTACGTCGGCCACGTGTTCTCCGGCCGCTTCTTCGCGCTGGCCGACTGGACCCTCGAACACCGCCGCACCGCCATCGCCGGGCTGCTCCTGTGGGCGATGGCCAATGCGGTGCTGGTCAAGCTGGCGCTGACGGAGCATCTGGCGGTCAATCTGCTGGCGGGCTTCATGGGCATCAGCGCGGTGGTGGTGATTGCCGCGCTCGTGTCGTCGCACCGATGGGCGGGCTGGCTCAACACGCTGGGCAAACACTCGATCGCGGTCTACCTGGGCTTCTACCTGCCGATGCTTGTCATCGTGCCAGCCCTGCAGGGCTCGCCGATCGGCCGCAGCCCAAGTCTGGTCGCGACCATTTCCATGGTGTCAGTCATCGCGATCGCAATGGGGGCCTACCACCTGTTCAACCGGATCGGGCTGACGTTCCTCTATGACCGGCCGAGCTGGATGCGTCTGGTGCAGCCGGGACAGCGGCCGACCTCGCGGCAGGCAAAAGTGCCGAACGGCTCGGTGGCTTCCTGAGCGGAAAAGGTTCTGAATGCCGTTTGGCGGTGTTACGATCGCCAAATGGCAAACACCCTCCTCGATGCCCGCAATGCTGTGCGCCAGGGGCTGCCGTTCTCGGTCTTCGAGTCGGTCGCCACGCAACTGGACATGGCCCCGCAGCAGATGACGCAGGTGCTCGGCATTCCACTGCGCACCTTGGCGCGCCGCAAGACCGAGCACCGCTTCACGCCGCAGGAGTCCGACCGGCTCTACCGCCTGACCCGCGCGGTGCAGCTGGCCACCGAGGTGCTGGGCGATGCCGACAAGGCGCGCCGCTGGCTCAAGTCGCCAAACCGCGCACTGGGTGGCGAGGTGCCTTTCGATCTGCTCGACACCGACATCGGTGCGCACCAGATCGAAGAGGTGCTCATGCGCCTCAACCACGGCATCTTCAGTTGACAGCGGGCTGTGCATGAAGGTCTGGCGCATCTGCCGCCAGCCGTTTGTCGCCACGGCGCTCGATGGCATCGGCGGGCTCTATGCCGGCGGCCGTTGGCACCGCCGCGGCCGCCCGATCGTCTATGCGGCGAGTTCTGCGGCGCTGGCCGCGTTGGAGGTGCTGGTCCACGTCGATCCGCTCGACGCGCCGGACGACCTGCGCCTGCTGATGCTGGAGGTGCCCGACGACCTGCTGATCGAGCAGCTCGACATGGCCGTGCTACCTGCGCGCTGGGCGGCGGTCCCCGCGCCGGACGAACTCGCCGCCCTCGGCAGTGACTGGCTCGCCAGCCGGCGCGGTGCGGCGCTGAGCGTGCCGTCGGCGGTGATTCCAATCGAGCGCAACCTGCTGCTCAACCCGCTGCACCCGGACACGCTGCGGGTGCGGATCGTCGGGGACACGGCCTTCACCTTCGATCCGCGGTTGATGTAGCTGGGGGGACTCAGGGGTACAGCCCGCGCTCCTGCCTCGCCATCAGGATGCGCTCGCAGGCCACGGCGAAGGTGGCGGTGCGCAGCGTGATGCGGTGGCGGTCGGCCATGTCCCAGATCTTGCGCAGGGCCTCGACCATGATCTTGTCGAGGCGAAGATTGATCTCGTCCTCGGTCCAGAAGAACGACGAGAAGTCCTGCACCCACTCGAAATAGGACACCGTCACGCCGCCCGCGTTGCAGATCACGTCCGGCACGACCAGGATGCCCCGGTCGGTCAGCACGTCGTCGGCGTCGAACATCGTCGGGCCGTTTGCGCCTTCGAGCACCAGCCTGGCCTTCAGGCGGTTGGCGCGGGCGACGGTGATCTGGCCTTCGAGTGCGGCCGGGATCAGGATGTCGCAGTCCACGTCCCAGAACGCTTCGTCGTCGATCCGCTCGGCGCCGGTGAATGCGCCCACGCCGCCGTCGCGCCGCACGACCTCCATCAGATTGGCCATGTCCATGCCGCCTGCGTTGGCGATGGTGCCGGTGTGGTCCTGCACGGCAACGACCTTTGCGCCCGCGCTGGTGAAGAGTTCCGCCGCCGCGGAGCCGACGTTGCCGAAGCCCTGCACCGCGATGCGCGCGCCATCCAGGTTCAGCCCGATGCGCCGCGCGGCCTCCCGCCCGGTGACGAACACGCCGCGCCCGGTCGCCTTGACCCGGCCGAGCGAGCCACCGAGGTGGATGGGCTTGCCGGTGACGACCCCGCTGGCGGTGGCACCGATGTTCATCGAGTAGGTGTCCATCATCCAGGCCATGATCTGCGGGTTGGTGCCCACGTCCGGCGCCGGGATGTCCTGCTGCGGGCCGATGATGAAACCGATCTCGCTGGTGTAGCGGCGCGTCAGGCGCTCCAGTTCCTTGTGCGAGAGCTGGCGCGGATCGACCCGGATGCCACCCTTGGCCCCGCCGTAGGGCAGGTTGACTGCGGCGTTCTTCACCGTCATCCACGCCGACAGCGCCATCACCTCCTCCAGCGTCACGTCCGGGTGGTAGCGCACGCCGCCCTTGCCGGGGCCGCGGCTGAGGTTGTGCTGCACGCGGTAGCCCTCGAAGTGGCGCACCGAGCCGTCGTCCATCTCGATCGGCACATCGACGATCAGCGCCCGCTTCGGGTGCTTGAGCGTCTCGGACCAGCGGGCGAGCGGGCCGAGGTAAGGCAGGACGCGATCGACCTGGAGCAGGTAGGTGCCCCAGGCGCTGTGGGCCGAAGGAGTGATGTAGGACAGCGGTGCATGCATGAAAAAACCTCGTCTGTTGGAGCTGGGTGGAAGACGGATCACGGCTCGGACCGGGTGGGTCTTGCGCGATGCCGTCGTTCGACGTGACTCTAGGGGGGCGGCTTTCGATGCGCCTGCCGGAGTCATGCGTTCTGTGCATGACCCTGAAGGGACAGTGTGCTGCGCTGTACGTGCCGGCAAGTTCCGGCTATTCGGGTCAACCCCCGAACTCGTCACCCAGTTCACGCGCCCGCGTCTGGGCAGCCTGCAGCGCGGCGATGAAGCTCTCCTGCATCCCGGCGGTGTTCATCGCGGTCAGTGCGGCGTAGGTGGTGCCGCCTTTCGAGGTGACACGTTCGCGCAGCGTGGCCGGGGATTCATCGGAGCGGCGGGCGAGTTCGGTGGCGCCGCTGAAGGTGGCGAGCGCGAGCTGCTTGCCCTGCTCGGCGGTCAGGCCCATGCGCTCGGCGGCGGCGACCATCGCCTCGATGAAATAGAACACGTAAGCCGGGCCGGAGCCGGACAGCGCGGTCACGGCGTCCAGATCGACCTCGCGCTCGACCCACACCACATCGCCCGTCGGGGCCAGCAGCGCCTCGACCTGCGCGCGCTCGGCGGCGGTGACGGCGGGGCGGGCGTAGAGGCCCGAGATGCCCTGGCCGATCAGCGCGGGCGTGTTCGGCATGGAGCGCACGACGCGGTCGCTGCCGGTGGCGCGGGCGATGGCGTCGCTGCGGATGCCGGCCATGACCGACAGGTGCAGCGCGCTGCTGACGTGGGCGGCGCAGGGTGCGGCGGCTTCGCTGAAGCTCTGCGGCTTGACGGCCCAGACGACGGCATCGGCTTCGGCCAGGGTCGCGTCCGCGGCGGCGATCGTGCGCACGCCGAAGTCGCGCTCCAGGCGGGCGCGCTGGTCGGCGTTGGGGTCGAGGACGATCAGGTTGGCGCCAGGGGTGCCGCTGCGGACGAGGCCGCCGAGGATGGCGGTGGCCATGTTGCCGCCGCCGATGAAGGCGAGGGTGGGGTGAGTGGGGGCGGTGGGGTGTGTCATGGCGGCAGTTTACTGAGCCGCCATCCTCCTGGAACCGCTCACAGTCCCGCCAGCAGCGTCGCGTTGCCCCCCGCCGCCGCCGTGTTGACCGTCACCGCCTGCTCCCCACAGAACCGATACAGGTAGTGCGGCCCCCCCGCCTTCGGCCCCGTCCCCGACAAACCTTCCCCGCCGAACGGCTGCACGCCCACCACCGCCCCGATCATGTTCCGGTTCACGTAGACATTCCCGACCCGCGCCCGCTCGGCGATCCGCATCGCCCGGTCGTCGATGCGCGTGTGGACGCCCAGCGTCAGCCCATAGCCGAGCGCGTTCACCTCGTCCACCAGCGCATCGACCGCCCCGCGCCAGCGCACGACGTGCAGCACCGGCCCGAACAGCTCCTCGCGCATCTCGCTGATCGACCGCAGCTCGAACGCGACCGGCGCGATGTGCGTGCTGGCCAGCCGCTCGGGCAGCGGCGTGCGGGCGATCAGGCGGGCCTCGCGTTCCAGCCGGGCGATGTTCCGGCTCAGACCAGCGTGCGCCTCGGCGTCGATCACCGGTCCGACATCGACCGCCCAGCTCTGCGCCGTGTCTGCAGCATTCGCCGGATCGCCGCAGACCAGCTCCGCCATCGCGCCTGCGACCATCTCCAGCACCTTGTCCGCGACGCTCTCGTGCAGGCACAGCAGCCGAAGCGCCGAACACCGCTGACCCGCCGAGCGGAACGCGCTCTGCACGACTGCGTCCACCACCTGCTCCGGCAGTGCGCTGGAGTCCACCAGCATCGCGTTCAGCCCGCCCGTCTCGGCGATCAGCGGCACGATCGGGCCGTCGCTCTGCGCGAGCGTGCGGTTGATCGCCTTGGCCACCTGCGTCGAGCCGGTGAAGCACACGCCCGCGCAGCTTGGATGCGCCACCAGCGCCGCGCCCACCGTCTCGCCAGGGCCGCAGACCAGCGCCAGCGCCGCGAGCGGCAGGCCGGCGTCGTGCAGCAATTCGACGAAGCGTTGCGCGACCCGTGGCGTCTGCTCGGCGGGCTTGGCGGCGACCGTGTTGCCGGCGACCAGCGCGGCGACGACCTGTCCAGCGAAGATCGCCAGCGGGAAGTTCCACGGGCTGATGCAGACGAAGACGCCCCGGCCGTGCAGCCGCAGCTCGTTGCGCTCGCCGGTCGGGCCGGGCAGCGTCTGCGGCGCGAGCCGGGCGGCGGCCTGCTCGGCGTAGTAGCGGCAGAAATCGACCGCCTCGCGGATCTCGGCCACGGCGTCGCCCAGCGTCTTGCCGCCTTCCTGGGCGAGCAGGCCGGCGAATTCGCTGGTGCGCCGCTCCAGCGCATCCGCAGCGCGCAGCAGCACGGCGCAGCGGTCGGCGAGTGGTGTCGCGTTCCAGCCGCGGTGGGCGGCGTGCAGCGCGTCCATCGCGGCGGCTGCGCCTTCGACGCTCGCGTCGGTCGGCGCCGCGGGCATCGGCACGGCCAGCGCCGCCAGCAGCGGCAGCCGCTCGCGCTCGGCGGCCAGATCGAGACCCTTCGAATTCGCCCGCACCGCGCCGAACAGTTGCAGCGGCATCGGCAGCACCGAGCGCGACGGCGCCCGCAGCGGCGAGGCCAGCAGCATCTGCGGCGTCACGGCCTCGTCGGCAAGCTGGTGGACGAACGACGAATTCGCCCCGTTCTCCAGCAGCCGGCGCACCAGGTAGGCCAGCAAGTCGCGGTGTTCGCCGACCGGTGCGTAGATGCGCAGCGGCGGCGCGTCCGGGCGCCGCATCACCTCGCGGTAGATGCCTTCGCCCATGCCGTGCAGGCGCTGCAGCTCGAAGGGCGTGCCGTGCGCCTTGGCCCTCTCCAGGATCGCGGCGATGGTGCCGGCGTTGTGGGTGGCGAACTGCGGGTAGATCTCGGGCGCGGCCAGCAGGCGCTGCGCACAGGCGAGGTAGCTGAGGTCCGTGTGGCGCTTGTCGGTCCAGACCGGGTAGCCGGGCAGGCCGAGTTCCTGCGCCCGCTTGATCTCGCCGTCCCAGTACGCGCCCTTGACCAGCCGCACCATGAACCGCAGGCCGTGGCGGCGGGCGATAGCGGTCACTTCGTCGATGACTTCCGGCGCGCGGGTCTGGTACGCCTGTATCGCCAAACCCAGACCCTGCCACTGCGGAAAAGTGGCCGCGACATGCGCCGCCAGCAGATCGAGCACGACCAGCGACAGCTCCAGCCGCTCGGACTCCTCGGCGTCGATGGTGAGGTTGATGTTCGCGGCGGCGGCGGCGTTCACGAGGTCGAGCAGCCGGGGCATCAGCCGCCTGGCCACGGTGGCGAACTGCGCTGGTTCGTAGCGGGCGTCGAGCGCGGAGAGCTTGATCGAGATGCCGTCGCCGTCCTCCGGGCGTGCCGGACGACCCTTGGCGGCGATGGCACGGATTGCGTTGGCGTAGGCGCGGCCGTAGTGCAGCGCGTCGGCGTCGGTGCGGGCGCCTTCGCCGAGCATGTCGAAGCTGTGGCGGATCAGCGCGTGCTCGCGGCGGTTGGCGTCGGCGCGGGTCAGCGCCTCCGCGATCGACTGGCCGAGCACGAATTGCCGCCCGAGCAACTGGATCGCCCGTACTGTCGCGGCCACCACCGTCTTGGCGCCCAGGCGTTGCAGCAAGCCACCGCCGTGCGCATCCTCGCCATCCTCGGGCAGCAGCTTCTTGGACAGGTGGATCGCCTGCGATGCCAGCCCGGACAGCATCGGGTGCGCCTGCCCATGTGCATCCGCCGCGTGGCCGGAAAAATCGGCGCGGCCGAGCTGGTCGGCGGTCAGCGCGAGCGCGGTCTCGGTGTCCGGCACCCGCAGCAGCGCCTCGGCCAGCCGCATCAGCGCCAGCCCTTCCGCGCTGGAGATCGGGTACTCGCGCAGCAGCGACTCCATCGCCCAGAACGGCGCGGGCTGGCGGCGCACGGCGTCCACCCACGGCGTGCCGGTGGCGATCACGGCGGACCAGTCCACGCGGCCTTGCAACTCGCCGAGCAGGCGGCTCACCTGGGTGGCCTCGTCGCGCACAGGGGTGGGCAGTCGGTCGGAGAATCGGTCGGCAAGGGCGGGTGTCGGCATGGTGGCGGTCTCGGCGTGGTGTGGCGCAGATCTCCAGCTTATTCGCCATGCAGATGAATAACTCACCAATCAAAAAGCCATTGATTGGATAATGTTTTGCCATGGGCACCGACATCGACAAGATTGACAAGATCGACCGCCGCATCCTCGCGCTGCTCCAGGCCGATGGGCGCATCTCCAACCTGAAGCTGGCCGAGGCGGTCCACCTGTCGCCGACGGCGGTGCTGGAGCGCGTGCGCCGCCTCACGCGCGACGGCTACATCCTCGGCTACGAGGCGCGGCTCAACCCGACGCTGCTCGGTGCAGGGCTGATGGTCTTCGTCGAGGTGCTGCTCGACCGCACGGTGCAGGACGTGATGGACACCTTCCGGGCGTCGGTGCAGGTGCGGCCCGAGATTCTGGAGTGCCACCTCGTGGCGGGCGGCTTCGACTACCTGCTCAAGACCCGCGTGGCCGACATGGCGGCGTACCGCGAGTTCATCGGCTCGGTGATCTGGACGCTGCCCGGCGTGCGCGAGACGCGGACCTATGTGGTGATGGAAGAGGTGAAGAACACGGCGGCGATCGCGGTGTGAGGCGGGACACGAGGGTCAAGCCGGTATCCCGGCGAGCCGTGCGCCTTCCAAGAACAGCGCCACGGCCTTCGGGTTGCCCCACTCGCCGTGATCGGCCGTGATTTGTCGGGCCGACAGGCCGGGGGCGAGGTCCAGCAGCCGCCGGGTGGTTTGGCGGGCCGCGGCCAGATCGCCGTTCAGCGCCTGCGCCACCGCCCGATGGCGCCAGACCAGCGGGAAATCGGGCGCTCTTGAAAAGGCGTCGGTGGCCAGGGCGTACTGTTTCGAATACAGCGCGGCGATGCCGAGGCACATGAAATACCAGGCCGGCGGATTCGGATTGAGCCGGTGCGCGTGCCGGACCCAATCCAGCGCCTCGTCCGCCGGCTCGCAGTGTGTCCCACCTTCCAGCCCGGCCACTGCCAGAACATCCGCATTGTTGGGGGCCATGGTGACCGCTCGGCGCAAGGCAGCGACGGCACCCTCTGGATCGCCATCCAGCGAGCGCAGCCAGCTCCACTGGATCAGGCCATCCGGGTCGTCAGGGTCTGCCGCATGGGCGCGTTCGATGGCGTGGCGCCGCGCTGTCAATTCCGCTTGGCGGGCGGTGTCATCGGCGGCGAACTGCATCAGATTGACATGCACGATCGCCAGAGCCGCCCATGCCTTGGAGAAACCAGGGTCCAGTTCGACCGCACGCCGCAGCAAATCGCGTGCAGAAACCAGATCCTGGGGCGTGAACCGGTGCTTGTGCTCCAGCCCGATCAGGAACAGCTCGTAAGCCTGGAGGTTGCTGGTCGGACGCCGCCGCGCCTTGGCCCGGTCGGACGCGGCAATCACCCCGGTCCAGGCGCTGCCGAGCGCGCTGCTGATCGCTTCGACGATGGCGTCCTGGATGTCGAACAGTTGACCTGTCAACCGGTTCCAGTGCTGCGACCAGACGGTGGCACCCGTCTCGGCTTCGATCAGCCGGGCGTTGACGCGGACGGAGTCCCCCTCCGTCTGCAACGAGCCATCGAGGGCAAAGCGCACCTGCAGATCTCGTGCGACGGCCAGGGTGTCCGTGCCTGCGGTGGCCCGCTGGAAGGCGGCGCTGCTGGCGATGATGAACAGCCAGCGGTGGCGGGCCAGGTCCGTGGTGATGTCTTCGGTCAGACCTCGCGCCAGCCGGTCCCAGCGATCCCCGCCGCTGATGTTGCGGATCGGCAGCACGATGATCGACGGTTGCGCAGCCTTGGCCACGGGCTGCACCGCGGTGCCGCGCAGCCACCACCACCCGCCCAGGCCCGCTGCACAGGCCAGCCCACCCAGCGCCAGCGTGGACACGCCCGCATGGCCGAAGCGCCGACGGTCGGTGTTCTCCGGCTCCGGCTCGGGCAGGGGCACGGCAGGTTGCTCGGGCCGTGGTGCGCCCGCCGTGACCAGCGAGTAACCGCGTTTGGGTGCTGTGCGAACCAGGCGGTGCTCCCGGTCGTTCAGGGCCAGGCGGATTTCCTTGATGCACTGCACCAGGCTGTCATCCGTCACCACGGTGCCCGTCCAGACCGACTGCATCAGTTCCTCCTTGGTGACCACGCGGTCGGCGTTCAGTGCCAGCAGGTGCAGCACATCGAAGCTCTGGGGTCGCAGTCGGACCTCCTGACCACCCGCATCGCGCACGAGGGCCTGTGCCAGATCAAGCTGGAAGCCGGGGATGGTGATGACCTGACCCGCACTGGCGCTGGCACTGGACATGGCGTCTCTCCTCTCCTGTTCGCCTGTGCAGGGTACTGCGATCGACCGGTGGGGGCAATCGCCAGTCCCGCAGACGAATTTCGGGGATTCATCGGGAAAGTATCGGCACTTCCTCGTGATCTCCGGGTGCCGCCGACTGATGCTGGCACCGTCCGATCAACCAGGAGACCTTCATGTCCCGTGCTGCATTTCCGATGCGAACTTCCCGCTTGGCCGTGGCCCTCGGGCTGGCGGTTGCGGTGCTGGCCCTGCCCGCATGCCAGCAGCTTGGCAGCGTTCCGACTGGGGTGGTTCCGGCCGCCGACGCGGTCAAGACGCTGCCGGTCAATGGCGTGCGCCTGCCGTATGTCGAGCAAGGGCGTGGTGTGCCGGTGGTCTTCGTTCATGGCGCGATTTCGGACCACCGCACCTGGCTGCCGCACCTGCCGTTGCTGGCCGGGCAGTACCGGGCCATCACCTACACCCAGCGTTACTACGGCACACAGGTCTGGCCCGAGGGCGGGCCAACGTTCGGGGTGAGCACCCACGCCGATGACCTGGTGGCGTTCATCCGTGCGCTCGGCAGCGGGCCTGTGCACCTCGTGGGGTGGTCCTACGGCGCCAATGTCGTGCTCGAAGCGACCCGCCAGCACCCGGAACTGGTGCGCAGCGTCTTCGTTTTCGAGCCACCGTTTCCGACCTTCGTGACCGATCCGGCCTTGCTGCAACGCATCGGGCAGGATGTCGGCGCCTCCGGCATCCCGGCGGCGGCGCAGGCCGCGGCGGCCGGTGACCCGGTGCGGGCTGAAAAGGCGATGCTGGACGCCGTGGGCGAGCGCCCGGGCTACCACGAGACCCTGTCGCCATCAGCCAGGCGCATCACGCAGGAGAACGCGGGCACTTTGCGGGCACAACTGGTTGAATTACCGCCGCCACCCCCGCTGCCCTGCGAGGAACTCGGGCAGTGGCGAACCCCCGTGCGCATCGCCAGCGGAGGCAACAGCCGGCCCATGTTCCGTGAGGTGGCGGACGCCGCTGCACGCTGTCTGCCGCAGCGCAAGCATCTGGTGGTGCCAGGCTACAACCACATGTGGCCCACTGAAGATCCGGCGGGATTCGCCAGGGCGGTGGTCACCTTCCTGAAAGAACAGTGAGCAGTGAAACCACCCGCTCAAGACGGCATGCCTGTCTGCACCCCTCGGCGCGTCACCATCGTGTCCAGCACTTCTTCCAGCCGCTGCGCCGACCAGCCCTCGCGCAACGCCCGCCGGGCCACCGCCTGCGGACTCTCCGGCGCCAGCCCGCCCAGTGGTGGATCGAGGTCCAGATCGGTCGGAAAGGCATAGCCCTCGGCGCAGGCGGTCAGGGCGCGGTCGGCCTCGTCCTCGGTCAGCGCGCCGTCTGCCCGCAGCGTCTGCAGCGCGGGGTAGAGCTGCCGGGTCATGCGGTCGCGGTTGACGGTTTCCATCGCCCGCCCGAAGGCCGACGACACCTGCAGCAGATTCGCCATGCGCTGGGTGTCGCTGGACCGGTTGGTGCCGGCGGCGTGCAGCAGCGCCGGGTTGAAGAACACGGCGTCGCCTTTGTGCAGCGGCAACTGCACGCGGTGGCGCCCGAAGTGGTCGCGGAACTCCTCGCGGTCGGCGACAAGGTAGCCGTGGCTGTACTTCTGCGAGTGCGGCAGGTAAAGCGTCGGTCCGCTCTCCAGCGGCATGTCCACATGGGCGACCGCACCTTGCAGCGTCAGCATCGGGGACAGTCGGTGGACGTGCGCGGGGTAACGCTCAGCCTGTGCGGGCGTGCAGAAGCCGAGGTGGTAGTCGCGGTGCGGGGTCTGTGCCGCGCCGCCGGGGCGGACGTTGTTGACCTGCGAGGTGATCTGGTAAGCCGGGCCGAGCCACGCCTCGCTCGCCAGCGCCACCATGTCGTTGGCGTAGTAGCGGGCGAACAGCGCCGGGTCGGCCAGGCAGAGCTTCTCCAGCGCGTTCCACACCCGGTCATTGGCGCCGGCCGCAGCGAAGTGGTCGCCGACCGCGCCGCGCAGCCGCTCGCGGGCGATGATCTGCTGGAAGCGGGTGGTGACGGCATCGACCACCGCCTCGTCCGCAAAGGCACCCTGCAGCACGACGATGCCCGCGCCGTGTTCCCAGACTTGCGTCCATTCCGCCATCAGGGCGTCGCGCAGGGATGTGGTGCCAGCGTTGCCTTCGGCGGCCAGCCGCTCGCGCAGCGCAGCGCAGTCGTAGACCGGCACATCGTCCTGCAAATGCGTGGCGAGGGGGCAGTCGGCGGGGTCGGTGTGCTGGTCCAGCACGCGCAGCAGGTCGTCGAGGCATGCGTCGGTGGCGCGGAGCAGGGCCATGGTGTTTCCTGTCGGGGTGGGTCGGTGAACCTGGCCAGTCTAGGAAGGTCACCGGTGGGCGGTGCGCCAGAAACACCTCAAGAACACCTCAGCCGCTGCACCTCGGAGGCTATCCTCGCCAACCATGAGCAAGGCGTTTTCGATGAAGGAGATCGCGTGGCAGGCAGGGATTGGCCTGGCCACCGTGGACCGCGTCCTGCACGACCGGCCGGGGGTGAGTCCGGCGATGCGGCGGCGTGTGCAGCAGGCGTGCCTGGAACTGGAGCGCCAGCACCAGCAGGTGGGGCTGAAGGGCCGGCGGTTCCTCATCGACCTGGTGATGGAGGCCCCGTCGCGCTTTTCCCGGATGGTGCGCGACACGCTGGCGGTGGCGGTGCAGCGGATGCCGCCAGCGGTGTTCCGCGTCCGTGAGCATCTGGCCGAGACGATGGCGCTGCCCGAGCTGATCGCGGTGCTCGACACGATCGGCCGGCGTGGCAGCCAGGGGGTCTTGCTGAAGGCGCCGGATGTGCCCGCCGTGACCGAGGCGGTGGCGCGGCTGCAGGCGCGGGGCATCCCGGTGGTCACGCTCGTGACCGATCTGCGCGAGGCGCCGCGGCGGGCGTATGTCGGGCTGGACAACCACCGCGCCGGCCAGACCGCGGCCTACCTGACGGACCAGTGGCTCGGGCCGTCGGCGCTGGCGCTGGAGGGGGCGCCGACCGACGTGCTGGTTTCCTCCAGCGGCCCGCATTTTCAGGGCGAGGGGGAGCGCATCGCCGCCTTCGTGCAGGCGCTGGGCCAATCCCGCCCCGCCAGCCGTGTCCACGTCATGGACACCGGGCACGGGCTGCATGCGCCGACGCGGGAGGCGGTCGGTCAACTGCTGGCACGCTGCCCGGCCGTCGCGGCGGTGTACTCGGTCGGCGGGGCCAACGCGGCGATCCTGGCGGCGTTCGAGGCGGCGGGTCGTCCCTGCCGGGTGTTCATCGGCCATGACCTGGACGACGACAACCTTGCGCTGTTGCGGGCGGGACGCCTGTCGGCGGTGCTGCACCACGACCTGCACCACGACCTGCACCTGGCCTGCCGGCTGGTGATGCAGGCCCACGGTGTCGCGCACGCCGTGTCGATGCCGACCCGTTCGAACGTCGAGGTGATCACGCCGTTCAACGTGCCGGCCCACCGGCTGGACGAGGCCAGGCTCAATCCACCTTGATGTTCACCGACGTCGGCTTGCCCGGCCGCATCTTGGGCAGCTCCACCTTCAGCACGCCGTTGCGGTAGCTGGCCTTGGCCTCGTCGCCGCGCACGGCGGCCGGCAGTGGCACGGTGCGCTGGAACGCCCCGTAAGCGCACTGCAGCACACGCCAGCGGCCCTCGGTCGATTCCCCCTCGAAACGCTTCTCGCCGCGCACCACCAGCGTGTCGCCGCTGATCTCGATGGCGAAGTTGTCCTTCTCCATGCCCGGCGCCTCGATGCGCACGACCAGCCGCTGTTCGTCCTCGAACACATCGCCGCCGAGCATGGACCAGGATTGCGCCGGGAAATGCAGCGGATCGTCGATCTGGGCGCGCTCGGGCAGGGCGGTCTGCTCGCCCGGCTTGAAGCGGGTCAGTGCGCCGGCCGCCGTGTGGCGCAGGCGGTCCCAGCCCTCGGACACCGAGCCCCAGAACGTGCCGAAGCCCTCGCGGAGTTCATCGATCTTGATCATGGTCAGCCTTCCTTTGCGGTGGGCAAGGCGGCGCCCTGCCACTTGTCGAACGTGCGGTTGTTCACGCCAAGTTCAAGGGCGTCTCATGCCTCCCGTGCGCCGAAAATCGCTGTGCCGATGCGCACCGTCGTCGTCCCTTCGTGTACGGCCGCTTCCAGGTCCGCGCTCATGCCCATCGACAGCGTGTCCAGCGCCAGGCCCTCCGCGTTGAGCTGGTCGAACAGAAGATGCAAGGCGCGGTGTGGCGCGCGCTGGGCGTCGAGCGTGTCGGCCGGCTCGGGGATCGACATCAGTCCGCGCAGCCTGAGCCTCGGCAGCGCGGCGACGGCATGGGCCAGCGCCGGGACGTTCGCAGGCGCCACGCCGCTCTTGCTGTCCTCGCCGCTGATGTTGACCTGCAGGCACACGTTCAGCGGCGCCAGCCCTTCGGGGCGCTGCTCGCTCAGGCGTTGTGCGGTCTTCAGGCGATCGACGCTGTGGACCCAGTCGAAGGTTTCGGCGACGGCGCGGGTCTTGTTGCTCTGCAGCGGCCCGATCAGGTGCCACTGCAACACGGCGCGCAGATCGGCCAGCGCGGCGATCTTGTCCAGCCCTTCCTGCACATAGTTTTCGCCGAAGGCGCAGAGTCCGGCCGCGTGTGCCTGGCGCACCGCCTCGGCCGTTTGCCGCTTGCTCACTGCCAGCAGCGCCACCGTGTCACCGGGGCGCTGTGCAGCGAAACAGGCCCGATTTAGCCGCGCTTGTGTGGCTTGTACGTTGTCGGAGATGGTCGTCATAATCGTCGGGATCGAAGTTTTCATTTTTCTCCACGTTTTCTTCGGGAAAATCGGTTCATTGGCCGTCAGGTCCGAGGAGCAATTGCATGGATATCACACAGCTACTGACGTTTGCGGTTCGTAACAAGGCGTCAGATTTGCATCTGTCCGCGGGTATGCCGCCCATGATCCGTGTGCATGGCGATGTCCGCCGCCTCAATGTTGATCCGCTGCCCCACAAGCGCATCCACGAGATGGTCTACGACGTCATGAACGACTCGCAGCGCAAGAGCTTCGAGGAGACGCTGGAGTGCGATTTTTCCTTTGAAATTCAAGGACTTTCGCGGTTCCGGGTCAATGCGTTCAACCAGAACCGCGGCGCCGGTGCGGTGTTCCGGACCATTCCCAGCAAGATCCTGACGCTCGAAGACCTCAACGCGCCCAAGGTGTTTGGCGAACTCGCGCTGAAACCCCGTGGCCTCGTGCTGGTGACGGGGCCGACGGGCTCCGGCAAGTCCACGACGCTGGCCGCGATGGTGAATCACCTCAACGAGTCGGAATATGGCCATATTCTGACGGTCGAGGATCCGATCGAATTTGTCCACGAATCCAAGAAATGCCTGGTCAACCAGCGCGAGGTGTTCACGCAGACCCATTCGTTTGCCAACGCGCTGCGCTCGGCGCTGCGCGAGGATCCGGACGCGATCCTGGTGGGCGAATTGCGTGACCTGGAGACGATCCGGCTGGCGCTGACCGCGGCGGAAACCGGCCATCTGGTCTTCGGCACGCTGCACACGTCGAGCGCGGCCAAGACCATCGACCGGATCATCGACGTGTTCCCCGGCGACGAGAAGGACATGGTCCGCGCGATGCTGTCGGAGTCGCTCATGGCGGTGATCTCGCAGACGCTGTGCAAGAACCGCGACGGCACCGGCCGGGTCGCCGCACACGAGATCATGCTGGGCACCCCCGCCATCCGCAACCTGATCCGCGAGGCCAAGGTGGCGCAGATGTACTCGGTCATCCAGACCGGCCAGGGCCAGGGCATGCAGACGCTCGACCAGAACCTCGCCGACCTCGTGCGCCGCGGCCAGATCACCCCAGCCGAGGCCCGCGCCAAGGCCCGTTCGCCTGAAAACTTCCCCGGCTGAGGCCGTTCCACCACTGAACTCTCCCCACCATGGAACGCGACCAGGCCTCCAAATTCATCAACGATCTGCTGCGCCTGCTGGTCTCGCGCGGTGGCTCCGATCTGTTCCTCACCTGCGACTTCCCGCCCGCCGTCAAGGTCGATGGCAAGGTGGTCAAGGTCTCTCCACAGCCGCTGTCGAGCCAGCACACGATGGCCCTGGCCCGCTCGGTCATGAACGACAAGCAGTCGGCCGAGTTCGAGCGCACCAAGGAGTGCAATTTCGCGATCTCGCCGCAGGGCATCGGGCGCTTCCGCGTCAACGCTTTCGTGCAGCAGGGGCAGGTGGGCATGGTGCTGCGGACCATTCCGAAGGAGCTGCCCAGCATCGACAAGCTCGGCCTGCCCAGCATACTCAAGGACATCACGATGTTCAAGCGCGGGCTGGTCATCCTGGTCGGCGCCACGGGGTCCGGCAAGAGCACCACGCTGGCCTCGATGGTCGATTACCGCAACGAGACCGCTTGTGACCACATCATCACCATCGAGGATCCGGTCGAGTTTGTGCATCCGCACAAGAACTGCATCATCACGCAGCGCGAAGTCGGCATCGACACACTGACCTGGGATGCCGCCCTCAAGAACACCCTGCGCCAGGCCCCGGACGTGATCCTGATGGGCGAGATCCGCGACCGCGAGACCATGCAGCACGCCGTGGCCTTCGCCGAGACCGGCCACCTCTGCATGGCCACGCTGCACGCCAACAGCGCGAATCAGGCGCTGGACCGCATCGTCAACTTCTTCCCCGAAGAGCGCCGCGACCAGTTGCTGATGGACCTGTCGCTGAACCTGAAGGCGATGGTGTCGCAGCGGCTCATTCCGCGTGAGGACGGTGCGGGGCGCATGGCCGCCGTCGAGATCCTGCTCAACACCCCCTTCATTTCCGACCTGATCTTCAAGGGCGAAGTCTCCGCCATCAAGGAAGTGATGAAGAAGGGCCGCGAGCACGGGATGCAGACGTTTGACCAGGCCCTGTTCGATCTGTTCGAGGGCTACTACATTACGGCGGCCGACGCGCTGCGCAACGCCGATTCGGTGAATGACCTGCGGCTGCAGATCAAGCTCAACAGCATGCGCGCGCGCACTGGAGCGCCCACCGAAACCGGTGGCCTGAAGATCGTCTGACCCTCGACCTCGACCCTTTACCCTCGACATGCCCAAGACCTACGACTCCGTTCCCGCCCGTGATGTGGCGTTCATCGGCCTCGGTGTGATGGGCGGCCCGATGGCCGGCCACCTCGCCCGCGCCGGCCACCGCGTCACGGTCTACAACCGCACCGCCGCCCGCGCTGAAGCCTGGGTCACGCAGCACGCAGCTGAAGGGCTGTCCGCCGCGATGGCCCTGACACCGCGCGAGGCGGCGCAGCGTGCCGACATCGTTTTCCTGTGCGTCGGCAATGACGATGACCTGCGCTCGGTCGTGCTGGGCGCGGACGGCGTGCTCGCTGGTCTGCGCACAGGTGGCCTGCTGGTGGACCACACCACCGCGTCGGCCGATGTGGCGCGCGAGCTGGCCGCGCTGGTCGCTGCACAGGGTGGCCAGTTCATCGACGCGCCGGTGTCCGGGGGTCAGGCGGGTGCCGTCAATGGTCTGCTGACGGTCATGTGTGGCGGCGACGCGGCGGCGTTCGAGGCGATGAAGCCGGTGGCGATGGCGTTCTCGCGCGCGATCACGCTGCTGGGCGAGAGTGGCGCCGGGCAGCTCGCCAAGATGGTCAACCAGATCTGCATCGCCGGCCTCGTGCAAGGCCTGTCCGAAGCGATCGCTTTCGGCCAGAACGCCGGGCTGGACATGCACCAGGTGCTCGACGTGATCGGCAAGGGCGCAGCGCAGAGCTGGCAGATGGACAACCGCGGCAAGACGATGGTGAACGGCCAGTTCGAGTTTGGCTTCGCGGTGGATTGGATGCGCAAGGACCTCGGGCTGGTGCTGGACGAGGCGCGCCGCAATGGCTCGCGGCTGCCGGTCACGGCGCTGGTCGACCAGTTCTACGCCGAGGTGCAGGCCCTGGGCGGCCGGCGCTGGGACACGTCCAGCCTGATCAAGCGCCTGCGCTGATGCGGGGCAGGGCCGCCGCTCAGCGGCCCTTGATGTTCTTGAGCTGCTCGGGGGTGATCACCTCGACCAGCCGCACCACCTTCACGACGCCGGGCACCGCACGCGCCAGGTCGATCGCCCGGGTGGCTTCTTCCTCGGTCACGCGGCCCATCAGATAGACGACACCGCGTTCGGTCACGACCGTGAAGGCATTGGACGACAGCCCCGCGGCGTCGACGAAGGTGGCCTTGATCTTGCCCGCCAGCAGCAGGTCGCGCGAGCGCTCGCTGGTCGCGCTGGGCCACATCACGGCCAGGTCGTTGACCACCGACTTCACGCCGTCGATCTTGGTGATGGCGGCCTCGATCGCGGTCTTGTCGGTCTCGTTGTAGACCTCGCCGGTCAGCAGGACCTGGCGCTGGTAGCTGGTGACGTTCACATGCGAGCGCTCGCCGACTGTGGCGCGCACGCGCTGGCCGGCCTTCAGCTCGATGGTCTCGTCCTCCAGCTGCACGCCCGAACTGCGCCGGTCGGTCACCACCATCGCTCCGCCCATCGCTGCGCCTCCCACGAGCAGCGGCGCGCAGCCGGCCAGCGAGGTGCACAGCAGGGCGGTGCCGATCAGTGCGACCAGCGGGGAATTCAGGCGGAAAGGGTGCAGCAGGGCCATCGGGTCATTCTCCAAGCAGTGAAACATCGACCGCGTCGCACAGGCAGTGGATCACCAGCAGGTGCACCTCCTGGATGCGCGCCGTGCGGTCGTGCGGCACGCAGATGTGGATGTCACCGTCGTTCAGCGCGGCATTGACCTTGCCGCCCCCCTTGCCGGTGAGCGCCACGACGACCATGTCCTTCTGGTGCGCGGCGTCGATCGCTTCGAGGATGTTGGCCGAGTTGCCGCTGGTGGTGATGGCCAGCAGCACGTCGCCCGGCTGGCCCAGCGCCTGGACCTGCTTGGCGTAGATCTGGTCGAAGGCGTAGTCGTTGCCGATCGCCGTCAGGATGGAGGTGTCGGTGGACATCGACAGCGCGGCCAGGCCCGGACGCTCGCGCTCGAAGCGGCCGACGAACTCGGCGGCGAAATGCTGCGCATCCCCGGCGGATCCCCCATTGCCGCACGCGAGCACCTTGCAGCCCGAGGTGATGGCATTCAGCAGCACCTGGGCCGCTTCGCTCACGGGGCGCGTGAGCACCTCCGCTGCGGCGTATTTCAGGTCGGCGCTGTCGAAAAACTGTTGTTGTATGCGTTGCTCAAGCATGGCCGATGATATTCCAGCTTTCAACCCGCATCGAAGGCTGCGACCAGCCAGGTCAGGTCATCGCCGTCGATGGCGACCACGTCGAACCGGCAGGGCGGCCAGACCCGGCAGTGGCGCTGCAGGTAGTGGCGCGCGGCGAAGATGATCCGCATCTGCTTGGACCGCGTCACGCTGGCGGCTGCACCGCCGTGGTCGAACCGGGCGCGCTGGCGGACTTCGACGAACACCAGTGTGCCGTCGCGGTCCCGGTCCCGCATGATCAGATCCACTTCGCCGGCGCGGGCGGAGGGTCCGGCGGCGACCCGATAATTGCGTTGCACCAGCACCAGTCCCTGCTGCTGCAGGTGCGCCAAGGCGCGTTCCTCGCCGGCGTCGCCGATGTCCTTTTTGTCACTGCCCTTGTCACCGCGATTGCTGCCCGTGAGCCTCGATACCATTGTTTCCCCCCTGATCCTGCAAGCCGCCAGCGCGGCAGCGGGGCACCAGCAGCATCCCGCCTCGGCACTGTATGTCGTGGCCACCCCGATCGGCAACATGGCTGACATGAGCCTGCGTGCCATCCACGTGCTGTCGCTGGTGGACGCCGTGGCCTGCGAGGACACGCGGGTCAGCGCCGGCCTGCTGCAGCGCCTGGGGCTGCACCGCCCGCTGATCGCCCTGCACGAGCACAACGAGGAATCCGCCGCCCCGCTGGTGATCGAACGCCTGGCCCGCGGCGAGCGCGTAGCGTACGTCAGCGACGCTGGTACGCCGGCCATCTCCGATCCCGGCGCACGGCTGGTGGCGGCGGTGCGGGCGGCGGGTTTCCGCGTGGTCCCGCTGCCGGGGGCCAGCAGCGTGGTGACGGCGCTCAGTGCGGCGGGCGATGTGGCCGGCGGCGGGTTCCGCTTCGTCGGCTTCGTGTCGCCCAAGGCGGCTGCACGTGGGCAGGATCTGCGCCAGCTTGGGGCTGATCCCGGGACTTGTGTGCTGTTCGAGGCGCCGCACCGCATCGAGGCGCTGGCCGATGCGCTGGCGGAGGTGCTGCCCGCGCGGCGGCTGACCGTCTGCCGTGAGCTGACCAAGCAGTTCGAGGACATCCACACGCTGGACTGCACTGCGTTCCCCGCCTGGCTGGCTGCCGACGCGGACCACCGGCGCGGTGAGTTCGTGCTGGTGCTGCACGCCCGCGGGGCGAGCGAGGCGGCACCAGCGGATGCCGATACGGTGTCGACCGACCACCTGCTGCGCACGCTGATGGCCGAACTCCCCCTCAAACAGGCGGTGTCGCTGACAGCCCAGGTGACGGGCGGCGCACGCAACGCCCTGTACGAGCAGGCGCTGGCGCTGCGTCACCAGGCCGGAAATGCGCATGAAACGCCAGAATCCCGGGGCCATGTGGCGCCGATCGATCTGCCCCCGACGCGATTGCCGGACCGGCGAGGCCGGGTGCGGCGTTGATACCGCTTGGTATTTCCCGCGCTGCCGCCCCAGAATAGGGCGGAATCATCGATCGATTTGCTTGCGTCGGGGGACGTTCGGTCATGTTGGACATGGAACAAGAACCGCGAGATTCTCGCCACGGTGGCACGGTGTGGCCCTCCTGGCTGCGGTGGCTGGTGGCGGTGGTGGTGGGCTGTGCGCTGCTGGCCAGTCTGTCGATCGCGCTGTCGTGTCGTGCGGTCGGCATGGCCACGCTCTGGTATGCCAATGCGTTCGGGGCGTGCTGCCTGCTGGTGGCGGGTCGCCCGCGCTGGCGATCGACGCTGGCCGCGCTGGCGGCTGGATTGCTGGTTGCCAATGGCGTGGCCGGCGCAGATCTGCAGTCGGCCGTCTTGTACGCCGTGCCGAACCTGGGCGAGATGGCCTTGGGCGGCTGGCTGCTGGCCCGCCACCCGGACTGGCGCCAGATCCACCGCAGCCCGCGGGCAGGCGGGCAGGTCTGGTGGCGGGCGGTGCTGTTGCCGGCGCTGCTGGGTGCGACCCTGGCGGTGCCCCTGCTGGGCGCGACGGGGGTGGCCCCGCAGTCCACCACGAACCTCTGGCTGACCTGGTTCGAAGGCAGCCTGATCGGCACGGCGGCCGTCCTGCCGCTGGGGTTGGCGCTGGCGGCGCGCAGCACCAGCGCCGATGCCCTGGTGCGCACGCTGCTCGGCGTCCCGTCGCTGGGCCTGATGGCGCTGTCCGTCGGCACGGCGGTGTTCGCCTTGCCGTACCTGCCGTTTCCCTTTGTCTACCTGGGACTCCCCATCCTGCTGGCGGCCGTGCGCCAGCCGTATGTCCACGTTGCACTGCAGGTCTGGCTGGTCTCGCTCGCCGTGGGCGCGACGATCTCGCGTGGCGGCCTGGATCTTCCGCAGGTCAGTGGCGACTGGCAGACCCTGCTGTTGCACCTGCCCTTGCTCGCCGCGCTGTTGCCGCCGCTGCTGCTGGCTGCGGCGATGGAGTCGGCGCGTGGGCGCCAGCGTGCGCTGGAGCGTGAACGTGAACGGCTGAGGCAGCTCTACGAGCGCACGCCCGCCATGCTGCACTCCATCGACGGCGATGGCCGCATCGTGGCCGTCAGCCAGCGCTGGCTGGATCACCTGGGATACCTCGCCGACGAGGTCGTCGGCCGCCGGGTGACAGACTTCCTGGACGAGCCATCGTGCCGGCGCATCGTGGGGGAGGTCTGGCCGAACTTCATCCGCACGGGCGAATGCCGCGACATCGAGCTGCGCATGGTGTGCCGGGACGGGCAACTCGTCGATGTGCTGCTGTCGGCCACCGGGGAGCACGACGCCCAGGGCCGCATGGCGCGCGCGCTGGCCATCGTCGAGGACGTCACCCGCAAGCGGCTGGCCGAACAGCTGGCCGTGCAGTTCCAGCGCATGTCGGTGATGCTGGCGAGCATCGGCGACGCGGTGATCGGTACCGACGAGCGCGGCTGCATCGTCAGCTTCAATCCCGCGGCGGTGGAGATGACGGGCTGGACAGCAGAGCAGGCAATCGACCAGTTCTACGGCACCGTGGTGCAGCGGCGTGATCTGGACAGTGGCGAGCCGCTGGCTGATCCAGTGCTGGCCTGTCTGCGCGATGGGGATGGTGTGCGTGCGCAGGCTGCGCGGCTGCTGCATCGGGATGCGAGCAGCCGCGTCATCCGCGAGACGATCACGCCCATGCGCGACCCGGACACCGGCACGCTGCTGGGCGCTGTCGCGACGTTCCAGGACACCACGACCGCGCACGAACTCGCCCGCACCCTGGTCCGGCAGACCCAGCACGATGCGCTGACCGGCCTGCCCAACCGCCTGCTGCTGCAGGACCGCCTGCAGCAGGCACTGCAACTGGCCCGGCGCATGGGCGGCTGTCTGGCGGTGATGTTCCTTGACCTCGACCACTTCAAGTTGATCAATGACCGGCAGGGCCACGACGTTGGCGACGAACTGCTGCGCCAGGTGGCATGCAGCGTGCTCGGTGCCGTGCGTGCCAGTGACACGGTTTGCCGGCTTGGTGGCGACGAATTCGTGGTGCTGCTGCCACAGATCAATCTGGCCGAGGACGCGGCCGAGGTGGCGCGCCACATCCTTGCTGCGGTGTCGCAGCCCTACCGGATCGGCGCGGTGAGTCTGCAGGTGTCGTTCAGCATTGGCATCGCGGTGTTCCCGGACGACGGTGAAGACGAGGCCACGCTGATGCGCCGCGCCGACACTGCCATGTACAGGGCCAAGCGCGAGGGCCGCAACGGGCTGCGTTTCCACCATGCGCACGACACCGATCTCGGTGCGCCCTGAACGCCGTCACCTGCTGCGGCAGGGCGCCGCCGCGCTGGCTGCGGCCGGGCTGACGACGGTGGTCACGCAGGCGCAGTCGCAGGCACCGCTGGGCAGGGTGCGCATGCCGACGCTGTCGCCGCGGGTGCGCGTGTTGCGCAATGGCTTGCAGGTGGTGGTCCTGCCGGACGAGCGGGTGGGCGCAGGGACTGCGGCGGTGCAGGTCTGGTACCGGGTGGGGGGCAAGGACGATCCACCGGGGCGCTCCGGCTTCGCGCACCTGTTCGAGCACCTCATGTTCAAGCGCACCCGCCACCTCGCCGACGAGGCCTTCGACCGGCTGACCGAGGATGTCGGCGGCCAGAACAACGCCTTCACCACCGAGGACGCCACCGTTTACCTCAATGTCGTGCCTGCCAACCATGTCGAGCGCCTGCTCTGGGCCGAAGCCGAGCGCATGGCGCAACTCCAGGTCAGCGAGCCGCAGTTCCGCAGCGAGCGTGCAGTGGTCGAGTCGGAGTTCCGGCAGAAGGTGCTGGTCGATCCCTACGGGCGGCTGTTCCACGGCATGGCGCCGGCCTTCTGGCAGGTCCACCCCTACCGGCATCCGGTCATCGGGCGGATGGACGATCTGAACGCCGCCAGCCTCGACGACGTGCGCCGCTTCCACGCCACCTACTACCGACCGGACAACGCGACGCTGATCGTCGCCGGGGATGTCGTTCCTGCGCGGGTCGATGCCTGGGTGGACCGGCACTTCGGCGCGCTGGTCGCACCGGACGCCCCCGTGCCTCGGGTGCTGGTGCGCGAACCGCGCCGCGAGCGCAACCAGTGGACCACGCTGACGGCGCCGCAGGTACCTGCCCCTGCGCTGGCGCTGCTGTGGCAGGCACCCGGCGCGGCCCACCCCGAGGCGGCGGCGCTGCGCGTGGCGGCGGCGCTGCTGGGCGAGGGCGATTCCTCGCGTCTGTCGGTCGGGTTGGTCGAGCGCGCGCTGCTCGCGCAGAGCGCAGGGTTTGGTGTCGATCTGCACGCGGATGCCGGCATGCTCAGCGCCTGGGCGATCGCTGCGGGGCCGTCTGTGGTCGGAGGGGATGCGCGCCGCGATCCGCGCCTGCCGCTGCTGGAAACCGCGTTGCTGCGCGCCATCCACCGGCTGGCCCACGGCCGCATCCCGATCGGCGAGCTGGACAAGGTGCGTACCCAGCTGCTCACCGAGGCGCTGGTGGCGCGCCAGACCGCCGAAGGCCGCGCGCTGGCGCTGGGCTGGGCGGTGGTGCGCCGGCAGGACGCACGCGCGGCCGATGTCGAGCTGAGACAACTGCAGGCCGTGCGTGCGGAGGATGTGCAGCGGGTGCTGCGCACCTACGTGCTGGACGCCCACCGGGTCACGCTGCGCTATGTCCAGGCGCCATCTGCCTCGGGAGGCATTCCGTGAAGCGGCGGGCCTTCGGGCATTGGCTTGTCCGTGGTGGCACTGCTGTGCTAGGGGCTGCTGCGGGGGGGTGCGCTGCGCCGGGACGGGGGCTTGTGCCGGTCCCGGTCCCGGCCGCGGGGCAGATGGCCACGCGGGTGCCCGACGTGCCCGCACCGTCCGCCGCGCCGCTGTTGCCCGAGCCCGGCCCGATGCTGGCGCTGCACATCCCCGAGCGCACCGAGACGGTGTTCGGGGAACACGGTCTGACGCTGATCGTCGCGCCCCGACCGGGGTTGCCGCTGGTGAGTGTGGCGCTGATGGTGCGCTGCGGACCGGCGTTCGATCCACCCGGCCGACGCGGCGTGGCCGAGCTGATGGCGCAGTTGCTGACGCGGGGGGCGCGGCGGCGGGATCGGTGGGTCGATGGCGTGGCATTGGCGCGGCAGGCCGAGGCACTGGGCAGTGCGGTATCGGTCCGGGTGGAAGACCGCCTGACCGTGCTGGAGATGACCGTGCTGGCCCCGCGCGCTGCGGCGGCGCTGGCACTGCTGTCGGATCTGCTGCGGCACCCGGTGTTCGCTGCGACCGATCTGCTGGCGGTGCGGGCGCAGGCACGCGATGCGCTGGCGCTGCGCCTGCAGGATCCCGCGCAGCTCGCGGCCCTGGTGGCTCGCCGCACCGCCTGGGGCGCCGATCCGCAAGGCAGCGTGACCACGCCGGCCCAGCTGATGGCGGTGCGGCGCGAGGACGTGGTGGCGCTGCACCGCCGCTGGGTGCGGCCGGACCGGGTGGCGGTGGTGCTGACCGGCGACCTCGATACAGCGGGTGCGCGCGCATGGGTCTGGCCTGTGCTGGCGGACTGGGCGCGACCACCAGAACCCCTTTTGGATGAACCTGCCGAGCCACCCGCACTCCTGGCCGCGCCGCGCCTGCCGCTGACCCTGCAGCTCCCCCTGCCGGCCGCCGCCCAGACCAGCGTGCTGGTGTGCGCACCGTTTGTCGGCACCGAAGCGGAGGACCACGCAGCCGGCACGCTGGCCGCTGCGGTGGTCGGCGCGGGCTACTCGGCACGGCTGAACCAGGAGGTGCGCATCCAGCGGGGGCTGTCCTACGGGGTGACCGGGCGCATCGAGCAGCACCGCCTGACGGGCCTGTTCATCGCCTCGGCGCAGACCGACCACGTCCATGCGGCCGAGGTTGCCACGCTGATGCAGACCCAGATGCTGGCGCTGGCGCAGCAGCCGGTCGGCGCGGCAGAACTGGCTGCGCGCCGGGCTGCGCTGATCGGCGGGCTGGCTCGGCAGCTCGACACCACCAGCGGGCTGGTTGCCCGCATCGGCGAGGACTGGGCGCTGGGCGCTGCCCCGGCGCGCCTGGCCCGGTGGCTGGCGCAGCTGGAGGCGATCAGTCCGGCGCAGGTGCGTGCCTTCGCCCAGCGCCACTGGACAGCGGAGCGGCTGCGCACCATCGTCGCTGGTCCCCCTTTGGGCCGCTGAACGGTGGCGCAGATCGGCGCCGTGGTTTGCCGCGACAATCCCGGCTTACCCGACTCCTCTGCCGTCCGAGCCCAAGATGCTGCGCATAGCCCTCGTCACCCCCATGCTGCCCGTTCCGCACGACCAGACGCGGGGCCGCTACATCCACGAAACCGCCCGCTCCCTCGGCAAGCTCGCCACGGTGAGGACGTTCTTCCAGACGATGCAGTACCCGCGCATCCCCGGGTTCAAGCCGCGCAGCTTCATTTACGGCTCGGTCGGGTCGGACTACACGCTCGATGGTTGTGACGTGGAGGCCTTCACCTTCCCCGGCGTGCCCGTGGTCAGCCGCGGCTACAACGGCCACATCGCCAGCCTCGCCCTGACGCCGCGGGTGCGCCGTTTCCAGCCGGACCTGGTGCTGGCGTACTGGGTCTATCCGGACGGGTTCGCCGCGATGCGCACGGCGCGGGCGCTGGGCGTGCCGTGCATCGTCGGGGCGCTCGGCTCGGACATCCATGTGCGTTCCGGCATCAACGACAAGATGACCCGCCGCACCATCGGCGGCATCGACGCGCTGCTGACCGTGAGCGAGGCGATGCGCCAGTACGCGATCCGCGAGTTCGGCGCACCGGCCGACAGGGTCCACACCATCATCAACGGCTTCAATACCGCCGTCTTCAAGCCGCTGGACCAGCCGGCGCTGCGGGCGAAGTGGGGCGTCAAACCGGACGAGAAGATGATCGTCTACGTCGGCCGTTTCGTCGAAGCCAAGGGCATGCGCGAGCTGATCACTGCCTTCCAGCAACTCGCCAAGGACGACCCGAAGGTGACGCTGGCCCTCGTCGGCGACGGCGTGATGAAGGACGAGCTGATGGCGCTGGTGGCCTCGACCGGGCTGACCGAACGGGTTCACCTGCCCGGCGGTCAGGCACCCGAGCAGGTCGCCGAGTGGATCAACGCCGCCGACGTGCTGACGCTGCCGAGCTGGAGCGAGGGCTATCCGAACGTGGTGGTGGAGGGCGTGGCGTGCGGGCGCCCGGTGGTGGCGACAGACGTGGGCGGGACACGCGAGATCCTGCACGCGGACAACGGCATCCTGATCCCGCCAAAAAACGCCGAGGCGCTGGCGACGGCGTTGCGGCAGGCGTTGGACCAGCCGTGGGACCGTCCGGCGATCGCTGCCGCGATGAGCCGCACCTGGGACGACGTGGCGGTGGAGACGCTGGCGGTGTGCGAGCAGGTGGCGCGCGCCGGACGGCGTGGCTGACCGACGCCACGCGGCTCAGCTCTGCGTGGGGTAGAACGCCATCGGCATCTGCCGCAAGCCGGGCCGAGCAAACAGGTAGCCCTGGAACAGTTCCACCCCCTCTTGGCGGAACCACCAGTATTCGGCTTCGGTTTCCACCCCTTCCGCGATGACATCGATGCCCAGGTCGAGGCAGGTGCGGTGGATGCCGCGCACGATGGCCTGGCGCGGGCCGCGGCTCTCGATGCCACGCACCAGCGTCATGTCCAGCTTGATCGCGTCGGGCTGGAACTCCGCCAGCAGGTTCAGCCCTGCGTAGCCGGCACCGAAGTCGTCGATGGCCAGGCGCACACCCGAGGCCCGGTAGCTGTTGATCTGCTCCGAGAACTCGCGCGGGTCGTCGATGATCTCGTTTTCAGTGATTTCCAGCGTGATGTGGTCAGGGGGCATGCCGCAGTGCGCTGCCATGGCCAGGGTCGAGGAAATGGCCTCGGGGGCAATCGCCAGGCTGCGCGGCATCAGGTTCAGGTTCAGGTGGCACGGCCCGCCCAGCACCGAGGCCAGTTGAATGGCCTCCCTGCGCAATTGAAGGTCGAGTTTGTGCCGGTCGAGCGGATCGACCCGGCCGAGCACCTGGGCCGCCGACTCCCCGTTCAGACCCCGCACCAGGGCCTCGAACGAGACGATCTCGCCGCTGGTCACCCGGACAATCGGCTGGAACGCGAAGGTGAAGGGTGGCTGGAGGGTCACAGGCTGGTTCCGGCGGGCCGCTGCAGGCTGTGGCTGAGCGTTTCGAACAGCGCCGGGCCGATCAGCGGCCCCTGGAAAATGGTGATGCCTTCTGCCCGGAACCAATCGTATTCGGCCGCTGCGGCCACATGCTTGGCGATCACATCAATGCCCAGATCGTCGCAGGTCTGGACAATGCCGCGCACGATGGCCTGGCGCGGGCCATTGGATTCGATGCTGCGCACAAGGTGCTCGTTGAGCGCAATGCTGTCGGGCTGCAGCGCCTCGACCTGGTTCAGCCCCGAGCGGCCGGAGCCGAAATGGTCGAGGCAGATCTTCAGGCCGGCACCACGGTACTGCTGGATGATGGACGCCAGGCCCGCCGGATCACCGGTCATCCGATCCTGGTCGATGGCGATGGTGATGCGCTCGGGCGCGATGCCGCAGTGCGTGGCCGTGTCCAGTACCGAGCGCAGTGCCTGTCCGGCATGGTGGGGGTGGTGTGCCGTCAGGCCAAGTGTCAGGTCGGTTGTCAGGCCCAGGCGTGCCGCCAGACCGATGGCCAGCACACGGGCTTCCATGTCGAGCCGGGTGCGGTCATGCTGCGTGGCGCATTGGGCCAGGACGGCGTTGGGTGGGCCACCATCCAGGGCACACAGGTGGGCTTCGTGCGAGAGGACGGTGTCCTGGCTCGCGTCGAAGACCGGGGAAAAGGCGAAGGAGATGGGCGGGCGCTCTGGCAAGGCCGGTTCCCGACGTGCCGATGTCTGGCCCCCTGTCAGACGACTGCGCCAGCGTCCCTCCTTGAACGCCCAGAGCAGCTTCTTCGCACGGCCCTGGTTCAGGCGTGTCAGACAGGCCCCTCCCGTGAAGAAGTCGTTGGCGCCGTCGATCTCGGCCAGCTCTTCCGGTGTTACCTGGGGATGGCCCATGCTCCAGTCGCTGAAGGCACGGCGCGGGATCGGCTCGCGGATGATGGTGACGATCTGGGTGTGGCGCGGGTCGGCGCAGATGGCCTGGAACACGGCCGCGACCGATTCCGGTTCACCTTCGAGCACCTGCAGGAAGCTGCCGTCCACATGGAGCAGCATGCCCGTCACCCCCAGCGTGGCGTTCTTGTGGCGCGCGCGCGTGAGCAGTGTGACCAGATCTTCGTTGGAGAAGGGCCGGATGGCGGCGCTGCTGTAGATCAGGTGGGTCAGGGCAGGCATGGCGATGCGATGCAGTCGAAAACGGTTCAGTCTAGCGCTTGCGTCTGGGGTGTGGCCTTGAAGGCTGTGCGTGCGTAGCCCAAGGCTTCCGCCCGGGCGAGTGCTGTGTCCAGATCGGCTGGGGCGAGGGCCGGTGTGCGCGAGAGCACCCAGCCGAACTGGCGCGTCGGCTCGCCCACCAGTACCCAGCGGTAGTCTGGCCCGAGCGCCAGCACCCAGTAATCGCCGTAGAACGGCCGGAAGAAGCTCACCCGCAGCTTGGCGTTGCCGCTGTCGGGGACGACCTTGGCGATGCCAGTGATGTCCTCGACCTTGCCGTCAGCGGTGCGGCAGCGGTTGACGACCTCGATGTCGGCGCCGGTCTGGCGGTAGCGGGCCTGGGTGTCGGCGACACACTGCTTCTGGAAACGGTTCGGCAGGGAAGCCACCTCGTACCACGCGCCGGTGTAGCGCCCCAGATCGACCGACGCCACGGTCGGCAGCGGCAGGGTCGGGGCCCAGGTGCAGCCCGCCAGCAAGGCCAGCAGTGCGCCGCAGGCCAGCCGTGTGCGCAGGCGGGGCGTCATCCCGCCATCCCCTGGTGGCGCAGCAGCGCGTCGATGTTCGGCTCGCGCCCGCGGAACGCCTTGAAGTTGTCGATGGCGTCCCTGGCCCCGCCCGCTTCCAGGATCTCACGGCGGTAGCGGCGGCCGGTCTCCGGGTTCAGCACGCCTTCTTCCTCGAACGCGCTCCAGGCGTCCGCGCTCAGCAGCTCGGCCCACTTGTAGCTGTAGTAGCCGGCCGAGTAGCCGCCCGCGAAGATGTGCGAGAAGGTGTGCTGGAAGCGGTTGAACGCAGGGGGTTTCATCACCGCCACCTCGTCGCGCACTTCGTCCACCACCTGCTGGACACGCCCGTCGCTGCCTGGCTCGGCGTGCAGCCGCATGTCGAGCAGCGAGAACTCCACCTGCCGCAGCGTCATCATGCCGCTCTGGAAGTTCTTGGCCGCCGTCATCTTGTCGAACAGCGCGCGCGGCAGCGGCTCGCCCGTCTCCACATGGGCGGTCATGTGCTTGAGCACGTCCCATTCCCAGCAGAAGTTCTCCATGAACTGGCTCGGCAGTTCCACCGCGTCCCACTCGACGCCCGAGATGCCCGACACGCCCAGCTCGCTGACCTGCGTCAGCATGTGGTGCAGGCCATGGCCGAACTCGTGGAACAGCGTCTGCACCTCGTCGTGCGTCAGCAGCGCCGGTTTGTCGCCGACCGGCGTCGAGAAGTTGCACACCAGGTGCGCGACCGGCGTTTGCAGCAGGCCGGTGTCCGGGCGCAGCCAGCGGCCCTTCACGTCGTCCATCCATGCGCCGGGGCGCTTGCCGGAACGGGCGTAGGGATCGAGGTAGAACTGGCCGATGAGCTGCACGCCTTGCGGGGTCGTGCGCTCGATGCGGTAGAAGCGCACCGACGGGTGCCAGACCGGCGCGGTGTCCGGGCGGATCGCCACCTCGAACAGCGTCTCGATGATGCGGAACAGGCCGTCGAGCACCTTCGGCTCGGTGAAATACTGCTTCACCTCCTGGTCGCTGAAGGCGTAGCGGGCTTCCTTGAGCTTCTCGCTGGCGTAGGCGGAATCCCAGGATTGCAGGTCGCTCAGCCCCAGCTCGGTCGCCGCGAACTCGCGCAGCTCGGCCAGATCGCGCTCGGCGTAGGGGCGGGCGCGGCGGGCGAGGTCGCGCAGGAAGCTCAGCACCTGCGCCGGGTTCTCGGCCATCTTGGGCACCAGCGACACGTCGGCGTAGCTCGGGTAGCCCAGTAGCGTGGCCTCTTCCTGGCGCAGGCGCAGCAGCTCGGCCATCACCGGGCCGTTGTCGCGCTCGGTGGGGCCGGCTTCGCAGGCGCGGGTGACGTAGGCGGTGTAGAGCCGCTCGCGCAGGGCGCGGTCGTCGGCGTACTGCATCACCGGCAGGTAGACCGGCATGTGCAGCGTCAGCTTGTGGCCGTCCTTGCCTTCGGCTTCGGCGGCGGCGCGGGTGGCGGCTTGCACGTCGTCGGGCACGCCGGCCAGCTCGTCCGTGCTGGCGTAGTGCGTGAAGCTGTCGGTCGCATCGAGCACGTGCTCGGAGAACTTCTGGCCCAGGTCGGCCATCTGCTCCTGGATCGCGGCGAAGCGGGTCTTGGCCTCGCCCTGCAGCTCGGCGCCGGACAGCACGAAGTCGCGCAGCCAGTGCGACAGCGCCTGCTTGCGCGGGGCGCTCAGCGTCGCGGCCGACGGGCTGGCAGCGATGGCCTTGTACTTGGCGTAGAGCCGCTCGTCAGCGCCTTGGCGGGTGTAGAACTCGGTGATGCGCGGCAGGTTCTCGTTGAACGCGGCGCGCAGCTCCGGGGTGTCCGCCACGCCCTTCAGATGACCGATGGCCCCCCACGCACAGCCCAGCCGCTCGGTCGCCACCGACAGCACCTTCGACAGCGTGTCGTAGTCGGCCGGGGTGTCCGGCGCGACCGCGGTTTCGAGCGCGGCCTCGGCGTCGGCCAGCAGAACGTCGAGCGCCGGGGTCACGTGCTCGGGCCGGATGGCGTCGAACAGGGGCAGCGGTTGGGCGGAGAGCAGGGGGTTCGTGTCGGTCATGGGGGTGCGGTGCGTTAGGCGGCGCGTTCGGCCGCTTCGATGGTGTTGACCAGCAGCATCGTAATGGTCATCGGCCCGACCCCACCCGGCACCGGGGTGATCCAGCCCGCCACTTCCTTCACGCCGTCGAAGTCCACGTCGCCGCAGAGCTTGCCCTCGTCGTTGCGGTTCATGCCCACGTCGAGCACCACCGCACCCGGCTTGACCATGTCGGCAGTCAGCACGTTGCGCTTGCCGACCGCGGCGACCACGATGTCGGCCTGGCGCGTGTGGAAGGCCAGATCGGCAGTGCCGCTGTGGGTCACGGTCACGGTGGCGTTGGCGGCCAGCAGCATCATCGCCATCGGCTTGCCGACGATGTTCGAGCGGCCGATGACCACGGCATGCTTGCCGCGCAGATCCTTCATGCCAATCGACTCCAGCATCTTCATGCAGCCGTAGGGCGTGCAGGCCTTGAAGCCGACCTCACCCACCATCAGCGCACCGGCCGAGGCGATGTGGAAGCCGTCCACATCCTTCAGCGGCGAGATGGCCTCGATCACCTTGTGGTCATCGATGTGCTTCGGCAGCGGCAGTTGCACCAGGATGCCGTGGATGCTCGGGTCGCTGTTGAGCGCGTCGATGCGGGCGAGCAGCTCGGCCTCGGTCATCGCGGCCTCGTACTTCTCCAGCACCGAGTGCAGGCCGCTGTCGGCGCAGGCCTTGACCTTGTTGCGCACGTAGACGGCGCTGGCCGGGTTCTCGCCGACGAGGACCACGGCCAGACCGGGCGTCGTGCCGCGCGCCGTCAGGGCGGCGGCGCGTTGCGCCACTTCGGCGCGGAGTTGCTTGGACAGCGCGTTGCCGTCGATGAGCTGGGCGGTGGCGGGCATGGGGACAAGTCTCCTTGGAATGAAAAAGGCCGCTGGACAGCGGCCTTGCAGTGCGGGGGTAGTGCGACGCGGGGACGGCCGGGTCAGGCCTTGGCTGCCGCGGCCGTGGCGCCGAGCGCGATCTTCAGCAGATCGGCGACGGTGTTGGCGTTGAGCTTTTCCATGATGTTGGCGCGGTGCGCCTCGACCGTCTTGATGCTGATGCCCAGGTCGTCGGCGATCTGCTTGTTCAGGCGGCCGGCGACGATGCGCTCCAGCACCTGCGCTTCGCGCGTCGTCAGGCGGGCGAGCAGGGCGTCGCGGCTGGCCTGTTCCTGGTGCGTGGAGAAGGCGCTGCGGGCGCGGTCC
>NZ_JANPAB010000016.1:0-4022 GCF_031429695.1 Sphaerotilus sp.
TGATTCGATGCTGCGCCGTCTGGCCGAGCAGTTCATGAACAAACTGCAGGCGTCCAGTGAGTTCGTGAAGACGTATTTCGAGCATACGCATACCCGGTATGCGACTGGGAACTGTGGTGTTTAGTTAGACTGTTAATAACACCATGCTGGGCGGTGAAATACACCTCGTCGTTGATGTTCTCCTCGATGTCGGCCAGCGTAATGCGTGGGCCGACATTGGCACCGGCAGCAACGATGGCGGCTTCGAGAGACTGGTCGGGATTGGACATGTTTTGCTCCTGGTGAGGGGTTTGCAGTCTCGGCAATCACCCCTGCAAAATCTACACGAACCGGTTCATTTCACCCCTTCACAGGCTCGAAGTTCGACACCAGCAGCTCCCCCACCGAGCTGTTCTTCCCGGCGCTGATGCTGTAGGTCGTGCGAACCTCCTCCAGCCGGAAGGCGCCGAAGATCTCCCGGATCTGCGGCACGTCGTTGATGCTCAGGATGAACCGGCCCTTGACCACGCCCAGCAGGTCGGCCAGCGTCTGGAAGTCGTCCTTGGCGAACAGGCCCTTGCCGTAGTCGGTCTCGCAGTCCCAGTACGGCGGGTCGATGTAGAACAGGGTCTCGGGCTTGTCGAACCGCTCGATGACCTGACCGTAGGGACGGCACTCGATCAGCACCCGGGACAGGCGCAGGTGGGCCTCGCTGAGGTCTTCTTCGAGGCGCAGGAGGTTCAGGCGCGGTGGTTGCGTCGCCGCAGCGCCGAACGTCGGGCGGGCCATGCGGGCACCGAACGAGGTCTTGTTGAGGTAGTAGAAGCGCGCCGCGCGCTGGATGTCCGTCAGCGTGTCCGGCGGGGTCTCCAGGAAGCGGGTGAATTCCTCGCGCGCCACCAGCATCCAGCGGAACTGCTCGACCAGCGCCGGCAGGTGGTGCTTGACGCAGCGGTAGAGGGTGACCAGCTCGCGGTTGAGGTCGTTGAGCACCTCGACCTTGCTCTCCGGCTTGCGGAACAACACCCAGGCGCCACCGGCGAAGGGCTCGCAGTACGTCTGGTGTGCTGGCAGCCGCGCGATGATCTGCGCAGCCAATCGGCTCTTGCCACCGAGCCAGGCGATGGGGCTGCTGGGCGATCGGCGGTGGGTCTGGGTCGGCATGGGGTCTCCTCCAATGTGTAACGAGGATCGCCGCGGGTGTGACATCTGTGAAGGGGAACCAGTTCTATCCGCACCAATGGAAAAGGGCCGCAAAAGCGGCCCTTTTGGGGTGGGGAGGATGCCGCACTACGGCGTGTCCAGCCCCGGGATCTCGATCTGGTTCAGCTCGACGGCGCGGTGGCGCATGAGCTTGATGATGTAGCGGACCTGACGCTCCGTGAGGCCGAACCGCCGGGCCAGCTCCTGCGTGTTGTCGCCGGTGTAGGCGTCCCAGATGGCCTTGTCCCGCTTCTCCAGCGGCAGCTCGACATCGCGCGGCAGGTACACATGGGCGCCGCCGTACTCGTCGCAGAAGTTGTGGGCGACCTCGCGCATGATGATGCGCGACTGGTCCGTTTCAATCCCGGCATCTTCCTGGAGCCGCACAGCGCCGATCTCGACCAGGCGCTGGACGATCTCGCTGCGCTTCTTGCGGCCACCGATCCTCATACGGCACCACCGCGGTTGACCCACTGCTTCAGGCTCTCGATCGCGAGGTCTGCCTGGGCTTTCTCGGTGAGCCATTCGACGCGCTCGACACCGGTCTGGCGCTTGATCCAGGTGTTCAGCGCCTGCATCGTGCGCTGCTTCACGAGGCCCTTGTCAGCCGCCTGCATCCACAGGCTCCAGAGCTTCTTGCCGGTGTCGCTCAGGGGCTTGCGGGCCGGCTTGGCCGCACGGGCGGGCTTGCCGTCCTGCACGTCCTTGCGGGCCTGCAGGTGTGCCAGCAGCTTCGAGCGGCCAGCCGTGTCCAGCGTGGCCGCCGACGTGGCGCCGCACACCTGCGCCATCACATCGCGGTACAGATCGTCATCCCATGCCAGCGCCTTCTTCAGGACATGGATCCGGGCAAGGTCACGGGTACGGGCATTCGGGAGGTTTGACATGTCGGATGGTCTTGTTCTGGAATGGGAAACGCCCCTGCGAGAGGGGCGCGCATCATGTGGTCAGACTTGCCGCCAGCGCCGTGGTTCGGTGCTGGTCGGGCGGCGGTCGAAGTAATCCGTCACAGTCTCCGGCCTGTCCAACTGGACGATGCGGAGCGTGGCGGCATCGCGCCCCTTGGAGACATCGTGGGCCAGCAGCGCGGACACGTTGAACTGGACGATGCCGCCCTCGTTCGTCGGGAACCGCAGCAGCGTGCGCCACGCGCCGGACGTGTTGATCTGCAGCGCGGAGGTGTCGGTCTTGGTCATCGGCATGGTGTGCTTCCTTCAGACTGCAGCCAGATCGAGGGCGATCGGACGGTATTGGTCGGTGTCGCCGATGCGCTCGTAGACACGCACGTAGCTGCTGCTGCCGACCACCTGCACGCTGTCGCGGATCGCGTCCATGGCGCGCAGCCACTTCTCGGCCTGGATGTTCAGGCGCTGCAGAGCAAGCACGCGGCCAGTGTTGACGTGGCCTTCCTGGTCAACGCGGAAGGCGTCGTTGATCAGGGTCTTGATCTCGTCGCGGCTGCCGACGCTCCACTCGGTCAGGCACTCGTTGATCAGCGCCTGCGCGGCCTGCAGCCGCTCGTCGAAGCGGATGTTGTCCTGCGCCTGGCGGATGATCTTGAAGCGGCCGTCGTAGCTGAACAGGGTGACGTTGCCCTTCTTGCCGCCGAGCTGCACGCCGTACTGCTCGGCGCTGGTGGCCACGAACGCGGCGATGTCGGCGAAGGTGCCGCGCTTGAACTCGGCGAGCATGGCGTTGAGCTGGACAGCGTCCTCGACGATGCCGATCACGAGCTGCTCGCGCAGCATGTCGATCGGCTTGACGCTGGAGACGGGCACCAGGCGGCCCTTGGCGTCTTCCATGTAGCCGGCGGGGGTGGTTTTCGGGGTGGTGGCGGTGGCGGTAGTCACTGGGGGATGCCTTTCAGGGATTTCATGGTTGCAGCCAGCTTCTTGCGGACATCGTCCGGCGCTGGCACAGGGGTGTGGTCGTCGTCCTGCGCGGGCTGCGCTGGGCGGTAGGTCGGAGCTGCGGCCGTGGGGAGCGCGGAGTGGCCGGGCTCGCGCCGATCGGCTTCTCGGGTGCGTTCAGCCTGGCCTTCGGCCTTGTCGGCGATGCCGACCAGGATCTCGTAGAGGTAACCGTGGCTGCTCATCGGCAGCGTCAGGCCGCCGCGGTCACGGGTCTGCAGGAGCTGCTCGATGGCCGCCTGCCAGTGCGCGGCCGGCGCGGCCCAGTCGCGGCCCTTGCGGGTGATGGCCTGGCGCTCGATGTCCGGCCAGATCTCGCCGAGCAGCTTGAGCGTGCGGCTCATCGACAGGGCACGCTTCTCGGGCCGGAACAGCCCGATGTAGCGCAGCGTCCAGGCGCCCATCGGCGTACCCAGCGTGATCAGCCGGGCCAGCGTATGCCGGCCCTCTTCGGCAGCGAGCAGCACGTCGAGGTCCATCTCGGCGCTGCAGGCGGGGCACTGCAGTCTCATCGCACCGCCCCCGTGCGAAAGGGTCTGAGGCTCGGCACAGTCTTGAAGTCCAGCGAACCCGCACGCGGTGGGCGGAAGGTGTCCGGCGGGCAGAGGCCAGCCATGCGGTCATGGCGCTCGGTGGTGCCAGTGCGGGTGACCAGCGTGACCTTGGCCGGGGACTGGGTGCAGACAGGGGCTTTGGCCGAGATCGTGCCGCCCTGGACACCTCGGGCCAGGGACTGGTTGAGGATCTGCGCTGCCTGGGCGAAGACCGGATCGGCGTAGTAGCGCGGCGAGCCGCCGCTGAAGCGCTGGACCAGGACCAGCCGGCCCTGCTTGCACAGCCGGGTCAGGCGCGGGTTGATGGTCGTCAGCAGCGCGTCGAGGTCGGTCGCGATCTCGGCGCTGGTGGCGCCGTTCAGGCCGGCGCAGGCCC
>NZ_JANPAB010000017.1:0-111158 GCF_031429695.1 Sphaerotilus sp.
TGGTGGGCGGCATCGTCCTTGGCGTCGCACAGAGCATTGGCGCGCAGGTGCATCCACAAGGCTTCCTCATCGCCGGGCACGTTGTCTTCCTGGCGGTGCTGCTGGCACGGGTGTACGCCACGAACACCTTGCGCCGCTGGACCCGATCCCTTCAAAGCCGCTTTGGCAGCCGAGCCTGAACGCCATGAACCTGACTCCACGCGCACCCGCTGCCCTTGCCACCGCGCATGTCACGCGCTGGACCGTGCCTTCGATCGCGACGGTGTCGCTGGTGGTGGCGGCCCAGCTCGTGCTGATCGCCGGGCCGCTGTTCCTGTCGGCCAACGTGGTCGAGCGCCTCACGACCCTGTTCATCTACGGCATCCTGGCCCTGATGTGGAACGCGCTGGCGGGCTACGCTGGCCTGCTGTCCGTCGGGCACCAGGCGTTCTTCGGCCTGGGGGCGTATGCCGCTGTCCGACTGGCCGACTGGGGTGTCAGTCCCTACCCGGCACTGCTGCTGGGGGCGGTGCTGGTCGGTGCGCTGTCCTTGCCCGTCTCCGCTTTCATGCTGCGGTTGCGCGACGGTGAATTCGCGATCGGCATGTGGGTTGTCGCCGCGCTGTGCCATTTGCTGGTCAACCTGGACAACCTCGTCCAGGGTGAAACGGGCACCTCGCTGATCGCGCTGCAGGCCTACGCGGCCGATGACCGGCGCAGTTACACCTACTGGGCCGCCCTGGGCACCATGGCCGCCCTGGGCTGGCTGGTGTTCGTGATGTTGCGCGGCAAGATGGGCACGGCCGCGCAGGCCATCCGCGACAACGAGGAAGCGGCCGGCTCGGTGGGCGTGCGTGTGCTGCCCTCCAAGCGCCTGATCTTCGTGCTGTCGGCGTTCGGCTGTGCGGCGGCGGGTGCCTTGTGGCTGGCCAGCTCGATCACGTTCCAGCCCAAGACCTACTTCAGCGTGCAGTGGACGGCGTACATGATCTTCATGGTGCTGGTCGGCGGCATCGGCACCTACGAAGGCCCGATCCTCGGCGCGGTGCTGTTCTTCACCATGGAGACCCTGTTCGGCGCCACCGGCGTGACCTACCTGATCGGCCTCGGCGCGACCGCCCTGCTGTTTGCGCTGCTGATGCCGCGTGGCATCTGGGGCGAGATCGAACATCGCCTGGGGTTGCAACTGCTGCCGGTGGGGTATCGGTTGAGGCCGGGGCTGACTGACAGCACGGTTGCCTCACCACGGAAGTGACAAAGCAAGGTGTGTGCTCCGGCCACGACGTGCGTCATGGTCATGCGGTTGCCTCCTGCGTGACGACCCGGCGTTCGATCCTCACGGGCACGTACTTGTGCCAGGGCGTGCCGGCGAAGGGGTCGCGGCTTTCCGTATCGGTGAGTTCATTGAGCGAGACGCCCTTGTGCATTTCAGTGCCGTCGGCCGCCGTGTAGTCGAGGCCGTGGCCATTGGGCAGAGACACATGGCCGCGCTGCAAGTCATCGCCCATCTCGACCACCGCTTGCGCGTTGCCACGGCGGGTCGTCATGCTGACCCAGTCGCCTTCCTTGCAGCCGATCTTCTCGGCGTCTGCCGGGTGCATGCGCAGCGTGCCGAAGGTGCCTCGGCGATGCCAGGCCGCATCGCGGATCGAGGTGTTGCTGGTGTCGCTGCGGCGCTCGCCTGCGGACAGGACGAAGGGGTAGTCGGCATCCTGATGCGGCAGCTTGCTGTCCAAGACGGCCAGTTCCTTCAGCATCTCTTCGACGCACAGGTTGATCTTGTGGTCGGGCAGGCGCACCGCCGACCAACTGTCGGCGTATTCGCTGACCGAGTAGATGACACCCGATGGCTTCGTCAGGATGGCGTCGAACAGCTTGTTGCCCGCCGCGAGCGCACTGCCCCCGAAGCCGGCACGCGCTGCAGCAGCAGGGTGCCCCCGAACGAACAACTGGCTGATACCCCACAGCGAGGCGGCCGGCGCGAAACTCGTGGGCAAGGTCTCGCCCAGCGTGCGGTAAAGAACGACCGGTGCGTAGCGCGCAACCTTCCTATCTCGCGATGTCTTCCAGGCAAATGCCAGACCAAACGCCGTGCGGCCCCAGCGCGCGGCTTGGCGCAGGAAACGGTAGTGGCTGGCGTCGAGTTCGCCCAGCGCCTCTATCAGGCGCGCGTGCATCTCCGCTTCGGTCAGCGTGCCTGGGCGCGACGCGAACAAGGGCTGACGAAGTTGAAAGCCGTTGCGCGGGAACTCCAGGTTGAAGAACGTCGCTTCGGCCTTTTCGAACTGGCTGCTCGCTGGCAGCACATAGTCGGCCTGGCGCGCGGTCTCGGTCATCGCCACGTCGATCACCACGCTCACGTCCAGCGCGCGCAGGGCCTGCCGCATGCGTTGACTGTCGGCCAGCGAGTGGACCGGATTGCTGCTCTCGATGAACATCGCGCGAAAACGACTCGGGTGATCGGTGAGGATCTCGTCCGGAATCACGTTGCAGGGAATCAGCCCCATGATGACCTTGGCGCCCGTGACCGGGCTGTGCGACCCTGGCCGTAGCTTGCCAGCGTTGCCGACGCCGCCAGTGCTCTGCCCCGCCTTCTCTGCGCTTTCTCGTGTGGAGGACGACAAGTTAAGCATCGGCACGAATGCATTGTTGGTGCCAGGCCGCGCGTAGTGCCCGGTCAGCAGCCAGACCAGCCGGTTCAGGTAGCTGTTGAGCGTGGAGTGCAGATTCATCTGCACGCCCAGGTCTTCGATCATCGACACGCTCTTGGCCCGCGCGATGCGCTCGGCCACTTGGCGCAGTAACGCCAGGTCGACGCCGCAAGTCCTGGCGTAGTCGACGATCGAGATACGTTTCAAGGCTTCTGCCACGCGGTCGTAGCCAGTGGTGTGCTCGGCCAGCCATTCCTTTGCGACCAGGCCTTCCTGGACGATGATCGCCGCCAACGCCGTCAGGCACCAAGCGTCTGTGCCAGGGCGCACGGCGAGGTGATAGTCGGCCATCTCAGCGGTCTCGCTGCGGCGCGGGTCGATGACGATCATCGAGCGATTCGGGTCTTTCTGAATCTCGCGCAGGATCACCCGTGTGCGTGCGAACCCGTGCGACTGAAACGGGTTCTTGCCCAGGAAGACCGAGACTTCGGCGTGCTCGAAATCGCCGTGCACGCCCGCGCCCATCATCTTGCCTTGGACCCAGGCCTCGCCCGTCTTTTCCTGCGCCAGTGCGTTCGACCGGTACACGATGCCCAAGGCCTTGATCGTGCTGTCCGCATAAGTGCCACCAAGGTGGTTGCCCTGGCTGCCGCCACCGTAGTAGAGGATGCTGGCACCGCCGTGTTTGGCCTTCACGGCGGCGAACTTCTCAGCGATTTCGCGAATGGCCGTGGCCCAGTCGATGTCTTCGTAGCTGCCGTCCACTCGCCGCCGCTTCGGGCTGGTGATCCGGTCGGCGCCGTTTTGATAGAAGTCCATCCGCTGCGATTTTTCGCAGACGTAGCCCTGGGAGGTAGGGTGGTCCTTGTCACCCCGGGCCTTGACGATCCGGCCGCCCTCGGTTTGCACTTCCAGCCCGCAGTTCAGCGAGCAGATGATGCAGGCCGTCTTCTTCCATTCGGCTGACAGCGGTGTGCTCATGCGTTGCCTCTTTGATGTTGTGTGGCGCAGTACTGCCGCAATGAGATAATGTTCATTATCCTATGGCACTCCATCGACTGAAACGTGTCAACTCGGGGACATCACAATCAGGCCATGCGCTATCCCAAAGATCACAAAGACGCCTCCCGCCAACGGCTCATCGAGCTGGGCGGCAGCCATGCAAAGGAGCATGGGTTCAATGAAAGTGGCATGGCGTCGCTGGCCGCAGCAGCCGGGGTGACCACGGGCGCGCTGTACAAGCACTTCGATGGCAAGGCCAATCTGTTCGCAGCACTGATCGCGGCTGAGCTAGCGCGCACAGCGCAGATGTACGACGGCTTCGACCCTGCCGACCGGAACAGCGCGGCCAGATCGCTGGCGGGGTATCTCAGCCTCCAGCACGTCAGGCACCCGGAACAGGGCTGCCCGTTGCCGTCGCTGACGCCTGAAATTGCGCGTGCAGATGAAGCGGTCAAGGTCGCCTATCAAACGGGACTGCTCGAGATACACGCGAAGTTGCAGCGACTGACCGCCACGTCCGAGGACGCCTGGACATTGATGGCGCAGAACGTCGGCGCCGTGATGCTGGCGCGTGCATTGCACGACGAGAATCTCCAGCAAGACATCCTATCGGCGCTGAGGAAGGCAGGTGAGAATTTGCTCGCCCCCAGCGCTGGTAGCGCGTCCGAACCGAGGCCTTGAAAATCGACGGGGAAGCGATGAAACGCCGTGAAGCGCAATGAAACGGGGGATGCCGAGCGATCGGCATCCCCCGTTTACCGTCCTCAGACCGTGACCGACACCCGGTCCTTGGTGTAAGCCAGTACCTGCGCGACGATCGCATCCGCGAACTGCGCATCGTTGATGTGGCAGTCGAATTCACGCGGAACCACCGACGCTGGCAATGCTTCCTTCAATGCATCGAGGAACACCGGGCACAGCGACGGATCGTGCAGGTGGCCTTCCGGGCTGTCGTGGTGCGAGAAGCCCTTGAGCGGCACGAAGAACGACACCGGACCCTTGGCGTCCGCGATCAGACCACCCATGTGCCTGGCCAGCGCCTGCAGCTCGCTCGCTTCGGTGCGCACCGCCGTCAGCGCGTGGTTGTGCATGTGGTACCGGTGGTTGGGGAACATCGCCTTGGCCATGTCGATCGGGCCGGCCACCATGAAGTCGGCATTGCCCGGCGCGAAGACCACCGGCACGCCCTTCGCCAGTGCCGACTTGGCACGGTCCGGGCCAGCGCTGCACAGGCCGTTGTTGAGGAAATCGTTGATTTCCACCAGCGAGGTATCGACCACCGCGGCCACATCGCGTTCGCCAATGATCTGGTCCATCGCCATGCCGCCGGTGCCGAGGGTATGGAACACCATCACTTCAAAGCCCTTGGCTTCGAGCTGCTTGCGGACATTGACGGTGCAGGCGTCGATCGTGCTGAGCGTCGTCATCGCGATCAAGGGCTTCGGCTCGACGCGCGTCGGCGAATAGTTCTTCGCCATCGCGGCGGTGGCCAGCGCCGCATTGCGGAACACGTCGCGCGTGATGCTGTTCAGGCCGGCGATGTCGCACACCGGGTTGAACATGTTGATGTCCTTGGCGCCGATGAACGGCTTGGTGAAGCCCGACGCCATCGTCGAGACCATCACCTTGGGCAGGCCGTAGGGGAACATGCCCATGACGACGGTGCCCAGCGCCGTGCCCATCGAGCCACCGACGCCGATGATGCCGCTCAAGCCATGCTTGGCGTGGTATTCGAGGGCGCATTTGACCGAGCCTTCGATCATGACCCCCTGGCATTTTCCTTCGTGCTTCAGGTCGCGGACTTCCTGCAAGGTCTTGCCGGCCGCTGCCGCCACCGCTTCTGGCGGAATCTCGACGCTCGCATCGGTCGACTCGCGGATGCTGGGATCGAGGTGGACCACGTCCACGCCCTGCGACTCCAGCACTTCACGGATGTAGCGCGCCTCCACCGCCTTGGTGTCCAGCGTGATGATCATCAGTACCTTGGGCTTGTTGCTCATGTCTTGTCTCCTTCTCGTGTTCACACACGGTTGATGTGCGGGGTCAAGTCGTCCCCGAGGTCTTCATGGTCTCGGCCAGACGCAGAAAGAATCCGATGCTGTTCGGGTTGGCCATCGCATCGGCGCTGGCCACCTTCTCGGGCGCCGCACCCAGCAACAGCTTGCGCACGGGCACTTCCATCTTCTTGCCCGTCAAGGTGCGCGGGATCTCCGCCACCTGGTAGATCTCGTTGGGCACATGCCGCGCAGACGCCTTGCTGCGGATCTGCTGCGCGATGCGCGTTTTCAGCGCCTCGTCGAGCACCACGCCAGGGGCCAGGACCACGAACAAGGGCATGAAGGACGGCCGCCCGAGGTACTCCAGATCGACCACCAGGCTGTCGCGCACCTCCGGCAGTTCTTCCACCACCCGGTAGATTTCGGCGGTGCCCATGCGGATGCCGTGGCGGTTGATCGTTGAATCGGATCGGCCGTAGATCACCGACGTGCCCCGCGGCGTAAAGCGGATCCAGTCGCCATGGCGCCAAACCGCAGGTTTCCCATTTCCGCCGGGGTACATCTCGAAGTAGCTTTCGAGGTAGCGGCGGTTCTCCGGGTCGCCCCAGAAATAGATCGGCATCGACGGCATCGGCTTGGTCACGACCAGTTCGCCCACCTCGTCGATCACCGGCGCGCCGGCGTCGTTGAACGCATAGGCAGCGACGCCCAGTTCACGGCACTGGATCTCGCCCGCGTTGACCGGCAGGATCGGTGCGCAGGCCACGAAGCCCGAAGCGATGTCCGTGCCGCCGCTGATCGAGGCCAGCCACAGGTCCGACTTCACGGCGTCGTAGACCCATTGGTAGGCATCGATCGGCAGCGGAGAACCGGTGGCGTTGATGGCCCGCAGGTGTTGCAGCGGGACCAGGTCGCGGGGACGCAGGCCGTCCTTCATGCAGTTGATCAGGTAGGCCGCACCGCAACCGAACAGCGTGACGCGCTGCTCGTCGATGAAACGCCACAGCGCGGTGGTGTCCGGCCACGCGGGGTTGCCGTCGTACAGCACGATGCTGGTCCCAGTGAGCAAGGCACCGATCTGCAGGTTCCAGACGATCCAGCCCGTGCCGCCCAGGAACAGCAGGCGGTCACCGGGCCGCAGGTCGTGCTGCAGCGCCATGGTCTTCAGGTGCGTCAGCACGATGCCGCCCTGGCTGTGCACGATCGCCTTGGGCAGGCCGGTGGTGCCGGAGGAGTAGACGATCCAGAGCGGGTGCTCGAACGGCAGGCGGTCGAAGCGCAACTCGGCATCCGCCGAAATCGCCTCCGACCAGCTCAGCCGGTCTCGCCATGCGGGCGGCTTGTGCGAGGCCGCACGACACACCGGGCCGGCCACATGGATGACGTGCCGGACGGTCGGCAAGCCGAGCAGCAACTCCTCGACCAGCCCGCGCCGGTCGTGGGTCTTGCCGTTGTAGCGGTAGCTGTCCACCGCCAGCAGCACCTTCGGCTCGATCTGGCGGAAGCGGTCCAGCACCACGGTGGCACCCATGTCGGGCGCACAACTGGACCAGATCGCGCCGAGGCTGGCGCAGGCCAGGAAGGCGACCACGGTCTCGGGGCGGTTCGGCAGGTAGGACGCCACGCGGTCGCCCGGACCCACGCCAAGCTGCCGCAACTGGGCGGCCAGGGCACCTGTATCGCGTTGCAGTTGCGCCCACGACACCTCGTGCGTTCCGGTGTCCTCGCTGCGGGCGATCAGCGCGGGCCGCTCGTCGGTGGCGCTGCGGAAAATGTGCTCTGCGTAGTTCAGGCGCGCATTCGGATACCACTGCGCACCGGGCATGGTGGACACGCCAAGGACGGGATCGCAAGCGCCATCAGCCTGCACCTCGAAGAAGTCCCAGATCGATTGCCAGAACGGTTCCAGCGCATCGACCGACCAGCTCCACAGATCCTGGTAATTGTCGAAGTGCAGCCCGCGCTCGGCTGCCAGCCAGTGCATGTAGGCGGCCAGACGGGTGGGTTCGATCTGATCGGGCCGTGGGGTCCACAGCACCGCACCGGGTGCGTTTGGATGATCCGACGGGTTCATTTCAGCATCTCCAGCAACCGATCGACGCCGCTCAACGACAGATGCGGACGGCTCTGCGGCGGCAGTGCGTCGAAGTCCGCGGCGCTGTTCAAGCCCGTGTGGACGCCGACCGAGAATGCCCCTCCACGCAAGGCCATCGCGTTCTCCAGACTGATGTCGTCACCGACGATGGCCATCTGCGCCGGCTTGATGCCCAGACGCGTGCTCGCGCAAGCCAGCGCCTGCGCCGACGGTTTGCCGACGACCACGGCGTTCTTGCCGGTGACGCTGCGCACGGCCGCGGCAATGGCCCCCGAGACGCCCAGGGTGCGCCCTTCGCGACTCGCCAGGTAGGCCGCCTTGGAAACGGTGTACAGCGCCGCCCCGGCCCACACGGCGCGGCACGCCGCGTCCAGATCCGCCAGCACGAAACCGGGGTACCAGCCAATCAGCACGGCATCGGCGTCGTCCGCGCGCTCCGGCGCCCGCACGACATCGAAGCCCGCGTCCACCAGCGGCTTCCAGACGCCCTCACCACCCAGCACGAGCACCCGCTTGTAACCACGGCGCTTGAACAGGTCGAGTGCCACGCTGACCGGCGTCAGCATCTGCTGCTCGTCGATCTGGATGCCGATGTGGCTCAGGGCGTGCGAGAGATGCGCTGGCGTCTTGGCGCTGCCGTTGGTGAAGGCGACATACGGCACCTCGCGCTGACGCAGCAGTGCGAGCAGTTCACGGGCACCGGGCAGGGGCTGGTAGCCGCTGAGATGCTTGTCCGCGAGCGCGAGCGTTCCGTCCACGTCGAACACGTAGCCACGCACGCCGGCCAGTGTCGGCACGCCGGCATCGGCATCGAGGGCGTGCAGGTTGCTGATCAGGCGGCGGCTCATGCGGACTGCCCCGGTGCGGAGGACGACCGGTGTGAACGCAGGTCCACGAGAAACCCATCCCGCTCGAAACGCGCATGGGTCACGTCGGGTCGCCGCGTCAGCTCGGTGATGAGTTTTTCGACCGGGCTGGCCACGGCGCTGTAGGTCTCGCGGGTCGGGCCGGCGGCCAGCATGGCGTCCACCTGCTCCGCCGGCATCGTGGCGCGCAACAGGAACTCCTCGTCGGAGAGCCGGGCGTCGAAACGCCGCCGCAGTTCGGACAGCTCGGGCATGGCCGCCTGACCGGACAGCTCGCGCGCCCGCGGCAACTGCTCGATCCGGTCGCGCACGTTCGGGTCCATCGGCGCGGGCGGCGTGCCGAACTTGCCGAGCACGTAGCGGATCACTTCGTCGGGCACGTTCGCATACCGCTCGGGGGCCAGCACGTTCATCACCGCCTGCGTCCCGACGACCTGCGAGAACGGCGTGACCATGATCGGGTAACCCAGCTCGCGGCGCACGCGTTCGACCTCCTCGAACACCTCCGGCAGGCGGTGCTCCTGGCGCATCTCGCGCAACTGGCGCCGCATCGTGCCGATCATTCCGCCCGGCAACTGGTGCTGGAAGTAGCGCATGTCGTACTCCTGCGGCACACCGGTCGCGAGGCCCTCGGCTGCCGCCAGCTTCTCGAAGTAGCGGCTGATGCGGGCGATCGCGTCCATGTCCAGATCGATCGAGATGCCCTTGCTGCGCAGATTGGCCACCACGTTCTCGATCGCCGGCTGGCTGCTGCCGTTGCCGAGCGGGCGTGCGGCGGTGTGCAGGGTTTGCACACCCAGCTCCGGCGCTTCGGCGTAGGTGAAGGGCGCCAGGCCGATCGTGCAGTGCGAGTGCAGCTCCAGCGGCTTGTCGCCGAGGGCGGCACGCAGCACCGGCAACAGCGTGCGTGCGCGCTCCGGGGTCAGCAGCCCGCCCGGGTCTTTCAGGTAGACCCGCGTGATCGCCGGCAACGCCGCCAGTTGGCGTGCCGCCGCAGCGAAGTGCGCGTCATCGTGGATCGGGCTGACCGTGTAGACGATCGCGCCAACGATCTCGCGTCCACCGGCTGCGGCGATCGCCGTGGCGCTGTCGGTCACGGCCTGCATGTTGTTCATGGGGTCCATCACCATGAAACGCTCGATGCCGTTGCGGACCAGCAGTTGGTAGGACAGCGCCATCAGCTCAGGGTGCGCCGTCTCCCACGAGATGAAGCGCATGCCGGTGGACAGGAAGCTGAGCGACGTGCGCGGCATGCGCGCCTTCATCAGGCGGATGCGCTCCCAGGGGTTCTCCTTGTGGAAGCGCACCGTGACCGCCATGTGCGTGCTGGTCGAAAAGTCGATCGCGCGGTAGCCGACGCGGTCCAGGTCGGCCGCGATCTCCAGCATCATCCCGGTGCGCAGACCGACGGCGCCCCACAGGCTTTGATTGCCGTCGCGCAGCGTCGTGTCGATGAAATCGAGGGGTGCGCTCATCAGCGTTTTCCTTGCACGGGTTGGGCGGGTTGGATGAAGGCCGCAGCGTCAGGGCTGGCCAGGAAGCGGCCGAGGAATCCGGTGTCGAAACCGCCGGCCGTGAATTCGGGCGTGGCCAGCACGGCGCGGTGCAGCGCGATGTTGTTCAGCACGCCATCGACGCGCACGTCCGCGAGCGAGGCCAGCAGCAGGCGCCGCGCTTCGTCGCGCGTCTGTCCGGTCGCGATGACCTTGGCGATCATCGAGTCGTAGTACGGCGAAATCATCGCGCCGCGCTCGATGTGGGTGTCCACGCGCAAGCCTTCGCGCACCGGGAAGTGCGCGTCGGTGACACGGCCCGGCGCCGGGCGGAAGTCATGCACCGGGTCTTCGGCGTTGATGCGGCACTCGATCGCGTGGCCGGTCAACCGGACATCGGCCTGGGTCAGGCGCAGGCGCTGGCCTTGTGCGACAGCGATCTGCTCGGCCACCAGGTCGAGGCCGGTGATCTGTTCCGTCACCGGGTGTTCGACCTGAATCCGGGCGTTCATTTCCAGGAAGTAGAAGCGTTGCCGCGCGATATCGACCAGGAACTCGACCGTGCCCAGGCTGCGGTAGCCGATGTGCCTGGAGAAGCGCACGGCGGCCGCGTGCAGGTCGCGTCGCATGGTGTCGTCCAACGACGGTGCGGGGGCTTCTTCGATGAGCTTCTGGTAGCGCCGCTGCACCGAGCAGTCACGGTCCCCGAGGTGAATGATGTTGTCCCCGTCCCCGAGGATCTGCACTTCGACGTGGCGCCCTTGCGTGACGAAGCATTCGACGAACACCCGACCATCACCGAAGGCGGCGAGGGCTTCGGAGCTGGCCATGTCGAACAAGGCAGCGAGTTCGTCGGGCGTGTTGGCCCGCTTCAGGCCGCGCCCGCCGCCGCCGCCGACCGCCTTGATGAGGACTGGATAGCCGATCGTCTCCGCCAGAGCCAGGGCCGCTGGCAGGCTATCGACCGGGCCGCCGGGCGCGATCGGCACACCGGCTTCCTCGGCGCAGCGACGCGCCTCCAGCTTGTCGCCCACGCGCTCGATCTGCGCGGCGGTGGGGCCGATGAAGATGACACCGTGTTCCTCGCACGCGGCGGCGAAGGCAGCGCGTTCGGAGAGGAAGCCATAGCCCGGGTGAATCGCCTGCGCGCCGACACCGCGGGCGGCTTCGATGAGGGTGCCGATCTGCAGGTAGCTGTCAGTGGCTCGGGCCGGGCCGATGCACACGGCGCGGTCTGCCAGGCGTGCGCCCAGCGTGTCGCGGTCGGCTGCCGAGACGGCGAGGACCGACTCGATCCCCAGTTGCTTGAGCGTGCGGATGATGCGCACGGCGATCTCGCCACGGTTGGCGACCAGGACACGCCGAATCGGGCCGTCCGCGATCATGTGTTCTGCGTTGCGCATGGTCGCGCTCACGCCGGACGCACGCGCATCAGCACTTGTTCGAATTCGACAAGGTCACCGTCGCGCACGAGGACTTCAACCAGCACACCCTCGACCCCGGCGGCAACCGAGTTCATCAGCTTCATGACTTCGATGATCCCCACGGCACTGTCGGCGGTGATGCGGGTGCCGATGGCGACGAAGGGGCTGGCGCCGGGCTTGGGGGCGCCGTAGAAGGTGCCGAGCATCGGGGCGCGGATCTCGACCAGGGTCGGGTCGCTGGTGGGCTGCACGGCGGCCACCGGAGCCGCAGCACGCGCCGGCGATGCGATCGGCAGTGGCGCTGCAGCGTGGGAGGTGGGCACGGCCGGCGCGCCGTTTCGACGCAAGGTCAGCTTGATCCCCTCGGCTTCGAGGTGCAGCTCGTCGAAATGAGAACTGTCGAGCAGCTGGATCAGCCGTTGGACATCGTCGTGGGAAAAACTCATGTTGGTCGGTCTCCGGGTGTGGCCGAAGTATTTGCTTCGACCAGATCCGCCGGGTAGCATCGCGCACCAGGTTTTCTCCTGGTGAAACTCACCGCCTCACTGCCCACCCGCAACCCACCCATGCGCGACTACAAGGTCAAGACGATCCGGGCACTGGACCGCGGTCTGGAAGTGCTGACCTATCTCCACCAGGCGCGCGCCGCCAGCCTGCACGACCTGTTCCTGGCGACCAACCTGCCCAAGGCCACGCTCACGCGGCTGATCGTGACCCTGGAAAAGCGCGGCATGGTCTGGCAGCGACTCGCCGACGGCGCCTACATGGCGAGCCACACGCTGCAGCCGCGTGCACCGCAACTCAGCGACGAGAACTATCTGGTCGAGGTGGCGTCACCCGTGATGGAGCGTCTGTGCAGCAAGGTCAACTGGCCCTCCGTGCTGGCCGTCCCGCGGCTCGATTGCATGGAGGTGATCGAGACCAACCGGCCGAAGTCCTACTTCTCGCACGTCCCCGTCGGGCCGATCGGCTTTCGGATCAACTTGCTGCGCTCTGCGACGGGTCGCGCCTACATCGCCTTCTGCAGCGAAAGCGAGCGCCAGGCCATGCTGCTGCGGCTGGCCGCCAGCAACGAGCCAGGCAACTTCATGGCGCGGAATCCGGAGATGGTCGAGCGCCTGCTCGGCGAGACCAGGCACCTGGGATACGGCCACCGGACGCCCGATTTCGGCGGCCATTTCGACCAGAGCCGGCGCGAGTGGAACGATGACCGGGATTCGATCGCCGTGCCGATCTGGGTCGGTGACGAGGTCATCGCGGCCATCAACCTGACATGGATGCACAAGGTGGCCACCGTGGCCGAAATGGTCAAGAAGAACCTCCCGCAGCTCAGTGCCGCCGCACGGGAAATCTCGATGCGGCTGGTCGAACCGTAGCGCGGTGTCCCGGCGAGGATTCACGTTGCGGGTACATCGATACCGCGCACCGGCACGGGTGCCTGCGGGTACAGCGTCGCCAGCACCTGCCGACACGTCGGCGCCAGCACCTCCTGCAACGCCGTGGCCGTGGTGGCCTCGTCGCTGCGCTCCGTCCACAGTGCGGCGAGCACCGGCCGGCTTGGCGCCAATGCAGCGTCCACCACCGCGCGCCACTGCGCCGGCGCCTCGGACTGCGCCCACGGCCCGCGACCCCGCCCGAAATGCGCCACCGCCAGATAGCGCAGCAGCGCCGCCTCGACCGCCGCATCCAGCGCCTCGGGCTGCCAGCCGAGCCACGACTCGTCCAGCCCGCGCACCAGGTTGACGCCATGCGCCAGCCCCATCGCCCCCAGTGCGCCAAGCACGCCCCCCGCGATCAACCCACCACCCAGCGTCAGTCCGCCGGTGGCCAGGTCAGCGCCCAGCCCCGTGAGCGCGCCAGAGACCATGCCGCCGATCACCGCCGCGGTGCCCGTGCCGACGCGCTCGCGCCGGTCGAACTGGCTGCCGACGCGGGCGAGGATGTCTTCGGCCGCCGCCTGCCCTTCCAGGGCGTGCAGGCGCAGCAAGTCGCTGGTGCTGCTGCGCACTTCGCTGTCCAGCCGCGCCAGCAACGCCTCCTGCGCCTTCATGCGCGGATCGGCTTCGTCGCGGCGCAAGCCCAGCGCGCTGCCGACCTGCCGCAGCGCCGTGCGCAGCGAGCCCGCTTCCGGCACAGTCTCGCGGGCGTGGGCGATGCGGGCGAGGCTGTCGGCCAGCGTGCGCATCGCGGTGTCGAAGGTGGCCAGCCGCTGTGCCTGCCAGACGCCACGCAGCCGGCCCATCAACGGTTGGCGCTCAGGCGGCAGGGCGGCTTCGATCGCCTGCAGCAGCGTCAGCTCCTGCACCCAGCAGCGGGCAAATGCATCCATCGGCAACACGGCGCGCACCTGCTTCTGCGCGGCGAGGTGGGTGCGCCACCGTTCGATCTCGGCGGCTTCCTGCGCGGGCTGTCCCGGCGCACCGAGCTGGTTGAGCAGCACGATCACCGGCAGCCCCGTCCACGCCAGCAACGCCATCTCCGGGGCCACGTAACCCGCCGCCTCGGGTGATTCCGCGGCGCTGACGAGGTAAAGCACCACATCCGCCTCGTCGCGCACGTTGCGCAGCGCCATCTGGCTGGCCCAGAAGGCCCGGTCGCGCCAGCGGTCCCAGACCTCGGTGAGCAGCCAGCCGAGCGGGTTGCCGGACTGCTGCATGCGCTTCGCCAGCCGCACGCTGTCGCCAAAGCCGGGCGTGTCCCACAGCGTCAGGCACTCGCCCTGCGGCGTGTCGAGCATGCGGTGCTCGTCGGCGAAGTCGGTGACGTGGGTTGCGTCGCGCACGGTGCCGATGTCGCGGCCGAGCAGGGTACGCGCCAGCGTGGTCTTGCCGATGTTGGTATGCGAGACCAGGCTCAGCGCGAGGGTGTTGTCCCGGCGGCTCATGCGGTGGCTCCGTCGAGTTGCCGGCGCACGGCGGTGGCCGATGGCTCGACCGGCACCCCGTCACGCACCGCCAGCACGGTCAACCCCAGGTCTGTCGCCAGCGCCTGCCACGCGGCGCGGCGCTGCTCGATGCGCTCGGGCGCGGTCTGGCCGAAGCGCTGCACGAAGCCGCTTTCATCGACCACCAGCACGCAGCGTGGTGCACCAGCCTTGGCTGCGGCCCCCTGCAGCGCCCGCAGCCAGCGGCCGTGGACCTCGGTTTCGGGTGTGGCGGACAGGTCGAAGCGTGGCAAGACCAGCGTCGGCCGGCCCGACAGCGACACCGCGAGTGCGGTGTCATCCTCGCTGCCGTAGGCGCGCATCGGCTGCACCTGCCACACCATCGTTTCGCCCAGCAGCGGCTGCAGCCAGCCGCGCAGCGCCTCGTTCGCCGCCGGTGTGGTGTCCTGCGCATAGGGCAGCAGCGTCACGCGCGCCTGCTCGCGGCGCTGCTGGCGCAGCAGTTCGTCGAAATACGGCTCGCCTTCCAGCTTCAGCGGAAACCGCTTCGACCACCACAGCGCCCGCAGTCCACCCAGCCCCGCCAGCACCAGCCGTGGCACGACAACGAGCATCGCCAGCGTGAGCGCCTGCAGGTGAATCCACGGTGCGGCGCTGTTGGCCGGCGTCGCCGCGGGTGGCTCGCCGCCGACCAGGCGCATCGCCTCGAATCCGGCCAGATCGGGCAAGGCAATGGGCGAAACCACGAAGGGCAGCCACTGCAAAAAATGCAGCGCCTGCTGGGCGGGCCAGTAGAGCGCGCTCAGCACCTGGTGCACCGTGGACGCACCGAGAAAGGTGCTGGCCCAGCCGGCGCGGTAGTCCAGCCCCAGCCCGCGCAGGTACAGGCCGGCGATCACCCCCAGCGCCAGTCCGGCCGCACCCAGGTGCATCAGCACACCCGCCCGCGCCAGCGACAGCGGCGCGCTGGCGACCGTCCAGGTCTGCGCGACGCGGTCGAAAACCGGCTCCTGCCGCGCCCCGCGCAGCAGACCGCGCAGGTCCAGCATCCGGCGCGACAGGCCGCGGCGCATCCAGCCATCCGGAAACGGCAGCACCAGCAGCAGGTAGACCAGCACGTTCCACGCGACCAGGCCCCAGACGCCGGTGCCGAGCAGGTTGATGCGGTGCCCCGCCCCGACCGTATCCGCCACGAACCCGAGCACCACGCCCAGCAGCAACGCCGCCACCGCCCAGCGGCGGTGCCAGAGACGGTGCGCCAACCAGGCGGCCACGGGCGCCGCGCGAGGTGCGAGCCGCCGGACTGCGGCATCCGCCCGGGCGGCGATGAAACGGTCGGCGCGGGCAGCAGGATCGGCGCCTTCGAGCGCGACACGGGTGGCCCAGCGCCGGTCGTCGGCAGTCCAGAGCGGGTGGTCGGATCCGGCGGTCTCGAACGCCTGGATCAGCAGCACTTGTCGGGCGGTCGATTCATCCATCGGGAGACTGTACCGTGCGGAACCCAGCCCGCGCCGATCCGACAGGATGGGCCGTTCAGCGCCGCTTCATCCGGCCACTTGACCGCGCAAACGGGCGGCACACTGCGACCGGCAATCGTCGCCCCACGCCCCCCACACCCCATGTTCCTCGCCAGGCTGGTCCGTTTACTGCTGTGTACCCCCTTGGCCGCCCTGCTGCGGTCAGCGGGTGCGCCGTGGGCATGGCCGGCTGGCGATGCGGGCACCGTCTCCGCTCCACGCACCGTCCAATCGCTGCGCAACCTCAGTCGCTCGCGACAGCGCCAGCGGCCGTTGCGGCGTCCGCGCGGCCGCGAGCCACCGGGGGTCGATCCTCCCGACCACTGACACCGCCGCGATGGACTGCAGCCGGTGCCCCCGCAAGGGAGCGCCGGCTTCGGCACGTCTGTACCCCTGTGAGCGGACCAAAAACGCCCGCAGGACAAGCCAAAACCAGAAAGCCAGCACTTACTTTGGATGAAGCGCCCTCCCCTGCCCCGGGCGGTGCTGCAGCGGTGACTTACGGCCCGAACAACTGGTGGAACGCGCGGCTTACCGCGGTAAGTCGGGTGCAGTGGCCCGCCACACACCCTGTCCGGCCCAGCAGACCCCCCAGCAAAACCACGCGGTCCACAGCGTATGGCTCGGGTAGTGCGCGCCACGCACCAGTTGCGCCAGACCGAACAGCGTCCCCAGCACCAGCACGCCGGCCAGCCAGCTGCGTGCGAGGTCCAGCCGGCAGGACCGCAGCACGAAGTAGCCACTCAGGAAAGCAAACGCCCCCGCCGCATGGCCGGACGGAAAGCAGCGCCCCGGCCCGCCGTCACCGACGCCCCAGCGCCAGTGCGGGACGTACTGCGCCAGGCCGCCGAACTCGGCCAGATCCCACGGGCAGCTCGTCAGGCTCACCCGCTTGATCGCCGGCACCAGCAGCACCGCCGCCAGCGTCACCAGCACCCAGCCGACCCGCTCGCGCCGTGTCAGCCCCGCGAACGCCGGCAGCGGCTGCCAGATGCCGGCCACCAGCCCCAGCAGCACGGCCCACGCCAGCCAGCGTCCGCCCTCGTGCATCAGACCGCTGGTCCACCAGGACGCGCGCAGCGCAAACCCAGTGGGTGACCCGAACCACCGCACCACTGCCAGGTCCGCGCCCGTCAGATCCCAGCCGATCAGCAGCAGCAACCCGGCCACCAGCCAGGCCAGATCCCGCCGCCAGCCGGTCATGGCGCGGCCTTGCGGCAGCCGCGCAGGAGATCCCAGTCCGGCGCATAGAGGGCCGTGCGCACATCGGCCAGGCCGAGCACGGTGTGGAACAGGTGGTCGTGCGCAGCCGGCTGCGCGGCGCGGCGGCGCAGGCAGTCGGTGTCGAGACCGGTCGCCTGTGCCATGCCCTCGGAGAACCACATCACCATCGGCACCTGCTTCTGCACGTCGGGTGCGATGGCATAAGGCAGGCCGTGCAGGAACAGGTTGGCCTCGCCCAGCGACTCGCCGTGGTCGGACACGTAGACCACCGCACTGTCCACCGTCGCCGCCCGCGCCTGCAACTGCCCGATCAGCGTGGCCAGCACATGGTCGGTGTAGAGCAACGCGTTGTCGTAGGCATTGACGATCTCGGCCGGCGAACACTGGCGCAGATCGTCCTGCGTGCAGGCGGGCTGGAACTTGGCGAAGGCCTCCGGGTAGCGGCGAAAGTAGGACGGGCCGTGGTTGCCGAGCTGGTGCATCACGAGCACCTGCGTGCCCTTGGCCTGCGCCAGCCGCTCGTCGAGACCCTGCAGGAGCGCCTCGTCGAGGCAGCGGCCATCGGCGCACAGGCCAGGCGGGTTCAGCTTCAGCACCTCTTCGCTGGGCAGGCCCTCGCACACGCCCTTGCAGCCCGACTGGTTGTCACGCCACAGCACGCCCACACCCGCGCGGTGCAGCACGTGCAGCAGCGACTCGCTGCCGCGGATGGCCGCCTCGTCGTAGTCACGCCGCCCGACCGGCGCGAACAGGCAGGGCACCGACACCTCGGTGTTCGTGCCGCAGCTCGTCACCTGGCGGAAGTTCACCAGCGCGGGAATCTTCGCCAGCTCCGGCGTCGTCTGGCGCGCGTAGCCGTTCAGGCCCCAGTTGGCCGCACGGGCCGTCTCGCCGACGACAACCACCAGCACAGCCGGCCGCGTGCGCGCCTGCAGTTGTGGCCCTGGCTGGGCGTCGAGACCGATCGGCTGACGCGGCTTGGCGGCGCCTTTCAGATCGGCGGCCACCACGCTGCCGGCCGACCACAGCACATTGGTCGGCGTGATCAGGTAGCGGATCTCCTTGTGGTTGCGCATCAGCGACGAGAAGGGCTGGAACACCGCCAGCACCGTGCCCACGAGCACCAGCACACCACCGCCGATCCACAGCAGCCGCAGCCCGAGCGCACGGCCGAACGTCCGCTCGCGCAGGCGCACGCCCCACAGCAGCGCGATCGGCAGCGCCGCCTGCAGCAACAGCCGCCCGGCGAAACCGAGGCTCAGCAGCTCGCGTGCCTCGCCCACGTCGGTGCGCAGCGCGTTGCGCAGCATCGACGGATCCAGATAGACCCCGAACGCCTGCATGAAATGCGTCGACCCCGCCGCCACGACCAGCAGCACCGCCACCAGCGGCTTGAGCAGCCGCCCATGGCACAGCAGCGCCAGCACCACGAAGTTCAGCGCCAGCAGGCCGACGAACAGCGCCGCGGCAAAGCCCCAGGCACCGGGGTCGCTCCAGGCGCGCCCCTGCAGCGCGGCGGTGAAGAAGGGCTGGTGGCAGGTCAGCGCCCACAGCAGGCTCACCGCGAACAGCACCCACTCACTGGGCACACCGACGGGACGGGAACGGAAGGAGGCGGCACGGGACATGGCGGGATTGTCCCTGAGCGATCTGGGGCCTCGACGTAGGATGATCCCGGTCCATGCCCGAACACGTTCGCCCAAGGAAGCTCCTCACATGAATCCCGCCAAGATCCTGGTCGCCCAAGGGGGCGGTCCGACTGCCGTCATCAACCAGTCGCTCGTCGGCGTCGTGCTTGAAGCGCGCCGGCACCGCGGCGTCGAGTGTGTCTACGGCGCGCGCCACGGCGTGCGCGGCATCGTCAACGAAGACCTCGTGGACCTGATGCAGGAGACCAGCCACAACCTGGAACTGGTCGCCGCCACGCCGTCGTCCGCGCTCGGCTCGACCCGCGACAAACCGGACGAAGCCTATTGCCGCGAGATCTTCAAGGTGCTGCAGGCCCACGAGATCGGCCAGTTCTTCTACATCGGCGGCAACGATTCGTCCGACACCGTGCGCATCGTCAGCGAGCAGGCGCAGGCGGCGAACTACGCGCTGCGCTGCATCCACATCCCCAAGACCATCGACAACGACCTCGTCGGCAACGACCACACGCCGGGATTCCCGAGCGCGGCACGCTTCGTGGCGCAGGCGTTTGCTGGCGCGAATCTGGACAACGCCGCGCTGCCGGGCATCTACGTCGGTGTGGTGATGGGGCGCCACGCCGGTTTCCTGACCGCGGCCTCCGCCCTCGGCAAGAAGTTCGACGACGACGGCCCGCACCTGATCTACGTGCCGGAACGCACCTTCGACATCGAGAAGTTCCTGGCCGACGTGAAGGCCACCTACGACCGCCTCGGCCGCTGCGTCATCGCCGTCAGCGAAGGCATCCACGACGCGGCCGGCGCGCCGATCATCACCACGCTGGCCAAGGACATGGAGTTCGACGCCCACGGCAACATCCAGCTCTCCGGCACCGGGGCACTGGCCGATCTGCTGTGCGAGGAGATCAAGCAGAAACTGGGCATCAAGCGCGTGCGCGGCGACACCTTCGGCTACCTGCAGCGCAGCTTCATCGGCTGCGTCAGCGACGTGGACCAGCGCGAGGCCCGCGAGGTGGGCGAGAAGGCCGTGCAGTACGCGATGTGGGGCGGGCGCGATGGCTCGGTGGCGATCCAGCGCGCCGGTTATTACGCCGCGGACTACAAGCTGCTGCCACTGGAGGCCGTCGCCGGCAAGACCCGCACGATGGAGGACGCGTTCCTCAGCGCCAGCGGCACCGACGTGACCGATGCATTCCGGATGTACCTGCGGCCGCTGCTGGGCTCGGGCATGCCGGATGCATTCCGGCTGCGGCCGAATCCGGTGGCGAAGGTGCTGGGGCGCTGAGCCTGTCGATCAGTTATCCACAGCCCTGTTATCCACAAGCCGGGCCATCGCCGCGGCCTCGTCACCGCCTGCGGCGTGCAACCCCGCCGCCACGCCCGCGCGGTTGGCGGCCGGGTGGTTCTGGCTGACTTTCCACTTGCCTTCCAACTTGTCCACAGCGATCTCGATGCAGACGATCGCCTTCAGCATGGCGTCCACGTAGTCGGCCGGCGCGTCCTCGACCGACCAGGGGCGGGCCTGTTTCGCCTCGTGCGCCTGGGTCAGGCGGGTGACGATGGCCCGCGCCGCCACCGGGTTATCCACAGCCCGCAGCCGACCGCGCGCCTGCACCATCACGTAGTTCCACGTCGGCACGACCTTGCCGGTTTCCGCCTTGGTCGCGTACCAGCCCGGACTGATGTACGCCTGCGGCCCCTGGAACACCACCAGCACCTCGGCGTGCTCGGGCGAAGTTTTCCACAGGGGATTGGCACGCGCCACATGGCCCACGAGTTGTCCACAGGTGCCGTCTCCAGAGGCCTCCAGCAGGAAGGGAATCGTGTTCGCTTCCAGCCCGCCCGGCCCGTGGGTGATCAACAGGCCGAGCGGGTGTTGCCGGATCAGCGCGTGCAGCACCTCGGGCCGTGATTCGATGAAATGCGCGGGTTGGTACATCGTCTTTCCCAAGGTTATCCAGAAACTTATCCACAGGCCGGAGGGCATGACACCCTGTCCGCGCAGAGTAGCATTCCCGCGTTATCCACCTGATTCGACCAACCCCAAGGAGACCCGCATGACCCTCGACGCGCACACCGCCTTCCCCGTGAACGCGGCCCGACGCCTGGCCTTGCTCCGCGCCGCAGCGCTGCTCGGCAGCACGGCCGCACTGCCCGGCTGGGCGCTGACCGAACTCGACGCGACGCAGGGCCTGCGTGCGGCGCTGGAGCGCGGCGCCGGCTCGGCGGTGAGCCTGCTCGGGCGCGATGGGGGCTTCCTGAACAACCCCCTGGTGCGCATCGCGCTGCCGGATTGGCTGAACCAGGGCGCCAAGCTGCTGCGCACCTTTGGTCAGGGCGCGAAGATCGACGCACTGGAAACCGCGATGAACCGCGCCGCCGAGCAGGCCGTGCCCGCCGCCAAGCCGCTGCTGGTGAACGCGGTGAAGTCGATGTCGGTGCAGGACGCCACCCAGATCCTGCGCGGTGGCGACACCTCGGTCACCGACTTCTTCGCCGAACGCACCCGTACGCCCATGGGAGAGCAGTTCCTGCCCATCGTCACCACCGCGACCGAAAAGGTCTCGCTGGCCCAGAAGTACAACGCCATCGCCAGCAAGGCCAAGACCTTCGGGCTCATCAACGACCAGCAGGCCAGCATCCAGCAGTACGTGACCGGCAAGGCGCTGGACGGGCTTTACCGGATGATCGGCGAGGAAGAGAAAAAGATCCGGCAGGATCCGATCGGGACGGGCAGCAAGATCCTGCAGTCGGTGTTCGGGGCGCTCAAGGGTTGAGCGGGCCCAGGGCGAAGCGCGGAACGGTCACGCCGATTCCGCCAGCAGCTTCTCCAGCAGCGCATGCAACTGCGCAAAATCCGGCTCGCCCACATACCGCTGGACGATCTCGCCCTTCTTGTTGAGCACGAAGGTCGTCGGTGTGAGCTGCACCTGGCCGAACTTCTTCGCCATCTCGCCAGTGGTGTCCATCGTCACGCGGAACGGCAGCTTGCGCGTCTCGGTGAAGTTCATCACATAGGCGGGCGGGTCGTAGGCCATCGCGATCGACAGCGTCTCGAAGCCGCGGGCCTGGTACTTCTGGTGCGTCTCGATCAGGTGCGGCATTTCCTTGACGCAGGTCGTGCAACTCGTGGCCCAGAAGTTGACCAGCACCACCTTGCCGCGCAGCGCGTCGCTGCTCTGTTTCGTGCCGTCGAGCAGGGTGTACTGGACGGTGGGCGCCATTTCCTTGCCGCCCACGACCAGCGTGGTAGCCAGCCCGACGGCGACCAGGACTGCAGCGGCAATGGCAACACGGACGATGTTCATGGTGGTCGATTCGGCAGGTCAGGGGGAGTCGCACAGTGTAAGCACGGTGCCTGTCGACACCGGATCCCACTGTGCAGCAACAGGGTATTCGCGGCGATGCCGGACGGGGGCGCGGACCCACATTCGTTCATTTCGGTCACGACCCGGTCAACCCGTGCCCCGGCCATGGCGTTGAACCAGGACCGCAAGGTACTGAATTGCTCTCCATAACCAGACCCCGAAGGACACTCGCCATGAAGACTCTGATTGCCGCACTCGCCGCCTCCCTGATCTCGTTCGGCGCACTGGCTGCCGACGCTGCACCCACCGCCGCTCCGGCCGCCTCGGGCGCTGCGATGACCAAGCCGCACGCCAAGATGCAGCAGCACAAGAAGGCCCCGATGAAGCACGACATGAAGCACGCCGCCAAGCCGGCTGGCGCCGCTTCCGGCCCGGCCGCCGCCGCACCGGCTGCCAGCAAGTAAACCGCCACCCGCGGCCACGCGCCGCGGAAACGGACCCTGGGCTCCCTCGTGGAGCCCTTGTCACGTCTGGCCGCGGCACAGGCCATGGCGCGGGCTTCGGCGCAATGCCGTAGCATTTCCGTTTTGCGCGCGCCGACACCCTGCCGGTGCGCCTGCCCGGAAGCCTCTGCCCCATGACCGCATCCCTCCTCGTGCGCGGCTACGAAGTCGTGATCGGCTTCGAGACCCACGCCCAGCTCTCGACCCAATCGAAGATCTTCTCCGGCGCCCCGACCCGCTTCGGCGCCGAGCCAAACACCCAGGCCTGCGCGGTCGATCTGGCACTGCCCGGCTCGCTGCCGGTGATGAACCGCGGCGCGGTCGAGCGCGCGATCCAGTTCGGGCTGTCGGTGAACGCCACCATCGCGCCAATGTCGATCTTCGCGCGCAAGAACTACTTCTATCCCGACCTGCCCAAGGGCTACCAGATCAGCCAGTACGAGATTCCGGTCGTGCAGGGCGGCGTGGTCGAGTTCTTCGTCGATGGCGAGCTGTTCCGGCTCAACCTGACCCGCGCCCACCTGGAGGAAGACGCCGGCAAGTCCGTGCATGAAAACCTCCACGGCATGACCGGCATCGACCTGAACCGCGCCGGCACGCCGCTGCTGGAAATCGTCACCGAGCCGGAGCTGCGCTCGTCGAAGCAGGCGGTGGAATACGCCAAGGCGCTCCACACGCTGGTGGTCTGGCTGGGCATGTGCGACGGCAACATGCAGGAAGGCTCCTTCCGCTGCGACGCCAACGTGTCGGTGCGCCGGCCGGGGGCGCCGTTCGGCACGCGCCGCGAGATCAAGAACCTCAACAGCTTCCGCTTCCTGCAGCAGGCCATCGACTACGAGATCCAGTGGCAGATCGACCAGATCGAGGACGGCTTCGAGATCGTGCAGGCCACCGTGCTGTTCGACCCGGACAGCGGCGAGACGCGGATGATGCGCACCAAGGAAGACGCGCACGACTACCGCTACTTCCCCGACCCGGACCTGCCGCCGCTGGTGATCGCACCGGAGTGGATCGAGCGCGTGCGCGCCGAGTTGCCCGAGCTGCCTGGCGCGCTGGCCGCACGCCTGCAGCGCGAGCAGGGCCTGCCCGCCTGCGACGCGGCGATGATGACCACCAGCCGTGCGACTGCCGCCTACTTCGAGGCCGCCAATGCCCTCTGCGGCCAGCCCAAGCTGGTCGCCAACTGGATCATGGGCGAGATCAGCAAGCGCCTGAACGCCGATGGTGGGGACATCGCCTCGGCGCCCGTGTCACCGGCGACGCTCGGTGCGCTGATCCACCGCATCCAGGACAGCACCCTCTCCAACAACGCGGCCCGCCAGGTCTTCGAGGCGCTGTGGACCGGTGACGGCTCGGACGTGGACGCGGTCATTGAAGCCAAGGGCCTCAAGCAGATGAACGATACCGGCGCGCTCGACGCCATCCTCGACGAGGTCATGGCCGCCAACGCCAAGTCGGTCGAGGACTACCGCGCGGGCAAGGAAAAGGCCTTCGGCGCGCTGGTCGGCCAGGCGATGAAAGCGACCAAGGGCAAGGCCAACCCGGCCCAGGTCAACGCGCTGCTGAAGAAGAAGCTGACAGGCTGAAGCTGCCCGGCGCGGCGCCGGCCCACAGGCGCTTCAGGCGCGTCAGTTCCTGGTCGTAGCTGGTGTTGATGCGCTTGATCTCGGCCAGATGGTTCTGGCCCGCGTCCTGCTGGGCCTGCAGCGTGACCTGGTTCTGGCCGAACTTGTTCTTCAGATCACGCGGCAGCTCACGGCCCTTGAAGAACTCGGCCTCCTCCTGCAAGCGCTTCTGACCGTGCGCCAGCTCGGCCAGGCGGCGCTCGGTGGCCGCCAGCGCCGTGTTCAGCGGCTCCAGTGCGGCCTTGCGGGCACGCTGGTGGCGCGCCTCGTCCGGATAGCGGCTCAGCAGGTTGCGGTCGAGCCGGATCGCGTCGCGCTGGGCCGACGCGGCGGCCATTTCCTGGCGCAACCGCTCCTCGTGCGACGCCCGTTCCTCGGCGGTCATCGCTGGCGGCACCACCTGCTTCACCGATCCGTCCGTGTTGCGCAGCTCCTGGCTGCGGTCCAGGCACTCGGCGATCGGCCGGTCCGAGGTGATGCGCTGGCCCTTGGCACTGACGCAGGTGTAGATGTTGGCCGCCTGCGCCGACAGGCTGAGCACGGCCAGCGCCACCGGCAGCAGGGCCGGGCTCACGGCTGGACTCCGTAACGCTCGCGGTAGGCCTGCACCGCCGACAGGCTGCTGCTCAGGCGCGGGTCGCTCTGGCCCTGCAGATAGGCGAGCAGGTCCGTGAGGGTGGCGATGGCCACCACCGACAGGCCCAGTTCACGCTGCACGAACTGCACGGCCGAATGCGGTGCATCGACACCGTGTTCGCTGGCTTTCTCCTGGCGGTCCAGCGCGATCGTGACCCCACACGGCGTGGCGCCTGCAGCCTGGATCATCCGGATGGATTCGCGCACCGAGGTGCCCGCCGAGATCACGTCGTCGATGATGAGCACGCGGCCCTGCACCGGGGCGCCGACCAGCGTGCCGCCCTCACCGTGGTCCTTGGCTTCCTTGCGGTTGTAGGCGTAGGGCACGTTCTTGCCCAGACGTGCCAGCTCGATCGAGACCGCAGCGGCCAGCGTGATGCCCTTGTAGGCCGGGCCGAACAGCATGTCGAATTCGAGCCCTGAAGCCACCAGCCGCTGTGCATAGAATTGCGCCAGACGGCCCAGCTTGGCGCCGTCGTCGAAGAGACCGGCATTGAAGAAGTAGGGCGACAGCCGCCCGGCCTTGGTCTTGAACTCGCCGAAGCGCAACACGCCGGCATCGACCGCGAAGGCCACGAAATCCTGGGCAAGAGCGTCGGTGCGGGGGGAGCTTGCGTCTTGGGTCATCTGCATGGACGATAAAAAGGGTCTGGTATGCGACTGGTCAGCCTCAACCTCAACGGCATCCGTTCCGCCTCCAGCAAGGGCTTGCTGGCGTGGGTCGAATCCTTGCAAGCCGATTGTATGGGGGTGCAGGAAGTGAAGGCCCAGGCCCAAGACCTGAGCCCGTCCCACACCATCCTGGACGGGATGCGCGGGCATTTTCATTTTGCGCAGAAAAAAGGCTACTCCGGCGTAGGGATGTACACCCGGCACACCCCGTCCGAGGTGATCACCGGCATCGGTGTGCCGGAGTTCGACGACGAGGGCCGCTACGTCGAAGTCCGCCACGACACCCCTGAGCGCAAGCTCTCGGTCATCAGCTGCTACTTCCCCAGCGGCTCCTCCAGCGACGAACGCCAGCAGGCCAAGTTCCGTTTCATCGACCGGATCTACCCGCACTTGATGGCGCTGAAGGCCGAGCGCGAGTTCATCCTGGTCGGGGACGTGAACATCGCCCACCGGGAAGCCGACCTGAAGAACTGGAAGGGCAACCGGAAGAACAGCGGGTTCCTGCCCGAGGAGCGGGCGTGGATGACGCGGCTGCTCGACCCGGCCGAGACGGGCGGCGGCGGGCTGGTCGACGTCTACCGCCTGCTGCACCCCGACACCACCGACGAGTGCTACACGTGGTGGAGCAACCGCGGGCAGGCGCGGGCGAAGAACGTGGGGTGGCGGATCGACTACCACCTCGCGACGCCGGGGGTGGCGGCGCTGGCGCGCAGTGCGCACATCTACAAGGGGCAGTGGTTCAGTGACCATGCGCCGTTGACGGTGGATTACGACGTTCAGATTTGAGTTGGTAAGCTTGCTGGACGTCGCTGGCGGCGTGCGACCGGCAGCGGTCATTTGGAAGCGCACGACTCGCAGCGTCAAGGCAGCCATCGCGAGGCTGGAGACTCGGACTTCGCGCGAAAAACGGTCTGCCTTGAGGCAATCAATTCGACACCCGATCACACGTAGGACGCTTGGTGGTCCGTCGACGGTTGCTGTCGTCGCGCCAGGCAACGTAGCTTGCGCGCGCTGCGGGGTCGGCCGCCTGGAGAGTCTCTTCGAGCGACTCTTGGCTCTTGGCCGGCTCCCATCTGATCGTTGGCTGCTTGGCGACGAAGGGCCTCGTCTCCTTCGCCAGCTTCAGTAGTTGTCCGAGAGGAAAGTCCTTGCCAAGGCCACCGGCAAGGGCAGTTCGAAAGAATCGTTGCAACAGAATGAAGTCTTCGAGTGGCAGCATGAAGTCGTCATAGGACGGGCTGTTCAGATTCATTTTCAGGTAGCCCGGAAGCGTTTCTGCAACTTGCATCCGAAGAGCTTGAAGCGCCTCGGCAGGGAAGTCCATCGCGCTTGCCGTGGACTCGTCACGCGTGTCGTCCTTCGTATTTGGCTTCCTCAGCGAAAACGTCGTGTGCACCCAGAGGTCGACGTTGTCCAGCCTGTTGCTTGAATGCTGCATCCATGCAAAGTCGGATCCCTTCGGAGCACTCCGCTCACGAAACTGGGAGGTATGGTCTTCGGGGTACCAGTAGGCCGGCGGGAGGTCACTTCCTTTGGCCTTGTCACAGAGGCAATCGGCCATACCAGCCATCGGCGATTGCTGACAAGCCTGCGCGGTCCGCAGTACCTTTGTGGATCCGGGGAGTTTCTTCTCCTCAGCGGAGATGAATGCGTTCAGTTGATTCGAAAGCGCAGGGGAAAACCGCACGTTTCCAAGTTTTCGTTGGATCACCAGCCTATCGATCTCCGCCTTCGGACATGCAGCTTGTTCCGGAAGGCTCGATACCGCCGCGGTGAGTTCAACCACCGACCGCCAGCGATCCATCTGAACCCGATCGATGCCCAGCGTCATTTTCAGCAACGTTGGAATGCGCTCTCCTTCCCTGGGAAAACTGAAGGTATCGATGAGTCGATCGGCCTCAACAACGCGACATCCTAGCGGCGTGTCCGCAAGCACCGGGTGAAGGTAGGTCAGTCGCCCAACCACTTGCCCGTCCCCACCAGTGATCGTGGTGGCAATGACGCGCCGGTCTGACGCATAACGCAAGGCCTGGTTCACGACGCCCGCGTCGTAGGTGCCAAGTTCAATCCACTTGCCACTTTGCTGTACGGCAAGATTCACCGAAGTGGCGCTGGCACCTTCGGCCGGTTTGATGGACCAGCGAATTTGGCTCACGTCGAGTCCGGTCGTCTTGGTGTCCTGCCCGATCAAAACGCCTCGGACCCTGAAGCTTCGGGACGCGAGGTGAAAGTTCGTTGCCCGTGACTGCGCGAATGTCCTTGTCGGCGGAGCGTGGGTTTTTGCGCCGGCGCTACCGCGGCCATTGGCGTGTTCTCCACTCGGGCCACCACCACCTGCACTAGGGGCGTCCTTCGGGAATAGCTGCTCATATCCGCCCATCTGCTCCATGAGTGCGGCTCTCATTTCGGGCTCGTGAAGCGCCGCCACTTTGTCTGCTACAGCGCGGGCAATCCTCGTGTCGCGCTCTGCGTCGACACCACGAGTCCAGCCGTGCCCCTCTGACGCGATGAGATCTGCCACAAAACGACGAGAGTTCGCAGATGCTTCGAACTCGAATTGCTGCGCCGTCGCCGCTCGCACTGCAGGGCGCGCCGCGTCGATGATCGAGTCGGTAACCCAAGTTTTCGCCCAGGACTGCGACCACGTCTTGACAGCCTCCTTGCCGAAGTCTTTGACGAGCTTCTGGCTCTGCTTGCCGAGCTCGGTGGCTGGTTGGACGTCTGCCGCGCTGAAGGCGTCATCGAGGATCTGCGCGATGAGTTTGCCCTGCGCGTCCAGTGGTGCCATCGGGGTTGCGTACCGCGCTTCGAGCTGGTTTGCCCATTGGGAGAAGTGACTCGGATTCTTCTGCTTCATCCGATCAAGTGCGGGCTTCACATCGCGCTCGATCTGCTCCTTCGCAGCGTTGATGCCTGGCGTGTCATCGAGTTTTTTGGCAAGGGAGTCCGCTGCCTCGCGACGGACTTTCGTCGCCGAGTCCGAATCGGGTGATGCCAGCAAGTGCTCGTCGTTCAGAGCCGCCCGGACGTACTCGGCTTGGCTCGAATCGACCCTGTCAACCTGCACGACGTGGGCCAGCACACCACTGTGGGTCATTTGTTCGACAGCTACACGCGCAACCAGTCGGGCCGCGGACTGGGCAGTATGGATGGTTGTCGGTGGAGGCGTCTGAGGGTCCGCAGCGGCGGTAGGCTTCGGTGGCGGCGCCTTCGTTATGGCGTCGTCTAACTCTCTCTGGGCTTGCTGGTTGACCGCATTGATGCGCAGGCTGTTCAGCGCCAGATGCAAGCTGTCTGCCAGTGGCTCGGCACTCCACCCGATCAGCGAGAGCACGATGAGCGCCGTGGTGACGTGGGACAACGGTTTCTTCACGAGCCCCAGATCCTTGGCGAAACGGTCGCTGCTGATGACGTGCAGGAGACGCTGCCAGCGGGACTTCGGCTGCGCCGCTTCATCCTGGGTTGGCGTCGCGACAGCCTCCTCGAACTGCATGTTCTTGCGTGCGATCTCGATGGCAAGGATCGAGAGCAACTCCGACGCCTCGTGCTGGAGCTGGGACTTGACGGGCTCGCTGAGTTGCGCAATTTCATCGCCTCGATCGGCGGCAACCAGCCGTCCGATGACCTCGTCGAATTTCTGAACAACCGGCTCAAGCTCCGGATCCTTGCGGGCTGCCTCGCGCATCTCCGGATCTTGCTGGAGCGACGCGTAGGCCTCCTGCGCCTTTGCAGACCAGACTTGCGAGACTCTTTGCCGCGCGCTTTTCGCCGCCAAGTACAGAGCGCCAATTGCGCCAAGAAACGCGACGGCGCCAAGCACCATCCCATACTGTTCACCAACGCGCTTCAGCCCGGCGTGAACGGACGATGCGGCGAGAATGACCGCCTGGGGGAAAACGCTCGAGGTACTGGCTAACAGGCCTGACAACAGGACCAGAGCCATCACCACAGAGATCATCAGCGCAGCCACGGCCGCCAAGTCTCGTACCTTCTCGAATACCACAAGGGCACCGGCGCGAGCCAGCTTCCCGCGCATATCGAGAGTTTTCCAGCGGTCCTTGCTCACTGGCAGGAGCCAGAAATGGCATAGCGCCCATAGCCCAACCGAAATAAACCAGACGGATACTGGACTCATGACGTTCTCCCAACTAGGCGCAGTGATCTCGATACGCAACGACACGCAAGTGTAGGAACCAGAGCACGTTGTGTCGTCCTCAGATCTGCGGAAGGAAAGAAGGCACGCTCGCTGTTGAACAAGCAACCACTGCCAGAATCCGCAGCCCCGCTGACAAGACATTGCCCAACGCCTGTGACTCCCCTGCTGAACACCATCGCGTCGCTGCCCCTGCCGACCGACGCCGCGCGCCTCTTCCACGGCCGCGGCGGCCTGCACGCCGGCTGCGAGCACTGGACGCTCGATTGCTACCCGCCCGTCTGGGTGCTGACCAGCTTCCAGCCGGTCACGGAGGAGGCGCTGGCCACCATCGGCGCAGCACTGGCCGCCCGCTGGGAACAGCTGGCGCCGGGGCAGCCGCTGAACTGGGTCTTCCAGTGCCGCCACGAGGGCCGCTCCGACACCCGGCTGATGGCCGGCAGCGTGCCCGAGCCGCACGCGGTGAGCGAGGACGGCACGCGCTACCTGGTCCACGTGCTGCGCGGCCAGAACCACGGCCTGTTCCTCGACATGGCCGAGGGCCGGCGCTGGGTGCGGGCGCTGGCCGCCGAGCGGCCGCGCCTCAAGGTGCTGAACCTGTTCGCCTACACCTGCGCCTTCTCGGTGGTGGCGCTGCAGGCCGGCGCCCGCCAGGTCGTCAACGTCGACATGAGCCACGGGGCGCTCGCCATCGGTCAGCAGAACCACCGGCTCAACGGCGTGGCAACCGGCGCCAGCTTCCTGCCGCACGACATCTTCAGCTCCTGGGGCAAGATCAACCGCAGCGGTCCCTACGACCTCGTGGTCGTCGATCCGCCCAGCTACCAGAAGGGCAGTTTCGTCGCCGGCAAGGACTACGCACGGCTGCTGCGCCGCCTGCCGGACCTGCTCGCACCGGGTGGACAGGCCTTGCTGTGCCTGAACGCGCCCGAGCTGGGCACCGACTTCCTGACCGAGCCGATGCACACGCTGGCGCCCGAGCTGACCTTCGTGCAGCGCCTGCCGAACCCGGCGGCGTTCGCGGACGTGTCGACAGAGCGGTCGCTGAAGGTGCTGGTCTATCAGGCGCCGGGCTGAGGCGCCGCCTTGGCCTTGCGCGTGCGGCGCACCGGCTCGTCGCGGAGTTCGGTGTAGTCGGGCTCCACCAGCGGGCCGCGCGTGCGGGGCTCGGACAGCGCCAGCGCCTCGGCCGCCGTGAGCCGCGGGTAGGTCACCTTGCCGTCGGCGCTGAACTTGCCGAGCAGGATCTCGCCCTTGTTGGCGCCCGCCGCGTGCGAGACATGCACCCACTTCGCTGCGCCGTTCACCTCGTAGATGATCTGGTCGAAGGGCAGCTTGAGCCGGATCACCAGCTGGAACAGGTCAAGCACCGCGGTGCCGGGTGACTGCAGATCCGCGGCCTCGCCGGTCAGGTGCTGGCTCTTGGCCGCGCCCTTGACGCGCCGGTTCAGCGCCGGGCCGCGGTAGCCCGACGTCACCTTGATCGGCTGGCCGAGCGCGTCGCGCAAGGGGTCGAGCACGGTGGTGCACAGCGCCCGCAACGAGGCGATCTCGGCGGCGGTCGGCTGGTTGTCGATGTGCTCGGCCTGGGCGGTCGTCGACGCGGTCAGCTCCTCCAGCGTGAAGTGGCGGGACAGGTTCATGCGCGGCTCCTCGGTTGCAGCCACTGTAGGACGCCGCCCGGCCGACCGGGCATTCGCCGAGGCAATCCCTCCATCAAACGAATGACGCCGAGGCCCGGTGCCGGTGCTGTAGGGTTCCGGCCATGACCCTGCTGCGCATCCACCACGTCGCCCTCATCGCCTCCGACTACGAGCGCTCCCGCCACTTCTACGTCGATCTGCTCGGCCTGCAGGTGCTCGCCGAGCACTACCGCGCGGCGCGCCAGTCCTGGAAACTCGACCTCGCGCTGCCGGATGGCTCGCAGCTGGAGCTGTTCTCCTTCCCGGCGCCACCGCCGCGGCCCTCGCGCCCGGAAGCCTGCGGGCTGCGGCACCTGGCCTTCTCGGTGCACGACGTCGCTGCGTGGAAAGCCCGGCTGGAGGCGCAGGGCATCGCCGTCGAAGACATCCGGCTCGACGAGTTCACCGGCCACCGCTTCGTGTTTTTCGCCGATCCGGATGGGCTGCCGCTGGAGCTGTACGAAAGCGCGCCGGCCACCTGAACCGGGGCTTGAGGACGCGCATTCGTAATGCACCGCCAATATTTGGTAGCACTTGTTATGCAATATTAGTGAATGGTGCCAAGAATCACCTTGACTTTTTGCATAAATACCAATCTTGGAGGATTGAGTCCGGTGAACCTCTCAGTCTGTCATGGATGGGGGCGTGCCTGGCCATGCGCCGGCTTACGCCGGTCGTGGCTGGCGAGCCTGCTGGCGGTGATCGGCCTGTGGCTGGCAGGCCATCCGGTGGCGCTGGCTGCTGTGGCAGGACCAAGCGTGGCCTTGCACTACGGCGCCAAGCCGCCCTGGACCGAGCTGTCGGCCTTCGACTGGGTGGTGCTGGAGCCTGGTCACCACGGTGACATCTCCGCACGCGCCGCGGCCGCACCGCAGACCCGCTTCATGGCCTACCTGTCGGTGGGCGAGGTCACCCGCCAACATCCGCAGCACGCCAGCATCCCCGCCGCCTGGCTGATCGGCAGCAACAAGACCTGGAACAGCGCGGTGATCGACCAGCGCGCACCCGAATGGGCGGCGTGGTTCGTCGAGCATGTGGCCCGCCCGCAATGGGACCGCGGCTACCGCGGTTTCTTCCTCGACACGCTCGACTCCTACCAGCTCGTGGCGAAGACCCCCGAGGAACGCGCCGCGCAGGAGGCCGGGCTGGTGCGTGTGGTCAAGGCCCTGAAGACCGCGTTCCCGCAGGCCAAACTGATCGCCAACCGCGGCTTCGACCTCCTGCCGCAGGTGGCGCAGGACATCGACATGGTCGCCGCCGAGTCGCTCTACCGCGGCTGGGACCAGGCGACGATGCGCTACCGGGCGGTCAGCGATCCGGACCGCACCTGGCTGCTCGGCAAGCTCGACGCAGTGCGTACGCAGCACCGTCTGCCGGTGCTGGCCATCGACTACGTGGCGCCCGCCGAACGGGCGCTGGCCCGCGAAACCGCCCAGCGCATCCGCTCGCACGGCTATGTGCCCTGGGTGACGACGCCGGAGCTGGACGCGATGGGCGTGGGTTCGATCGAGGTGCTGCCGCGGCGGCTCCTCATCCTGCACGACGCGACCGTCGGCACCGCCACGGCAGAGCTGACCTACGCCGGCGCTCTGCGCTTTCTCGGCACGCCGGCCTATTACCTCGGGCTGGTGCCGGAGTTCATCAACCCCGACGAGCGCGAGTTGCCGCCGGTGCGGGCCGGTGAAGTCGCCGGCATCGTCACCCAGTTCATGGTCGACAAGCCTCGGCCGGCGATGGCCACATGGCTGCGCAGCGCCATCGCAGCGGGCGTGAAGGTGGTCGCCTTTGGACAGCCGGGCCTGAGCGACCCGGCTGCGCTGCGCGACACCTATGGTCTGCAGCGCAGCCAGAGCGACACGCCGGCGGCGGCGCCGGTCGTCTTCAGCAAGAAAGACCCCGCCATCGGCTTCGAGATCATGCCGATCCCCGGCAAGCTCGACTTCAGCGCGCTGACGGCACCCGCCGGCTCCGAGCTGTTGCTGCAGGCGCGCGACGGCCGTGGCGCGCTGATGGACGCGGTCGCTTACACGCCCTGGGGCGGCTATGCACTGACCGGTTACGACGTGGTGCGGCTGCCCGCCGGCGAGGACGCCTACCGCTGGGTGATCGACCCGATCGCCTTCCTGCGGCGCGCGCTGGTGCTGCCCGCCATGCCGGTGCCGGACACGACGACCGAAACCGGCCGGCGCCTGCTGCTGGTCCACATCGACGGCGACGGCTTCGCCAACCGCAGCGATCTGGTGCGCGCCCCGCTGGCCAGCGAGGTGCTGCTGCGCGACGTGCTGCAGCGCTACCGGCTGCCCACCGCGATGTCGATCATCGAGGGCGAGACCTCGCCGCAGGGCCTCTATCCGAAGCTGTCGGCCGAGATGGAGGGCATCGCGCGGCGCATGTTCGCGCTGCCCCACGTCGAGGTCGCCTCGCACACCTACTCGCACCCCTTCACCTGGAGCGAAGTCGAAAAGGGTGCCTTCGGCAAGGGCTACGCGCTGGAGTTGCCCGGCTACCGCTTCGACGCCGAGCGCGAGATCCAGGGCTCGATCCAGTACATCCAGACCCGGCTCGCTCCGGTGGGCAAGCCCGTGGTGCTGCTGCAGTGGAGCGGCGACACCAACCCGAACGAGGCCACGCTGGCGGCGCTGGCCAAGTCCGGCGTGCTGGCCATCAACGGCGGCGAGACGATCACGACCAACGCGTTGACGTCGATGACCCATGTCGCGCCGCTGGGCATCCAGAAGGGTCCGTTCTTCCAGGTCTACGCGCCCAACCAGAACGAGAACGTCTACACCAACCACTTCACCGGCCCGCTCTACGGCTACGAGCGCGTGATCGAGACCTACCAGCTCACCGAGCGGCCCTACCGCCTGAAGCCAGTCAACATCTACTACCACACGTATTCGGCTTCGCGGCGCGCCTCGCTGGAGGCCCTGCACCGGGTCTACCGCTGGGCGCTGGCACAGCCGCTCCACCCGGTCTATACCTCGGACTACGTGCGCAAGGCGATGAACTACGAACAGATCGTCATCGCCCGCAGCGACAGCGGTTTCCTGGTCCGCGGTGCCGGCCCCTTGCGCGAGCTGCGGGCACCCCGCTCGATGGGCGTGCCGCAGATCCAGGGCAGCCGCGGTCTGGCCGGCTTCACGGCCGGCGACCAGGAGCAATACCTCCACCTGAGTGACAGCGAGGCCTGGCTGGCCTTCGCCCCCAACGCCGACAACGCCGCCCATCTGGTCGACGCCAATGCGCGCGTCGTCTCCATGGAACGCACCGCCACCGGTACCCGCCTGCAGCTGCAGAGCCATGTGCCGCTGCGGATGGCGATCCGCCATCCAACCGGTTGTGCCGTCACGCTGGGAGGGCGGCGCCTGACGCCGTCCAGCAGCACCGACGGCGTTCACCTCTACGCCAGCGACAAAGATGGAACAGAAACGCTCACGATTGGTTGCCCCTGACGCGACGGGACTGCGCGCACGCATCCTGTCCACGGGCGGCCTGCTCGTGGTGGCGGCGATGGTGCTGGTGCTGCTCGCCATGCTGTATCCGCGCCAGCAGCTGATCGAGCGCCTGCGGGCCGAGCCGCGCAACGACGAACTCAGCGTCAGCTACCTCGCCAACCTGCTCTCCAGCGAGCCGGACAACGACGAGTTGCGCATCCTGCTGGCCGAGCGCCATTTCTCGCTCGGCCAGACCGACCGCACCGAAACCACGCTGGAGCCGATGCTGCGCAAGGCCATCGCCAGCGAAGACACGCGCCAGCGCCTGTACCGCCTGACCTACCGGCTGCTGGAGCAGCGCGCCAATGCCGCCACCCCCGGCAGCGCGTCGGCGCTGGCCCTGCGCCAGCAGCTGATCGAGGCGCTGGAAGCCCGCCTCGCGATGGACTGGACCACGCCGCAGCTGCTGGAATTCGCCCGCAAGGCCACCGCGCTGGAACAGCTCGCCCTGGCCCAGCGTTTCCACGCCCTGATCCGCTTCGACAGCGAAGGCGACCAGGCCCCGTGGTTCGAGGAAGCCGTGCGCACGGCGATCTGGGCGCAGGACTACACCGGCGCCGCCACACTGCACCTGCGTGCGCTGCAGATCAGCCCGGCGCTGGAGCGCAAGCGGCTGCACCTGCGCGAGGCGCTGCGCATCCTGCAGTCCGGCAATCTGCTGGACAAGGCGCTCGCCGTTGCCGGGGACCACGCCGAGACCGTCGGCGACGACCGCGTGCTGCTGGACTTCCTGACCCGGCTGTCGCTGGCCGCCAACCGCCCGGTCGAGGCCCAGGGCTACGCCAAGCGCCTGCTGCAGATGAGCGCATTGCCCTTGCCTGCCCCCGTTCGTTGGCTCGCCCGTGCGGTGGACCTGCTGGTGTCACCCGCGCAGGCCGCCGAGCCGCTGCCGCAGGCGGCCAGTCCGGCCGCCTCGGCCGCTGGCGCACCCGCTGCGGGGGATCCGCGGCTGCCCTTCGACGACGGTGCGTACCTGCTCGCCTTCCAGACCTTCCTGGCCAACCGCAACCAGACCGACGCCTGGCGGGTCGCGGCCTCGGCTGTCCGGCAGGCGCCAGCGAACGTCGCCTGGCGCGAGCGGCTGGCGCAGGTGAGCGAGTGGGTGGGCAAGCCCGAGGAGGCACTGGACCACTGGCGCACCCTGGCCACGCTGACGGCCGGGCCGGGTGGTGACCGCGCCACGCTGGAACGGGCGCTGCAGTCGGTGCTGCGGCTGGCGCCCAGCCTCAACGACGACGAGGTGATGCTGTCGACGTGGATCCAGATCGGCACCCTGCGCAAGCTGTCGGTCACCGAGACGCTGGGCATCGTGGCACTGACCGAGCGCCTGGGTCGGCCAGAAGAGGGCATGCAGTGGCTGGTCGACAGCGACCGCCGCCAGCCCGACCGCCGGCTGCTGGAAACCCGGGTCGATCTGGCCGAGCGCATGGGCGATCTGCCCGCCGCCATCGACGCGCTGCGCCAGCTCATCCAGCGTGACGGCGCCACCGTGCCGCGCGCGATGCGGCTGGCGAAGATGCACGGCGTGCGCGGCGAGCCAGCGCTGGCTTATGCGGCCCTGGCCCCGCTGACCGGCAGCGTGCCGGAAACCGATCTCGACTACTGGCGCCTGCTGGGGAATCTGGCCTGGACCCTGCAGATCGAATCGCAGGCGCTGACCGCCCTCACGGTCACCACCCGCCAGGGGGAACTCGACCCGATCGAGGCCGACCGCCTGCTGCAGCTGCTGCGCACCCGCCATCCGCAGGAGGCCGCGCGGTTCGCCGAAACCGCCTGGCGCAAGCTGCAACAGCCGTCCTATCTGGTCAGCGCGCTCGACCTGTGGTGGAACGCCCGGGAGATGCCGGAACTCGACCGCCTGTTCGGCAGCCTCGACGCCGAGACCGAGCGGACGATGGCCTCGGAGTCCTACTTCTGGCTGCTGCGCTCCCAGTGGCACCAGGCGCGCAACGAGATGCCGGCGGCCCTGGCGGACATGCGCCGCGCACTGGCGGCGGCGCCCGACCAGGTCGACACCCGGGTCGCCTACCTGTTCATGCTGATCGACGCCGGCGCCAGGGGCGAACTGCAACGCATGCTGTCCGGCTGGCACGAACAGGCCACACGGAACCAGGCCTACGACCCCGCCTATGCCGCGGGCTACATGGTGCTGGACCAGCCACACCAGGCGCTGCCGTTCTGGCGCCGCCAGGCCCCGCTGCACCTGAACGATCCGATGTGGGCGTCCGGCTACGCCGATGTGCTCGAAGCCACCGACATGCTGCGGTCAGCGCAGCAGGTCCGGCTGCAGGCGCTGGCACTGACCCGCCAGCGGCTGAACGACCCGGCACTGCGCGACAAGATTCCGCCGGACTTGCTGCAGTCGCTGCAGCTGCAACTGGCCCGACTCGATCTGGCCACGGCGCATGGCGACGAGCAGTTGCGCGCCATCACCCTGCTCGCCGGTCCGCAGGGCTTGCTGGCCCATCCGGCGGTGACCCCGGCCAACCGCGCCGCTGCGCTGGAGCTGGTGCTGGGCTGGATGCTCTCGACCGAACAGCACGACCAGGCCCGGCTGTGGCTCTGGCGCCGCTATGCCAACACCGTCAGCAAACCGGACTGGGCCGAGATGAGTCTGGCGCTGCACGACGGCGACCTCGCCCGCATCAGCGAGCGGTTCAACCGCCCGGACGCGGACCGCCTGCCCGAAGGGCTGCGCATCGAGGCCCTGCAGGCGCTCGGCCACACCGCGCGCGCCCAGACCCTGCGCATCGCCCTGCTGCAGCGCCACGACGACGACGGCCAGCACGAGGCCTACACCGACACCGCGTGGAGCCAGTCGCGCCGGGTCGAGTACGGCGTCGACCTCGGCCGCGACGCGCTGCAGGCCAACCGCCAGTCGCTGGCGCTGTGGCTGCCGCTGTCGGACACGCTGCGGCTGCGCGTTGGCGCGGAGCAGTCCAGCCAGCGGGCCGGCATTTCGCGCAGCACGGGCACGCCGGAACTCGGCCTCATTGCCACGCAGGACCGCGCGCTCTCGGCGCTGCTGCAGTTCCAGCCGGACCGCGCGCTGCTGGTGGAAGCCTCGCTCGGCCAGCGTTCGGCCGAGCGCTCGTTCGGGACCGGCACGCTGTCCGCCACCGTGCAGCCCACCTCGAGGCTGCAACTGCGCGCCGATCTGGGCTTCAATGCCCGCGCCACCGACACCGCGCCGCTGTCGGTCGCCGGTCGCCAGCAGGAAGCCCGCCTGACCGGTGACCTGCGCCTGTCGCTGACCAACCCGGTGCGCGTCACGTTGCGCACGGCGCAGCTCGACCTGCAGAGCGGCGAACGCCTGGGCTCGGCGCTGGGGCTGGACTGGGAAGTCGGTCAGGTGCTGCGCGGCGCCACGCCCGACCTGAGCGTGCGCGCCTTCGGCAGCTACACCCGCTACAGCCGCACCGGCAGCCCGCTGCCCGGCTGGACGGCCCGCCTCACCCCCGACGGCAGCCAGCCGGAGGCGGCGTTCTTCGTGCCCGACAGCTTCGCGCTGCACGGCGTGGGGCTGAGCGCCGGCCTGGCCGCACGCGATGCGTATTCCCGCGCCTGGCGCCCCTTCCTCGACCTGAGCCTGACGCACCACAGCCGTCTCGGCGCGGGCTATGGCGTCACGGTCGGCGCCGCCGGTCGGGTGCTGGGCAGCGACCAGCTGCTGGTCCAGTTCAGCACCTCGAAGTCGGGCACCGGCAGCGATGCCCGTGCGCTGGGGCTGCGCTACGTACTTCCGTTCTGACGATTTGACGTTCTGACTCCGCAAGGACTCCACCATGCACAAGACCACGCACCTCCTGAAAACCCTGTTCCTGATGCTGGTGGCACTGGCCGCAGCCGGCTGCTCCGTGATGGACCGCAGCCGCACCACCGCCCAGCTCGACGCCGGCGCCAAGTGGGTCATCCTGCCGATCGCCAACCACACCGAGACGCCGCAGGCCGGCCTGCGCGCCGAGGTGATCCTCGAATCACTGATGCGCCAGCGCGGCGTGCAGACGCTGGTGCGCGCCCCGGCGCTGCCGGCTGGCGACTTGATGGTCGACCTGCCCGACCGCAAGGTGCAGCAGGACGCGCAACGCTGGGCCACCGAGCAGGGTGTGCGCTACGCCATGACCGGCGCGGTGGACGAGTGGCGCTACAAGGTCGGCGTGGACGGCGAGCCGGCCGTCGGCCTGGTGCTGCAGGTGATCGACCTGGGCACGGGCAACGTCGTCTGGACCGCCACCGGCGCCAGGTCCGGCTGGAGCCGCGAGGCGCTGTCCGCCGTGGGCCAGAAGCTCATGCGCGACCTGCTCGGCGACCTCTCGCTGCGCTGAACCCCGGGGTCCGCCATGCTGGTTTCCAAGTTCACGGCCGACGCGACCGCCCAGGACGGGCTGCACGCGCTCGCATCCCCCCGCGCCAAGATGGGATGGGTCGCGCTTGAAGTGGTGGTGCTGACGCTCGCCGTCATCGCGATCGGCTACTGGGTTTCACCCGCCGATCCGCTGTTCACCCGCGCGCCGATCCCGTGGACCTGGTTCGCGCCGATCCTGGTCGCGCTGCGCTACGGCGTGCTGGCCGGGCTGGGCTCGATGGTGATGGTGCTGATGGCGTGGCGGCTGCTGCTGCAGGGCGAAGATCCGTCGGCGGCCTTCCCGGTGCTCTACTTCCTCGGCGGCCTGCTGCTGACCATGGTCTGCGGCGAGTTCAGCGGCCTGTGGCGCTCGCGCATCCGGCGCCTGTCGCAGGCCAATGCCTACCTCGAAGACCGCATCGAGCGGGTCACCAACCGCCTGTTCATGGTCCAGCGCTCGCACGACGTGCTGGAGCAGGATCTGCTGCTGCAACCCTCGACCCTGCGCCAGGCGCTCGGTGACATGCGCGCGCGCTCGCTGGCCGGACAGCTGGACGCGCCGGCAGCGGCCAAGGCCTTCCTCGATTTTCTTGGCGTGCACTGCCAGATCGAGAGCGCCCAGGTCATCACGCTGACGCCCGGCACCGCCCACGGCACGACGCTGGCCAGCGTCGGCCAGCCGGTGCCCGTGCAGCTGACCGACCCGCTGGTGCAGTACGCGCTCGACCAGCGCCGCCTCGCCCATGTGCAGGCCGGCTTCCCGGTGCATGAAGCGGCCACCAGCCACCTCGTCGCCGCGCCGCTGGTGCTCGGCACCCACCGCGAGCAGGCACTGCTGGTGGTCAGCCGCATGCCCTTCCTGGCGCTGCACGACGAGGCGCTGGAGCTGATGGCCGTGCTGTGTTCGTCGTTCTCGGACGCTGCGCTGGTCAGCGACGAGGTGCCGGGCCTGCTCGCGCACTTGCCGAACTGCCCGGTCGAGTTCGCCGAAGAGGCCAGCCGGCTCGACCGCATCGCCCGCGAGTTCAAGCTGCCCAGCCAGGTGGTGGTGCTGACCTTCAACGACCCGGTGCACGCCGCCAGCCAGCGCCGCCTGGCCGAGCGCCGCGCCCGTTCGCCGGACGTGGTCTGGCCCTACGCGCTGGACGGTGAGCGCGAGCGGCTGGTCACGCTGATGCCGCTGGTCGGCCGCGCCGCGGTCGATGGCTACCTGCTCAGTCTGGCCACCTACGTCGCCGAGCGCCAGGGGCTGGCGCCGCACCAGGCCGATCTGGCCACGCTCGGCATCCAGCACCGCGTGATGACGCTCGGCCAGGCGCCGCTGGCGCCGGCGCTGGTGGGTGTGCTCGGAGGCACCAGCGCATGAACCCGCTGCAGTTCCTGCTTGCGCTCGGGCTGGAGGCTGGCGCGGCGTTGCTGCTGTGGACCGGTGACCGCGACATCCTGCAGTTGGGCGCCTATGCCGCGACCCATGCGCTGGCCTGCGCCGTGCTGGCCGTGACGCTGTTTCCGCTGCTGCCCGCACGGCTGCGCCAGCCGCCGCTGGCGGTGCTGGGGTTGCTGTTCAGTCTGGCGTTTTTCATTCCCTTCCTCGGGCTGGTGGCGCTGTTGCTGGCGGTGGTGGTGATGCGGTTGCTGCCGGCGCGGGCGGTCGACAACCACTTCCGGCTGGCCGCGCCGCCGGAATTCCTGCTGTCGGTGCGCGAGCCGGCGCGGCTGTTCCGCGGGCTGAGCATCCGGCAGCTGCTGACCGACGTGCACGCCGCTGCCCCGCTGCGCACCCGCGCCCTCAACGCCATCGCCAGCAAGCCCGCCCGCATCGCCGGCGACCTGCTGCGCAAGCTGCTGAGCGACCCGGTGGAAGACCTGCGTCTGGTCGCCTACGGCCTGCTCGACACCCAGGAAAAAGCCTTGCGTACCCGCATCACGCAGCAGGCCGCCTTGCTGGAGCAGTTCACCACCGAACCGCACCGCCACAGCGCCAGCCGCATCGAGGTGCTGCGCCAGCTGGCGGAGCTGAACTTCGAGCTGGTCTACCAGTCGCTGGTGCAGGGCGATGTGCGCGAGCACACGCTGGCCCGCGCCATCGAACACGCCGAGGCGGCCATTGCACTGGACCCGGCCGACGGCGGCCTGCGCCAGCTGCTCGCGCGCATGCACCTGGAGCAGGGCGACATCGACCGCGCCTGCGACGATCTGATCCGTGCCACCGAGGACGGCCTGCCCGACAACCGCGTGCTGCCCTACCTCGCCGAGATGGCCTACCGCCGCCACGACTGGGCCAGCGTGCGCACCCTGATGCAACGCATCGACCCGCTGACCGTGACCCCGCGCATGGCTGCGCTGGTGCGCTACTGGCATCGCGCAGACCGCGCAGGAGAGCGCCCTTGAGTGCATCACCCCCCCCGCTGCCCCGTGCCGAATCGGCCGACATCGCGCTGCTGCTCGAAGGCACCTACCCCTACATCTCGGGCGGTGTGTCGAGCTGGGTGCACCAGATCATCACCGGCTTCCCCGACCTGACCTTCGCCGTGGTGTTCCTGGGTTCGCGGCCCGAGGACTACGGCCCGATCCGCTACACGCTGCCGCCGAACCTCGTCCATGTCGAGGCCCACTACATCTTCGACAGCGAAGACCGGCCCGCCCAGCGCACCCAGCGCACCGACCCAGCCGCCTTCGCCCACGTCAAGGCGCTGCACCGCCACTGGCAAGACCCCGAGGCCAGCCCCGCCGGCACCGACCCGCAGGCCCTGTTCGGCGCGGTGGTCGACCGCTTCGACGACCAGCTCTCCGAGGCGCACTTCCTGCGCGGCGACCAGGCCTGGCAGCATCTGTGCGAACAGTACGAAGAGCGCTGCACCGATCCGTCCTTCGTCGATTACTTCTGGACGGTGCGCACCATGCACGCGCCACTGTGGAAGCTCAAGCGCATCGCCGACAAGCTGATCCCGGTGAAGGCCTTCCACACCGTCTCGACCGGTTACGCGGGGCTGCTCGGCGCCATGTGCAAGCGCAAGCATGGCCGCTCGCTGGTGCTGTCCGAACACGGCATCTACACCAAGGAGCGCAAGATCGACCTGTTCGGCGCCCACTGGATCGCCGACAACCGCTCGGTGCTGCAGCGCGACCTGACCGAGCTGAGCTACTTTCGCGACCTCTGGATCCGCTTCTTCCAGGGCATCGGCAAGGCCTGCTACGCATCGAGCGACCAGATCATCGCGCTCTACGAGGCCAACCGCCGTCGCCAGGTCGCCGACGGCGCTGCGGGCGAGCGCACCACCACCATCCCCAACGGCATCGACATCGCCCGCTTCGCCCCGCTGCGGGCGCTGCGACCGGCCGCGGTGCCGCAGGTGCTGTGCCTGATCGGGCGCGTGGTGCCGATCAAGGATGTCAAGACCTACATCCGCGCCCTGCGCAGCGTCGTCAACCAGTTGCCCGAAGCCGAAGGCTGGATCGCCGGCCCGGACAACGAAGACCCCGCCTACGCCGAGGAATGCCGCCTGCTGATCGCCAGCCTCGGACTGCAGGAGCGGGTGCGCTTCCTCGGCTTCCAGCAGCTCACCGAGCTGCTGCCGAAGGTGGGGCTGGTCGTCCTGTCGTCGATCAGCGAGGCGCTGCCGCTGGTGCTGCTCGAAGGTTTCGCCGCGGGCGTGCCGGCGGTGAGCACCGATGTCGGCTCGTGCCGCCAGCTCATCGAGGGGCTGGACGATGACGACCGCGCACTCGGCCCCTCCGGGCGCGTGGTCGGGCTGGCCGATCCGAAGGCGCTGGCGGACGCCGCGGTCGAGCTGCTGTCCGACGCCGACGCCTGGCAGCGTGCCAGCGACGCCGGCGTGGAGCGGGTCCACCGCTACTACTCGCTCGAACGCATGCTCGGTCGTTACCGGGAAGTCTATGAAAGGGCCCTGACGTGGCAGGCATCGGTTTCGAGCTGAGAAAGCTCCTGCGGCGGGACAGCTTCGCCGGGTTGTTCCAGGCCTACGCCTACGCGGGCATCATCAGCTCCGGTCCGTGGGTGCTGTCGATTCTGGGCATCCTGCTGATCGGCATCATCTCGGCGCTGACGGTGCCCGACCGGCAGATCACCCAGTTCCAGGTCTCGGTGACCTACCTGATCATGCTGTCTCTGGTGCTCACGGGACCGATCCAGCTCTCGTTCACCCGCTGGGTGGCCGACCGGCTGTTCGAGAAGCGTGCGGCCGTGATCGCGCCGAACTTCCTCGGTGCGCTGCTGATCGTCATCGTCGGCTCGGGCCTGCTCGGGCTGCTGGCGGTCGCCACGCTGTTCCCGGGGCAGACCAACCTGTACCGCGTCACCTTCGCCAGCGGGCTGGTGGTGATGAGCGGCATCTGGCTGGCGACGATCTTCCTGTCGGGCATGAAGCAGTACAAGACCATCGTCGCGCTGTTCGCGCTCGGCTATGGCGTGAGCGTGACCGGGGCGCTGCTGCTGCGCGGGCTGGGCATGGAGGGGCTGCTGCTGGGCTTCGTCGTCGGGCAGTTCGTGCTGCTGGCCGGGATGCTGGTGATGGTGCTGCGCACGCTGCCGACCGAGCGGCTGATCGCCTTCGACTTCCTCCAGCGCGGCGCGATGTTCACCTCGCTGGTCTGGGTCGGGCTGTTCTACAACCTCGGCGTCTGGGCGGACAAGCTGGTGTTCTGGGCCGCGCCGGAAGTCAGCCAGGCCATCATCGGCCCGCTACGTGCCTCGATCATCTACGACATGCCCGCCTTCCTCGCCTATCTGGCGATCATCCCGGGCATGGCGGTGTTCCTGGTGCGCATCGAGACCGACTTCGTCGAATACTACGAACGCTTCTACGACTCCGTGCGCGAGGGCGGCTCGCTGGGCAACATCCAGCGCCTGCGCGACGAGATGGTCTTCACGATCCGGCAGGGTCTGTACGAGATCCTGAAGATCCAGGGTATCACCGTGCTGCTGGTGATCCTGGCTGCGCCGACGGTGCTCGAATGGCTCGGCATCTCGCACCTGTACCTGCCGCTGCTCTACCTCGACGTGGTGGCCGCCAGCCTGCAGGTGGTGCTGCTCGGGCTGCTGAACATCTTCTTCTACCTCGACCGGCGCCGCGTCGTGTTCGGGCTGACGGCGCTGCTGCTGGTGCTCAACGTCGGGCTGTCGCTCGTCACGCTGCAGCTCGGGGCGTCGTTCTACGGTTACGGCGTGGCGCTGGCGATGATGATCACGGTGTTCGTCGCCATGCTCGCGCTGGAGAGCAAGCTGCACCGGCTGGAGTACGAGACGTTCATGCTGCAGTGAGTGCCCGGCCTATTGCGGCTGGAACCCGCTCGACTTGATGATGCGCGTCCAGACCTGCCTGTAGGCATGTTCGCGCTGGCCCAGTTGCTCGGCCGGCATGTAGCCCACCGTCAGCCCCATCCCGGTGAGCCGCTCGCGCACGTCGGGCTGCGCGATCACCTTCGACAGCGCGGCGCCGAAGCGGTCGATCGTCTCCTTCGGCGTGCCGGCCGGGGCGAAAACGCCGTAGTACGGCACGTCCTCGAAACCCGCCAGCCCCAGTTCGGCGAACGTCGGCACGTCCGGCAGCGCCGCCTGCCGCGCCCCGCCCAGCACGGCCACCACGTGCACCTTGCCCGCCTTGTGGTTCTCGATGAAGTCGGGGACCGAGCCGACACCCGCGGCGATCTGGTTGCCGAGCATGTCGGTCATCATCGGCGCGCTGCCGCGGTAGGGCGCGGCGATCAGGTCGAGCTTGTACTTCTCGCCGATCACCTTCACCAGGAACTCCGGCACCGACGCGGGCGCCGGCACGCCGACCGCGCCCTTGCCACCGCCGGCCGTCTTCACCCAGTTCACGTACTCGTTCACCGACTTGGCCGGCGTGCCACCCGAGACGGCCAGCGCGTTGACGAAGGTGGCGAAACCGGCCACCGGCACGAAGTCCTTGGCCGGATCGAAGCCGGGTGTCTTCACCACCAGCGGCAGGATGGTGATGGTGTGGTCGTGCGAGAGGAAGAAGGTGGTGCCGTCCGGCGCGGCGGTCTTCAGTGCCTGCGCGGCGAGCTGTCCCCCCGCGCCGGGCTTGTTCTCGACGATCACGGTCGCGCCGAGTTCGTCCTTGAGCCGCTCGGCCAGCGTGCGGGCGATGGCGTCGGTGCCGCCGCCGGGCGGGAAGCCGACGAGCAGGCGAATGGTCTTGCCGTTGTCGGCCAGGGCCGGTGCGGTGCCCAGGCCGGTGGCGAAGGCCGCCGCGAGGGCGAGCAGCAGGCGGCGGGTCGGGGAGGTGAGTGGCATGCGGAAAGCTCCGTCGGGTTCGTGACGGATCTCATGATAGGCCGCACCGCCGCCCGGCCAGACCTCCCGTGGTCAGCGCGGCTCGCTGCGGTTCGACCCCGCCACCAGATCGAACCGGAACAGCCGGCACTCGATCGGCCCGTTCCACATCGGTACCCGCCGCGACTCCTTCAAGCGCATCGCCTGCGGCAGCTTCGCGTCCGGGCTGAGCACCCAGGCGGTCCAGCCGGCGTACTGGCGTTTCCAGTGGGTGGCGAGCGCGGCGAAGAAGGCTTGCGAGGTGCCGCCGCCTTCGAAGGTTTCCCGCGAATCGCGGTAGCCGCCCGGTGCAGAGCCCGTGCCCTTGGCGTCAATGCGCTCGCCGTAGGGCGGGTTCAGCATCAGCACGCCGCGTTCGGTCGGGGCGTTGCGCTGCAGGGCATCGACGGTCTTGAAGTCGATGACGTGGGCCACGCCCGCCCGCTCGGCGTTGCGGGTGGCGAAGTCGGTCATGCGGAAAGAAACGTCGCCCGCATAGACCCGCACGGCCGGCGCATGGACCCGCGCCCGCGCCTCGGCCTTCATCGACTGCCACGCCACCACCTCGGCGCGGAAGGGCGCGAGCTTCTCGAAGGCGAAGCTGCGCTGCAGGCCCGGCGCCATGCCGCAGGCGATCTGCGCGGCCTCGATGGCGATGGTGCCGGCGCCGCAGCAGGGGTCGAGCAGGTCGCCGTCCTCGGCGCGGCCGTGCCAGCCCGCGGCAGCCAGCATCGCCGCGGCCAGCGTCTCCTTGAGCGGCGCTTCGCCTTGCACTTCGCGCCAGCCGCGCTTGAACAGGGCTTCGCCGCTCAGATCGACGTAGACCTGCGCGTAGTCCTCGCCGACGTGCAACTGGACCGACAGGTCGGCGAAGCGCGGATCGACGTCCGGGCGCTCGCCGGTCTGCTCGCGCATCACGTCGCAGATGGCATCCTTGATGCGCAACGAGGCGAAGTGCAGGCTCTGCAGCGGCGAGCGCACGGCCGAGGTATCGACCCGCAGCGTCTGGCGCGACGTGATCCAGTCGGTCCACGGCACCGTGCGGGCGATGTCGTACAGATCCTCCTCGTCGCGGTAGCGGCCTTCGGCGACCTGCCACAGCACGCGGGGAGCCAGCCGGCTCTCCAGGTTCAGGCGCATGGCGGTGTGGATGCTGCCGATCAGCGAGATGCCGCCACGGCCGAGCTTCACCGACTTGGCCGCCTGCGGCGCACCGGCTGCGGTCAGGATGGCGCGCACTTCGTCGGCCAGCAGAGGCTCGACGCCAGCGGCGCAGGGCAGGAACAGGGGGGTCGGGTTCAAGGCAGTGGTCCGTCGTCTTCGTGGTCAGGGGCCGGCAGGGGCAGGCGTGATTGTCGCCCCGGATGCCCCGCCGATACAGCCGCACACGCACAGGTACCGATCGTCACCTGGCCGGCGTCATCGACACACCACTTTCAAACGTTCAATACATCCGGACACTGTCTTAATGGATGGTGTGCATTCCGGTGTACCGGGCAGACTAGGCTGGGTACACCTCGACAACGGAGTTTTCCCACCATGATGCAATTCACCCCTTCCCGTCCCCTGGTCCTGGCCCTCACGTCCGCTGCGCTGCTCCTCGGCGGCTGCGCCGACATGAGCGCCCGCCAGAAGGGCACGGCGACCGGGGCCGCGGCAGGTGCTGCGGTCGGCGCAGTGCTGAGCAAGGTCACCGGCGGCAAGGCCGGTTCGGGCGCAGTCATCGGCGGCGCGGTCGGCGCGGTCGCCGGCAACCTGTGGTCCAAGAAGATGGAAGACAAGCAGCGCGCGATGGAGCAGGCGACCCAGGGCACCGGCATCGACGTGACCCGCACCAGCGACAACCAGCTCAAGGTGAATGTGCCCAGCGACCTGTCTTTCGACTCGGGCCGCTCGAACATCCGCCCTGCGCTGGCGCCGATCCTGACCAAGTTCGCGCAGGGTCTGGACGCGACGATGCACGTGCAGGTCACCGGCCACACCGACAGCCAGGGCAGCGACGCGGTCAACAACCCGCTGTCGGTCGACCGTGCCGCCTCGGTGCGCGACTATCTGGTGACGCAGGGCGTCTCGGCCACGCGCATCTCGATCGACGGCAAGGGCGAGCGCCAGCCGGTGGCCGACAACACCAGCGCCGACGGCCGCGCCAAGAACCGCCGCGTCGAGATTTTCCTGCGCGAGCCGGAGAAGGCTGGCTCCTGAACCCGCGCAGCGCCAGCGATCAGGCTGGCGTCCAGAAGATGTAGTCGGCCTGGTACTGCACGGTGATGCGCTGGCCGGCATTGCTGGCCGCGCACACCTGGGACGGCGCGACGCCACCCCTGGTTGCCGTGCGCTGGATGTAGCTCACGCCGGTCATCGCGCCGGCGCCCATCGCCGGATTGGCCTTGACGAGCTGGTGCGGGATGTTGCCCGCGCTGGCCGGCGCCACCGCCACCTGCATGCCGGTCAGCTTCGAGCCATCGGCCGACTGCCAGGTGGCGGGCGGGCCGTAGTAGCTGCCCACCATCTTGCCGCTGCGGTCCTTCAGGCCCGCGGCCGGTCCGACGAAGAACCACTCCATCTGGTCCACCGTACCGGTGCCCGCCTTGACGCGGCATTCGTAGGTGATCTCGCCCGCGCCCACGGTTTCCATGGCGACCTTGTGGCCGTCGGGTACCTTGACGGCGTCCGGCAGCGCCATCTGGCTGAACGGCATCATCGGCGTCATGGGGCCGGAACTGGCACAGGCCGACAGCAGGGCCACAGCAGCGGCAGACAGGATGAGCTTGGTGTTCATGGACATCTCCAGCAAGTAGCAGGTTGAGGTTGGTGATGTCTCTTACGCAGGCGCTGGCGAACTGGATGCAGGCGAACAGCAGATTCGAGGAAATATTTTTTACGCCGCCGATCAATCCCACTGCAGCAGCTCGGCCAGCCGCCGCGTCACCCACACCGCCTCGTCCGGCGTGAAGCCGGACTCGGGCGTCTGCAGGCCCGCTTCCATGCGCATCAGCACCTCGTCCTCCGACACGCCCAGATCGAAGTGGATGTGCTGCGCCTGCGCGACGAGCTGCTGCGCGAGGTCTTCGCAGGCTTCGTAGCGGGCGCGCACCTCGGCGATCGGCGTGCGCAGGCGCGTGCGGTGGCGATCGCGGTGCAGGTCGAGGAAGGACTCGGGGACGAGGATCTGGTTGTCGTGGTCGTCAGACATGTTGGGCAGCGGCCGGGTCCGCATGGGCGGGTTTCAGGGTGAACCAGGTGAGCAAGGCGGTCACCAGCGCGCAGCCGCCGATGCCGCTGACCATCGGCAGCGGTGAGCCATCGACGAACAGCGAGAGCACGCCCATCACGACCGCGCCGGTGACCATCTGCGTCGTGCCGAGCAGCGCGGATGCCGTGCCTGCCGTCTCGCCGTGGGCCTCCAGTGCCAGCACGGCGGTGGTCGGCACCACCAGGCCGAGGCAGCCGAAGCTGCAGAACACCAGCACGCTCAGCACGTCCAGCCGGTCCACCCCGAGCGCGAACAGCGCCCACAGCAACAGCGCGATCGAGGCGAAGCCCGCGACACCCGCCTGCACCACGCGCACCAGCCCGTAACGCGCGCAGAGCCGGCCGTTGAACTGCGCGATGCCGATGAAGGCGGCGGCGTTGACCGAGAAGAGGAAACCGTACTGCATCGGCGTCACGCCGTAGTGGCCGATCAGCAGGAAGGATGAGTTGCCCAGGTAGGCGAAGAAGGCCGACATGCCGAAGGCGCCGATCAGCGTCAGGGCCATGAAGTGGCGGTCGCGCAGCAGCGTCCAGTAGGTCGCCAGCACGCCGCCCAGGGTCGAGGCGGTGCGCATCCCGGCCGGGCGGCTTTCCTCCAGCTGGGACGCCAGCAGCGCGATACCGAGCACGCCCAGCGCCGACACGGTCCAGAAGATCCAGCGCCAGCTCGCCACCGCGATCACCAGGCTGCCCGCCAGCGGCGCCAGGATCGGCGAGACGCTGAACACCAGCATCAGCAACGAGGTGAGCCGTGTCGCCTCCACGCCGGTGTGCAGATCGCGCACGACGGCCCGTGGAATCACCGTGCCCGCGCAGGCGCCCACCCCGGCGATGAAGCGCAGCACGATCAACGTCTCGATGTCCGGCGCCAGCGCGCAGCCGATGCTGCCGACGACGAACAGCGCCAGCCCGAAATACAGCGGCGGCTTGCGGCCGAAGTGGTCCGACAGCGGGCCATAGAGCAACTGGCACAGGCCGAGCGCCAGGAAGAACACCGTCAGGCTGAGCTGCACCTGCGCGGTGTCGGCGTGCAGGCTGTGGCCGATCTCGGGCAGCGCGGGCAGGTACATGTCGATCGCGAACGGACCGATGGCGGAGACGAGGCCGAGGACGAGGGCGTGACGGAAGAGGGAGGACTGCATGGGGAAATGCGGCCGAGGAGGACGCGAGCGGGCAAGCGGATGATGGTAACCGGGGTGGGTTTCAGCCGCAGCGAGGGTCACTTGTCTTGCATTCTGGACAAATTCATTGGGAAGCCGCAATATGTCTTTCATGCAAGACAAGATCTACACCCTCTCGGACCTCGGTCGGCAGGTCAAGGCAGTGCGCCAGGCGTCGGACCTGGGAACAGTCGAGATCGCCGACCGTTCCGGCCGCAGCCGCGACGTGCTGTACCGGCTGGAGCAGGGGCGTGACGTGTCGGTGAGTTCGCTGCTGGCGCTGCTGCAAGTGCTGGGGCATGCCATCGAGATCGTGCCGGCGGGGCGGCCGACGCTGGAGGAGATGCGGCGGCGCTTTGCGTTCGACGAGGAGGATGAACCCGGGGGTGGCGCATGACCTCGGACATGGGCACGCCGGGGCTGCCCGAGCGCATCAAGCGGCTGGACGTGACGCTGTCTGGCACGGTGGCGGGCGAGCTGATCCGCGAATCGACCTATGTCTTCCGCTACACCCGCGACGATGAGGCGCAGCCCGCCGTGAGCCTGCTGCTGCCAGTGAACCGGGCGCTGCACGAGGACGGCGACCTCTTCCCGTCGATGGAGATGAACCTGCCGGAAGGCTTCCTGTTCCAGCAGATCATCGAGTGGTTCCGCAAGGCGCAGATCACCAAGATGCACCTGCTGGCGCTGATGGGCGATGGCGGCATCGGGTGGGTCGGTTTCCGTCTGCCGGGCCGCGCTGGCGATCCCGGATCTGATCGTCAAGAAGGCGGGGGCAGCGTTCCCTGATCTGGCGGCGAACGAGTTCCTGTGCCTGAGCGCCGCGCGACGGGCGGGGATCGAGGTGCCGGGGTTCGCGCTGTCCGAGGATGCGGGGCTGCTGGTGGTGGACCGCTTCGATCTGGGGGCGCAAGGCGAGCGGCTCGGCTTCGAGGACATCGCGGCGCTGATGGGCCTGCGGGTGCATGACAAGCTCTCGAACCGCAAGTACCACGGCAGCTACGAGCGCGTGGCCGAGGTGATCGGGCTGCTGTCCTCGAACCGGGCACGGGATCTGGCGGTGTTCTTCGCGCAGTTGACGCTGTCGGTGATGGTGCGCAATGGAGACGCGCACCTGAAGAACTTCGGGCTGCTCTACCGCGACGAGCGGGATGTGCGGCTGGCGCCGCTGTATGACGTGGTGACGACGACGGTCTACACCTACGAGCGCCCCGGCGGCTTCGAGGACATCGACCGCACGCTCGCGCTGAAGTGGCGCCACGGGCGGCACGGCAGTCGCGCCTATCCGACCACCGAGGAGCTGGTCCGCTTCGGGCGCGAGGTCTGCGGGGTCGCGCAGCCGCGGCAGGTGATCGAGCGGATCGCCGACGCGATGGCCGAGACGCTGGCCGAGGCGCGGGGGGATGGGCGAATTGTGGCTGGGTTGCTGGAGAAGATCGGGCCGCAGTGGGCCGAGGGGCAGGCGCACGCGGGGCGGCGCTGAGTTGTGCTTGTTGGTATATCCCGCGGCATATACCATTGACACATGAAAACCGCCTCCCTCTTCATGAACGGCCGCAGCCAGGCGATTCGGCTCCCCGCCGAATTCCGCTTCGAGGGCAAGCAGGTCTACATCTCCCGTGATCCGCACACGGGCAACGTCATCCTGTCCGCCACGCCGCCCGCCAGTCCGTGGCAGGACTTCATGGCCTTGCGCGATGCGCTGGGTGGGGCGCCCGAGGACTTCCTGGTCGACCGGGCGCAGGGCATCGAGACCCGCGATCCCTTTGCGGGCTGGACCGAATGACCCACTACCTGCTCGACACGAATGCCGTGAGTGCTGCCCTGCGCGGTTCGCCAGGGATCGACCAGCGGCTGTTGCAACTGGAGTCGGGGGACTGGAGCATCTCGGCCATCACCCATTCGGAACTGCGCTACGGGCTGGCGCTGAAACCCGACGCACTCCGGTTGGCGCGGCTGGTGGACGGCTTTCTGCAGACGGCGACCACGGCGCCCTGGGATGCGGCGGTAGCCGAGGTGCACGGCCGGCTGCGCGCGACGCTGCGGCTGCGCGGCACGCCGATCGGGGACTTCGACGAAATGATCGCGGCGCATGCGCTGGCGCTGGGGGCTGTGCTGGTCACGGACAACGTGCGGCATTTCGGGCTGGTGCCGGGGCTGGTGGTCGAGAACTGGCAGCGGGGGACAGCGGGCGGGTGATGCGGGGGGACAGGCAGTGAGCGACAAACAAACACAGGCGCCGAATCCACGGGCCAACCTTGATGGGTGTGGAGCGATCGCGCAAGGCACGCACGCGGTGGCCGTCGGGCCTGCCGGCGTGTACGTGGGTGGGAACAGCAGCGGCCCTATCACCATTCACCATGGCCCCGACCCCAAAGCGCATCAACGCCAGTGGCTCGACCGCTACCTGCGCGATCTCGTTCAGTTGACCGATCAAGTGGCGCTCGGTGGTGCGGGGGTCGCACTGTCGTCGCTCTACACGGCGCTGCTGGTGCATCGCGGCGACCTGATGGACGACACGGCGGCGGCTGAAACCATCCTGGCCATGAAGGGCGAGAAGCGGCGCCCGATATCGGCGTTGGAAGCGATGAACGCCGAGCCACGGCTCGTGCTGCTGGGCGGCCCGGGCAGCGGCAAGAGCACGCTGCTCGACGCGGTGGCGCTGGGCATGGCGGGCGACGTGCTGGAGGACGCAGCGCGGCACCTGAGCTGGCTGCGCATGCCGGTGCCGACGGAAAAGCGACCCGGCAAGGAACAGGAGCAAGCCGAGCCGCAACGCTGGGACCACGGCGTGCTGCTGCCGGTGCCGGTCGTCCTGCGCGATCTGGTGGCGCAACGCTCGACCGATTCGACCGGCAAGGCGGATGGCCTGGCCGTGCTGCGTTACCTGGAACAGCGGCTGAAGGAGCGATCGCTCGACGAATTCGCGGCGGTGCTGCGCGATTCGCTCGACCACGGGCACTGCCTCGTGCTGTTCGATGGACTCGACGAGGTGCCAGACGCCGAGGGTTGCCGCGAGCACGCCAAGGCGGCCTTGGAACAATTTGCCGAGCGGTATCCGCGCAACCGTTTTGTCGTCACCTGCCGCACCTATGCGTACCTCAAGGACACCCGAGGAGCCTGGGCGCTGCAGGGCTTCGCGACGGCGCAACTGCTGCCGTTCACGCGGCCACAGACCGACCGGCTGATCGAAGCCTGGTATGGGGTGCAGATCCGGCTGGGCAAGATCGAGGCCGACACCGCTCGCGCGCACGCGGCCACGCTGCGCAAGGCGATCGACGGCAACGCCCGCTTGGCGGAACTGGCACAACAGCCGCTGCTGCTGACCTTGATGGTGCGCTTGCAGGTGCGCGATGGCGGGCAGTTGCCGCACCGGCGCGAGGCGCTGTACGACGAGGTCGTCACGATGCTGCTCGACGAGTGGGAGGGCGAGAAGTGCGTGCGCGACGCCACGGGGCGCGAGGTGGTGCGGCCGAGTCTGGCGGAGTGGCTGAAGACCGATCCGGCCTGCCTGCGCCGCGAGCTGCAGCGACTGGCCTTCGAGGCGCACCGCGGACAGCGCGAGTTGCGCGGCACCGCCGACATCCCGCGCCAGCGGCTGGTCGAGGCACTGGAGCGCGCCCGGCCTGACGATGACCTGCGCCCCAAGCTGCTGGAGCGGCATCTGAGCGAACGCCTCGGTCTGCTGCATGAGCGCACGGGGCTGCTGGCCGAGCACGGCGGCGAGGGTTGTTTCTACAAGTTCCCGCACCGCTCGTTCCAGGAATACCTGGCCGCTTGTCACCTGACCGACGCGGACTTCCCCGATGCCCTCGCCGGACTCGCGTGCGCTGATCTGAACCGCTGGCGCGAGGTCACGCTGCTGGCGGCGGCCAAGGTGGCGCGGGGATCGCAGTCAAGCGTCTGGGAGCTGAGCCAAGCCCTGTGCTGCAAGGACCGCGACGGCGGCGACGCCGATCGCCATGGCGCGCTGCTGGCTGGGCAGGTGTTGGCCGAGAACGTCGATCTGCGCGATTTGCCCGAGCGGCGCGAGGCCCACCTGGGGCTGATGCGCGACTGGCAACTGAAGCTGCTGCGCCACCCGAAGATGCCAGCACTGGAGCGGGCGCTGGCGGGGCGCACGCTGGCCAAGCTGGGTGACCCGCGACCAGAGGTGACGGACGTGGACGCGATGCAGTTCTGCTTCGTGCCAGCGGGGGCGTTCACGATGGGCGGCGAGACGTGGGAGGACAGCACGAAGCTCGTCCATCGGGTTGATCTGCCGTCCCCGTACTTCATGGCGCGGTTCCCGGTGACGACGGCACAGTGGCTGGCGTTCGTCAACGACGGCAACACGCCGGACGGCGTGAACAGCCTCGAAGGCCGACCCAACGCTCCTGCGCTGCATGTGACCTTCCGCGACGCACGCCGCTTCTGTGCATGGCTGACACGGCGCTGGCGCGATCGACTGCCGCCGGGGTGGGAAGTGGCCTTGCCGTCAGAAGCCGAGTGGGAGAAGGCGGCGCGGGGTGGCGAGCGGGTGCCGGTGACACCGCAGACGGTCGAGGTTGATGCCGTGCAGGTCGTCATGTGCGGCTCGCAGGGCGCAATGCAATCCAACGGCAACGGTCAGCGCGTTTATCCCTGGGGAGATGACTTCGACGCGGAACGCGCCAATGGCAGCGCGGTGGGTGCCTTCGCAACGGGAGCCAGTCCCTACGGCTGCGAGGACATGGCGGGCAATGTCTGGGAGTGGACGAGCAGCTTGCACAAAAAGGGTGAGCCCCACTTGGTCGTGCGCGGCGGGTCGTGGGTCGGTTCCGTGGTCAGCCTGCGCGGTGCCTTCCACGACGGGGTTCACCCCGACTACCGTTTCAGCGTTCTCGGGTTCCGTGTGGTGTTGCGGTGTTCCCCTGTTTGAGTTCTCGGGCCTCGGTCAGCTCGGCACTCTGCGTTTCTGGGGGGGGGAGACTTTCAGCCCCACTCACGGCGCATCGCCTCCTGGACAGCCTGCGGATCGCTGTTCCAGTTCGGGGAATCCTTCAGCTTGCCGGCAAAGTGCTGCAGGCCGGTGTTGATGTCACCGTGGCTGTCTCCTTGAACGATGACACCGCCTTTGCCAACAGCCAGCGCACCCGCTCCGACCGCCGCGGTACCGTCACCCTTCACGGCGACCGACACCGTGGGAGCGTCATCCGCAGACGGCAGCCGTCGTCCAACATTGCCGAAGCAGCCAGCCGCCGCCAGATCGTCGAGCTGATCCCGAAAGTGGCTGGTCAGCGTGTCCACGCTGTCGTAGTGACCGGGAAAGTGCTCCAGCGCTTCAAGACGCATCCGGAACTCCCCCAGACTCACTTGATCGCGCGCTGACTGCTCGGCGGCCGAGAACGGCGTCGTCTTCCGGTAAACGTAGAGCTTCGGCCGCCCGGTCGCCTTGAACTGCGCCAGCGCCGCCTCGAATTCCTCGCGCGTGTACTTGCCGACCTTGGTCCAGAACAACAGGACAAACAGGTCGCATCGCCGCAGCGCCGCGTTGTAGTCGTCCTGCTTGCGGGTGGCCGACACGGCACTGTCGAAGTCCTCCCAGATCTCCAGCTCCAGAAACAGCCCGTGTGCGTTCCAGCGCTTGTTGACCCGGTTGATGAAGATCTCGAAGGCCCGTCGGTCGGCCTCCAGCTCTGCCGACGAGGCCAGAAAGATCCGCCGCTTCTCGCTTGTGGCCATGCCCATTCCCCCTGTGGATCGAATGCGAAAAAGCATACCGAAACCAACCCGCGTTGACCATCCGGTCAAATCACACCAAGTTCATTGACATCACATTAAGTTGATCATTTCACCGCAATCACTCAAGATGATGCAATGTCAAAATCCCCCGAAGCCCTGTCCATGCTGCCCCCGGTCGTCGAGCGGTCCTTGCGCCAGCTTGGCGAAGATCTGGCGCTGGCACGCGTGCGGCGCGGTGAGTCGCAGCGTGCCTGGGCGCAGAGGCTGGGCGTATCGGTGCCGACGCTGATTCGGCTGGAGCAGGGCGATCCGGGCGTCGGCCTGGGCATCGTCGCCACGGCGCTGTGGCTGATGGGCAGGGCCGAGGCGCTGGGGGAGCTGGCCGCGCCACAGCATGACCGAGGGGCCATGGAGCGCGACATCCAGGCCGCGATGCAGCGGCGGCGGTCACGCTCGCGGACCAGCAGCACCGCGGCGGACAAGACAGGAGATCCGGCATGACCTTGCGCTACCAGGTGACCGACACGCTGCACCTCTGGTGCCTGACCGATCCCTCAACCCCCACCTATGTCGGCGAGCTGCACACGGCCCGCTCGGTACGCGGCGTGTCGCTGCGCTATGCCGCGGACTGGTTGGCCAACGGCTTCGCGCTCAGCGAAGACCTGCCGCTGATCGACGAAGAGTTCCTGCCTGCGCAGCGCGACAGCGCACCCGGCGCCATCGACGACGCCCGGCCCGATCGCTGGGGCGAGCGCGTGATCCGCTTCATCGACCGTCCACCCCGGCTTTCGCTGATGGAGTTCCTCTACTTCGCCGGGGACGAGCGTTTCGGCGCACTGGGCGTGTCCACGTCGGCAGAGCAGTACCTGCCGCGGGACATCGGGCCGCTGCCGCAGTGGGGCGATGTGGCCGTGCTGCATGGGCTGACGCAGCGGGTGCTGTCTGGCGAACCGGTGTCGGATGCGGAGCGGCGCATGCTCGCACCGGGCGTGACGATGGGCGGCGCGCGGCCGAAGGCGCTGGTGCAGATCGATGGGCATCCGTGGGTGCTGAAGTTCTCGGAGCCGGGCGAGGACATCGACATGCCACTGGTCGAGCATGCCTGCATGACGCTGGCCGCGCGGGCTGGCATCGAAGTGGCGCCGACCCGGCCGATTCCGCTGCCCACCGGGAGTCACGCCGTGGCAGTGCGCCGCTTCGACCGCGAACCCGGTCGGCGGCTGCACGGCCAGTCGGCAGGCTGCGCGCTACAGGCCTGCGGAGACGAGCCGGGTTATCCGGAACTGGCGGCGTGGCTGCGGCGGCGCGGTGTGTCGGCGGATGGCCTGCACCTGCGCCAGCAGCACGAGCTGTTCCGCCGCATGGTCTTCAACCTGCTGATCGACAACACCGACGACCACGAGAAGAACCACGCCCTGCTGACCCGCGACGGCCGGCAGTGGTGGCTGTCACCGGCCTTCGATGTGCTGCCGTCAGGTCAGGCGCTGGGCTACCAGCAGATGCGCGTCGGTCAGGCGGGGGCGGAATCCACGCTCGACAACGCACTGTCGATGTGCGGCCAGTTCGGTCTGACACGGGACCGAGCGGTGGTCGAGGTGCGCCGTGTCGTGGCCGTCATCGAGACGTGGGCAACGTCGTTTCGGGCCGACGGGGTGTGCAGGGCTGACCTCGACGCGCTGGCGGCGCAGATCGACCGGCCCTTCCTGCATGCGCAGCGCCGGGCCTTCGCCTGATCAGGCCGCCTCACGCCCCCGCCGCGCCCGCACGGCCTCCGCCAACCGCCGCAACACCGGCTCCGTCTGCGCGAAGCTGATGCACGCATCCGTGATCGACACCCCATGCCGCAGCGGCTCGCCCGGCCGCAGGTCCTGCCGGCCTTCCTCCAGGTGGCTCTCGATCATCACGCCCGTGATGCGCTGTTCGCCGCCCGCGATCTGGCCCGCGATGTCCTCGGCGACCTCGATCTGGCGGCGGTGCTGCTTGCTGCTGTTGGCGTGGGACAGATCGACCATCACCTGCTCGCGCAAGCCCGCGCCACGCAGCATCGCGCACGCCGCTTCCACGTCCGCCGCGCTGTAGTTCGGCGCCTTGCCGCCGCGCAGGATGACGTGGCAATCGGCGTTGCCCGTCGTCTCGAACACGGCGGCCACGCCCATCTTGGTCATGCCCATGAAGGCATGCGGCGCGCTCGCGGCCTGGATCGCGTCGGTGGCGACGCGCACGCCGCCATCCGTGCCGTTCTTGAACCCGACCGGGCAGCTCAGGCCCGAGGCGAGCTGGCGGTGGCTCTGGCTCTCGGTGGTGCGGGCGCCGATCGCCCCCCACGAGATCAGCTCGGCGATGTACTGCGGGCTCAGCAGATCGAGGAACTCGCTGCCCGCCGGCAGGCCCAGGCCGAGGATGTCCAGCAGCAGCGCCCGCGCCCGCTCCAGCCCCTCGTTGATCGCGAAACTGCCGTCCAGGTGCGGGTCGTTGATGTAGCCCTTCCAGCCGACCGTCGTGCGCGGCTTCTCGAAGTACACGCGCATCACGGTGACCAGCTCGCCGCGCAGCGCGTCGGCCAGCGGCTTCAGGCGGGCGGCGTACTCGATCGCCTGCGCGTGGTCGTGGATCGAACACGGCCCGACGACGACCACCAGCCGGTCATCGCGGCCGTGCAGCACGTCGGCGATCTGGCCCCGCGCCTGTTCGACCAGCGCCAGCGCCGACTCGCTCACCGGCAGCCGCTCGTGCAGCAGCGCCGGGGTGATCAGCGGGCGCACGGCGTCGATGCGGGTGTCGTCGGTGCGGGTGGTGTCACGGGTGCTGCGGCGCGAGCCGGCTTCGTGGTCGAGGGGAGGAGAGGCAGGGATGTTCATGGCGAGATTGTCGCGGCCCAAGGATGCAAAATGCTGACCACCATGCCCATCACCCGACCCCTCTGCCTCTGCCCCGTCCTCTCGCTGGTCCTGCTGGGCTTCGCCGCCAGCACGGCGGCTGCGCCTGTCGCCCAGCCCAGCTTCAAGGACGACCTGACCACCTTCGACACCGCCCGCTGGCTGCGCGCCGACGGCTGGGCCAATGGCTCGCCGTTCAACAACGCCTGGAAAGCCGACCACCTCACCACGGCCAACAGCCTGGTGTCGATCCGGCTCGACAACGTCGCCACCCTCGGCAAGCCCACCACCTCGGGCCAGTACCAGACCAACGGCTACCACGGCTATGGCTGCTACGAGGCACGTTTCAAGCCCGTCTCGGCGGCGGGTGTGGTGAGTTCGTTCTTCACCTTCGCCGGCCCCTACGACAACGGCGGCAACGGTCGGCACAACGAGATCGACATCGAGTTCGTCGGCAGCAACACGCGCCGCTTCCAGGCCAATTTCTGGACCAACGACGACACCTACAAGGGCGGTAACGAGCACCTCGTCGATCTGCCCTTCGACGCCGCGCAGGGCCTGCACCAGTACGCCTTCAAGTGGACCTCCAAGGGCATCGAGTGGTTCGCCGATGGCGTGTCGGTCTACAAGGTGCTCGACTCGGCGCTCAAGCCCACGCCCAAGGCGAGCGACTCGCTGCACAAGGTCATGGTGAACCTGTGGCCGGTGGACAGCACGGCCGCGGGCTGGGCGGGCACCTTCGTCTACCCGGGCACGCCGTTGTCGTCCACCTACGACTGGATCAAGTACACCGCGGGCGAAACCTGCACCGTCAGCAAGCCCGCTACTGGCTCGGCGGCGACCGAGGTGCATGTGCAGGGTCTGGCCGTCGCGCTGACCACCGCCCGCAACCAGGCGACGGCCAAGGTGCTGGTGCTGAACGGTCTGGGCCAGCCGGTGCAGAGCGCCTCGGTCGCTGGCACCTGGACGGGTGCGATCACCGGTATATCGAAGGGCCTGACCGATGCCGCCGGCAACGTGACGCTGACCTCGACCACTTCGACCAAGACCGGCACGGCCACGTTCTGCGTCACCGGAGTGACGGCGGCGGGGCTGGGCTATGTCAGCAGCGCCAATGCGGCGACGTGCGTGTCGATCATGAAGTAGGCGGTCCCTGCCGGTCGCCCGAGGCACACTCCCGCCATGGACGACACCGACCGCCACCTGATCTCGCTGCTGCGCCAGGACGCTCGGCTGACGGTCGCCGCGCTGGCGACCAAGCTCGGCGTCTCGCGCGGCACCGTCACCAACCGGCTGCGCAAGCTCGAAGACGAGCAAGTCATCGTCGGCTACACGCTGCGCCTGCGCCCGGACGCCGAGCCGGACCAGATCCGCGCCTGGATGGGCGTGCTGGTCGAGGGCAACCAGACCCGCGAGGTCATCGCCAACCTGCTCGGCGAGCCGGGCGTGCAGGCGCTGCACGACACCAACGGGCGCTGGGATCTGCTGGCCGAGCTGCGGGCGGATTCGATGGCGGAGCTGTCGCGGGTGCTGGAGCGGGTGCGGCTGATCAAGGGCATCCGCACCACCGAAACGAGCATCCTGCTGGCGAGTTACCGCTGAGTCTGTCTCTGCACGTCAGGCCGCGATGCGCAGCGCCTCCACCGGCCCGCGCAGCACCCCGAACAGATCCTTCGGATCCACCGCCTGCGGCACCAGATCGATCCCCCGGCCCAGGCCCAGCGCCCGCGCCGTGTCGTACACGAAACCCAGCGCCGCGTAATCCTCCAGCGCGAAACCGACCGAATCGAACACCGTGACCTGCTCGGCGGACGTGCGGCCCGGCGCCTGCCCGGTCAGCACCTGCCAGAACTCGGTCACGGGGAAATCCGCGGGCATCTGCTGCACCTCGCCCTCGATGCGGCTTTGCGGCGCGTATTCGACGAATACGGGGCCGCAGCGCAGCACGTCGGCGTGCAGTTCGGTCTTGCCGGGGCAGTCGCCGCCGACCGCGTTCAGGTGCATGCCAGGCGCAATCAGGTCCGGCGTCAGGATGGTGGCGTTGGCCTTGTCCGCCGTCACGGTGGTGACGATGTCGGCACCGCGCACGGCCTCGCGGATGCTGGCGCAGACCGTCACCGACAGCCCCAGGCCGGCGAGGTTGGCGACGAGCTTGGCGGTCGCGGCCGGGTCGGTGTCGAACAGGCGCAGTTCGCGGATGCCGACCAGGTCGCGGAAGGCGATGGCCTGGAACTCGCTCTGTGCGCCATTGCCGATCAGCGCCATCACGCGGCTGCCGGGGCGGGCGAGGTGGCGCGCGGCGGTGGCGGACATCGCGGCGGTGCGGATCGCGGTGGTCAGCGTCAGCTCGGACAGCAGCCGCGGCGCGCCGGTGGCGACATCGGCCAGCACGCCGAAGGCCATCACGGTGGGCAGGCCGGCGCGGGTGTTCTTCGGGTGGCCGTTGACGTACTTGAAGGTGAAGCGTTCGGCGTCGGCAATGGGCATCAGCTCGATCACGCCGTCGGCGGAATGGCAGGCGAGGCGGGCGCTCTTGTCGAACTCGGGCCAGCGCCGGAAGTCGGCTTCGATGCGTTCGGCGACTCCGGCGATGCAAGCGGGCAGGCCGACGCGCTGGACGAGGCGGACCATGTCGTCCACGCCGAGGTAGAGGGTGGTGGGGAAGGGGGTGCGGGTGTCCATGGAGGTCTCCGGGAGTTCTGGGGTTGGGTAGAGTCTCCCGGAGGTCGGCGTCAGGCGGAAGCGCATGAACTGCCGCGTTTCGCTTCAAGCTCTGCCGAAATGGCAGCTTTCATTGCCACATTGCCGCATCACACCCATCCGGACACCCGCCCCGCCATGCGCACACCCCTGCCCCTGCGACTCGCTGCCCTCGCCATCGCCACCAGCCTGACCCTGCTGAGCGCCTGCAGCACGGACCAGTTCTGGAACATCGGCCAGGCCTGGCAGCGTGACCACTGCATGAAACTGCAGGACCAGCAGGACCGCTCGCGCTGTCTGGCCGACATGACCCGGTCACGCGACGACTACGAGCGGCAGGCCGAGGGGCTGCGGCGGGCGAAGCCGTAGCGGGCCATCAGCCTCCTGTAGCACGGTTGTTAGCAATGTGCGAACATGAGGCCATGCATTCGATCGAATTCACCCGCGAAGCCACCAAGGCGCTGGACAAGATCGAGGCAGTAGCGGGCAACCCTTACGCAGCGCACAACAACGTGACGCGGCTCCAAGGGCGCCCGGAGTTCCGGTTGCGTGTGCAGGACTGGCGGGTGATCTACCGCCTGCTCGATGACCGGGTGGTGATGCTGGTCATCAAGATCGGCGGAAGGGGTCAGGTGTACGAATGAGCAGCCATGTTCAGGTGATCGAGCAGGACGGCAAGCCGGCGTTCTATGTGGTGCCAGCGGCGCTGTGGGAGCGCATGCGGGAGGCCGCAGAAGACGCGGAGGACATCGCGGACCTGGAGCGTTTCGAGCGCGAAGACGATGGCGTCCGCTACCCCGCCGCCGTGGCGATGGCGATGGCCGACGGCGCCAGCCCGCTGCGTGCCTGGCGCGAGCACAAGGCCATGACGCTGCAGGTGCTGGCCGATGCCGCGGGCTTGAGCCGCGCCTATGTCAGCCAGATCGAGGGCGGCAAGCGCACCGGCAGCGCGGCCACGCTGGCGAAGCTGGCGCAGGCGCTGGGGGTGTCCGTGGCGGGGTTGATCCGGTAGGGCATGACGAGGGCGAAGATGACCAGGATCGCTGACCTGCCCGAGTTCGACATGGCGGACTACCTGGACAACGACGAGGCCGTGGCGCAGTACCTGCGCGTGGTGCTGGCCGAGGGCGATGCGGGCGAGTTGGCCGACGCGCTGAGGCACATCGCCAAGGCGCGGGGCGTGCGGCTGATGGCGGTTCCGAAGGGTGCTGTTGCGCAACCTCGCCAACGGTAAGGACGCGCTCCTTGTCTGCTGTTCTATGCGGTTCTATTGACCACGTTTATTGACAGCGTTCGCCGTGGGCTGTCAATAAACGGTGCCTTCTTGCAGAGGGCGCTCTCTATGGGAACGCGCCTCTATTGACCGTCTTATTGACATCCTATTGACCAAAGGGGGCTGGATTCGGCAGCGTTTCTGTCAATAGAACGATAGCGCGGCGTTGAGCGCAGCAGTCCACAATCTCGCCTCATGCCAACCCGCTCCACCTGGGCCTGCACCCACCCTGCTCCACGCCTGCGCCGGAGGGCCGCCTGATGCGTTCGGCCACCGAATTGCTGCGCGAACTCAACAGCGTCGATGAATCGCCTGGCATCGAGGCCAAGCGCGCCTCCGCAGCGGGCAAGTCGGTGCTGGAAACGGTCATCGCCTTTGCCAACGAGCCGGCGCTGGGCGGTGGTTATCTGCTGCTGGGTGTCGAGCGGGCGGGGCCGGGGCAGGCGTATCACGCGGTCGGGGTGACTGATCCGGACAAGCTGCAATCCGATCTGGCGAGCCAGTGCGCCAGCCAGCGCAACCAGCCCTTGCGCCCACGCATGCGGGTCGAATCGATCGACGGGCGGGCGGTGCTGGTGGTGTTCGTGGCCGAGGTGGCGCTGGGTGACAAACCGGTCTACCTGCGGGCCACCGGGCTGCCTCGCGGCGCGTTCCGGCGCATCGGCTCGACCGATCAGCGTTGCACCGACGATGACCTGTGGGCGCTGCGCCGCATCGACGAGCCGCAGCCCGGTTTTGACGCGAAGGTGGTCGAGGATTGCTCACTCGACGAACTCGATCCCGACGCGGTGGCCGAATACCGGCGACTGCGGCGGCTGGTGAATCCGCAGGCGGAGGAGCTGGGCTACAGCGACGACGACTTGCTCGAAGCACTGCTGGCGGCGCGGCGCGTGGGCGGGGTGCTGAAGCCGACGGTGGCGGGGGTGCTGCTGTTCGGTCGGCCGCTGACGCTGCGGCGGCTGTTTCCGACGGCGGAGGTGTCGTATGTGCGCGTGGTCGGCACCGAGTGGGTGGCCGATCCGGAGCGCCGCTTTGCCGCGACGCTGGATGTGCGCAAGGGTGCGCTGCTGGCGTTTCGGCAGATCGCGGCGGCCATCGAGGACGACCTGCCGCGTGGCTTCTACCTGCCGCCCGGTGCGATGCAGAGTCTTCAGGAGCCGCTGGTGCCACGTCAGGCGTTCCGCGAGGCGCTGGCGAACGCGATCATTCACCGCAGCTACCGCTTCAACCAGCCGACGATGGTGGTGCGCTACAGCGACCGCATCGAGTTCATCAACACCGGCTGTTCGCTCAAGCCGGTGGCCGAACTGGGGCGCACCGGGCCGGCGCAGCGCAACCCGGTGCTGGCGGCGGTGTTCCGCGATGTGGAGATTGCCGAGGCGAAGGGCAGCGGTATCCGCACGATCCGCCGTGTCTGCGAGGCGCATGGCTGTCCGGCGCCCGAGTTCGAGTCGCGGCGGGAGGCGGGGACGTTCGTGACGGTGCTGCGGTTGCCGGTGATTGAGGCGGTGATCGCGCCAATGCCTGCACACGTCCCTGAACCTGGTGACTATCCAGACCAAAGTCACCAGCCTGAGCCGGATAGTCACCAGCTACCGCCCGATTTGCTGGCTCAACTGCCCAAGCCGGGCACCCGGCCCAGCCGTGCCCGCATCCGTGAACTGATCATCCTGTTGTGCCGGCAAACGCCGCTGAGTGCTGCTGAACTGGCACGCCTGCTTGGGCGCCGCGAGCAGAAACCATTCGTGCGGGACTACCTGACGCCGATGGTCCGCGAGGCGCTGCTGACCTATGTCATTCCGGATCAGGCCAGCCATCCCGCGCAACGGTATGCCGCGAGCCACCTGCAGCCGGCTGCGACGATTGCCGCTGAAGCAGAGCAATCGGTATTGAGACCGGAATAATTTCTCACTTTCAGCCCATCGCCGCGGCCAGAGGCAACGCACGCGGGGCTATCGTCGCCCTCCGCACGGCAAAAAAAGTGGGCGCCTGACTCTCAGGCCATCGTGACCCCAGCCGGCATTGACCGAACCACACGGGCACCAGGGGAGAAACAACCATGTCTCGCAGACGAAAGACCAGCGGCGCCGACGCGGTGACGGACCTCGTCGCCAAGCTGCCTTGGTGGGTGGGCGTCGTGCTCGCCATCGTGGCCTATGTCGTGTTGCATCGCCTCGCGGCGCCCATGGCGGTGACGCCGTTGCAGCCGGGCCAAGCGGGGGCGCTGGTGGTGCGGACGCTCATTCAGTCGATGGCCAGCGTGGGGCAGTACCTCCTGCCGCTTTTCTGCCTGATCGGCGCGGCGCTCTCCGCGTATCGCCAGCGCGAACGCCGGGACATTCGATCAAAGCGAAAGCCTTGACTGCGTTGCCGCCCATCCTCGGGCGGCTGATGAACAATTGCAGGTGCGCCCGCTGACGCCGCATTCCTCGCACTGACCGCACCACAAGGTTCCCGCCGATGCCACCACCGCCACTGACACCGCACCAAAGCCAATACTGCGCCTGGTTGCTGACCCGGCGTGCAGCCGGCGACACGGTTGAATCGCTGGCGTCCACCTTGGTCGATTCGCAAATCGACCTCAATCCGCATCAGGTGGAAGCGGCGTTGTTCGCCTGCAAGAACCCGCTGTCTCGCGGCGTGATCCTGGCGGACGAGGTCGGGCTGGGCAAGACCATCGAGGCGGGGCTGGTCATCTCGCAGCGGTGGGCCGAGCGGCGGCGGTGCATCCTGATCATCGCGCCCGCCAATCTGCGCAAGCAGTGGCACCAGGAACTGCAGGACAAGTTCCATCTGCAAGGCGTGATTCTGGAAGCCAAGAGCTACAACGCGCTCAAGAAGGCGGGGAACAAAAGTCCATTCCTCACCGGCGCGACAGGTCCGGTCATCTGCTCGTACCAGTTCGCGAAGTCCAAGGCCAGCGACATCAAGGGGATCGAGTGGGAACTTGTGGTGCTGGACGAGGCCCATCGCCTGCGCAATGTCTACAAGACCAGCAATGTCATTGCCAAGACGCTCAAGGACGCGCTTGGTCATGTGCATTCCAAGGTGCTGCTGACGGCGACGCCGCTGCAGAACTCCCTGCTGGAGCTGTACGGGCTGGTCAGCATGATCGACGACCGCGTGTTCGGCGATCTCGACAGCTTCCGCACCCAGTTCACCGCACAGAGTCGGGAGCAGGCGTTTCAAGGGCTGCGGCAGCGGCTGGCAACGGTCTGCAAGCGCACCCTGCGCCGACAGGTGCAGCCCTATGTGTCCTATACCGCCCGGATCGCCATCGTTCAGGAGTTCACGCCGTCGCCGGAAGAGCAGGAACTGTCTGCGCTGGTCGCCGATTACCTGCGCCGCCCGAAGCTCCAGGCCATGCCCGAGGGGCAGCGTCAACTGATTTCGCTGGTGCTGTGGAAGCTGCTGGCGTCCTCCACGCACGCCATTGCCGGGGCGCTGGAGACGATGGCGAAGCGGCTGCAAGGAAAACTCGACGAGTCTGCAGACCTGCCCGATCTGGCCGAGGAACTCGATGACGACTACGAGTCGCTCGATGAAACCGCAGAGGAGTGGAATGGGGCGGAAGGTGCCGTCGATCCCTATCGGCGTGACACCCGCGATGCGGTCACGCAGGAAATCGAGGAGCTGCGCCGCTTTGGCAACCTGGCCATCAACATCCGCGAAAACGCCAAGGGCGCCGCTCTGCTGACGGCGCTGGCCCGCGCGTTCACCGAGCTGGAGCGGCTGGGCGCGGCCAAGAAGGCCATCATCTTCACCGAGTCCAAGCGCACGCAGAGCTATTTGCTGTCACTGCTGGCGGATACCGAATACGGCGATGGCATCGTTCTGTTCAACGGCACGAACAGCGACGCCCGGGCGCAGGCGGTCTACAAGGACTGGCTCAAGCGCCACGAAGGCACCGACCGCATCACCGGGTCGAAAACGGCCGATACCCGGGCGGCGCTGGTCGAGCAATTCCGGGACCGCGGCACCGTCATGATCGCCACCGAAGCGGGCGCGGAGGGCATCAACCTGCAGTTCTGCTCGCTGGTGATCAATTACGACCTGCCGTGGAATCCCCAGCGCATCGAGCAACGCATCGGGCGTTGTCACCGCTATGGGCAGAAGCACGATGTCGTCGTGGTGAACTTCATCGACCTCAGCAACGAGGCGGATGTGCGGGTCTATGAGCTGCTGGCGCAGAAATTCCAGTTATTCGAAGGTGTCTTCGGGGCCAGCGACGAGGTGCTGGGGGCGATCGGGTCGGGCGTCGATTTCGAGCGGCGCATTGCCGAGATTTATCAGACTTGCCGCAATCCGGACACCATCCGCGCCAGTTTCGAGCAACTGCAGCAAGACCTGTCCACCGAGATCAACACGGCGATGGTCAAGACCCGGCAATTGCTGCTGGAGAACTTTGACGTGGAGGTGCAGGACAAGCTGCGCGTTCGGGCCGCAGACAGCCTGGAGGTCCGGAGCCGGTTTGAAAAGCTGCTGATGGACGTGACGCGGGCGGAACTCGCGGGGGCTGCCGATTTCGATGACCACGGGTTTTTGCTGCACAGCGTGCCAGCGGGGACGGTTGCCCAAGGGGTCGAACCGATGGCCCTGGGGCGTTATGAGTTGCCCAAGCGCAAGGAGGCCGGCGATGTGCCTGCCGATGGTGCCGCCCATACCTACCGCGTCGGGCACACCCTGGCGCAATGGGCGCTGACGCAAGCCAAGTCGCGTGCGCTGTCCGGCCAGCCGGTGCGGCTCGTGTTCGACTATGACGCGCATGGAACGCTGGTCAGCACCCTCTTGCCGTATCGAGGCCAGACCGGGTGGCTGACGCTGAAACGGGTGTCCGTGACCGCGCTGGGTCAGGAGGAGGAGCACCTGATCGTGGCGGCCTGTACGGCAGACGGTGTGGTGCTGGCGGAAAACGATCCGGACAAGTTGCTCAAGCTGCCGGCGGTGGTGGTGCCTGCGGAACTCGTCGGCGAGTCGGGCCATGCGGCGCTGCAAGCTGACGTGGAGAAACGTCTGAGTGCGTTGCTGGGCGAAGTCAATCAGCGGCACCTTGGCTATTTCGGCCAGGAAGTTCAGAAGCTCGATGCCTGGGCGGATGACCTGAAGGTGGGGCTGGAGCAGGACATCAAGGACATCGACCGAGACATCAAGGAGGTACGCCGGACAGCGGCCATCGCCGCGACGCTGGACGAGAAACTTCACTGGCAGAAAAGCCAGCGCGAACTGGAAGGCAAGCGCAGCAAACTGCGGCGTGAATTGTTCAATCGACAGGACGAGATCGAGAGCGAGCGCAACGATTTGATTGGGCAGCTCGAATCTCAGTTGAAACAACAGGTGGATGATCAGACGTTGTTCACCGTCGAATGGGGACTGTTGTGATGGTGTATTTTTCTGAAGACTTCTTCCTTTATTGAAAATAAGCTCCAAGAGCGTTACCTGAATTCCAAAGCGCCGCAACTGAAAGCAACTCCATGACCAAACAAAAACTCGAACTCACCTGGATCGGCAAGGAAAAGCGCCCGCGTCTGGAGCCTCGCATCCTGCTGGAAGACCCGTCGAAGTCGTATCACGCCGCGCATCGGATGTCGCCGGGCGATGTGTTCGACAACCGGCTGATCTTCGGGGACAACCTGTTGGCCTTGAAGGCGCTGGAGCAGGAGTTTTCGGGGCGGGTAAAATGTGTGTTCATTGATCCGCCGTACAACACCGGAAGCGCGTTCACGCATTATGACGATGGGTTGGAGCATTCGATCTGGCTGGGGCTGATGCGAGACCGCCTTGAAATCATCAAGCGCCTGCTGTCGGATGACGGATCACTATGGATCACCATAGACGATAACGAAGCACATTACTTGAAAGTTCTGTGCGATGAGATTTTTAGCCGTCAATGCTTTATTGCAAATGTCATCTGGGAAAAATCAGACTCTCCTAGAAATTCCGCACGACAATTTTCGACAGACCACGATCATGTTCTTATTTACTCAAGGAATCCTGATTGGATACCCAAGAGACTAGCAAGAACAGATGAAGCAAATTCAATTTACACAAACCAAGACTCCGACTACAGAGGGCCATGGCTTGCAGGTGATCCGTTTGCCAACAAGCCTTACTCAAAGGGTCTATATAAAATCACAGGCCCTACTGGCCGAGAATTTCAGCCCCCACCTGGGAGGTACTGGAGAATTTCAGAAGAAAAATTCTGGGAACTCGACAAAGACAACCGAATCTGGTGGGGATCCAAAAAAGACGCCCGGCCAAGTATCAAAAGATATTTATCCGAAGTCAGTGACCTTGTCCCACGAACCCTATGGTCAAAAACAGATGTAGGCAGTAATCGCACATCAAAAAATGAGATGCGACTACTATTTCCAGGTGAATCATCTTTCGACACACCGAAGCCAGAAAAGTTAATCGAGAGATTAATTAATATCGCCACAAACCCAGGGGATTTAATTCTGGACTCGTTCGCCGGCTCCGGCACCACTGGCGCCGTGGCGCACAAGATGGGCCGGCGCTGGATCATGGTCGAGCTGGGCGAGCATTGCCACACGCATGTGATTCCCCGGCTGAAGAAAGTCATCGACGGCACCGACCAAGGCGGCGTGACAGAAACCACCTGCTGGCAAGGCGGCGGCGGTTTTCGTTACTACAAACTCGCTCCGAGCTTGATAGTTAATGACCGCTGGGGCAACCCAGTAATCAACCCCGAATACAACGCCGCCCAACTGGCCGAAGCCCTGTGCAAACTGGAGGGCTTCACCTACGCCCCATCAGAAATCCGCTGGTGGCAACAAGGCCATTCCAGCGAGCGAGACTTTCTCTATGTCACCACGCAAAACCTGTCCGCCGAGCAATTGCAAGCCATCTCGGACGACGTAGGCAGCGACAACAGCCTGCTGGTGTGCTGCGCCGCCTTCCACGGCATCACCGCCGCCCAAGCCGCCGACCGCTGGCCGAACCTGACGCTGAAGAAGATTCCCAAGATGGTGCTGTCCCGCTGCGAATGGGGCCACGACGACTACAGCCTGAACGTGGCAAACCTCCCGCTGGCCGCTCCAACACCAGCGGCTGACCCAGCCACCACAGGCACCGCAACACGGCGCGGCAAACCACCCGCCGACATCGGCACCAAGGACATGTTCGGCGACAACGCCCCATGACTCCGCAGAAAAAAATCATCATCATCGCCGGCCCCAACGGCGCGGGCAAAACCACGTTCGCCCGCTCGTTCCTGCCGGCCGAGGCGCAATGCCCGCGCTTCATCAATGCCGACCTGATCGCCGCCGGCCTCTCGCCTTTCGCGCCAGAAGCCGCCGCGCTCAAAGCCGGCCGCTTGATGCTGCAAGAAATCGCCGAATGCACCCAGCGCGGCGACAGCTTCGCCCTGGAAACCACCCTGTCCGGTTTGACCTACCTGCGCCACATCCGCGAATGGCGCACGCTGGGTTACCACATCAGCCTGTTTTTCCTGGCCCTGCCCACGGCAGAAGCGGCCATTGCCCGCGTGGCAGCGCGGGTCAGACAAGGCGGTCACAACATCGAACCGGATGTGATCCGACGCCGCTTTGACGCCGGCATCCGCAATTTTCATCAACATTACCGCCCCAGCGTTCACGCCTGGGCGCTGTACGACAACGCCGGCGCCCAGCCCGTGCTGATTGAATGGGGAGAAACCGAATGACGCTACAAGAACTGTCCCAGGCCAAAGACCCGGACCTGCGCACCTCCTTGCAAGCCATCCAGCGCGCCGCCGCACTGGCCCGCCAGACCGCGTTGCAAACCGACACCGGCATCGTGATCGTGCAGGGCGAAGAAATCATCAAACTGTCCGCCGACCAATTGCGCCAGCAGGGGAAAAGCGCATGAACGACACCCGCGCGCAACACCACGTCAACGGCCGTCTGTCACTGCGCCCCCCGCAGTCCGAGTCACTCGCCAAACTGATCCAGGCGCTGTCAGCCGCCCCCGAAATGCTCGGCCACCAGCGCGACCTGACCGCCTTGCTGTCCACGCTGAAGGCCGAATTCCCAACGCTGCAAGACTTCGAGCGGGAGTTTCCTTCGCTGTGCTTCGCGCTCGCCACCGGAGTGGGCAAGACGCGGCTGATGGGCGCCTTCATCGCCTACCTGCACCTGGCGCACGGCATCAACAATTTCTTCGTGCTCGCGCCGAACCTGACCATCTACAACAAGCTGATCACGGACTTCACCCGCAACACGCCGAAATACGTGTTCAAGGGCATCGCCGAGTTTGCCCAGCAACCCCCGCTGGTCATCACGGGCGACAACTACGACCAGACCGGCGCCGTCGTGCAAGACCAGCCGGCAGGGTTCGCCCACGATGTGCGGATCAACATCTTCAACATTTCCAAGATCAATTCCGAGGTGCGCGGCGGCAAGGAGCCACGCATCAAGCGGATGAAGGAAGTGCTGGGCGACAGTTATTTTGACCACCTGGCCAACCTGCCAGACCTCGTGTTGCTGATGGATGAATCGCACCGCTACCGCGCCCAGGCCGGCATGCGCTCCATCAACGAACTCCGGCCGCTGTTCGGGCTGGAAGTCACCGCGACCCCTTTTGTGGAAACCACGCGCGGCCCCGTTCCATTCAAGAACGTGGTGATGGACTACCCGCTGTCTCGCGCCATGGCCGATGGTTTTGTCAAGGAACCGGCCGCCGTCACGCAGCGCAATTTCAACGCCAAGGACCACACGCCGGAAGAGGTTGAAAAAATCAAGCTGGAAGACGGTATCCGCCTGCATGAAAGCACCAAGGCCGACCTGCTGACCTACGCCCGAGAAAATGGCGTCAAGGAGGTCAAGCCCTTCATGCTGGTGATCGCCCGCGATACCACCCATGCGGGACAGCTCAAGACCCTGCTGGAATCGGATCGGTTCTACGAAGGACGGTATCAGGGCAAGGTGATTCAGGTTGATTCCTCGAAGACGGGCGCCGAAGAAGAGGACATGATCAAGCGGCTGCTGGAAGTTGAAAACCCGGACTCGTCCACCGAGATCGTGATTCACGTCAACATGCTCAAGGAAGGCTGGGATGTCACCAACCTCTACACCATCGTGCCGCTGCGGGCCGCCAATGCACGCACGCTGATCGAGCAATCCATCGGCCGAGGGCTGCGCCTGCCTTATGGCAAACGTACCGGCGTGGCGACCGTGGACCGGCTGAACATCGTCGCGCACGACAAGTTTCAGGACATCATCGACGAGGCCAACCGGGGGGATTCACCGATACGCCTCAAGCAGGTGATTCTTGACGCCCCCAATGCGGCCGAGAAGAAAATCAGCGTGCAGGTCAGCTCAGGCGCCATGACCGCACTGGGGCTGGCCAATACCACTGCAACCACCGCATCGGCTGGCGCCAACCAAGCCGTTCAGCCTGCCCCGTTCTTCTCTACTGAGGCGGAGAAACAGGCCGCCCGCGTGGTGATGGAGGTCATCGGGCGTTACGAGGTCAAGCGCGATCTGGTCCCGACCAGCAGCGCCTTGTTGACCCCGGAAATTCAGCGCCAGATCCTGGCCGAAGTCACCGCCCAGCTCCAGCCCAGCCAAGGCAGCTTGTTGGCAGAACCCGATGCAGGTGCCAGTGCGCCACCACTGGATATTTCCGCCGTGGTCGCACGAACCACCGCCGTCGTGGTCCAGCAGACCATCGACATTCCGCGCATCACGGTGGTGCCGACGGGTGAAGTCACCACGGGATTCCACCCCTTCAAGCTGGGAACCCTGCCCAACTACCAGCCGGGTGAGCGTGAAATCGTCGGGCAGGAACTGCGGACCAACAACCAGTTCACCCTGAACCGAGAAAGCGGCATCCGGGAAAACCGGCTGGAAGACTACATCGTCAAGAAGCTGGTGGACTTTGACGACATTGATTACTTCACGCAGGCCGAACTGCTGTACGACCTCGCCGGGCAGGCGGTCACGCACTATCAGCAGCAAAAATACGCCGACAGCGAGCTTCACCAGATTCTGGACACGTTCGGAGGCGAGCTGGCCCGCCTGATCCGTGCGGACATGCTCGCGCATTTCTGGGAGACCGCCACGGGTTACGCGGTCGAAGTCAGCCGGGGCTTCACTGCACTGAAGCCGTGCAACTACACCGCCACGGCAGGGCAGCCCGTCCTGACCATCCGCGAAACCGTGACCGATCTGGGCAAGATCAAGCAGATGCTGTTCGGCGAATTCAAACGCTGCCTGTATCCCCTGCAGAAATTCGACTCGGACACGGAACGCCGGTTTGCCGTCCTTCTGGAGCGCGACGCATTGAAATGGATGAAGCCCGCCAAGGGGCAGTTCCAGATCTACTACAAGCTCGGGGCGGAGCAGCCCGAATACGTGCCGGACTTTGTCGTGGAAACGGATTCGGTCATTTTCATGGCCGAGACCAAGGCACGCACGGACATCGACACGCAGGAAGTGCAGGCCAAGGCAGCGGCGGCAGCGAAGTGGTGCCAACACGCCTCGGACCATGCCGCATCCGTGGGGGCAAAGTCGTGGATGTACCTGCTGATTCCTCACGACAGCGTCAAGGAGTCCGAACGCCTGGGGGACTACCGGCGGTTCCAATTCAAAGTCTGATCGACAGATGCGGCGGTTTCCGCCGTTGTTGATGTACGATCCGCGTCGCTCGCACACACTGCGAGCACGGGCTTGGCAGCCCGGTAGCTTGGCGCAGCAGCCGCGCCCAACGCGGCTTTTTCACGTCAGTACGATGTGAGCTGTGCCCACGGTTCCGTCTATGGCGGGCCGTGCGGGAGGGGGCAACCCCTGCCGGTCCAAGCCCGGTCTGCCAACCCGCACGGTCTGCCGCCCCTCTCTTGGCAGGGAGGAGCAGCAGGTTCATATCCTGTCGCTTGGAGCCCTTCATGGCTGACACCCCCGTTTCCCTCGGCGCCCCCACGCCCGACGACGCCCACATCCCCGGCCTCGCCGACCTGTTCTCCGACATCGCCGCCGACCTCGACAGCCTGCGCGAACTCGTCGCCTCCTCCACCGAACCCGCCGCGGTCCACCGCGTGCTCGGCGACCTGCTGGCCGTCATCGCCTGGCGCTGCGACCTCGGCACCCGGCTGGCCGGCGGCCCCGCCTCGCAGCCCACGGCCGAAGAGCGTTTCGTCCATCCCTACACCGCCCGCCGTCTGGGCCTGTGACCGGGAGCGCGACGATGCACCACCACCCCTGCGCCTTCACCTTCGCCCGCCTGCGCCCCTGCTGGCTGCGCCGCCTCACCCTGCGCGAACGCACCTTCCGCGTCATCGCCCTTGACCGCTGGCATCCCCGCCCACCCCGCCTGAGCTGACCCCGCCCACGACGGACTGACCGACTCCGAGCGCCCCCACCACTGCGGGGCGCACGTCGGCGCTCGCACGTTTGCACGTCACGCCACAGGGGTTCTCTTCACAGACTTGTCGCCCCCTGTGCGCGTCCCGGCTCGGCGTGCGGGCCACCCACGCCGGTAGAGCGGGAACCACGAGACCGGCGACCCAGAGGCTGCAAGCTGCAACGGGTGTGGTGGGGCGTTCGGGCCTTGAATGCAGCCTGTCGCGGGCGTCGAAACCGCCCGCGACCCCCGTAGCGACCGACTGACCGACCGATGGTGCAGGTCCAGCCGTTCCGCCAGGGGCCAGCCCGACGCGCCTGCTTGGCTTCACCGCCGCGGCGTGCTGGGTCGAGGCTTGCCCCTTCGCTCCCTCCTTCCCTCTCTCCGGTACCTTGGAAAGTGCGGGCGACAAGTCCTCAGTTGGGGATTTTTCTATCGGTTTACCATCCGCGTGCCCGTTGCCAAACCCCGCATGACCTCCCCGACGATCACCCCCACCACCCCGGTATGCCTTGTCATGGCAGGCCCGAATGGCGCTGGCAAGACCACTTTCGCGCTGGCGTCCCTGCCCGCTGTCACCGCGGTGCGGCGCTTCATCAACGCCGACCTGATCTGGCACGGCGCTTTCCCCGCAGCCTGTTCAACCTGCTGACCGCCTATGCCGGCGCCGTGGACAGCACGCGCTGCTTCATGAACCGCCACACTGCGCCCGAACTGGTTTTCGAGCAGCAAGGCCAGCAGCGCCACATCTACCGCCCTGAACTGTTTGACCACCTGATGAAAGAGGCTGGCCTGTGAACAACCCGACCCCAGCCATTCCGGCCCAACCGCTCATCGAGACCGCGCAGTTGCTGGCGGCCCTGCAAGCCGCCGTCACCAGCACCCTGGACCGCAAACGCCGCCTCGGCCACTACGCCGTGGTCTGGCAGGATGGCCGCCCGGTGGCGATCGGCGAAGACCGGCCCGACACGGGCACTGATCCGCTCGACATGCCCGATCAATCCCCACCCTGATCCCCCGACACCCGCCGCACCACCCCCAGCTTCAGCCCGACGATCCCCAGCAGCCGGTTCATCGTCTGTACCGTGCCTTCGCTGCGGCCTTGCTCGATGTCCTGCACCGTGCGGTGCGAAACACCCGCCAGCCTCGCCAGCTCGGCGCTGGTCAGGCGCATGGTCGTCTTCAGGTGGCGGATCGCGTCGGCCAGCGTCCACTCAGGGTGGGCAAGCACGGCCTCGATGGCCTGGCGGCGCAGCCGCATCTGTTCACTGACGGGTAGAGGGTGGTAGCGCTTGTCCATGGTCGGTTCAGCGCAATCCGTCGAGCTGGCGGGCCAGCGACTCGATGCCGGGATGCAGCAGGGCATGCACCGCGGCAGACAGCCCCATCGCCGCGCCCTCGCGCCCGACGTCGGCCAGCGCCGGGGCCATCTGCCGCAGTCCATCGCGCAACAGTGTGCGGTCCAGCGCCGCGTGCCGCCCAGCCGGCCCAGGCTCGCTGTCTTGGCAGACGGCGTCCAGCACCCGCGACCAGTCCGGCCGCCCCGCGTCGTTGTCCACCCAGCGCATCCGCCGCCCGATGCCGTCCGGGTGCAGGAACATCGGCGCGAAATCGAACAGCGGCGACAGCGCGACGTGCCCGCTGAAATCCCGCTGCAGCGCCGTGTTGCGGGCGTGGTTGTCCTTGTTGCCCAGCGCCAGATTCGCCACGTCGCGCCGCAGGTATTCGAGCACCTCCGCCTGCGGATCCGCACAGCGCTGCACAAGCTGCCGACAGACCGCGTCATGGCTCGGCACGGCGCCGAACCCGGCCGTGCCGGTCAGCGACGCGATGCTTTCCTGGGCCAGCCGCTCGACCCCGTCCGCACCGACGCGGCGATCAAACCGAGGAATGAACAGCGCCCGCTCGCGCAGCACCAGCGGCGCGTGCACCCGCAACCCGAGCCGCTGCGCCAACCCCATGTAGACCGCCTCGTGGCGCAGGATCTCGGCCAGCGGCTCGCTGCGCCCCCGGCCGAACTTGACGATGTAGTGCGTGTGCGCCTCGGCGTCGGGCAGCGTATGGTCCAGGTACAGCAGGCCGTCTGCTGCCCTTGTCAGCAGCAGCTTCGGCCACTCGCCCTGCACACCGGACGAACCCGCCACGAACAGGCCATGTGCCCCCAGGTGATCGGTGAAGTCGCCACCGCGCTCGGCGACTTCTTCATCCGTGAAGCCGCAGCGCTCACCCGCCCGGTTGGCCAGCCACTCAGCCGCCTCGCGGATGCGCAGGTGCCCGATCGGATTCGCTGCCCCAGCCAGCAGCAGCGGCCAGTCCGCCGGCTCGGCCGCCGTCTCCGGCAGGTTCAAGCGCCGCAGCATTTCCTCCCGGCCAAAACCTTGCGGCAGCAGGTCGATCAGGAACACCGGCCAGTGCGGCAATTCCAGGGGTGCAAGCCCGACCGGAAAGCGGCAAGTGAACGCATGGGCATCGCGCGCGCCCTCATGCTCGACAGCCCAGGCCACGTCGTACCCGGTGTAGCTGTGGGCGCGCCAGCCCTGCTGCGGAGGTGCAAACAGGCTGACACTGCCCACGTCGCGCCAGGCGCCTGCAGTGAAGAGCTGGATCGTGCAGTCAGGATTCATTTGCACAGAATTCTAGTCATTCAAGACGATTCCTTTCATCTGATCTAACTAAATATCTGTGCGATTGAGGAAAAACTCCCCCCGCTCACCCCACCGTCACCGGAATCCCCTTGAACTGCCCCGCCACCGGCAAGCCAGCCCCTGCAGGCTGTGGATACGCCGCCGGATCGAAGCGGTGCAGCAACTCCGCCTCCCGCACCCGCGCCAGCGCGAGGTTGGCGAGCTTCACATGCCCGAAACCGCGCACCGTGTGCGGCACGCTGGCGATCTGCACGGCCAGCGCACGCCGCTGGGGTGACGCATCCGCCGCCAGCGTGGCGAGCAGCGCGCGCACGCGGGCCTCGTAGGCGACGATCAGCCCGCGCTCGGTTCGGCGCTCGTCCGTGTGGCCGAACGGATCGAGCGCCGTGCCGCGCAGCGCCTTGCCCTTGGCGAGCCAGCGCATCGCCGGCAGCAGCCACGCGCCGAGGCGCAGCTTGCGCGGCGGCTGGCCGTCCTTCGGGCGGGCGAGCAGCGGCGGGGCCATGTGGAATTCGAGCTGGAAGTCGCCCTCGAACTGCGCGTCGAGTCCCTGCCGGAACGCCGGGTCGGTGTAGAGCCGGGCCACTTCGTACTCGTCCTTGTAGGACATCAGCCGCAGGAACTGCGTCGCGACGGCGCGGGTCAGCGGCTGGTCGGCGCCGCCCGGCAGACCGGGTTCGCGGGCGCGCACCTCGTCCACCAGCGCACGCCAGCGCTGCGCCCACGCGGCGTTCTGGTAGCCGGTCAAGTGCGCCATGCCACGGGCCACCAGGGCGTCCAGCGGCTCGACCACGGGCGCGTCCTCGGCCGGTTCGTCCAGCAGCGCCCGACACGCCGCCGGGTCCGCCGCCGCCAGCCGCCCGAGCGCAAAGGCGTTCAGGTTGTTCTCCACCGCCACGCCGTTCAATTCGATCGCCCGCTGCATCGCCGCCAGGGCCACCGGCACCAGCCCGGCCTGCCACGCGAAGCCCAGGGCGACGATGTTCGACACGATCGCGTCGCCGAGGAAGTCCTGCGCCAGCCGCTGTGCGTCGAGCGTGCGCACCCGGTCAGCGCCAGCCGCGTGCGCGATCTTCTGCAGCAGCAGCGGCGCCTTCAGGCTCGCATCGGGGTTGTGCAGCGATTCGGCAACCGGGGTCTCGTGCGTGTTGGCGAGCACGCGGGTGCGGCCGTGGCGCACGGTCTGCAGCGCATCCGCCGAGGCGCCGACCACCAGATCGCAGGCCAGCAGCGCATCGGCCTGCTGCGCGTCGATGCGCACCTGGTGCAGCCGCTCCGGCCGGTCCGCCAGCCGCACGAAGCTCAGCACCGCGCCGCCCTTCTGCGCGAAGCCCATGAAGTCGAGCACGCTGGCGGCGCGGCCTTCGAGGTGCGCGGCCATCGCGATCAGCGCGCCGACCGTGACCACGCCCGTGCCGCCGACGCCGGTGACGAGCAGGTCGTAGGGCGCCTCCCAGACATGCGGCGCCGGCAGCGGCAGCGCGTCGATGCGGCGGCGGAACAGGCTGTCCGCCCCGGCCGCGCCGACCAGCGCGCCGACGTGCTTTTTCAGTCGCCCGCCAACCACGCCGACGAAGCTCGGGCAGAAGCCCTTGGCGCAGGAATAGTCCTTGTTGCAGCTCGACTGGTCGATGCGCCGCTTGCGGCCGAACGGCGTCTCCTCAGGCAGCACGGCGACGCAGTTCGACTGCACCGTGCAGTCGCCGCAGCCCTCGCACACCGCCTGGTGGATGAACAGCCGCTTCGGCGGATCGACCAGCTCGCCCTTCTTGCGCCGCCGCCGCTTTTCTGCCGCGCAGGTCTGCTCGTAGATCAGCACCGTCACGCCCGGCACGGCGCGCAGGCGGCGCTGCACGGCGTCGAGTTCGCTGCGGTCGTGGAAGGTGGTGCCGGGCGGGAACTGGCCGTGCTGGCCGTCGTACCTGGTGATGTCGTCGCTCAGGACAACCACCTGCCGCACGCCCTCGGCCTCGACCTGCCGCGCGATGCGGTCCACGCTGGTGACGCCGTCCACCGGCTGGCCGCCGGTCATCGCCACCGCGTCGTTGTAGAGGATCTTGTAGGTCAGCGTCGCCTTGGCCGCCACGGCCTGCCGGATCGCGAGGTAGCCGGAGTGGTAGTAGGTGCCGTCGCCGAGGTTCTGGAAGACGTGCGGCTCGCGGGTGAACATCGCGTGCGAGACCCAGTCCACGCCCTCGCCGCCCATCTGGATCAGGCCCTCGGTGTCGCGGTCCATCCAGGTCGCCATGAAGTGGCAGCCGATGCCGGCCTGCGCCCGTGAACCCTCGGGCACTTTCGTGGACGTGTTGTGCGGACAGCCGGCGCAGAAATACGGCGCCCGCCGCACGCCGTCGGCGTCGTTGTGCAGCAGCGCCGGCAGCGTGAAATCGACGACGAGGTGGCGCCGGTCCAGCGCCGGAAACCGCTCGGCCACCCAGCGCGCGACCAGTTCGATCAGCCGCGACGGCCGCAGCTCGCCAAGTGCCGACACCAGCGGCTGGCCCGCCGCGTCGCGCTTGCCGAGCAGGGCGGGGCGCTGGTCGGCAGGCGCGTTGTAGAACAGCTCGCGCAACTGCGTCTCCACCACCGGCCCCTTTTCCTCGATGACGAGGATCTCGCGCAGCCCTGCGGCGAAGTCGGTCAGCCGCGTCGGCTCCACCGGGTAAGTCAGCCCGACCTTGTAGAGCCGCAGTCCGGCCGCGGCAAGCTGCTCCGGCAACAGGTCGAGCCGGCGGAAGACTTCCATCAGATCGACATGCGCCTTGCCCGCGGTGACGATGCCGAACGTGGCGCGCTCGGACGCGATCACCGTGCGGTCGATCGGGTTGACGCGGGCGAAGGCACGCACCGCATCGAGCTTGGCGTGCAGCCGCGCCTCGATGGTCAGCGAGGGCAGGTCGGGCCAGCGGTAGTGCAGCCCGTCGGCGGGCGGCGTGTAGCCGGTGCGGGCGCGCACGGTGTCAGCGTCCTGCCAGGCGGACACGCGCTGCGCGAGCGGGTCGAGGTCCACCGTCGTGGCGCTTTCCACCACCTCCGACAGCGCCGTGACCCCGACCCACGCGCCCGAGAACCGCGACAGCGCCCAGCCGTAGAGCCCGAACTCCAGCATCTCCGCCACCGTCGCGGGCGACACGGTCGGCACGCTCCACGCCTGGAAGGCCTGGTCGCTCTGGTGCGGCGTCGAGGACGACACGCAGCCGTGGTCATCGCCCGCGACGACCAGCACGCCGCCGTGCGGGGACGAGCCGTAGGCGTTGCCGTGCTTGAGCGCGTCGCCAGCCCGGTCCACGCCCGGCCCCTTGCCATACCAGAGCGCGAACACGCCTTCGACCGTGCGCTGCGGGTCGGCCTCGACGCGCTGCGTGCCGAGCACGGCGGTGGCGGCCAGCTCCTCGTTGATCGCGGGCAGGAAGCGGATGCCGAGTTCGTCCAGCCGCGGCTGCGCCTTCCACACCTGCTGGTCGACCATGCCGAGCGGCGAGCCGCGGTAGCCGCTGATGAAGCCGGCGGTGTGCAGGCCGCGCTGCGTGTCGAGGCCTTTCTGCATCGCCATCAGCCGCACCAGGGCCTGCGTGCCGGTGAGAAAGACCGTGCCCGCGGTGCCCCACAGGTTGTCGGTCAGGCGGTAGTCGGTGCGCAGCGCAGGGGCCGGGTTCAGCAGGGTGGTCATTCAAGTCTCCGTCGATCGCATGGATCGTCTTGTCGGAAAACTTTAGAGGCTGGCGCCCGTCGATTGGTTCTTTTCTTCCCTTGGTTTCGCTATAAATCGGAATGTGCAGACCCATTGCTGCGGAGACAGGCGAATGAACGAACTTGACCGCCGCGACGCCCTGATCCTGACCGAGCTGCAGCGCGACTCGCGCCAGTCCATCGCCCAGATCGCCGAACGCACCGGCCTGTCCACGACGCCGTGCTGGAAGCGGCTGCGCGAGCTGGAGGCACGCAGCGTCATCACCGGCTACACCGCGCTGGTGGACCGCGAGCAGGTCGGGCTCGGGCTGTGCGTGATCGCCGAGGTCAACCTCTCGCCGCACACCGAGGACACGGTGCAGCGTTTCGAGCGCGAGGTCGCCGCCTGCCCGCCGATCGTGAGCTGCTACAGCACGACCGGGCAGAGCGACTACGTGATGCGCGTGCTGGTGCGCGACATCAAGGCGTATGACCGCTTCCTGCACGACACGGTGTTCAAGCTGCCGGGGGTCACGCATGTGCGGTCGAGCATGGTGCTGCGGGAGGTGAAGGCGCAGGGACGGCTGCCGATCGAGGTGCCGGGGAGCGGCTCGCTACCATGACCCACTCATCCCTGAACGGAAGGTTCCGCATGCTGATCCGACTCGCACGCCCCGATGACCACGCGCAGTGGCTGCCGCTCTGGAAGGGCTACCAAGCCTTCTACCGCACCGATCTCCCGGACCAGGTCACCGCGACGACCTGGGAGCGCTTCCACACGGCGGACGAGCCGATGCACTGCGCCGTCGCCGAGATCGACGGCCAGCTGGTGGGGATCGTCCACTACCTCTACCACCGCAGCTGCTGGACCACCGGCGACTACTGCTACCTGCAGGACCTCTACGCTGCGCCCGAGCACCGCGGCCAGGGCATCGGCCGGGCGCTGATCGAGTATGTCTACGCCACCGCAGCGCAGGCCGGAGCGTCGCGCGTGCATTGGCTGACCCACGAGACCAATCTCGACGCGATGCGGTTGTACGACCGGATCGCCGACAAGAGCGGCTTCGTGCAGTACCGCAAGCTGATGGGTTGAGGCTGCGGCCGGCCCGGATGGACGGGCATCTCGCTGGATTGAGGCCCCGGGGCATGTGGTCACCGTTTCTCCAGTCGCTGTGGATGGCGTGGTCGCTGTGGCAGGTGGTCGCGGCGGTGCGGTGATCTGCGGACGGCGGGCGGGCGAAAACGCCGGCACCGCTGCTAACATGGCCCCCGGCTGCCCAGCAGCCAACGTCGCTCGGACGGTTCCGGGCGCTTACGTGAAAGCCACTGCCAAATGTCTTCCAGCTCTTCCTCGGGCAAGCGCCGCTTTGCGCGCATCGATCGCCTTCCCCCCTACGTCTTCAACATCACGGCCGAGCTGAAGCTCGCCGCGCGCCGCCGTGGCGAGGACATCATCGACCTCAGCATGGGCAACCCCGACGGCGCCACCCCCGCGCACATCGTCGCCAAGCTCACCGAGGTCGCCCAGCGCCCCGACACCCACGGCTACTCGGCCAGCAAGGGCATTCCGCGCCTGCGCCGCGCGATCTCGCACTGGTACAAGGACCGCTACGCCGTCGACATCGACCCGGACAGCGAGGCCATCGTCACCATCGGTTCGAAGGAAGGGCTGGCGCACCTGATGCTCGCCACCCTCGACCGCGGCGACACCGTGCTGGTGCCGGATCCGAGCTACCCGATCCACATCTACGGCGCGGTGATCGCGGGCGCGGACATCCGCTCGGTGCCGAACGTGCCGGGCGTGGACTTCTTCGCCGAGCTGGAAAAGGCCATCCGCGGCAGCTACCCGAAGCCGAAGATGATGGTGCTCGGCTTCCCGAGCAACCCGACGGCGCAGTGTGTCGAGCTGGAGTTCTTCGAGCGCGTCATCGCGCTGGCCAAGAAACACGAGATCCTCGTCGTGCATGACCTGGCCTACGCCGACATCTGCTTCGACGGCTGGAAGGCGCCGTCGATCCTGCAGGTACCCGGCGCCAAGGACATCGCGGTCGAGTTCTTCACGCTGAGCAAGAGCTACAACATGGCCGGCTGGCGCATCGGCTTCATGGTCGGCAACCCGGACCTCGTCGCCGCGCTGGCGCGCATCAAGAGCTACCACGACTACGGCACGTTCACGCCGCTGCAGGTGGCGGCCATCGCCGCGCTGGAAGGCGACCAGCAGTGCGTGAAGGACATCGCCGCGACCTACCAGAAGCGCCGCGACGTGCTGGTGAAGGGCCTGCGCGAGATCGGCTGGGACGTCGAATGCCCGAAGGCGTCGATGTACATCTGGGCGAAGATCCCCGAGCGGTATGCCCACCTTGGCTCGCTCGAATTCGCCAAGCGGTTGCTGGAGAAGGCCAAGGTCTGCGTCTCGCCGGGCATCGGCTTCGGCGACCACGGCGATGACCATGTGCGGTTCGCGCTGATCGAGAACGAGGGGCGGATCCGGCAGGCGGTGCGGGGGATCAAGGCGATGTTCAAGGCCGATGGCCTGAGCGGCTGATCCTCACGCCCGCAACACGCCGATCCCGAGCGCCCGCAGCGGACCCACGACCCCCTCCGGCGTGTCCGCTGCGACCACCAGCGTCGCCACCTCCGCCGCCGGCGCGATCACATACGCCGACGCCGCCCCCAGCTTCTCCGGCGACGCCATCACCACCGTCTCGGCTGCACGTTCGTGCAAGGCCCGCTTGATGGCCGCTTCCTCGAAATCGCCCGTGCTCAACCCCGCCTCGGCGTGGATGCCCGTGACGCCCATGAAGTAGAGATCCGCCCGGATGTGGCGCACGGCCTCGATCGTGGTCGCGCCCACCGTGACCATCGAGTGCTTGAACAGCCGGCCGCCGAGCAGGATGACCTCGATGTGCGGGTGGTCGCCGCGCTCGCCGAGTTCGACCGCGATGGTCGGGCTGTGGGTGACGACCGTGGCGCGCAACTCGGGCGGCAGGGCGCGGGCCAGCGCCGCCGTGGTCGTGCCGCCATCGAGCAAGACCACCTGCCCCGGCTGGACCAGCGCCGCCGCCCGCCGCGCCAGCGCCTGTTTCGCATCCGGCGCCACCTGCCGGCGCACCGCCATGTCGCCGATCGCCGCCGACGCCGGCAGCGCGCCGCCATGCACCCGCTGCAACCGGCCTTCGCGCGCCAGTTCGCGCAGGTCGCGGCGGACCGTGTCCTCGGAGGTCTGCAGCTCCTCGCTGAGCGCCTTGGCGACGACCTGCCCGTCGCGGGCAAGGCGCTGGAGGATGAACTGCTGGCGTTGGCGGGTGAGGAGGGTCGTGGACATGGTGCCGGGATCATAGTAGATTGCACGAACATTCACGTTTATGCACGAGCCTGCACGATGACAACCGCCAACACACCCACGACCCCCACCACCGACCGAACGCTGCTGATCCTGATCGCCGGCCCCTACCTCTCCGGCACCGACGGCGACCCGCAGCGCATCGCCGCGAACATGGCCCGCATGGAAGCCACCGCGCTGCCGCTGTACGAGCGCGGGCACCTGGCGATGATCGGCGAGTGGGTGGCGCTGCCGATCATCCACGCGGCGGGTGGACAGGAACACGGCGACGCGGTGTTCCACCAGTACCAATACCCGGTGGCGGAGCGGCTGCTGTCGCGCTGCGACGCGGTGCTGCGGATTCCCGGCGCATCGCGCGGGGCGGACCAGGACGTGGCGCACGCCCGCGCACGCGGTCTGCCGGTCTACGAACACATCGAGGACGTGCCGCTCAAAGTTTGACGGCGGGCACCACGTTGGCGGCGCACTGCGCGATCAGTTCGTAGGAGCGCAGCCGCGCCGCGTGGTCGTGCATGGCGCCGGCGATGATGAGTTCGTCCGCGCCCGTGCGTTCGACCAAGGCCCGCAGCCCCTGCGTCACCGTTTCCGGCGAGCCGACCACCGCCACCGACAGCATCCGCTCGACCTGCCTGCGCTCGACCGGACTCCACAGCGCGTCCATGTTGTCCACAGGTGGCGGCAGCGGGCCACGCTGGCCGCGCACCATGCCGAGGAAGCGTTGCTGCAGCGATGTGAATAACTTTTGCGCTTCAGTGTCGGTGTCGGCCGCGATCACGTTGGTGCCAACCATCGCGTAGGGCTGTGGATAACTTACCGAGGGCCGGTAGGTGCTGCGGTAGATATCCAGTGCCTGCATCAGCAAGTCCGGCGCGAAATGCGAGGCGAAGGCGAACGGACGACCCAGGTAGGCGGCCAGTTGCGCACCGTAGAGCGACGATCCGAGCAACCAGATCGGCACGTGCGTGCCTGTGCCGGGGATGGCCTGCACGGTCTGGCCAGCTTCCGGCTCGCCGAGGTAGCGCTGCAGTTCCATCACATCTTGTGGAAAACTGTCCTCGTCGCTGCTGTGCTGGTGGCGACGCATTGCGCGCGCGGTGGCCTGGTCGGTGCCGGGTGCGCGGCCGAGGCCAAGATCGATGCGGCCGGGGTACAGCGTGGCCAGCGTGCCGAACTGTTCGGCGACGACCAGCGGCGCATGGTTCGGCAGCATCACCCCGCCGGAGCCGACGCGGATCGTCGCCGTGCCGCCTGCGATGTAGCCGATCAGCACGGCGGTGGCGGAGCAGGCCAGCCCGGCCATGTTGTGGTGTTCGGCGAGCCAGTAGCGGCGGTAGCCCCAGCGTTCGGCGTGCTGCGCGAGGTCGAGAGCGTGGCGCAGCGCGGTCGCGGCATCACTGCCTTGGGCGATGGGGGCGAGGTCGAGGACGGAAACGGCGATCATGTGGACATCTTCGCGCAATCCGCCTTCGCCCGCTGTCCGCCATGGAACACCCCCGCCGACCGACTTGTCCACAGTGCGCCCGCCCGCTGCGCACCTGCCTGTGCCGCTGGGTCACGCCTGTGGATAACGTGGTCGAGGTGCTGATCCTGCAGCATCCGCTCGAAGTCGGGCAGGCCAAGGGCAGTGCGCAATTGCTGCACCGGAGTCTGGCGTACAGCCAGTTATCCACAGGAGAGCAATTCGATGCCACCGCGCTGGAGACGCTGCTGCACGCGGGTGGCCGGACCAGCGTGCTGCTGTATCCGGACGAACCGGGGGCCGCTCAGGCTGTGGATAACCCACTGATTCCCCCCGCGGGAGAGCGGCTGCGGCTGGTCGTGCTCGACGGTACCTGGCGCAAGAGCCGCAAGCTGCTGCACCTGAACCTGGCCCTGCAGCGCCTCCCGCGGCTCGCGCTGGTGGCACCGCCGCCGTCGCAGTACACGGTCCGCAAGGCGCACCGCCCGGACCAGTTATCCACACTCGAAGCCACCTGCCTCGCGCTGGCGCAGCTCGAACAAGCCCCTGCTCGCTACGCGCCGCTGCTGGCCGCGTTCGGCGCGTTCGTCGGCCACCTCGCGGCCACGGCCGAGACCGCAGAGGCCGCGTCAGCCGACAGTGGCCAGCGCAGCGGCGAGATCTGAGAACAGCGGCCGATCCGCCACCCGCGGTTGCAGGCAGGCATCGCGCAACCCGACGAGCAACGTGCAGCGGGGATCGTCAGGGTTATCCACCGCCGCCAGCAGTTCTTCCAGCAAACACCCGAAGGCGCGCACCTCCAGACGCTGCAGCGCATCGCCCGTGGCGCGGTCGTCCGGATCAAAGAACGATGCGGCGCCAAAGTCGCTGAGCAAGGCCCGGTCCACACCATTCCACAAGATGTTGTGGCCATAGAGGTCGCCATGCACCAGGCCGCGGGCGTGCAGATGCGCCACCGCACCGGCCACCGAACGGGTAATTGTCAACAGCTTGTCCACAGGCAGGGAGAAGCCATCCGGGTAGACGTCACGGCTGCACGATGTGAAGCTCGGTGGCCCGGCCAGCGGCAGGAACGTCGAGTCGAGCAGCGGCAGCACCAGACCCGGCGTGGGGTCGGCGGGGTTGTGGACAACGCCCTCCACGCCGACCAGTCCGGGATGTCCCGCGGCGGCCAGCGTGGCGGCCATCTCGCTGTCCGGCAGGCCGTCGCTGGTCATCGTTCCCTTGAACAGCTTCACTGCCACAGCTGTGGATAACTGTTCACTTTTTTTCCACTCTGCCTTGTGGATAACTCCGGAAGCACCTTCGCCCAGTACGCGGTGGATCTGCAGATCCTCCCATGAGATCCTGGGGAATTCCGCCCTGTGGACATTGTGGGAAAGTTTGTGGAAAACCGGGTTGCCTCCCAGCGCCAGCCAGGCCAGTCGAGGCATGGACAACAGCCAGTCTGGCAGCGTCTGGAGCCGGTTGGCGGCCAATCGCAGCAGCGCGAGTTGTCCACAGGAGGACAGGTCGGGCAGGTGCGCCAGGCGGTTGCCGGCGAGCATCAGCTTCTCCAGCCGCGGGCGCTCGCCGAGGGTGCCGGGCAGCGTCTCGACCGCGTTGTCGGTAAGGATCAGCCAGCGCAGCCGCGGGGGCAGGGACTTGGCCGGAACGTGGGAAATCCGGTTCGCCTTGAAGCCGATCATCTCCAGTTGTCCACAGCTTCCTAACACCCCTGGCAACGTGGTGAAGGCGTTGTCCGAACAGAAGACCACGCGCAACCGGTGCAGCCGTGGCAGGTCATCGGGCAATGTGGATAACTGGTTGCCCGAGAGGTTCAGGACTTCGAGCGTGTCGGCCAGATCGAAGACTTCGCGGGGCAGTTCGGTGAGTCCGCAGGCGAGGTCGAGGCGGCGGGCGCTGGCCAGGGCGCCCGTCCGCAGGGCGGTCAGGGTGTGCATGGGGGGAAATGCAGGGTCAGTGCAGCAGCGGCCGGGACGCCACGCGGCGCTCGATCTCGGCCTGCATCCGCTCGTAGGCCGGCGCGCCGATCTCGCCGTAGGTGGTCTTGAATTCGGCTTCGTTCAGGAACTCGGGCAAGTCGGCCACGCCGGGCATGAAGTCATCGTCGGTCACCCCCTTGGACAGCCCAGCCTGCAGGCGCCGGGGGTCGCGCACGGCGATCTGGCCGAAGCGGGTGCCGGCGCGGTCGGCGGCGATGTCGTTGAAGCTGAAGCCGCTACCGCCGCGGGAGTCGGAGATTTCCTTGTACAGCCCGATCGCGTCGGCCAGCCGTCCACCACCTTCGGCCGCCAGCACCGCCGAGACCAGGAAGTGCATCGCGAAGTCCTCGCGCCCGCGCAGCAGCACCGGACGCGGCAGCGGCTTGGTCCAGTGCCTCGCCTCCTGCACGAAGCGCGACGGGCTCTGGCCAGTGGCGTAGAGTGCCAGCGCGATCAGTGCCGAGCGGTTTTCCTGCGCGGCGGCCTCGTCGCTGCCGCCCGCAGCATCGGCGCGCCCGCGGGCCAGATCGAACAAGGGCGGCAGCAGCGAAGCCAGTGGCACCGGCTCATGGCCCTTGCGCACCAGCGGCGCGAGCCGCTCCACATAGGCGCGCAGGCGTTGCTGGTCTGCCGGCGGCATCATCACGGTGCGCAAGCCGTCCGGGCGCCAGACGTAGTCCAGCACCACCTCGTTCGGCTGCAGCGTGATCCGCTGCACCATGCCCACCACGGTCTGCACTTGCTCGGTTACACCGTAGTGGGCGATGCCCTGCACCAGCAGCCAGCGCGCCAGCCCGCTCGGCACGGGCACGCGACCCATCTGCAGCCGCTCCAGCACCGGCCAGCCCGGGGTCTGGCGCACTTGTGCCTCGACATTGAGCCACTGGCCGAAGGGGCTGCCCCGCCACTGCACGCTCAGTTGCACCCGCGCGGACTGCTCCTCCAGCACGACCCGGCCCGCCCCGTGGAGCAAGCGCCGGCTGGCGTCGTTGAGGATCAGATCCAAGTCGTTGCCATCTGCGTGGAAGGTGCGGACCACTTCACCCTCCTGCGGATGCTTGCGCGGATCCGCTGCACCGAGCAGGTCGCGCACGCGGGCCACATCGGCCGGAGTCATTGCCGAGTCGCGCTGGACCAGCGGCCGATCGGTCAGCGCCAGCCAGACGATCAGCACGACCGACAGCAGAAGTGCTGCCACGGTGAACAGCAGCAGCTTTAGGACAGTTTTCATGATGCGGCGCATCTTAGACGCCCGCCCGCACCGGCCACCCCTCGCCAGCAACGGCAGGCTGGCCATACCAGCTACAGTCCCGGGCAAATTCCAGGACTTCGAATCACGGCTGGCACTGCCCTCCCCATGGCGTCAACTTCCCCCCCCCGCAAGACCCCTTCTGCCCGCAAGCGCACGGCAGCCCGCCCAGTGAACTCCGAGCTGGTCGACACGCCTGCAGCCCCCGCACCCGCCCGCAAACGTGCGCCCCGCAAGATGCCCGCGCCTGAGGCCGAACCCGTCACGCCTCCAGCAGAACCCGAACCTGCTGCGCCGGCGAAGAAAGCCACACGCCGCACCCCGGCGCGCAAGAAAACCGCTGTGCCGGTGGTGCAGCCCGAGGTGGAAACCGTACCGGAGCCAGTTCCTGAGCCGGAAGCCGAACCAGCGCCCGCACTGCCACCACCCGATCTGCGCCCGCTGCACAGCGCGGTCACCCTGGTGCAGGGCGTGCGGCACCAGCTGCACTGGGCGGCAGGGCGCACCTGTCCGCCGGACATCGACACTGCCGCACAGGCGCTTGCTACCCCGACCGATGCCGCCCCGCTGGTCAACGATCTGGCACTGGTCGAGCTGGTGCGGCTGGCGCGCGAGCACCGCCACACGCTGCAGGTCAGCGCCGACGTCTGGGACTGGCTGGCCCGCGCCCGCGACCTGCGCGCCCGGGTCGATCATCTGGAGCGCCAGCACCCGCTCGGCCCGCTCAGTCCGGCGCTGGCCGCGCTGGTCACCGCCCCGCTGCGCCCCTACCAGGCCGAAGCCGCGCTCTACGCCGCCTGCGCCGGCCGCAGCCTGCTGGCCGATGACGCCGGACTGGGCAAGACAGTGCAGGCCATTGCCGCACTCTGCCTGATGGGCAAGAGCTTCGGTGTGGAGCGGGCGCTGGTCCTGTGTCCTCCCGAGCGGCTGGCGCACTGGCAAGCCCAGTGGCAGGCGTGGGCCGGCGCCGACACGCCGATCACCCCCGTGTTCGCCGATCTGGCCACCCTCACGGAGGCGCTGGGGCTGGAGGGCCTGCGCGCACTCGACGCCGACGTGGTGCTCATCGACGAGCCGAGCGACCCCGCCGCCTCGCCATGGGCGCAGCCCGCCCACCGGGCTGCGCTGCGGCAGCTCGCCAGCCCGTGGGCGATCGTGCTGGCCCGCACGCCGCTGGACGACCGCCCCGACGCCTGGCAGGCCATGCTGGACTGGATCGACGACGGCCATTTCGGCGCTGTGGCGGCGCTGCAGGGCGGGCACCTCGACGCGCTGGCCCCGTGGATGCTGTGCCGCTCGCGCACGCTGGTGCTGCGCCAATTGCCAGAGACGGTCGAGCAGACCACGCGGGTCGGCCTCGCACCAGAAGCCCGCACGCGGCATGACACGCTGCTTGGTCAGCTCCAGCGCGGCGTGCAACGCTGGCAGCGCAGCCAGTTCATCGGCAGCCGCGAACAGCGCGCGCTGGTCCAGACGCTGCACACGCTGCGCCAGTGCGGCCAGGAGGACAAACCGGAGGCCGCGCTGCAGGCCATCGACACGGCGCTGCAGGCGGCCGAGACCAAGGTGGTCGTGTTCAGCCAATGGCCTGAGGCGTTGGACCGGCTCGGTGCCACGCTGCAGGCCCGTGGCACTGACTTCCGCCATCTCGGCCCCGAACTGGTCGGCGACGCCCGGCGGGCGCTGGTCAGCGAGTTCCAGCAGGCCCCGGAGCTGCGCGTGATGCTGTGCAGCGACGATGAGCGCGGCGGACAGCTCGGCCTGCGCCACGCCGCCACCGCCATCGTCCACCTCGACCGCCCGTGGAACCCGGCGCTGCTGATGCAGCGCCTGAGCCGCGTCCACCGCACCGACCGCGTGCGGCTGGTGGACGTGCGCCACGTGGTGCTGGACGACAGCATCGAGTCGCGCCTGGTGCAGGCCCAGCAGGCCGACGCCGGGCACGACCTCTTCGTCGGACTGGTCGATGGCCCGAACGCTGACGTGTTCCTGGAAGGGCCCCGGCTGACCCGGTTCATGGGCGCCCTCCAGGTGCTGACCTCAGCCACCGTCCGGGTGCCCTGAGCCGGCTACCATCGCGGCGATCCCCCCACCAGAGGAACGCTGCCATGACCCCTGCCCTCGGCACCCCGGAGCTGATGTCGATCGCCGCCACGCTGGGCTGGGCCAGCGGGCTGCGGCTGTACGCGGTGCTGTTCTGCACCGGACTGGCCGGCCACCTCGGCTGGATCCCCTTGCCAGCAGGCCTGCAATGGCTGCAGCAGCCGGTGGTGCTCGGGGCCAGCGGGCTGATGCTGGCGGCGGAGTTCTTCGCCGACAAGATCCCCGGGCTCGATTCCTTCTGGGACATGCTGCACACCTTCGTGCGCATCCCGGCGGGTGCGGCGCTGGCCGCGTCGGTCTTCGGTGGGGACGAGGGCGCGTGGTCCATGGCCGCGGCCGTGCTCGGCGGCACGCTGGCGGCCACCTCGCATGTGGCCAAAGCAACGACACGGGCCGCGGTCAACACCTCGCCCGAGCCCTTCAGCAATTGGGGGCTGTCGCTGGCAGGGGACGCTGCAGTGCCTGCGATGCTGTGGCTGTCGTGGGTCCAGCCGATGTGGGCCGTGGTCGGACTTGGCGTGGCCGTGGTGGTGATGCTGGGACTGACGTTCTGGCTGCTGCGCCACGTGCGGGCACTGCTGCGGGGGCTGATGGCGCGTTTCAGCGGCGCGTCAACAACGACGAACTGACGACAGCGGCCCGCAGCGGCAGCGGCGTCTGGGTCATCAGGAACTGCTCGGCCAACCGACCCAGTTCCGCGCTGCCGCAGGCCCGACACAGGCTGAGGACCGCGCGGGCGTATTCGGGCGGCCCGAGCATGAGGTGGATGTCCACATCCTCACCCATCTCGTGCATGAGCAGATCGTGGATACGGCTGGCGATCTGGTGGCGAACGGGGTCGTGCATGTCGGGCTCCTGAGTGCCTTCAGTGCCTTGCATGTGCCATGCCGGATGATTCGCCAACATCCGCACACCGCCGCTGCACACCTTGTCCTGCCCGGCCCGACCGTGCACCACGCGCGGTCAGGGTAACTACGAAGCCTGCCCGGCGATGGTCCGTTCGCCGTTGGCGACGCACCAGAACCGTGCCACGCGCAGACCCTCGACTCAGATCGCCTTGCGCAGATTGGCCGGTGCGATCTTGAGCGCCTCGCGGTACTTGGCCACCGTGCGGCGGGCGACCTGGATGCCCTGTTCCTCCAGCATCGTGCTGAGCTGGCTGTCGGACAGCGGTTTCTTCTGGTCCTCTGCGGCGACGAACTGCTTGATCAGCGCCCGCACGGCCGTGCTGGACGCATTGCCGCCCGCCTCGGTGTTCAGCGACGAGCCGAAGAAGTATTTCAGCTCGAAGGTGCCGAAGGGCGTGTTCATGTACTTGGCAGTGGTCACGCGCGAGATGGTCGATTCATGCAACCCCAGCTCGTCGGCGATCTCGCGCAGCACCAGCGGCTTCATCGCGATCTCGCCGTGGGTGAAGAAGCCCTTCTGGCGCTCGACGATGGCCTGCGAGACGCGCTGGATGGTGTCGAAGCGCTGGAGGATGTTCTTGACGAACCAGCGCGCCTCCTGCAGCCGCACCGCCAGCGTGGCGCCGCCCGCGTCGCCGTGGCGCTGGCTGCGGTGCTGGCGCAGGACCTGGGCGTAGAGGTCGTTGATGCGCAGCTTGGGCATCACGTCCGGATTCAGCACGACGCGCCAGCCGCGGCCCGCCTTCTGCACGATCACGTCCGGCACGACGATGTTGGCCTCGGCGCGGGTGAAGCGGCGGCCGGGTTTCGGCTCCAGCGTGCGGATGAGCGTCTGGGCGTCGCGGATGTCGTCCTCGTCCGCGCCGGTGGCCGCCATGAGCTTTTTCATGTCGCGCCGGGCCAGCAGCTCCAGGTGGCCCTGGCAGACCAGGATGGCCACGCGCTGTGCCTCGGTGCGGGCACATTCGCGCAGCTGCAGCACCAGGCATTCGCCCAGATCCCGGGCGCCGACACCGCAGGGTTCCAGGTTCTGCAACCAGCCCAGGGCACAGCGCAGCCGGTCGGTCAGCTCCTCGCGCAGCGCGGCGGCTTCCTCGTCGCCGGGTGTGTCACCGATCGACAGCTCGATCGCCAGCCGCTCGGCGATGTCCTCCAGCAGATCGGCCAGATAACCGTCCTCGTTGAGCGAGTCGATCAGCGCCTCGACCAGCAGCATGTCTTCGCTCGCCAGCCGCATGCCAAGCAACTGGCCGCGCAGGTGGTCGTTGAGGCTTTCGGTGAGGCTGGAGCGCTCGCGCCAGTCGCCGTCCTCGTCCTCGACGGCGTTGCTGCGGGCGCCGGACACGTCGGAGAGGCTGTCGTAGTCCTCGCGCTCGCTGCTGCTGTCCCAGTCATTGCTGTCGCCGCTGCTGCTGAAATCGAGCTGGTCGACGCCGGGGGTTTCGACCTCCGACGTGCTGCTGCTGGACGCCGCCGTGCTTTCGCTGCTGTCCCACTCGTCGGCAGCGGTGGTGCTGCGTTCGGGCGGGGCCAGCGTGGCATCGGCCATCGGGCGGTCCTGGGCGACCCCCTCTTCATCGACTTCCAGGAAGGGATTGGCTTCGAGCATCTGCTCGACTTCCTGGTGCAGCTCCAGCGTCGAGAGCTGCAGCAGCCGGATCGATTGCTGCAGTTGTGGCGTCAGCGCCAGGTGCTGCGAGAGGCGGACCTGCAGGGAGGGTTTCATGGGGTCGGGACCGGAATCGGAATCACATGCGGAAGTGTTCGCCGAGGTAGACCTTGCGCACGTCCGGGTTCTCGACGATGGCCGCCGGGGTTCCCTCGGCCAGCACACGGCCCTCGCTGATGATGTAGGCGCGGTCGCAGATGCCCAGCGTCTCGCGCACGTTGTGGTCGGTGATCAGCACGCCGATGCCGCGCGCCTTGAGAAAACCGATGATGCGCTGGATCTCGATCACCGCAATCGGATCGACCCCTGCAAACGGCTCGTCCAGCAGGATGAACCGTGGCTGCGTGGCGAGTGCCCGGGCAATCTCCACCCGCCGGCGCTCGCCGCCGGACAGGGCCGGCGCGGGGCTGGCGCGCAGCCGCTCGATCGACAGGTCATGGAGCAGGCCATCGAGCAGCGCCTCGATGCGCACCGCGCCGAGCGGTCGGCCGTCCGCGCCGTGCTGCAGTTCCAGCACGGCACGGATGTTCTCCTCGACCGTCAGGCGGCGAAAGATCGACGCCTCCTGCGGCAGATACGACAGCCCGAGCCGTGCCCGCTGGTGGATGGGCAGGCGCTGCACCTCGGCGCCGTCGATGCGGATGCTGCCGGCGTCGGCGCGCACCAGCCCGACCAGCATGTAGAAGCTGGTCGTCTTGCCCGCGCCGTTCGGCCCCAGCAGCCCGACCACCTCGCCGCTGCGCACCGAGAGGTGGACGTCCTTGACGACGAGCCGGGCGCCGTAGCGCTTCTGCAGGCCCTCGGCCTCCAGGCAACTGCGGCCATCGCTGCGGATTTCGCTGCGGATTTCGGTCAACGCGGTGTCTCCGGGCTCACCGGGTCGGCGGCCGCGCCCGTGGACTTGCGTGGCGTCACGACGCCCTTGACGCGCCCGCCGGCGCCACCGGTTGCCGAGGTGCCGCCACCGCCCTGCACCTCGAACACGTCGCGGGCGTGGTTGTAGACGATGGTCTGCCCGGTGACCTGATCGGCCGGCGCACCGGCCCGCAGCACGCGCACCTGCGCCTGGTCGATGAAGCGCACGGTCTCGGTGACGGTGTCGTACTCGATGCGCCGGGCCTGGCCCTCGACGATCTCGTCCAGGCCTTCGCGTTTCTGGCGGAAGGTGGCCGGCTGGCCGTCGGCGCCAGTGGCCGTGGCGAACTGCCCCTGCGCGGTTTCCTTCAGCTCGATCTGTGCCGCCTTGAGCACCAGCGTGCCGCGGGTGATCTCGACGCCGCCACTGAGCGTGCGGATCTTGCGCTTGCCGTCCAGCACCATGCGGCCCGCGTCAAAAGTGAGCGCCTGCTCGCTGTCGGCCTTTTCAGCCTGCGCTGGCAGACCAAGCCCCGCCAGCGCCGCGGCGAGCACCAGCATCCGACAGGAACTTCGGCAGGAACGTCGGAACAGCACGGCAGCAGCAGGGCGCATTGGAGATCAAGGCATGGAAATTGCATTCCATTCTAGCCAGAAGCGACCGGGCCCGCGACATCTTCTGTCGCGGGCCCGGAGCGTGATGCGGTGCGGGGGATTCAGGCGCTTCAGGCGCCTTTGCGCGACTTGGCGATCAGCTGATCGGTCAGCGCGAGCGCACGGACCTGGCCCTCCGACTCGGGCGTGTTATCCCCACCGGCCAGCGACGGCGAGGTGTAGTAACGGCCGTGGATGCCGAGCGCGGGCACGCCGTCGATCTTGTACGACTCGGACAGCAGCTTGCCCTGGCGGACCTTGTTCTGCATGCCGAAGGAATTGAACATCTCGGTGAACTTGGCCTTGTCGGCGCCGTTCTGCACCGCGAACTCGATCAGCGCCTCGGGCTTGTCCAGCTTCGCGCCTTGCTGGTGGATCGCGTAGAACACCTTGCGGTGGATCTGTTCGACCAGTCCGAGGGCTTCCAGCGTCGCGTAGAAACGCTGCTGCGGCTCGAAGTTGGGCCGGAAGCCGACATGCACGCGCTTGAAGGCCACGTCGGCCGGCAGTTTCTTGATCCACGCCTCCAGCGTTGGCTCGAACGCATTGCAGTGCGGGCAGCCATACCAGAAGAACTCGATCACCTCGATCTTGCCTGCGGGCGCAGAAACCGGCACGGGCGTGGACAGACGAACGAAGTGCTTGCCTTCCTGGAACGCCCCCTGGGCCGACACCACGGGGCTGACCCCGGCCAGCGCAAGGGCAGCGGTACTGCCCACGACAAACTCACGACGCTTCATGCAATGTTTCCTTTCGATGGTCCAGCCAGATCAGAGTCGGTCCGTGCCGCAAGGTTCAACGCGGCACACGCACCAGCGCCGCTTCGCCGTAGCCCGACGCCGTCGTCTGGTCGCGCGTCCGCTCGGCGTCGTCGCGGGTCTCGAACGGACCCAGGCGCACACGGTACATCAGGCGCCCGGACTGCTCGCGTTCGGTGATGCGGGCCTTCAGTCCACCCATCGCCAGCTTGGCGCGCTGCTGTTCCGCGTCGTCGCTGCTGGCATAGGCACCGACCTGCACAAAATACACAAACGCATCAGCGCCGGGTTTGGCTGACGCACTGGTCGCCGCCGCCGCCGAAGCGCGGGCCGCGGCCGCCGACGCCGCACCCGCGGAGCTTGCCGCCCGCGCGGGCGTGCTGGCGGCACCCGCCACGCCAGCCGCTGCGTTCGCCACCGCACTGGCGACGGCGTCCTGCGCCGCGGCTGCCGTGGACGCGTTGTCCATGCGCGCCGCGCCAAAGCCGGGCTTGGCCGGGTTCTTGCCATGCAGCGGGGAGTTCGGATCCCAGTGCTTGTTCTTCTCGACCTCGGCCGCATCCTGCTCGGCCGTGCGCTGAGGCACCTTGTCCATGAAAGGAATCGGTGCCTTGGTGACGTAGAGCGCCACGCCCAGCGCCAGCACCAGGCCGACCAGCAGCCCCACGACCACGCCAACGCCGAAGCTGCCGCGCTGTGTCTTTCCATTCGATGCCATCGAGAATCTCCTACATCTTGCTCGGCGCGCGCACGCCGAGCACGGCCAGCGCATTGCGCAACACCTGCGCCGTGGCCTGCAGCAGCGCCATGCGGGCCGGCATCGCCGCGGTGTCGCCATCCAGGAAACGGACTGCCGCGTAGTAGCTGTGGTACGCCGACGCCACGTCGCGCAGGTAGAACGCCACGTCATGCGGCGCCAGATCGGCGGCGGCACGGCCCAGCATCTCCGGGTACTCGGCCAGCTTGTGCATCAGCGCGACCTCGGTCGGCGCTGTCAGCCCGGACAGGTCGGCCGCCGCCAGGGCTTCGGCCGACACGGCACCCTGGTACTCGGCCTCGTACTTCGCCAGCACCGAGCAGATCCGCGCATGGGCGTACTGCACGTAGAACACCGGGTTCTCGTCGTTGGCCTGCAGCGCCAGGTCCACGTCGAAGACGAATTCGGTGTCGGCCTTGCGGCTGATGAGGAAGAAGCGCACCGCGTCGCGGCTGGTCCAGTCGATCAGGTCACGCAGGGTCACGTAGCTGCCGGCGCGCTTGGAGATCTTGACCTCCTCGCCGCCCTTCATCACGGTGACCATCTTGTGCAGCACGTAGTCGGGGAAGCCCGCCGGGATGCCGACACCGGCCGCCTGCAGGCCGGCGCGCACGCGGGCGATGGTGCCGTGGTGGTCGCTGCCCTGGACGTTGACGACCTTGTCGAAGCCGCGCTGCCACTTGTGGATGTGGTAGGCCACGTCCGGGACGAAGTAGGTGAAGGTGCCGTCGGACTTGCGCATCACGCGGTCCTTGTCGTCACCGTAGTCCGTGCTGCGCAGCCAGAGCGCGCCGCCGTCCTCGAAGGTCTTGCCGGCCTCCACCAGCTTCTGCACCGCCTCGGCGACCCGGCCGCTGCTGTAGAGGCCGGACTCCAGATAGTAGTGGTCGAAGCGCACGCCGAACGCACGCAGGTCCAGATCCTGTTCATGGCGCAGGTAGGCCACGGCGAACTGGCGGATGCCGTCGAGGTCGGCCGGGTCGCCGGACGCGGTGAACTCGCGGTCATCGGCCCGGACGGTGGCCTTCTGGCGGAAGGCGTCGGCGATGTCACCGATGTACTCGCCGTTGTAGGCCGACTCGGGCCAGCCGTCGTCGCCCGGCTTCAGTCCGTTCAGGCGGCACTGGGTCGACGTGGCGAGCGTACCGATCTGGACGCCGGCGTCGTTGTAATAGAACTCGCGGTGGACCTGCCAGCCCTGCGTCGCGTACAGATTGCACAGTGCGTCGCCGAGCGCGCCCTGGCGACCATGGCCGACATGCAGCGGGCCGGTCGGGTTGGCCGAGACGAACTCCACCATCACCTTGCGGCCGTTGTCCGGGCGCACGCCGAACTGCGCGGCCTCGGCCAGCACCTGCACCACCACCTGCTGGCGGGCAGCGGGCTTCAGGCGAATGTTGATGAAGCCGGGGCCGGCGATCTCCATGGACTCGACCCACTGCTGCACCGCGGGCCGCGCCTGCAGTGCCGCGATCAATGCCTCGGCCAGCGCGCGCGGGTTCTGCTTCAGCGGACGGGCGAGCTGCATCGCCAGCGTGCAGGCCAGGTCGCCGTGGGCGGCTTGCTTGGGGTTCTCGAAGGCCGGCTCGACCGCCGCATCGGGCGCGATCTCGGCCAGCGCGTCGCCGAGCGCGAGGAGGAGTTGCTCTTTGGCTTGAATCATGCGCGGATTCTACGGGGCGGGTCAGCGCGCAATCCGCACTTGTCCCGGAGGCCCGGGAGTGAAAAGATCGGCGATTGCCCAATGACCCTCCCATGATCGACTGCACCGCACCGGTTCTGCCCCAGCGCATCGGCAAGTACCGCGTCATCCGTCGCCTCGGCGAAGGCACGACGAGCGAGGTCTTCCTCTGCCATGACGAGTTCCACGACCGCCCTGTCGCGGTCAAGCAGGTGCGCGCCGGCGCGCTGAGCGACTCGAACGACGGCCACATGTTCTCGCGCTTCTTCGCCTCGGAAGCGGCGCTGGCCGGGCGGCTGCACCACCCGAATGTGGTCGAGATCTTCGACGCCGTGCCCGATCCGGTGGCGCCCTATGTGGTGATGGAGTACGTGCCGGGCACCACCCTGCGCGCCTTCTGCCAGCCCGGCCACCTGCTGCCGCTGGAGCAGATCGTCGAAATCGGCTTCAAGTGCGCGATGGCGCTGGGCTACTGCTACCGGCAGGGTCTCGTCCACCGCGACGTCAAGCCGGCGAATATCCTGACCCTGACGCAGGGCCATGGCACCGAGATCCACGACATCAAGCTGACCGATTTCGGCAGCGCGCTCAACCTCACCTCGGACGCCACGCAGGTCCACCGCGTCGGCTCGCTGGCCTACATGTCGCCCGAGCAGCTCGATGGCAGCGAGCTGGACGCACGCGCCGATGTCTACGGCCTGGGCGCGGTGCTCTACCACCTGATCGCCGGCCGCGCGCCGTTCGAGGCCACCAGCCAGGCCAGCCTGATGCACCAGATCTGCCATCTGCAGGCGCCCAGCCTGGTCGGGCTGCGCACCGGGGTGACCCCGGCGCTCGACCAGGTCGTGCAGCGCTGCCTGGCCAAGCGCGCCGACGACCGCTACCCGTCCTGGGACGCCGTCAGCGAGGCGCTGTCGCAGCTCATCACCCTGCGCCATGTGCCACGCGGCACCTCGCAGGGCGTGCTCGACTCGGAACGCTTCACGCTGCTGCGCACGCTGGAGTTCTTCACCGCCTTCGGCGATGTGGCGCTGTGGGAGGTGGTCCACCGGGCACGCTGGCGGCGCTACCCGGTCGGCCACGCGCTCTACCGCCGCGGCGAGGAGGGGCGCACCTTCCACATCATCGCGGGCGGTGCGGTCGAGGTGCGCCGCGATGGTCAGCCGGTGGCACAGCTCGGCGCCGGCACGTCGGTCGGCGAGATGGCCTACCTCGCCCCCAGCCCCGAGCTGCGCCGCCACAGCACCGACATCGTCATCACCGCGTCGGCCACGACCATCTCGTTCACCCCCGACACGCTGGCGCGGCTGAGCCCGCAGACGCGCCACCTCTTCGACGAGGCCTTCATCCGCGTGCTGGTGCGCCGGCTGCACGCTGCGCACGAGGCGCTGGCGCATCCGCGGCGCATCCTCTGAACCCGCTGACAAGACATTCCCTCTTGCCGAAAGGAATCGGGGCGGTTTCAATGCGCGTGGCGGCGCTGCGTCGCCCAACCCAGAAACCAAGGAAACAACCATGAAGAAGCTGATCACCGTGATGGCCCTGGCCCTGGCCGGACTGTCTTCCACCGCCTACGCGGCCGACACCGGCTGCGCCGCCAAGGCCGGCGAGAAAAAGCTGGCCGGTGCGGCCAAGAACAGCTTCATGAAGAAATGCGAGCGCGAAGCCGGCGGCGGTGGCGCGGCCCAGAACGCCTGCGACGCCAAGGCGGCCGAGAAGAAGCTGGCAGGGGCCGCCAAGAACAGCTTCGTCAAGAAGTGCGTGAAAGACGCCGGCTGACCCTGCGAACCCGACCGAGTACCCCTCCTCGGTCGATGTGCAGGTGCCACCCGCCACGGGTGGTCCCTATGATGCCGCCATGGACACGCTCTACCTCGGGGTCAAGACCCTGCACATCATTTTCATCGCCAGCTGGTTTGCCGGGCTGTTCTACCTGCCCCGCATCCTGGTCAATCTGGCGATGGTCGCCCCCGACAGCCACGCCGAGCGCGAGCGCCTGCTGCTGATGGCGCGCAAGCTGCAGCGCTTCTCCACGCTGCTGATGGCGGTTGCGCTGGTCAGCGGCCTGTGGCTGTGGCTGGGCTTCGGCCTGTGGCGCGGCCCCGGCAACGGCTGGCTGCACGCCAAGCTGGCGCTGGTCATCGCCGTGATCGGCTTTCACCACTTGAACGCGCGCCTGCTGCGCAAGTTCGAGCACGCGGCCAACCGGCACAGCCACCGCTGGTTCCGCGTCTACAACGAGGTGTCGGTGCTGCTGTTCGCAGCCATCGTCACCCTGGTGGTGTTCAAGCCCTTCTGACGATCCACGCGGACCGCCTCTCCGATGCCCGCCAACCGATCCTCCTCCTGGCCGCTGGCCTGGATGTGGGCGGGTCTGATCGTCTACGCCAGCCTGCACCCCTTCGCGCCCTGGCACTGGCCCGTGCTGCCGCCCGAACAGGATTGGCGCAGCCTGCTGTGGTTGCCGCTGTCGCGCTACACGCGTTTTGATTTCTGGTCGAACTACCTGGCCTACCAGCCCCTCGGCCTGCTGCTGGCGGTGGCCTGGTTGCGGGGAGGCTCTCCGTCGTGGCGGGCCGGGCTGCAGGCCACTGTGGTCGGTGTGCTGCTGTCGCTGGCGCTGGAGTGGACCCAGTATTTACTGCCACAGCGGGTGCCGTCGCGGGTGGACTGGGCACTCAACAGTGCGGGCGCCCTGACCGGGGCCGTACTGGCGCTGGTGCTGCAGCGCCAGGGCGTGATGGCGGGCTGGCAGCGGCTGCGGGACGTGCTGTTTGTCCCGCACGGTACGCTCGGCCTGATGCTGCTGCTGTCCTGGCCGATCGGGCTGCTGTTTCCGACGCCAGTGCCGCTGAGTCCGGGCCAGGGGCTGGTGCGACTGGCCACCCTGGTGGACGGCTGGCTGGTCGACACGCCATTTGCCGGCTGGGTGCCGCTGCCTGCCACGGACAGCTCGCTGGCCCCAGGCATCGAGGCCCTGGTGACCGCGCTCGGCCTGCTCGCCCCGTGTCTGGTGAGCTTCGTGATGCTGCGCCGCGCCCGCCACCGGCTAGTGACGCTCGCCGGCGCCTGCGTGCTGGGCATCAGCGCCACCGCCTTGTCCACCGCCTTGAACTTCGGCCCCGACCACGCCATGTCCTGGTTGGCGCCGCCGGTGATTCCGGGGATGCTGATGGGACTGATCCTCGGCTGCGCACTGGCCTTCATGCACCGCAGGGTGGTGGCCGCCATCGGACTGGTCTTGCTGACCATCCTCATCGCGCTGATCAACCAGACGGGGGCTGACCCGTACTTCGCCCTGAGCCTGAAAAGCTGGGAGCAAGGGCGCTTCATCCGGTTTCACGGACTGGCGCAGTGGATAGGCTGGGTGTGGCCACTGGCCGCTTTGATATTCCTGATGATCCAGGTCATCGCACCCCCCAGGCTGCGCACCGCGGATGTCCCGCAGGTGACTCCCCCGGCAGCCTGACTCCTACAATCCTGCCATGCGCACGCCCAGCTACTACCAACGCCACATCTTCTTCTGCCTGAACCAGCGCGACAACGGCCAGTCCAGTTGCGGTGACCACCAGGCACAGGCGGGCTTCGACCGCTGCAAGCAGCAGGTCAAGGCCGCCGGACTGGCCGGTCCCGGTCAGGTCCGGGTCAACAAGGCGGGTTGTCTCGACCGCTGCGCAGGCGGCCCCGTTGCCGTGGTCTACCCCGAAGCCACCTGGTACACCTTCGTCGACGCCAGCGACATCGACGAGATCGTCGAGTCTCACCTGAAGAACGGCCAGGTCGTCGAACGCCTGGTGCTGCCAGCCGATGTCGGCCGTTGAGCGGACGGGTCGCCGATGAACGCCCAGACCGAACGCCTGCACGTGGCCGGACCGGCCGGTGCCATCGAGGTGGCTGTCGATCAGCCACCGGGCATCGATGCACCGCGCGGCGTGGCCGTGCTGGCCCATCCGCATCCGCTGTTCGGCGGCACGATGGACAACAAGGTCGTGCAGACGATGGCGAGGGCCTTCCTGCAGATGGGCTACCGCACGGTGCGCTTCAACTTTCGCGGCGTCGGCACCACCGAAGGGACGCACGACGAGGGCCGTGGCGAGAGCGATGATCTGCTCGCCGTGGTAGCCGCGCAGCGCGCCGCGGGTCTGCCGCTGGTGCTCGGCGGCTTTTCCTTCGGTGCCTACGTGACCACGCTGGCGGCGGCCCGGCTGGAAGGCGAGCAGCGCGCCGAACGCCTGTTGCTGGTCGGTCCGTCCACACAGCGCGCCCGCCCGGCCGACGTGCCCGAGGACACCGTGGTCATCCATGGGGAGACCGACGACGTCGTCCCGCTGTCGGCCACCCTCGACTGGGCGCGCCCGCAGCACCTGCCCGTCACCGTGATGCCCGGTGTCGGCCATTTTTTCCACGGTCAACTGCCCCGCCTGCGCCAGCTCATCGTGCGCAGCTGGCACTGACCCCTGAACCGCAAACCACATCCACCGATGAAACGACTCCTAGCCACCCTGGCCATGGCCCTGGTCCTGCCGCACACCGCGCAGGCCCAGCCCCAGCCCCCCGAGATTGCCGCCAAGGCCTACGTGCTGCTCGACCTGAGCGCCAACCAGGCCCTGGCCGGCCGCAATCCCGACACCACTGTCGAGCCCGCATCGCTCACCAAGCTGATGACCGCCTACCTGGTCTTCCAGGCTCTGCGCGACAAGAAGCTCAGCCTCGACCAGGAGCTGACCGTCTCCGAACGTGCCTGGCGCACCGGCATGACAGACGCTTCGCGCATGTACATCCAGGTCGGCAACAAGGTGCGGGTCGAAGACCTCATCAAAGGCATGATCGTGCAGAGCGGCAACGACGCCACGGTGCTGCTGGCCGAAGCCGTCGGCGGCTCGGTGGAGAACTTCGTCGCGATGATGAACCGCCAGGCGCAAGCCTTCGGCCTGAAGGTCTCGCAGTTCAAGAACCCGGAAGGCCTGCCCGCGCCTGGCCACGTCAGCACGGTGCGTGAACTCGGCACCATCGCCACGCGGCTGCTGGTCGACTTCCCCGGTGACGTGCGCTACTACGCCATCAAGGAGTTCACCTTCAACAAGATCACGCAGCAGAACCGCAACCTGCTGCTGTGGCGCGACCCGAGCGTGGACGGCCTGAAGACCGGCTACACCGATGCCGCCGGCTACTGCCTGATCGCCACCGCCAAGCGCGATTTCCCGAACGGGCCGCGCCGGCTGATCAGCGTGGTCGTGGGCGCCGCATCGAAGGAAGGACGTGCCGTCGAGAGCCAGAAGCTGCTCAACTGGGGCTACAGCGCCTGGGACTCGGTCAAGGTCTATGACGCCCGCCAGGTCATCACCCAGGCCGAGGTCTGGAAGGGTGCTGCCGCGACGGCCAAGCTCGGCACGCAGATGCCGGTGGTGGTGTCGGTGCCGCGCGGCGAGGGTGCGCAGCTCAAGACGCAGCTGGTGCGCACCGACCCGCTGATCGCGCCGCTGACCAAAGGCCAGCAGGTCGGCACGCTCAAGGTGCTCTCGGGCACGCGGGTGGTGAGCGAAATTCCGGTGACCGTGCTGGAAGCGGTGGAGCAGGCCGGCATGTTCGGCCGTGCCTGGGACACGCTGCGCCTGTGGATGCGCTGAGCAGGAGCCGGACGACATGAGCAGCCCGCACGACATTCCGCCCGAACAGTCGCTGATCGAGTACCCCTGCGACTTTCCGATCAAGGTCATGGGGGCGAACGTGGAGGGCTTCGCGGCCGCCATCGCCCACGTGGCGCGGCAGTTCGACCCCGGCTTCGATGCGAGCACCATCGAGATCCGCCCGAGCAAGGCCGGCAACTACCTCGGCGTGACCATCACCATCCGCGCCACCAGCCGCCCGCAGCTCGACGAGCTGTACCGCACGCTGACGACGCATCCGATGGTGAAAATGGTGCTCTGAGTCGAAGCGGGCGGGGGCGCTTCGGCCATCACATGTCCAGCAGCCAGGCGATCACGCTCTTGGCGACGAAACCCACCATGCCGAAGGCCAGCACGACGAACAGCACGAAGGTGCCGAAGCGACCGGCCTTCGCCTCACGCGCCAGTTGCGCGATGACAAACAGCATGTAGAGAATGAACGACCCGATGCCGACCGTCAGGCCGAACTGGGCAAGCTGTTCCTCGTTGTAGCCGAACATGGTGGAGATACGTCAGGCAGACGCTGGATACAGATCCCGGTAAGCGTACCAGCTCGCGTGGCCCAGCATCGGCACGACGAACACCAGCCCGACCAGCATCGCCCCCAGCCCGAGCAGCGTGAAGCCCATCACCAGCGCGGCCCACACCGCCATCGGCAGCGGGTTGTCCCGCACCGTGCGCCAGCTCGCCAGCACCGCGGCCCAGACGCCGATCGGCCGGTCCAGCAGCATCGGAATCGCCACCACGCTGGAGGCGAACACCGGCGCGGCCAGCAGACCGCCCAGCGCCAGCCACAGCTCGAAGAGCCACGAATCGCGGTTGGCCACCACGTGGCGCAGGAAATCGACCGGGGTGTCAATCCGGTGCGGCGCCATCAGCGTGATCAGCGCCGCCGAGGTCATGACCCAGCAGGTGCCGGCCGCCGCCAGCAGCAGGCCGAAGACCACCAGCCGCCGGTCCATCGAGCGCCACACGGCCACCACGGTCGACCAGCCGGCCGCCTCGCCCCGCTCCAGTGCCCGGCTCACGGCGTACAGCCCGGTCGCCAGGATGGGGGCCACCAGCAAGAACCCCGACAGCGCCCCGGCCAGCACCCAGAACCGGTCCTTGGCGAACAGCATCAGCAGCAGCCCCATACCCGCCAGCAGGGCACCATGGCCAAAGCTCACGCTCGGAACCTGACGGATGTCATGCCAGGAACGTTCCAGCCAGGTCATGGGCTGCAACGGGCGCAGCAACCGGACGGCAGAGGGGACAACAGCGTGCGCATTCATGCCCCGGATGCTAGGGCCATGCACGCTCCAGCGGTACCCGTGGCACTCCCGAGACGCCACGGCATATCATCCCGCCATGATCTCCCCCGGCCACGACACCGCCACGCAGCGTTACCTCAATGCGCTGGCCCTTTTCGACGAGTTCGTGCGCACGGCCGCCAGCGCGGCGCCCGATGCTGCCGCCCTGCGCGGCCTGGAGAGGCGCTTCGCCGAACGCATCGAGATCCAGCCCAGCTACTGGAGCCAGATCAAGGGCCGCTCGCGCCAGATCGGCGAGCGGCTGGCGCGCCAGTTCGAGCAGCGCTGCGGCAAGCCGGCCGGCTGGCTGGATCACCCGCACGGTGTCACCGTGGCCGCCACTGCGGCGACAGCACCATCGGCAGGTGTCCCGCCCCGCGCACCCGAGACCGGAACGCCACGCGATGAGGACGAGCGCTTCATCACCGAGCTGGTGCTGACCTACTACCGCCGCAATCCGCAGCGCGCGCGCCAGCGGCTGCTCGATCTGCTGGGCGAGGTCCTGGCGCCTGTGCCGACCCCTGCGCCACCACCTCCACCGCCGCCCAGCGCGGTCGACGCCGATGCTGCCCTCTGGGCCCGTGCCCGCCAGAGCATCGCGCCGCTGAAGAAGAAACACTGACCGAGACCCTGCGGGTCTTCACAGATTGATAAACATTCGTTTATCATCTGAGCAACATTCCCCCTGACCCGACACCTGCCCGTGTCACGCCCGAACCGTGCGGTCCAAAGCACTCCAGGCGCGCCGCGGCATGGAATTCACCGTGCTACGGAATGATCCCCATGAAAAAACCGTCCCGATGGCCGATGAACAACATCAGACCCCGCGACCCCTGACCTCGACGAAAGCCGGCCATGACCTACCTCCATCTGCTCCCTCACCTGTTCCCGCAATGGCTGCCACGTCTGTCCTTGCAGGCCCTGCGCGAGCGGCGTGTCCAGCGGCGGATGGACCGGGAGGCGGCGGCCCGCGAAGCTTGCGCCAGCGAAGGCGCCGAGGTGGATCTGCGCACGGTCGAACTCGACGGGCAGCGCTTCGGTGCGCTTTACCGCAACGGCGAGCTGATCTGCCTGCTGCCGCGCATCCAGGACCACTGAGGTCAACACTCAAGTCCGCAGGCGTTGCGCCGATAAGGACGAGATACCCCATATCCCCGGAGCCGAACATGCTCGCGCAGCCACTGCCCGATCTCGCTGCCTGGTCGCAGTACCTCACGGGCCAACCGATCCCGGTCCTGCTCGATACGGCGGAGGAATTGTCTCTGCTGGCCGAGGTTGAAGCCCGGCATGGCACTGTCGACGCACACCTGATCGATGACGCCGTCGGCGACGACCCGCTGATGACGCTCCAGGTGCTGACCCATGTGTCGCGGCACCGCACCGATCGCCAGATCACCGATGTGGACACCGTGACGGCGGCGGTCGTGCTGATGGGGATCGGGCCGTTCTTCCAGACCTTCTCGCCACCGCTGGTGCTCGACGACCACCTGGAGGCCCATCCACGCGCGGTGGCCGAAATCCGCCGGCTGATCCGCCGGGCCTGGTGCGCCGCGCGGCTGGTGACCGAGTTTGCGCTGCTGCACACCGACGGCCACGCCAGCGCGCTTCAGAAGGCGGCTCTGCTGCACGGGCATGCGAACATCCTGCTCTGGTGCCATGCCCCGGTGCTGGCGCAGGCCGTGCGGGACCGGTGCGAACAGGACCCGGCACAGGACAGCGCCCACCACGAACGGGCCGTGCTGAACATTGAATTGCGCGCGCTGGAACACCAGCTCGCCCGCGACTGGGGCCTGCCAGCCACGCTGCGCCGACTGACCGACCCGGACGATGCGCGCAGCCAGATCCTGCTGCAGCCCCAGCGGCGCCTGCTGGAACTCGCGCTGATGCTGGCCGACCGGCTGGACCGCGAAGGCACGCAGGCCACGCCGACGCTGGATGAACTGGACGAGCTGTCCACCCTGCTGACACTGTCCACGCCGTCGGTGCAGCGCCTGATCGACAACACGCTGGCCTGATTCCCGCGCGGCTCAGGGCTGGACCGCGACCTCGGCCAGACGATCCAGGGCCTCTTCGACGTCACGCCCCAGTCGGTAGTCCGCCGCCAGACTGAGCCAGCGCAGCAGGACATTGGCACCGACTGTCGACTCCAGAGTCCACGTCACCCGCGTACCGGCGGCCACCGCCTCCAGCCGGATCTCGCCGCGGGAGGTCGAGCCCAGGTTGTCGAAGGTAACGGCGTAGCCCAGCCGATTCGGGGGCTGGACCTCGTCGAAACGCATGCGCCCGCGCCCCTGGGTTTCGCTGTCCCACGACCACTGCGCACCCTGGCCCGACGCCGGGCCGCTGTAGCCGAGCAGCATCTTCGGGTCGCGGGCATGCCAAGGCGACCAGCGCGACCATTGCCGCGGTTCTGCCAGCAGCGGCCAGAGCTGCACGGGCGTGCGGGCAATGGTGTGGTGGCGTTCAACCAAGTGGCGATCCGGGAGTGCATAAGCCACCAGCACCAGCAGGACCAGAAGCGCTGCGGTCGACTTCAAGAGGTTGCTCAGCCAGACCATGGTCTCCATCCCTCCGCTTCGCACGGAGGTTACAAAATCTCACACGACAAGTCCATCCCTGGAACAGAGCACACCACCGGGCGATCTGACAGCCCGTGCAGCGGAAGATTCAGATCGGCACGGCGCGCTGGAGCTTGATCTGGTCGAGCACGAAACTGGTCTTGCAGTCCTGCACCCCCGGATGCAGCAGCAGGGTGTCCATCATGAACCGCCCGTAATGCGCCATGTCGGCCACCACGACGCGCAGCAGGTAGCTCATCCCCGTGCTCAGGCAAACGCACTCGGCCACTTCCGGCCAGTCCTGCACCGCGGCGCGGAACTGCTCGGCCAGACGCCCCCCCTGGGCTTCGACCGGCCGCTGCAGTTGCACCTCGACGTAAGCGGACAGCCCCAGCCCCAGCTTGCCCGGCGGCACGATCGCGGCATAGCCAGCGATGACCCCCGAATCCTCCAGCCGCCGCACCCGCCGCAGCACGGCCGAGGCGGACAACTGCACCTGCGCGGCGAGTTCATCGTAGGTGATGCGTCCCTGCAGTTGCAGCGCAGCAAGAATGCGCCGGTCCACGGCGTCCAGCGTCAATTCGGAGTCCATCGAAGGATCATTGCAGGAATGATCAGTACCATCCTGAATCCGGGCTGAGGGCCGCACACTCGACGCATCGCGTGGCTGTGCAGAACCACTGTCACGGCTGAGACAGCCGTTCGCGGACGCTACGGGCAAGCCCCGAGGGCCGAAGCTGACACGCAGCTGAACAATCGGACATCCCCTGCACTGTCCGATCCGGAGCACCACCCATGAACATCCCCACCCGCCCCTGGCTGCAGAGTTATCCGGAAGGCGTGCCGGCGACCATCACCCCCCACGGCACGCTGGTCGACCTGCTCGACACCAGCTTCCACCAGTACGCCAACCGGCCGGCCGCGCTCTTCCTGAACCAGGCGATCACGTTCCGCACGCTCGACGAACAGTCAGCCGCGCTCGGCGCCTGGCTGCAGGGCCGGGGCCTGGCGCGCGGCGCACGGGTCGCGCTGATGATGCCCAACCTGCCGCAGTACATGGTGGCGATTGCCGCCGTGCTGCGTGCGGGCTACGTCGTCGTCAACGTCAACCCGCTCTACACACCGCGCGAACTGCAACACCAGCTCGTCGACTCGGGCGCCGAAGCCATCGTCATCCTGGAGAACTTCGCCGCGACGCTGGAGGAGGTCATCGACCAGACGCCGGTGAAGCACGTCGTGCTGGCCGCGATGGGCGACATGCTGCCGCTGTGGCGGCGCCAGCTGGTGAACTTCGTGGTGCGCCATGTGCGCAAGATGGTGCCGGAGTTCCGGCTGCCGGTGGACAAGGGCCGCAGCGTCACACGCTTCAACGACGCGGTGGAAGCCGGCAGCCGGCTGAAGCTCGCCCGCGCCGCGGTCGGCCCGGACGACATCGCCTTCCTGCAATACACCGGCGGCACCACCGGCGTGTCCAAGGGCGCCACACTGCTCCACCGCAACGTGGTGGCCAACATCGAGCAGAGCGAAGCCTGGTTCCAGCCGATGCTGGACCGCCTCGGCGACCAGCAGATGACCGGCGTGTGCGCGCTGCCGCTTTACCATATCTTCGCGCTGACGGTGTCGTTCTTCCTGGGCGCACGCATGGGCCAGCGGCTGATCCTGATCCCCAATCCGCGCGACCTGCCGGCGCTGATCGGTGCGCTCAAGGGCCACCGCATCCACATGTTCCCGGCGGTCAACACGCTCTACAACGCCCTGGCGCACAACGCCGACTTCGCGCGCCTGGACTTCTCGCAGCTCGTCGTCTCCAACGGCGGCGGCATGGCGGTGCAGAAGGCCACAGCCGAGAAATGGCTCAAGGTCACCGGCTGCCCGATCGCCGAAGGCTACGGCCTGTCCGAAACCTCGCCCGTGGCCACCGCCAACCGCATCGACCTCAAGGAATTCACCGGCACCATCGGCCTGCCGGTGCCCTCGACCGACATCGCCATCCGCGACGACGACGGCCAGGATGTGCCGCTGGGCCAGCCCGGCGAGATCTGCATCCGCGGACCGCAGGTCATGGCCGGCTACTGGAATCGCCCGGACGAGACTGCCCAGGTCATGACCGCAGACGGTTACTTCAAGTCCGGCGACATCGGCATCATGGACGAGCGCGGCTATTGCCGAATCGTGGACCGCAAGAAAGACATGATCCTGGTGTCCGGCTTCAACGTCTACCCGACCGAGATCGAGCAGGTCGTCAGCCTGCACCCGGGTGTGCTGGAGTGTGCCGCCGTCGGCATCCCCGACGAACGCACAGGCGAGGCGGTCAAGCTGTTTGTCGTCAAGGGCGACCCGGCGCTGGCCGAAGAAGACCTCGCGGCCTACTGCAAGGAAAACTTCACCGCCTACAAGCGGCCGAAGCACATCGAGTTCCGGGACGAGCTGCCCAAGAGCAACGTCGGCAAGATCCTGCGCCGCGAACTGCGCGCCTGAGCACCCTCCACCGGTTCTGCACGGCCTGTCCACCGGCTATCCACCACATCTCCACAGCCCTGCGCACCGTTATCCCGCGTTGTGCACCGGTTGTTCACAGCTTGCCCACGCAGTTGGGCGCACCACAGCGGCAGGCCAGACGTCCTTCGTGGTGCGTTTCGCCGTAGTTGCAGGTGATTTCGTCGCCCTGCGCGATCGCCCGCATGGCGTAGATTTCGATGCGTCCCTGGCGGATGCGCAGCACCGCGTTTGGCATGCACGAATGGTTCGTGAACCGGAGCGGATCCAGCGATCTGGACGCATCGATCGCTCTTCTGGGCGAAATTTCGACCATCATGATGCGTTCCATCGTCTTCACGCGCTCCCAGGCTTCGTGGATGCTGATCAGCTCGCCCCGGATTTCACCGATCTTGCGGCGGGCTGGAATCGCCTCGCCCGCAAAGGCGCCAGTGCCCTCGATCGGACTCGGTGCGGCAAGAACCGCGTACTTCTGAGGGTTGGCAGGCGTGCCCATGGACGGATCCCCGATCGTGAAAGCGCACGATGGTACGGGTTGCCGTCACCACGGCCTGCGGACAAGCCGCTCCCTGCACCGTGACGCGTGGCACGGAATAACTCTGTGGAGAATCGATGAACAGGTGGGGAGTTGTTCATGGAAAACCCGCGCGGCTGAAAGTTGCTCCCTCTGACTCCCGCATCGCTCCACTGGGTCACACACAGACTTGTCACCAGCTCAAGTCCTTGATTTTAAACGGAAAAACAGGGTTATTCACAAAAAACGCCCCCCTCTACTACTATCTACTATCTTTAAAAGATAAATAACACCAGAGAAGAACAACCCGGAACCCGCAAAGGCAAGAAACGCAGAACACGTCTTGAAAAGATCCGCCTGACGGTGGCTTCAGAGAAGCACTGCGCACCGGAACACAAGCCAGTACGGGAAGACCCGCAGCACAGATGTACACCGCCCCGTGCAGATCCGCAGCAGCCAAAGCTGGCACGCATCTTGAGAGTTGCCTGCACTCGCCAGCCCATTGCAGGCAGTCCTTGCACCTGCTCCTCTCATCCCTAGTTTCTTCTCGGAGTCTGAATCCATGAATCACAAGCTCAACGTCGTCATCGCCGCAGTGGCCTTTGCAGCAGCCAGCCAGGTCAGTGCGCAGGAAGTGGTCAAGATCGGCCATGTGGGCCCGACCAGCGGGGGCATCGCCCACCTGGGCAAGGACAACGAGAACGGCGCGCGCATGGCCATCGACGAACTCAACGCCAAGGGCGTGTCGATCGGTGGCAAGAAGGTCAAGTTCGAGCTGCTGGCCGAAGACGACGGTGGCGACCCGAAGCAGGGCACGGCCGCAGCACAGAAGCTGGTGGACTCCAAAGTCGCGGGCGTGGTGGGGCACCTGAACTCGGGCACCTCGATCCCGGCGTCGAAGATCTACAGCGACGCGGGGATTCCGCAGATCTCGCCGTCGGCGACGAACCCGAAGTTCACGCGCCAGGGCTTCAAGACGACGTTCCGCGTGGTGGCGGACGACGTGCACCTGGGCGGCACGCTGGGCCGGTATGCAGCCAAGGAGCTGAAGGGCAAGTCGATCGCGGTGATCGATGACCGCACGGCGTATGGGCAGGGCGTGGCG
>NZ_JANPAB010000018.1:0-28361 GCF_031429695.1 Sphaerotilus sp.
CAGTCGGAGCATGAAGGCGGATATCGGCAACGACAGCGCACCGACCAGCACCGCGGCCAATAGCAATGCTGGGTACGGGCTGACACCCCAGTCGGCCAGGCGGACTGCCGCATACGCACCCAGGCCGAAGAACGCCTGGTGCCCCACGGAAAGCAGGCCGGCGTAGCCGGCAAGTGCGTTCCACATCAGAGCCAGGATGCCGTATATGAACAAGGTCGTGAGCCGTTCGACAACGTTGGGCGACAGGAACAGCGGCCCTGCGACAAGCACCAGTTGGGCGGCGACGACCAACGACACCGTTGCGATGGAAGGCGCGGTCCAGCGCGTGACGCGGGCGGCGCCGATGGCAGCTGCTGCGTGAGAAGTGAGGTTCATGGCGTCGTGGCCCGGTTGCCAAATTGGCTGCTGAATCGGCTGCGAACAGATCGGACCCAACGGCGCAAGGTGTCCGCGGCGTACACCCGTGCCAGCAACACTGCCAGGAAGACGACGTGCCCGGCGATGAGGAAGCCTTGCGGGTGGACCTGCGCGCCGAGGCTCTGCGCGACGCCGAGCACGATGCCGCCCACCAGCGTTCCCCACAGCGAGCCTGCGCCGCCGATGATCACCGCCTCGAACGCGAAGATCAGTTGATAGGGGCCGGTGTAGGGGTCGAACGTGGCCCGCATGGCGAGGAAGGCGCCGGCGATCGCCACCGTGGTCATGGCGATGGCGGTGGAGGCTGCATAGACCGCCCGCGCGTCCACGCCGACCAACTGCGCCGTGTCCGGATCGTGGGCCGCGGCGCGAATGCGCCGGCCCAGCGCGGTGCGCGTCAGCATCAGATGCAGTCCGCCCAGCAAGGCAATGGCGACGACCAGCGTCACCACCGCGAGCTGGCCGACGATGATGCCGCCGGGCAGGGTCCAGCCGTCGTAGCTGAGCGAATCGATGTAGGGCGCCAGCGAGCGGGTGTCGGCACCGAAGGTCTGGAACATCGAGTTGTCCAGCAGACTGGCGAGACCGAAGGTGCTGAGCAAGGGGATCAAGGCGCCAGCGCGGGCGCTGCGTTCGAGCACGAGCCGGTGCAACACCCACCCGATCAGCGCCATCACCGGGATCACCGCCACGAGGCCCAGCAGGGGATGGATCTCGAAGCGTTCGGCCAGGATGAACAGCAGGTAAGCCGCCAGCACCGCGAGGCTTCCGTGCGCGAGGTTGATGATGCCCATCACGCCGAACATGAACGACAGACCACACGCCAGCAGCGCGTAGTAGCCGCCCAGCATCAGCCCCTGGACGAGTTGGTTGAGCCAGATCATGGTGCGGATGCGGGTTGTGAGGTGGAGCCGGCTGTGGACGGGCGGTGGCCGAAGTAATGCGCCATCACCTGCTCGCGGGTCATCTCGTCGGCACGCCCGCTGGCAACGACCTTGCCTTCGAGCATGCACACGATGCGGTCCGCCACCTGGAACGTCCGCTGCAAGTCCTGCTCGACGAGCACCACGGTCGTGCCGTGGGCCGTGCCCTTGCCCATCAGCGTGCGCAGCGAGTCGTAGACACCTTGCACGGCGAGCGGCGAGAGACCCAGGGACACTTCGTCCAGCAGCAGCACTCGCGGATTGGTCATCAAGGCGCGGCCAATGGCCACGGCCTGCTGCTGGCCGCCGGACAAGGTGCCCGCCGCCGCCTTCAATTTGGGTTTGAGCTGCGGAAAGGCGTCGAGCACGGTGTCCAGGTTCCAGCGGCCACCGCGCTGCGCCGACAGGGCGACGAGCAGGTTCTCTTGCACCGTCATCGCGGGGAACAGCTTGCGCCCCTCGGGCACCAGCGCCAGTCCGGCGGCGGCCCGGCGGTGCGCCGGCAGCGCGCTCACGTCCACGCCGTCAAAGACGATGCGGCCACCCGCTACCGGATGCACACCCGCCAGCGTGCGCAGCAGCGTCGTCTTGCCCGCACCGTTGGCGCCGACGAGCGCCAGCGTCTCGCCCTGCTCGATTTCCAGGCTGATGCCTTGCACGGCGGTCAGCAGACCGTGCCGGGCCTCCAGGGCTTCTATTTTCAGGAGACTCATCGTCCTCCCCCCAGATAGGCATCCACGACGGTGGCGTTGGACAGCACTTCTTGCGGATCGCCCTCGGCAATCACGCGGCCGGAGTCCATGCAGACCAGCCGCTGCGCCACCTGCAGCAGCACATGCACGATGTGCTCGATCCAGACGATGGCGATGTCCCGGCCGTGCAGCACCTGGATGGTCTGCACCAGTTCTGCGGCTTCGCCATCGGTGAGCCCGCCGCCGATCTCGTCCAGCAGCAGCACCTGCGGGTTCGTGGCCAATGCGCGGGTCAACTCCAGCCGCTTGCGGTCCAGCAGGCCGAGCGTCTCGGCGCGCCGGTTGGCCACACCCGCCATGCCGCAGAGTTCGATTGCCTCGATGCACCGCGCGTAGGCTTCGGACTGGCGGAATCCCCCCCCGTGCGTGGCCGCGGTGAAGACGTTCTCGAACACCGTCATGCCGCTGAAGGGCTGCGGCACCTGGTGGGTGCGCACGATGCCCATCCTGCAGCGCCTGGCGGCGTCCAGCGAGGACACGTCATGGCCCTTGAAGCGGACTGTGCCGGCACTGGCGGCCTGCGAGCCGGACAAGACACTGAGCAAGGTCGTCTTGCCCGCGCCGTTCGGCCCGACGATGCCGATCGCATCGCCGCGCCGAACCTCGAAATCCACGCCGTCGAGAACGACCAGTGCGCCGTACTGCTTGCGCAGCCCCCGGGCAGAAAGCAAGGCATCCGTTGACGACATGGTTCCGAGATTCCGTGCGGGTTCAGGCGTAGGGGCGCAGCTTGGCGGCCACCGGGACGTTGGCATCCCCGGCGTTCTCGGTGATGACGTAATCGAACTTGTACTTCGAGCCTGCCGGGGCCTTGACCCATTGCGTGCCGATCAGCGGCGTGGCGCAAGCGCCCGGCACCGGCCCCTTGGTGAAGTCGATCTTGCCCACCGTGGTCGTGGTCACCAAGGAGCCGAGGGCCTTGGCCACGCTGGCCTTGTCCTTCGGATTGGTGCTGGCCTTCAAGGCTTCGAAGCCGGCGTCCAGCAGCGACATCGACGCGCCGAGCTGCTGGTTCCACTGCTTGTTCGCGGCCTTTTCATAGCCCTCGGCCAACTGCAGGCTGCTCACACCCGTCAAGGGCGACTTGTAGGGGAAGGTCTTGTGCCAGTAGCAGGCGCTGGAGAGGTTGAAGCCGAGCGGTCCCAGGGCCTCGACGTTGGACGGAAACAGCCCGGTCTTGGCCACCTGGACGATCTTGATGGTCTTCGCGAGGCCCTGCTGGGCCGCTTGACGCCAGAACGTGGCGAAGTCCGGCGGGATCGGGAAGGTGTTGAAGATGTCGCACTTCTCGGCCTTGAACTTTGCGATCTGGGCCGAGAAATCGGTGGTGCCGGTCTCGTAGGGGCCGGCATCGACGATGGTGAAACCGGCCTTCTGCAGCGCGGGCGCGAGGCTGGCGCGGATGGCGTTGCCGTCGGCGTCGTTCGGGTAGAGCGCCGCCACTCGTCTGTTGGTGGACAACTGGCCCCACTGCGAGGTGTAGGCCTTGACGAACTCGCCGACGCCGAACGAGAAGTGGAAGGTCCACTTGAACGGCGAAGGCTCGCCTGGCTTGGCGCCGCGGCCGAAGTACCAGGCTTCCCAAGGCGTCACGGTCGAGAGGCAGGGCACGCCCGCCCCCTCGCAAGCGTCTGCGACCGGGTTGACGGTCTCGGGTGCCGACGTGACGAGAATCAGATTGACCTTGTCGGCGTTGATCAGTGTCTTGGCCAACTGGCTGGCGCGGGCCGGATCGGACTGCGTGTCGCGGTCCAGGATCTCGACCGCGTACTTCTTGCCACCCGCGGTCAGGCCGTCCTTCAACGCCTTGCGCGCCAGTTCGAGCACGTAGCCGTCGGCCTCGCCGAAGCCGGCCAGCGCACCGGTACGCGGGCTGATGAAGCCGACCCGGATCGTGTTGGCACCATCGGCCCCCTGGGCGAAGATGGAGGTAGGGTTCAGCAGCGCCAAGCCGACGGCGCCACCAGCGCCGAGCACGGTCCGCCGCGAGGGCAAGGTCTCCGCGGTGGTGTCTGCGGACGTGGCTGCGGCGGTCTTGTCAGTTGTCTTGTCCATGGCATTCATGTCTGTCTCCTGGTGTGTGTGAGTGAACAAACTGTCTCGGTATCTCAATGCGTGGATGACGCGGATTCAGCTCACCGTCATCGCGCCGTCGGCGACGAGTTCGGCACCCGACATCCAGCGCGACAGGTCGGAGGCGAGGAACAGCGCCAGGTTGGCGATGTCGCTCGGCAGGCCCGTGATGCCCAGCGGATGCGCCGCCTTCATCTGCGTGTAGGCGTCGTCGCGGTCCTTGAACATGCCGAGGGCCACGAAGTCGTTGAGCAGCTTCTCGCCCATCTCGGTTTCCACGAGGCCCGGGTGAATCGAGTTCACCCGAATGCCATAGCCGAGCCGGCCGAATTCGACCGCGGCGGCCTTGGTCAGCAAGCGCACCGCCCCTTTGGATGCGGAGTACACGCCCAGACCGGGCGTGCCGATCAGGCCGGCCACCGACGACAGGTTGATGATGCTGCCGCCCTTGCCGGCGCGACCGTTCGGCTTCATCGCCCGCACTGCGTGCTTGTGGCCGATCAGCACGCCGGTCACGTTCACGGCGAGCAGCTTCTGGATGTCGGCGACGGTGATGTGTTCCAGGAAACAGGTCTGCTCGATCCCGGCGTTGTTGACCAGGATGTCCAGGCCACCGAATCGGTCCAGCGCGGTGTCGAGGAACGCGATCCACTGGTCTTCGTCGGACGTGTCGTGTGCAACGAAGAGGGCCTGGCCGCCAGCCTCGCGAATCTGCCGGGCGACTTGCTCGCCCCGCTCGGCCTGCACGTCGCCCAGGACCACCCGGGCACCGGCCTTGGCCAGGGTGCGGGCCACCTCTGCGCCAATGCCGCCTGCGGCTCCGGTGACGGCCGCAACTTTTCCACTCAAGTCGATCATCATGCTGTCTCCATCGCGCCGGTCGGTGGGACTCGCTGTTCCCACTTCGATGTCCCTGCGCGGTTTGTTTTTCCTCGATCCGATATTCGGAGAGGGCTTGGCGTGAATGATGTGTTCCCGACGGGGCGAAGCAGTAGCCCTCTCGAACAGGATTTCACCGCGTGAAAACCCACCAACCAACCCACTCACCCACCAATGGAACGGAGCATCCGATGAAAGCGGCTTACTACGAACAGACCGGACTGGCCGAGCAAGTGCTCGTCGTGGGGGAGGTGCCGGACCCGCAACCCGCGGCCGGGGAGGTGCGCGTTCGGCTGGAGTGGTCCGGCGTGAACCCTTCCGACGTGAAGGCACGTTCGGGTGCGCGGGGTCCGGCCATGCCGTTTCCGCGGGTCATTCCGCACAGCGACGGCATGGGGGTCATCGATGCCGTCGGTGCAGGGGTGGATCCGGCACGCTGTGGTGAGCGTGTCTGGCTCTGGAACGCGGCCTGGGGTCGGCCGTTCGGTACCGCGGCAGAGTGCATCTGCTTGCCCGAGCAGCAGGCCGTTCCTTTGCCCGCCAACGTGCCAGGAGAAGCCGGCGCGTGCCTGGGCATTCCTGCGCTGACAGCCTTGCACGCGGTGCTGACCGATGGTGGTGTCGAAGGGCAGCGTGTCCTCGTCGCAGGCGGGGCAGGCGCGGTCGGCCACTACGCCGTGCAGTTCGCGCATTTGCTGGGCGCGCAGCAGGTCCTCACGACCGTCAGTTCACCGGAGAAGGCGGCGTTGGCGCGGGCCGCGGGCGCCGATGTGGTGATCGACTACCGCACCGAATCCGTGGTCGAGCGTGTGGGAGAGGAAACGCAGGGCCGCGGTGTCGATCGCGTGATCGAAGTGGATGTCGCGGCGAATGCGGCGATCGACATGGAGGTGGTGCGGCCGGACGGTCAGTGGGTGGTCTACGGCAGCGGCGCAAGGCAGTTCACCTTGCCGTTCTTTCCGATGATTGCGCGCAACTTCGGTGTGCGGTTCTTCATCGTCTACCACCTGAGCGATGTGGACCGCCGCCGCGCGGTCGGGGTGCTGACCGACTTCCTGCGGCGCGAACTGTTGCAGCACAACATTGCGGTGAAGTTGCCCCTGGCGTCGATCGCGGAGGCGCATCGCGCGGTCGAAAGCGGGGCAGTCACCGGAAACGTCGTTCTGTCGATGGGTTGAGTTGATGTGTGAGGGTCGAGGGTCTGCGTCGTCCAAATACCGTCACGTCCCGTGTGACGCAACGCTAGGCAGTCACCGCCAGATCGCTGCGCAGCACCGGCACCGGCGACAGCCCGTGCGCCAGCAGCATCGACGCCCGGAACCGGTGGTGCCCGTGCCGGTGGCGGGCGCGGGTGCGGGCGGCGCTGCCCATGGTCTGGCGCAGCGGGGTGGCTTCCACCAGCCGGGCGATGGCGGCGATCAGGTCGTTGTTGCGGTTGCAGAGATAGCCCGACAGCGCATGCACGATCAGCGCCCGGTAGGCCGGCACCTGTCGTCCCAGGCAGGGCACGCCAGCGGCCATCGCCTCGGCCATGCCACGGGCGTCACTGCCGGTCGCATCCGGCGCCACGTAGACCCAGGCGCGCCGCAGGATCTGGGCGCGGTCGGCGTCGTCTGCTCCGCACAGCAGCGTGATCTGCGCCGCTTGCAGCATCTGCTGCACCGCGGGGGTCGCCTCGCCGATCCAGCCGAAGGTCAGCGCCGGCCGCAGGCCCGTCAGCATCACCGCGAGCTGCACGAACGCCTGTGCATACACGAGGTCACCGGGCTGGCCGGTGGTGACGATCAGCGGGGTCTCGGCCTCGGCGCGGTCGGCGTTGAAGTAAGCCGCATCGACCGGTGCCGACAGGCCCGCCGGCAGTCCGCGACCGGTCGCATCCAGGGCCTCGACCCGGTCGCGCTGCACCAGGAAGGCCGAGCGGTCGAGCCCGCGCACGAGGCGTGCGACCAGGGTTTCGTGGTCGATGTGGAAGAACATCGGCGCCTGCACCGACGAGCCGCGCAGCACGTGCCGACCCAGCAGTCCGGCGGGCAGGCCATGCAGATGCACCGCCAGGGCGACATCGCCGGTCAGTTCGCTGCGCAAGGCGTTGGCTGCGCGGCGGATGGCGGGCAGCCCGGCCCGGCCCGACCCGTCCTCGCCCAGCCGCACGCCAGCCGGCAGCATCAGCCGCGCCTGGGGCGTGTCCCGGGCGTCCATCAGCACGAGGCTCTGTGGCATGCCGGCATCGGCCAGCGCCAGCATGGTCGGCCACAGCGTCTGTCCCCGGCCACCGGGCTGCAGGCGGCTGACGAGGTGGAGAACTCGGCTGGTCATCGGCGGAATCACTTTCGGGGTTGCACGGTTCAGCGTGCGCCGCTGCCCAGCAACACCACACGCAAGGTGTGGACCAGGATGCTCAGGCGCATGCGCATGCTGTGCTTTTCGACAAAAACGCGGTCAAGTTCAACCCGTTCTTCGTAGGTCGTGTCATTGCGGCCGCTGACCTGCCACAGCCCGGTCATGCCGGGGCGCACGCTCAGGTAGTGCCAGCGCACCTGGCCGTAGCGCGGCAGCTCCGCCAGCGTGATCGGCCGCGGGCCGACCAGGCTCATCTCGCCGCGCAGCACGTTGAAGAGCTGCGGCAGCTCGTCCAGGCTGGTGCGGCGCAGGAAGTTGCCGATCGGCGTGATGCGCGGGTCCTTGAGCAGCTTGTGGTCGCGTACCCACTCGGCGCGTGCATTGGCATTTTTTGCCAGCAGATCGCGCAGCATGGCGTCGGAATCGAGGTACATGCTGCGGAATTTCAGGCAGCGGAAGAGCTTGCCATGCTGGCCGATGCGGTAGTGGCCGAACAGGATCGGCGCGCCGTCCTTGCGCCAGATCAGCAGCGCCACGATCAGGAACACCGGGCTGAACACCAGCAGCAGCAGCGCCGCCATCGCCTGGTCCAGCCGCAGGTGCAGCCGCTCCATCACGCGGGAGTGCTTGGGCTGGCGCTCTTGGCGAAAGCGTCGGGCACCCGCCACGAATGCGTTAAGGGAAGGGGTTTCCGACGGCAGTTCGTGTTTCTTTTCCATACAAAATCTTCCCAATGGTTACGCTCATGGTACGGGCAGCGACTCTTTCATGCATTATTCCCGTGTTGTCGCGCGCCAAGATGAAGTGCCATCGAATTGCGTGTTTCTTCGTGCAATTGGCTTCATTACTGCCTCATTTGGAACGATAAACGAGAAGGCATTGAAAAATTTGCCAATACCGGGCCAGTTTTTTTGCTTCGGGTACTTGGATCCCTTGCATTGGTAGGGGGTTCATGGGTGTTCTCCCGTGGCTGAAGGGTGGCCCGTTGGGGTAAAGAAGTCCCAAATTCACGCAACGCGCCGGAAATCCGGATTCCGTAAAGTTACAACCTGTAAATACATCCATCCATGTCACTTGCTCGATTCCTGTTGACGCTGAAGGCGCGCTGGATCACCGCCCTTCTGGTGCTCGCCACCGTGATGGGGGTGACTGCGCTGGTCAGTGCGCTGCTGCCCAAGCAGTACACCGCCACGTCGATGGTGCTGCTGGACATCAAGTCAGCCGATCCGCTGGCGGTGTCGGCGCAGCAGCAGTCCGGCCAGGCGGCGGCCTACATGTCCACCCAGGTCGATCTGCTCCAGAGCGAGCGCGTGGCCCGTGCGGTCATGGCGGCCACCGGCATGACGCGCGATCCGAACGACGCCACCCACCAGCTCTGGCGCAGCAAGACCGGCGGCGTCGGCGACTTCGAGGAGTGGCAGGCCGCGCGGATGAAGAAGAAGCTCGATGTGCGGCCGACCAAGGAGTCCGGCGTCATCTCGATCGGCTACACCGCCGAGGACCGCCAGGTCGCCGCACAGATCGCCAACGCCTACGTGCAGGCCTATGTGGACACCAGCCTGGCGCTGCGCGTGGAGCCGGCGCGCAGCAGCAGCACCTTCTTCGACGAACGTGCCACCCAGTTGCGCACGTCGCTGGACGCGGCGCAAGCCAGGCTGTCGGACTTCCAGCGCCAGCACGGGCTGCTGACCATCGGCGGGGCGGAGGAGCGTCTCGACGTCGAGACTGCGCGGCTCAACGAGCTGTCGTCGCAGCTGGTGTCGCTGCAGGCGCAGACCGGCGAGTCCGGCAGCCGGCAGTCGCAGGCCCGCGCCAATCCGGAAAAATCTCCCGAGGTCATCAACAACCCGGTCGTCAGCGGTCTTTCGGCCGAGGTGCTGCGCCAGGAAACGCGCCTGAACGAAATGAGCGCCCGCCTGGGCGACCGCCATCCGTCGATCGTCGAGCAGCGCGCTGCGGTTGCGCAGCTGCGCAGCCAGCTCGCCTCGGAGTCGCGCCGCGTGGCCGCGAGCCTGGGCATCAGCGACACCGTGAACCAGCAGCGCACGGCGCAGGTCCGCACCTCGCTGGAGGCCCAGCGCACCAAGGTGCTCGAACTCACCACGCGCCGCGACGAGGCCCGCGTGCTGCAGAAGGATGTACAGAACGCGCAGACCGCCTTCGACACCGTGACCGGCCGCAGCACGCAGAGCGCCACCGAAAGCCAGGCCCGCATGAGCAACGTCGCGGTGCTGAAGACCGCCTCGCCGCCAGCGCTGGCCTCGTCGCCGCAGATGGACGTGAACCTGGGTGTGGCGGCGCTGCTGGGCTCGGCGCTGGCGCTGGTGGTCGTGCTGGTGCAGGAGCAGCGCAACCGGCGTCTGCGTTGCGCCGACGATGTGCCCGAGCTGCTCGACCTGCCGCTGCTGGTCGAGATTCCATCGCGCCGTGGCGCGACCGGGCAAGGCGCCGGGCTGTCCCTGCCGAAGCTCGGCCGCGCCGCACCCAAGCCGGGTGCTTCGACGGGCCGCCTGCCGGCGTGAACATGGACATGAAACGCGACTTCGAACTCAGCCGGGTCTCCCCGATCGACGAGGCTCGTTTCACCGTGGAGCCACAGCACGCACTGAGCCTGGGCGACATCCTGCGGCGCCAGTGCCAGCTTGGTGACGCCGAGGTGGCGCGCATCGTGACCTTGCAGACCGAGCGCGGGCTGCGCTTCGGGGACGCTGCCGTGGCGCTGCGTCTGGTGAAGCCGGGCGATGTGGCGCAGGCGCTGGCGCGGCAGTTCAGCTACGCCTGCACGACGGCACAGGCCGCGCCGCACCTTGCGGAGCTGGCCGCTGCCGTCGATCCGCACGGCGACAAGGCGGAGGCGTTCCGCGACCTGCGCGCCCAGATCATGCTGCGCCCTGGTGGCGCGGAGCCGGTGGCGCTGGCCGTCGTCAGTCCCATGCCGGGCGATGGCCGTACCCACATCGCCGCCAATCTGGCGGTGGTGTTCAGCCAGATGGGCCAGCGCACGGTGCTGGTGGACGCCAACCTGCGTGCGCCGCGGCTGCACACGCTGTTCGACCTCCCTGCGCGGCCCGGTCTGACTGCGATCCTGGCCGACCGGCAGGTGGCGGGCGAGCTGGACCGCGTGGATGCGCTGCCGAACCTGCATGTGCTGCAGGTGGGGGCGCCGCCGCCGAACCCGCAGGAACTGGTCCAGCGCGAAACCTTTCGCACGCTGCTGCGCGAGCTGACGCGCAAGTTCGACCGCGTCATCGTGGACACCCCCGCGGCGCACGGCACCGCCGATGCCCGTGTGATCGCCAGCGCCTGCGCGCAGGCGCTGGTCGTCGGTCGACGCGACCACAGCGCCGCGGCGCACCTGCGCACGCTGGTGGCCGAACTGCGGGCGCAGCGGGTCGATCTGGTCGGCGTGGTCATGAATGTCCACTGACCGCGTCTCCACCGTGCGCAAGCTGGTCGAGCTGGCGATGACCCACGTCGCCACGTTCGCATTTCCGCTCGTCTTCGCGGTGGTCTGCGGGCGCACGCTCGGCATCCACGACTACGGCATCGTCTCGTTCTATGCCGCGCTGGCGGCCTTTCTCGGCATGGTCATCGAGTTCGGCTTCGACTGGTACGGCATCCGCGAGGTGGCGCGCCACCAGGGTGATCCAGCCGGCGTTCACCGCATCCTGTGGAACATCACGGCGGCCAAGCTGCTGCTGTGCGCGGGCGTGGTGAGCGTGGCGGGCGGGGCACTGTGGCAGCTGCGCGCGCACGCCGAGTGGCCGCTGATGCTGGCGTCCAGCGCCTACCTGGTCGGCTTCGCTTTCGACGCGGGCTGGTACGTGCGGGCGCTGGAGCAGACGCGCCTGCTGCTGCTGATCACCAGCGGCGTGCGGTTGATCGGCATCGCGGTGCTGCTGGGGGTGGTGCCGCGGGTGGCGACGATGGAGAGCGCGCTGGGCGTCTATGCGCTGGTGTCGCTGCTGACGAGCGGTGTCACCTGGTTTTTCCTGGCGCAGCGCGGGCTGGTGCAGCGCTCGCGGGTCGAGCGGCGCTACATCGGGCAGCTGCTGCGCAGCTCCTCGGCCATCGTGTTCGGCAATGTCAACGGCGCGATGCTCACCAACGGCGGCATCGCGCTGCTCGGCATGCACGCCGATCCGGCCACCGTCGGAGCGGCCAATCTCGCGCTGCGGGTGCGCATGGCGGGGCAGGCGGTGATGCTGCCGGTGCAGCAGCTCGGTTTCGTGCGCATCTCCGGGCTGGCCGCGCGCACGCCGCTGGCGGCGATGGCGCTGGGCAGCCGGCTGATGGTGGTGACGCTGGCGATCGGGACCGTGATCAGCCTGGTCTGCATGACGGCGGCACCGCTGATCTCGTCCTATGTGTTCAAGACCGAGGTGCCGATCGCCGTGCTGCTGATCCTGCTGCTGGCGTTCAGCATCCCGATCCAGGGCATGGCCAGCCTGTTCGGCATGCAGTCGCTGATCGCGCTCGGCCAGGAGCGCCGCTACGCGCTGATCCAGCTCGCCGCGACGCTGGCGTTCTGCGCCTGCCTGTTCCTGATCGACCAGCGCAGCGCCTATGGCTGGGCGATCATCGGCGCCGAGGCGACGGTGATGCTGCTCTCGGCGGGCGTGCTGATCCGCCTGCGCGGGGAGATGGTGGCATGAAGACCTTCTCCGCCATGCCCATGCCCTGGTGGTGTTCGCCGGCTGGCATCGCGGTCGGGTTCCTGCTGCCGCTGATGGTGCTGATCTCCTACGCCGGCGGCCTGCCGCACCCGGCGCTGACCATCCGCGGGGTGGAGGCACTCGATGCGCACTATCTCCAGCTCGGCGCCATGATGATCCTGGCCATCGCGCTGACCGGCTGGCTCGGGGCGCAACTGCAGTTCGGCGCACCGCCGACGCCGCATGACATGCGCGGCTGGGACCGCGCCGCGCTGGGCATCGGAGGCCTGGCGACCTTTGCCTTTGTCATCTGGTTCCGCGATTTCGTGTTCAACCCGGTGCTGCTGTTCCAGACCCTGACCGGCGAGTTCAAGCCCGACCGCAACACCATCGAGCTGACGCCAGGGCTGACCTCGCTGGCCAACACGGCGCCGGTGTTCTTCTCCATCTATGCCTTCCGGCTCTTCGACAAGGGCAGCCGCACGCTGCCCAGGGCCATGCACGCGATGTTCGTGGCGCTGGCGCTGTTCACGCTGTTCCGGGTCTACGTCTGGACCGAGCGGCTGGCACTGATCGAGTTGCTGGTGCCGTTCGGACTGACCGTCGGGCGCTGGACCGCGACCCGCAGCGGCGGCGGCTGGGCGCTGACCCGGGCGGTCGGGCCGTACGCGGCGATCCCGCTGGTGATCCTGTTCTTCGGTGCCAGCGAGTATTTCCGGTCGTGGTCGTCCGACACCTACCAGGGCAAGATGGATTTCTGGGAATTTGCCATCGGCCGTTTCGCGAGCTACTACTACACCTCGCTGAACAACGGTGCCGGCCTGTTGGCCAACATGCCCTGGCCGACCTGGACCTTCGAGTTCACGCTGGAGTGGCTGCACCGCGCGCCCTTCGGCCTGGGCAAGCCCTTCTCGGCCGCGGTTGGCTATACGGTGCCGCGGCTGGACTACTACCTCGCGACCTACCAGGACGAGGAGTTCAACAGCCCGTCCGGCATCTACGGACCGCTGTCCGACATGGGCCTCTACGGCGGACTGGCCTACATGCTGGCCATCGGGCTGGTCAGCGGGCTGTGCTTCCGGGCCTACCGCGAGGCGCGGCTGGTCGGGGTGCTGTTCTACCCGATCTTCTTCATCACCTTCATGGAGATCTACCGCTATCCCTACCTCGGCGTGCCGCGTGCGTTCACGTGGACGCTGGGCATCGGGGTGGCGCTGCTGCTGGCCTCCACGGTGAAACCGATTCCTGCGCATCCGGCGAGCTGATCCATTCCGACCATTCCGACCATGCTGATCAATGCCCGATTCCTCACCCGCCAGGCCACTGGCGTGGACCGCTTCGCCATCGAGCTGCTGCAGGCCGGCACGCAGGCCGGTCTGCTGTCCGGCGCGCAGGCCGTGGTGCCCGCTGACGCGACGCTGGTGACCCCTGCGCCCAAAGGGCTGGTCGTGCGCCACGCCGGTCGCCACGGCGGCCACCGCTGGGAGCAGTTCGCGCTGCCCGCGCTGGCCGAGGAGGCCGGCGACGTGCCGCTGGTGAACCTGTGCAACACCGCCCCACTGCGCCACCGCCGCCAGATCGCGGTGATCCACGACGCAGCGGCGGTCGCCAATCCACAGAACTACAGCTTCGCGTTCCGGCAGTGGTACCGCGTGATGATCGGCTCGCTGATGCGCCGCAGCCGTGTCATCGCCACCGTCTCGCGCTTCAGCGCCGACGAGCTGACGCGCTATTTCGGCGCCCACCACCATGGCATCGAAGTCATCCCCGAAGGCGGCGAGCACATCCTGCGCCTGCCGGCCGATCCGACCGTGTTCGAGCGGCTGGACCTGCGCGGGCGGCGCTATGTGCTGGCGGTGGGCAGCCAGTCGCTGAACAAGAACTTCGCCGCGGTGCTGAATGCGATGAGCCAGATCGATGACCCGGATGTCGTGCTCGTGGCGGCCGGCGGCGGCAACACGCGCATCTTCACCGACAGTGCGTTGCAGCACGAACGCCTGCAGCGCACCGGCTATGTCAGCGACCAGCAGCTCCGGGCGCTCTACGAGGGCGCGGCGTGCTTCGTGTTCCCGTCGTTCTACGAGGGCTTCGGCCTGCCGCCGCTGGAGGCGATGTGCTGCGGCTGCCCGGTGATCGTGTCGGACCGCGCCTCGCTGCCCGAGGTCTGCGCCGACGCCGCCCTCTACTGCGACCCTGACGACCCCGCCACGCTGGCCGCGCAGCTGCGCCGCGTGCTCGGCTCTGCGGCGCTGACCGACGAGCTGCGCGTGCGCGGCCACCAGCGCGCCACGCAGCTCACCTGGGACCGTGCAGCCCGCGAGTTCGCGGACCTGATGGACCTGCACTTCGTCTGAGGACACCCCCATGCAAGCCCCCCTCCGTGTTGCCTTGGTCCACGAATGGCTGGTCAACCACGCCGGCAGCGAGAAGGTCGTCGAGGAGATCCTGAAGATCTACCCACACGCCGACCTGTTCGCCGTGGTCGATTTCCTGAAGCCCCACGAGCGCGGCTTCCTGCAAGGCAAGGTCGCCAAGACCACCTTCGTGCAGCGCCTGCCCGGTGCCGAAAAACGCTTTCGCCACTACCTGCCGCTGATGCCGCTGGCGATGGAGCAGCACGACCTCTCCGGTTACGACCTGGTCCTGTCGTCCAGCCACGCCGTCGCCAAGGGCGTGCTGACCGGGCCGGACCAGCTCCACGTCTGCTACATCCACTCGCCGATCCGCTACGCCTGGGACATGCAGCACCAGTACCTGAAGGAATCGGGCATGGCCAGCGGCGTCAAGGGCACGGTGGCCAAGCTGCTGCTGCACTACATGCGGCTGTGGGATGCCCGCACCGCGGCCGGGGTGGACCAGTTCCTCGCCAACTCGGCTTTCATCGCCCGCCGGGTGCGCAAGGTCTACCGGCGTGACGCGGCGGTGATCCACCCGCCGGTCGATGTGGAGCGCTTCGCGCTGCGCACCGACAAGGAGGACTTCTACCTCACCGCCTCCCGCATGGTTCCGTACAAGCGCATGCCGATGATCGTCGAGGCGTTCTCGCGCATGCCCGACAAGCGCCTCATCGTCATCGGCGACGGGCCGGAGATGGACAAGGTGCGCGCCGCGGCCGGGCCGAACGTGTCGGTGCTCGGTTTCCTGGGTGATGCGGCGCTGGTGGACCACATGCAGCGCGCCAAGGCGTTTGTCTTCGCCGCCGAGGAGGACTTCGGCATCACCCCGGTCGAGGCGCAGGCCTGCGGCACACCGGTGATCGCCTTCGGGCGCGGGGGCTCGCTGGAGACGGTGCGTGGCCGCGGCCACCCGGGCCAGCGCACGGGGGTGTTCTTCCAGGAGCAGACGCCCGAGGCGGTGATCGAGGCGGTCGACGCCTTCGAGGCGCTGCCGGTGCCGATCCGGGCGGAAACCTGCCGCGCGCACGCCGAGCAGTTCGCGCCGGCGCTGTTCCGCCAGCGGTTCCAGGCAGCGGTCGAGCGCGCCTGGGCGCGCTTCCATGCCGAAGAGGACGCCGATCACCTGCCGGTTCTCTCCGACAGGCCTCAGCCCGCTCCGGCGCCGGTGCCCCGGCCAGTGCGGCCCGCGCCGCCGGTGGTTCAGGCGCCCGTGCTCGCTCCGGCACCCGCGCGGGTGGTCGTGCCGGCTGCCGCTGCGGTGCCGGCCGTTGTCCCGGCGCCTGTGCCTGTCGCCATTCCTGTTCCTGCCTTTGTGCCGTCTCCTGCGGCCACTCCTGCCATGCCCCAGGCCGATGCCACCCGTTCCGACCTTTCCTTCGAGTTGCCGGCGGCCGATGCCCGTCCCGCGCCGGCCTCGGGTCCACCCGCCGTGCTGCGTCCGATCGGCGAGATCATCCGCTCGAAGCGACCGCTGTCCGATGGCGACATTGCGCACATCCTGCTGGTGCAGCGCCGCATGAAGCTGCGCTTCGGCGAGGCGGCAGTGGCACTCGATCTGGTGACACAGGCCGATGTGCTGTGGGCACTGTCGCAGCAGTTCAACTACCCGTACTCGCTCGACGGCCGCGGCCTGCGTGGCGCCGATCTGGTGGTGGCGGTGGAGCCTTACGGCCCGCAGGCCGAAGCCTTCCGCGACCTGCGCAGCAAGATCATGGCCAACGACGCGGCCCAGGGCCGCCAGCCGCTGGCGGTGGTCAGCCCGGACCATGGTGACGGGCGCACCTACGTCGCGGCGAACCTGGCCGTGACCTTCAGCCAGCTCGGCGAGCGCACGGTGCTGGTGGACGGCAACCTGCGCGATCCGGGGCTGCACAAGGTCTTCGGCCTGAAGGAGCGCGCCAGCCTGAGCGACCTGCTCAACGGCCGCCGCCCGGCCAAGCCCTTCGACCGTTCAGCCGATCTGCCCGGGCTGTTCATCATGCAGGTCGGCGCACCGCCGCCGAACCCGCTGGAGCTGCTGCAGCAGCCGATGTTCGGCATCCTGCTGCGCGAGCTGCAGCGCGAGTTCGACCGCGTGATCGTGGATACGCCACCGGCGCGCCACACGGCGGATGCCCGCGTGATCGCCGCGACCTGCCGGCAATCCGTGCTGGTCGGCCGCCACGGCAAGACCGAGGCGCGCACGATGAACCTGCTGGTGGACCGGCTGCGGCGCACGCAGGCGACGATCGCCGGTGTCGTCCTCAACGACCACTGAACCGGGCGCAGTCGAGCTGCGCACCGGGCGTGGTCTGCACGAGGCGGCCGGCGCGCTGGCGCAGCTCGCCGTAGCGGCTGTGCTCGACCGTGTTGCCCTGCAGTCGCACATCGCCGATGCCCGCGGCGCCCGCCGGCACGGCGTAGGTGTGGATCTCGATGGCGGCGTGGCCGGTGGGCGGCGCCGTGGTGCCGATGCGCGCTGCGGGGCTCTGGATTTCGCGCAGTCGGTTGTCCTCGATGCGCACATCGTGCACGCCGTGGGTGTGCCAGTTGCCTTCCTGCGCGATCAGCACGCCGGCCCCGTGCGCCACGCTGCTCACCAGATTGCCGCGCAAGGTCAGGTGCTCGCCGCCGACCACGCTCAGGCCGCGGCCCCAGCGCGCGCCAAACACTTCGTTGTCGGCGACCAGCACGTCGTGCACTGGCGGCGCGTCGTCGTAGGAAACGATGGAGACCAGGTCGTCGCCGGTGTCGCGCACCTGGTTGCCGAGCACGCGGCCGTGGTGGCTGCCGCCGGTGATGTGGATGCCGTCGGCCAGCGTGCGCCGGACCGTGTTGTGCGCGATGGTGAAGTCGGCCGCGCCGTAGACCAGCACGCCCACCGAACCAGCGCCGTCGATCGTCACGCCGCGCACCACATTGCCCCGCTGCGGGGTGGTGCCATCGCGGTTGTCGCTGCGGTCGCGGTAGACACTGACACGCGCCTGGGCCGGTTCGCTGCGGCGCTGGTCGGGCGTGGCGGTGAGCGTCAGGCCGTAGAGCCGCACGCCGTCGGCGCGCAGGCCGAGGGTGTGGTCGCGCGGATCGGTGGCCTGCAGCGTGGCGCCCGGTCCCCACAGCGTCGCGCCCGGCACAGTGACCAGCACGCTGTTGGCCTGCCGGTAGCGCCCGGGTGGGAACACCAGCCAGCCGCCGGGCTTCAGCGTCTTCAGCGCGCGGGTGATGGCCGCGTCGTCATCGCCGTCGTCATCGGGCACGGCGCCGAAGTCCGTCACCCGCAGCGCGTTGGCTGGAACGGCGGGCAGCGGCGCCAGCACGGTGCAGGCCTGCACCGCTCCACAGATCACCCCGGCGACCACGGACACCATGGAGATCCGCATGCGCGCTGACCCTCCCATCTATTTCACCCAGCCCTTTCTGTCGCCCTCGGACGGCTGCGTGCCATGCGGTCAGGTGGTGACCTGCGGCGCTCCGGCGTCGGTGGACAGCGCCTCGCGGCAGCGCACCGGTCGCCGCAGGCCCTGCGACGGATCTTCGATGGCCCGCGTCATGATGAACGGCGCCTGCGAGCGCACGCCGCCGAAGATGGTGGCAAACGCCACGTCCGCGGCATCCCGCCCGGTGCCGAAGCGCACGAAGGCCATCGGGATCGCCGTGCCGGACGGGTCGAAGATGTACCAGCGGTCGCCCAGCCAGACCTCCACGTAGGCATGGAAGTCCGGCGGGCCGAGCGCCGGGTCAGCACCGAAGTCGGTGCCGGTGGCGAAGCGGGCCGGGATGTTCAGTGCGCGGCACAGCGCGATCATCAGGTGCGCGAAGTCGCGGCACACGCCGACGCGCTCGATCAGCGTGTCCAGCGCCGAGGTGGTCGAGTTGGACACGTTGGACGTGAAGCTCACCCGGCTGCGCACCCAGTCCACAATCGCCTGCACACGCCCGTGGCCCTGCCAGAGTGCACCGAATTCGTGCGCGGCCAGGCGCAGCAGGCGGTCGGACTGGCAATAGCGGCTCGGGTAGATGTAGCCGATCACCTCGGGCGGCAGGCGGTAGACCGGCACCTCGCCCAGGTGGGCCGGCTCGGCGAAGTGGTGGGTGATGTCGAGGGTCGCGGCGTAGGACAGCTTCAGCGGCCCCGGCAGGGCGCGCACGCGCAGGTAGCGGGTGCCGGTGGCCGCGTCGGTGTGGATGTGCGGCACGACCGGCTGGCTCAGCACCAGGTTTTCCGCCGTGACTTTCTGGCAGGCGGTCTGCGCGGCATGGATATTGAAAACGAAGTCGGCGCCGTTGGCATCGACGTCGTAGTTCAGCTCGACTTGCAGTTCGATGCGGATCATGGGGCTACCTGAAGGTGGAGAACGGGCAATTCATGCAGTATGCGTGCCTGACTTTCTCAAGGGAGGTTTTTCATGCTGATGTCCACCTGTGGCGTGTGCAAGGGCGCGTGCTCGGTCAGCAGTCCAGGCCGTGATACGCCTGGTGCTGCGCGTAGCTGTCGATGCGGTGCCGGAACTTCGCGACCTGGCCGGCAGGGTTGAAGGTCCACAGGTGGGCCTCGTCGATCTCGTGCACGCGGCAGCCGGTGGCTTTCACGGTGAAGTCGACATCGACCAGGACCACGACCAGACCGTCACCAGCCAGGAAGGTCTTGGGCACGAAGTGGGTGATCTCGATCTGGCTGAGCGCCTGGAAAAACGCCACGGCCGCCGCGTGGCCGCGGCCACCCTGGATCCACGGCGTGTCGGTGGTGCGGGGGCCGTATTCCCATTCCACGTCCTCGGCGACGTGGCTGAGGATGGCGGGGATGTCGCCTTGGCCGAAGGCGGTGTAGATGGCCTGGGTGGTTTGTAGCGGTGTCATGTCGGCTCCTTGGGTCGAGGGGACAGGAAAGGGTGTTCAGACCACCCTCAGCGCCTTGGCGAAGCGCTTGGCCTGCGCGTTGTAGTCGTCCAGCGCCAGCTTCAGCCCGATGCGCGCCGCCTTGCCGATGGTCTCGCCGGCGGCCTTGTCATGCTGCTCGGTGAGCTTGTCCGGCGGGTAGGGCATGGCCTGCCGCAGCGCGACCAGCGCCGCCCCGAGCGCCACGTCGGCCAGCGGCATCGGGTCGAGCATCGGCAGCGTGCGCGGGGTCTTCTCCGGGAGGAAGGCGGGATCCCAGGGGTCGATCCAGGGGCGGAACTCCGGCATCAGCGGCAGCAGCCAGTCGATCAGCCACTCGCGGGTCTGGCACTGGCTGGCGCGGCGGGCGAACACGTCGCGGGCATGGACACCGATGCTCCAGAGCGTGTCCACCGGGATGCGCTCCAGCGGCACCTGAGGATCGGTCAGTGCGGCTTCCATGATCCGGTCGTTGAACACCAGATCCCACCAGAAGCCGCGGTGGAAGCAGGTGTGGCGGGCCGGTGGGGCGGTCCAGACACCGATGTTGGTGAAGTAGTTGCGGATGCGGTCGAGCACCGCGCCGCCAGCCACCGAACTGAGGAAGCCGTTGTGCTTGGAGCCGTCTTCGCCGACATGGGTGTCGAATTCGTCGAACAGGCCGCCCTCGATGACGCCGATCAGGTTGACGTTGATGAAGTGGTGCCAGGTCGCGTCGCAGACCACCCGGCCGACTCCGGCGCGGTGGCCGTCGTAGGCGCTGATGACGGGGAAGCTGTGGGCGGCCGTGGGCTGCTTGAGGTTGCCGTTGAAGTCGCCGCTGTTGCCCGCCGGCACGTTGGCCCAGGCGATGACCTCCGGCTCGGTGCGCACGGTGGTGCTGCCGGTGGCGAAGGGGTATTCGGCCGTGCCATCGGGGGCGTAGACGCCGGTGAGGCTGGCGGGCTGCCGGCACTCGCCCTCGTGCGGGTGGTCAGGCAGCACGTCGATGCGCCCGGCGCGCCCGCACAGCACCGGGTGCGGGTAGCGGGCGTTGCTCAGGAAGTTGATCTGCGTGCTGTAGAGCTTCAGGTCGATCACCTGCGGCACGTCGTCGCTCTGGTCGCTGAACTGCCAGCCGGCGTCGTGGCCGCGGCGGTTGGTGTCGTTGCGGCGCGGACCGGTCATGCTCACTTCGTCGGTGGCCGGGTCGGTGGAGGGATGGCTTTCCCACCAGCGCATGCTGCGCACCCGCGTGATGCCGCCGCACATTGCCCGGCCGAGGCTGCCGTGGTCGCCAGTGGCGAAGACGCCGCCACCGCGGTTCATGTGGGCGCTCAGGGCCTTGAGTTCGTCGGTGCCGAGGCTGCCGGCGGGGTAGCGGGTCGGGTTGGCGCGGCGGGTGGCGTAGGCCGTCTGGTTGAAGCTGGTCTCGATGCCGAACATCCAGACCTCGTCGAACTGGTCGCTCTTGAAATGGGTCGGCTCGTCGAAGCGGAAATCGGTCAGGCGCGCGGCGATGCGCGTTTCACCGCCGAGCAGGTCGGCCGACGTGACGGAGGAGCGCAGGTGCGCCAGCGTGAGGCGGAAGCGCACCCGCAGCGGCGCTTCGTCGAGCAGCGTGCGGACCAGCGTGGACAGCCCGAAATCGGTTTCGCCGAAGTTCAGGTTGCCGTCGGTGACCAGCAGCACGTTGACCGTGCAGCGGCGCCACCAGGGGTAGAACAGCTCGATGTCGCGGCGCAGGGTGGCGCGGCGCAGGTCGTTGAGGGCGAGGAGTTGCTGGTTGCCTGGGCTGAAGGCAGCGTCCAGTGTGGTGCGGGATGCGGTCATGGTGTGATGCTCCTGCGGTGGTGGGGCGATCCGGGGGGCACGCCGTCGTGGGTCGGATCAGCGAGGATCGTAGGCCGGGCGGGGTGATGGGGCATCCTTCATCGTGGGGACGTTTTGAAGGCGGCACGCTGGGCAGGCGAACATGGGCACGACGAAGCCTCGCCGGACTACACTGATTCACCCGTCCGACAGCGCCACCTCAAGCGTGATCACCACTGCGGAGAACCACACCATGCCCGTGACCATCAGCTTCCACGACGCCGAACACGACCTCGCACGGTGGGTCGAGCAAGCCCATGCCGGTCAGGAGGTTGTACTGACCAAGAACGGGCGCCCCTATGCACGCCTGATGCCGCCCGCCGCGCCTCAAGGTCAGCGCCGCGCGGGACGGCTCGCGGGCAAGCTGGGCGATGCCTTCTTCGAGCCACTGCCGCCGGACGAGCTGGATGCCTGGGAAGGCCGTGCCGCATGAGGCTGTTGCTCGACACCCACGCCTTGCGCGCTGGCAGCATGACGGCCACGCACCGCGATCCCTTCGACCGCATGCTGGCAGCGCAAAGCGAGCTGGAGGCGATGCCGCTGGTGACACGCGACCCGGCGTTTGCCGAGTTTCGAACGGCCACGCTCTGGTGATCACCCCGCCGCCAGCGCCCGCCCGATCAGGATCTTCTGCACATCGCTGGTGCCCTCGTAGATCTGGCACACCCGCACATCCCGGTAGATCCGCTCCACCGGAAAGTCGCTGACGTAGCCATAGCCGCCGAAGGTCTGGATCGCCATCGAGCAGACCTTCTCGGCCATTTCGCTGGCAAACAGCTTGGCCATCGCCGCTTCCTTCAGGCAGGGCACGCCCGCATCCTTCATCGACGCGGCGTGCCAGATCAACTGCCGCGCCGCCTCGATCTGCATCGCCATCTCGGCCAGCCGGAACTGCACCGCCTGGTGCTCGAAGATCGGCACGCCGAAGGCCACGCGCTCCTTGCTGTAGCGCAGCGCCGCCTCGAACGCCGCCCGCGCCATGCCCAGGCTCTGCGCCCCGATGCCGATGCGCCCGCCCTCCAGCCCGGACAGCGCGATCTTCAGCCCCTGGCCCTCGTCGCCGAGGCGGTTGGCGGCCGGGATGCGGCAGTGCTCGAACAGGATCTGCGCCGTGTCCGAGCTGTGCTGGCCCATCTTGTCTTCGAGCCGCGCCACCGTGTAGCCGGGCGTGTTCGTGGGAACGATGAAAGCGCTGATGCCGCGCTTGCCAGCCGCCTTGTCGGTCACGGCCATGACGATCGCCACGTCGCCGTGCTTGCCGCTGGTGATGAACTGCTTGACGCCGTGGAGCACGTAGTCGTCACCGTCGCGCACGGCGGTCGTCTTCAGCCCGCCCGCCTCGGAGCCGACGTGCGGCTCGGTCAGGCAGAACGCGCCGAGCATCTCGCCACGCGCCAGCGGCTTGAGGAACCGTTGCTTCTGGTCCTCGTTGGCGAAGCCCATCAGGATCGAGCAGACGGGGCAGTTGTTGACGCTGATCACCGTCGAGGTGCCGCCGTCGCCCGCCGCAACTTCTTCGAGGATCAGCGCCAGCGCCAGGTAATCGAGTCCCGCGCCGTCGTACTCGGTCGGTACGGCCACGCCGTAGCAGCCCAGCGCCGCCAGCCCCTTCAGCTCCGCCGCGGGGAAGTGGTGCTCCTTGTCCCAGCGCGCCGCGTGCGGGGCGATCTGGTCTTGCACGTAGGAGCGGATGGCGTCCTGGATGGCGCGGTGGTCGTCGCTGAGCAGCATGGGGCGGGGCTTTCGGGGTCTTGTGGTGGGAGGCGGACTTACCAGGGCAGCGGCGTGCCGTTGTGGTTCAGGAAGCGGCCGTTGTCGGCGGGGCCGAGCCGGGCGAAGGTGCTGCGCAGCGACGCGGCACTTTCCTCGACCGAGAGCTGCCCCTGCGGCCCGCCCATCGCCGTGCGCACCCAGCCGGGGTGGACGGCGATGCAGGTGGCGCGGTCGGCCAGCGCCAGCGACACGTCCTTCATCACCGAGTTCAGCGCCGCCTTGGACGCGGCGTAGAGCCAGCCGCTCGTCTGGGTGCGCTCGCCGAGGCTGGCCATCACCGAGGACAGGAACACGACCCGCGCCCCCGGCGCCAGCGCGTCCAGCAGTTGCGGCACCACGCGCATCGGGCCGAGCACGTTGGTGTGCATCACCTGGTCGAAGTCGGCGTCGGTCGGCGTGTCGAGCGTGCGCAGGCGCGGGCCGTAGACACCGGCGTTGACCACCACGAGGTCAAACGCCTCGCCGTCGATCTGCCACGCCAGCCCGGCAACACTCGCCATCCGGGCCACATCCACACGCAATGCCTGGGCTCCGAGCGATGTGAGCGCGTGCAAACCGATGTCATCGCGGGCGGTGGCCGTGACGCGCAAGCCCTCGGCGCGGTACTGGCGGACCAGCTCCAGCCCGATGCCTCGCGAGGCACCGACCACGAGCACGGAGGAGGGAGCGGGGGTCGAGGTCGTCATGTCGTTTCCGGATTCAGTCGAGTCAATCGTGCGGCCAGCAGCAGGAACAGCCCGCCGCCCAGCCCGTTCAGCCAGCGCGCCATCCGTGGCGAGCCGAGTCGCTGCAGCCGCGCCGACAGCCCCACCAGCGCCACGAGGAACACCGTCCCCTGCAGCACCAGCCAGCCGCCGAGCGCGAGGAAGGCCAGCGTCTTGTGCGGCGCATCGGCATCGATGAACTGCGGCAGGAAGGCGAGGAAAAACAGCGCCACCTTCGGGTTGAGCACGTTGGTGATCAGCCCCTGGCGGAAGACGGGCCACAGCGGAGCGGATGCCTGTGCGGCCGGCTCAGTGTCCGCCGAGGCGGGGGCAGGGCGCCACGCGCTGCGCAGCATCCCGATCGCCATCCACGCCAGGTATGCCGCCCCCGCCCACTTCACCGCCGCAAACGCCGCCGCCGACACCGCCAGCAGCGCCGCCAGCCCGAACGCCGCCAGCAGCGTGTGGACGACACAGCCCGCCGACACCCCCAGCGCCGCTGCCAGCCCGCCCCGCACGCCGCGCTGCAGCGTGCGCGTGACGACAAACACCATGTCCACGCCCGGCGTGGCGTTGAGCACCAGCACCGTCAGCGCGAAGAGGGGCAGGTCGTGCAGGCCGAGGTCCACCGTCACAGCATCTCCACCGCCAGCGCCGTTGCCTCGCCCCCGCCGATGCACAGTGCCGCCACGCCCTTCTTCAACCCGCGCTGCCTCAGCGCCCCCAGCAGCGTGACGACGATCCGCGCGCCGGACGCTCCGATCGGGTGCCCCAGCGCACAGGCGCCGCCATGCACGTTGACGATCTCGTGCGGCAGCTTGAAGTCCGCCATCGCCGCCATCGTCACCGCAGCGAAGGCTTCGTTGACCTCCCACAGATCGACCTCGCCGGCCTGCCAGCCCGCCTTCTTCAGCGCCTTCTCGATCGCGCCCGCCGGGGCGGTGGAGAACCACGCGGGTGCCTGCGCATGCACGGCGTGGCTGGCGATGCGTGCCACCGGCGTCAGGCCACGCGCCGCCGCGGTGGAGGCGCGCATCAGCACCAGCGCCGAGGCACCGTCCGAGATGCTGCTGGCGTTGGCGGCGGTGATGGTGCCGTCCTTCTTGAACGCGGGCTTCAGGCTGGCGATCTTGTCGAGCTTGGCCTTGAACGGCTGTTCGTCGTACCGGATCACGGTGTCGCCGCCGCGGCCCTTGACGGTCACGGGGGCCATTTCCCAGTCGAAGCTGCCGTTCTCGTTGGCGGCCTTGGCGCGGGTGGTCGAGGCGATGGCGAAGGTGTCCTGCGCCTCGCGGGTGAAGCCGTATTGCTCGACGCATTGTTCGGCGAACACGCCCATGGCCTTGCCGCGCTCGTAGGCGTCTTCCAGCCCGTCGATCGCCATGTGGTCGAGCAGTTGGGTGGCGCCGTACTTCACGCCCTTGCGCGCGAACATCAGGTGCGGCGCGTTGGTCATGCTCTCCATGCCGCCGGCGACCACCACGTCGGCGCTCTCGGCCTGGAGCATGTCGTGGCCGAACATCATCGCCCGCATGCCCGAGCCGCACATCTTCGACAGCGTCACCGCCCCGGCCGACTGCGGCAGCCCCGCCGCGAGCACTGCCTGACGTGCCGGCGCCTGCCCTTGTCCGGCCATCAGGCAGTTGCCCATGAGCACCTCGTTCACCGCGTCGCCGGGGATGCCTGCGCGCTCGACGGCGGCGCGGATGGCCACACCGCCCAGTTCCCAGGCGGCGAGCGATGTGAAGTCGCCGAGCAGGCCGCCGATGGGCGTGCGTGCGGCCGAGACGATGACGATGGGATCGGTCATGGGAGTGCTCCTGTTGTTCCTGGTGTGTTCGGTGTCAGGGATCGGCGCTGGGAAAAACGCTTGTCCTGCTCGTAGGGGAAGACATCGTGGACATGGCCGGCGCGGATGCGCTGCTGGTGGCCTTGCCAGAACGCGGCGTCGAGCAGGTCGCCGTGGTGCTGCAGGAACACGCGGCGCACCGCCGGATTGCCCAGCAGGAACGGCCCGAAGGTCTCGGGGAACACATCCCCGGGGCGCACGGTGTACCAGACCTCGCCGCTCATTTCCTCTTCCTCGTTGCGTGGCTCGGGCACGCGGCGGAAGTGGCAGTCGGTGACGTACTCGATCTCGTCGTAGTCGTAGAACACGACCTTGTTGTGCCGCATCACGCCGAAGTTCTTCCACAGCATGTCGCCGGGGAAGATGTTGGCGGCGACCAGGTCCTTGATCGCGTTGCCGTACTCGATGACGGCGTGTTCGAGCTGCGCGGGCGTGGCGTCCTGCAGGTAGATGTTCAGCGGGACCATCCGGCGCTCGATGTAGACGTGCTTGAGGATGACCTCCTCGTGCCCGTCGCCGTCGCGGTCGGAGATCTCCAGCAGGCTGGGCGCGAACTTCTCGATCTCGGCGATCAGCGCGTCGGTGAAACGCGCCCGCGGAAAGGCCACGTTGCTGAATTCGAGCGTGTCGGCCATGCGCCCGACGCGGTCGTGCTGCTTGACCAGCAGGTACTTGCTCTTGATCAGCGCGCGGCTGGTGTCCTTCTGCGGCGGGTAGAAGTCCTTGATGAGCTTGAAGACAAAGGGGTAGCTCGGCAGGTCGAACACCAGCATCACCATGCCCTTGATGCCGGGCGCGATGCGGAAGGCGTCGGTCGAGTGGCGCAGGTGGAACTGGAAGTCGCGGAAGAACAGCGTCTTGCCCTGCTTCTGCAGGCCGAGCGCGTTGTAGATCTCGCTGCGCGGCTTGCGCGGCATCAGCGAGCGCAGGAACTGCACGTAGGCGGAAGGGATCTCCATCTCGACCAGGAAGTACGCCCGCACGAAGCTGAACAGCCGCTGCAAATCGTCCTCGCCGAAGAGCGCGGCGTCGATGTAGAACGCGCCGTCCGCGGCGTGCAGGATCGGCAGCGCGAACGGCGTCTCGGCGTGGCCGTTGACGATCTTGCCGATGACGTAGGCGCCCTTGTTGCGGAAGAACAGCGAGGACAGCACCTGGAGCTGGAAGTTGGTGCGCAGCCGGTCTCCGCCAATGGCGGCTTCGGCGGCGGTGTGCACGTCATCGAGGTCGCGCTCGAAGTCCTCCCAGCGCCCTTGCAGCCCGAAGTCCCGGACGATGGCGGCCAGCGTGTCGCGCAGCGTCGCGCGGGTCGGGTACCAGGCGCGGAAGGTGGGCTTGGCAGCCGGCTCCTCGTTCTCGATGTACTCGGTCGAGGCCGCCGGGCGCACGAAGATGAAGTCGTTGTGGAAGTAGTCCCGGTGCAGGATCTTGGTCGTGACCGAGTTGAAGAAGGTCTCGGCGAGTTCGGGCTGGTGGTGGTTGGTGAGCAGGCCGATGTAGTGCAGCTTGATCTGCTGCCAGACGTCCATGCCGAGCGAGCCGGCCTGGAACGCGGTCTGCAACCGCTCGGCGGCTTCCTGCACCCGCAGGTCGTAGAACTCGATGCGCTCGCGCTGGGCGCGCTGCTGGCCGTGCCAGTCGGCGCGCTCGAAGCGGTCCTGGGCCTGCGCGCTGGCCTCGCGGAAGAGGCGGTAGTGGCGGTTGAAGCCCTCGATCAGCGCACTGGCGATGTCGAAGGCGCGGGTGTCGGTGAGCTGCTGGGGGAACATCGCCGGGCCTTCGCTCAGTCGGCGTCGCTGTCGCTGTTGCTGTTGCCGAGATAGCGCTGTTGCACGGCCTCCACGGCGCGGGCATGGGCCGGCTCGATGTCGTCGATGCCCGCCACCGTCATGCGCAGGTCTTCGAGCAGGCCGTTGTGCAGGCCGTAGACCCAGCCGTGGATGACAACTTCCTGGCCGCGCTGCCAGGCGTCCTCGACGATGGTGGTGCGGCAGACGTTGCGCGCCTGTTCCAGCACGTTCAGCTCGACCAGTGCGTCTACGCGCCGCTCGGCCGGCACGCGGTCGAGGAAGGCGCGGTGCGTGTTGCGCACGTCCTGGATGTGGCGCAGCCAGTTGTCGGCCAGGCCCACGCGCAGGTTGTTCAGCGCCGCCTTGACGCCGCCGCAGTTGGAGTGGCCCACCACGATGATGTGCCGCACCCGCAGCGCGTCCACCGCGTACTGGATCACCGACAGCGCGTTGAGGTCGCTTGGCACGACCACGTTGGCGATGTTGCGGTGGACGAACAGCTCGCCCGGCAGCAGGTCCACCAGCTCATTGGCTGGCACGCGGCTGTCCGCACAGCCGATCCACAGGTACTGCGGCGTCTGCTGCTTGATGAGGCGGGAGAAGAAACCGGGTTCGCGTTGTTCGGCCTCGGCGGCCCAGCGGCGGTTGCTCTCGAAAAGCTCGTTCAGTTCGGTGCTCATGCGCGGATTGTTGCGTAGCGGCCGGGTCAGCGGGCTGACAACCGGGTTTCAGTGCCGCACGTCGTCGCGACCGGTGACGGTCATCAGCGTGGCCGCCGCGTAGCCGCAGGCCGAGTCGAGCGCGGTGGAGACGATGCCGGCGTGGATGAAGCCGTGCTGCTGCGTCACGCGCGCGCTGTGCGCCAGCGTCATCGCGATGCGGCCGGGGGCCACCTCGACCAGCTCGGCGCCGATCAGCGCCATGGCCGCCTGCTGGGCGAACGACTCGCGCACGCGGGCGGCGTAGTCCGCATCGGCGGGCTGGAAGTCGGGGGCAGGGATGTTCCGCATGGTCGATGATTGACGTTTACGTAAACGTCAATCATAACGACCCGGTCAAAACCGTGGCATCCGGGTTTGTCCCGCCTCGGCCAGCACGCCCAGGG
>NZ_JANPAB010000019.1:0-39186 GCF_031429695.1 Sphaerotilus sp.
GATCTACCAGGAGAGCAGCCTCGTCATCCGCGCCATCCGCGACTACTTCACGGCGGACATCGGCGAGATCCTGATCGACACCGACGACATCTTCGACCAGGCCGCGCAGTTCATGAACCACGTGATGCCGGAAACGGCCAACCGCGTGAAGCGCTACCGCGACGACGCGCCGCTGTTCAGCCGCTTCCAGATCGAGCACCAGATCGAGACCGCGTTCAGCCGCACCGTCAACCTGCCCAGCGGCGGCGCCATCGTCATCGACCACACCGAGGCGCTGGTCTCGGTCGACGTGAACTCGGCGCGCGCCACGCGCGGCGGCGACATCGAGGAAACCGCGACCCGCACCAACCTGGAAGCCGCTGACGAGATCGCCCGCCAGGCGCGTCTGCGTGACCTGGGTGGTCTGCTGGTGGTGGACTTCATCGACATGGAAGAGTCGAAGAACCGCCGCGAGGTCGAGACCCGCCTGCGCGATGCGCTGCGCTACGACCGCGCCCGCGTGCAGTTCTCGACGATCAGCAAGTTCGGCCTGCTGGAGATGAGCCGCCAGCGCCTGCGCCCGGCGCTGAGCGAAGGCAGCCACATCACCTGCCCGCGCTGCAACGGCACCGGCCACATCCGCGACACCGAATCTTCCGCGCTGCAGACGCTGCGCATCATCCAGGAAGAGTCGATGAAGGAAGGCACGGCGGCGGTCCACGTCCAGGTGCCGGTCGAGGTGGCCAGCTTCCTGCTCAACGAGAAGCGCCCCGAGATCACCAAGATCGAGATGAAGCAGCGCGTGACGGTGATGCTGGTGCCGAACAAGCACCTCGACACGCCGAACTACAAGCTGGAGCGCCTGCGCCACGACGATCCGCGTCTGGAGAACCTGCAATCGAGCTACTCGATGGTGGAAGAGCCGGAAGAGGACGTCGGCATCACGCGCCGCGAGAAGAACGTCAAGCCCAAGCAGGCGCCGATGATCCGTGGCGTGCTGCCAGACCAGCCCGCACCGGTCGCTACACCGAAGGCCGAACCCGCTCCGGTCGCTGCCGTGCCAGCGCCCGTGGTGGCTGCCGCCCCGGTGGCGCCGGCACCAGAAGACGTGGCCGCTGGCACCGGTTTCTTTGGCTGGATGAAGCGCCTGTTCGGTGCCGCACCCGCCTCAGCGCCGGTCGCCCCCGTGGCTTCGCCTGTCACTCCGGTGCTCGAATCCCCGGTGGAAGGCAAGACCGACAAGCCCGCTGACAAGGCGGAAGGCCGTGGCGAGCGCCGTGGTGGTCGCGATGGTGGGCGTGACGGCAATCGCCGTGATGGTCGCCGTGGCGAACGTGGCGGCGAGCGTGGTGGTGAGCGCAACAAGCCCGAAGCGGCTGAGCGCAACGGTGAACGTATGGCAGAACGCGCTCCCGCCGAGGCCCGCCCTGAAGGTGGCCGTGGTGGACGCGGCGACCGTTCGCAGGATCGCCGCCCGGCCGAGGCTGGTGTCGTCGCCGTTGCGGACATGCCGAGCAGCGGTGGTCGTCCGCCGCGCGAGCGCCGCCCGGCGCCCGAAGTGGCCGCGCTGGCCGTCGAGGACGTGCAACCCGGTTTCGAGGACACCGCGTCCCCGGCACCGGAAGGTGAAAGCGCTGCGGCCCAGGCCGAGCGCGAAGGTCGCCGCCGTCGCCGTGGTGGCCGTGGTCGCCGTGACCGCGAAGAAGCACGTCCCGGTGAGAACGGTGCCGAGGCCGACGGTGGTGATGCCGCTGCCGTGACCGCCGAGACTTCGCCCGCTGCCGAGCCGGCTGCAGACGCTGCTGTTGTCGCTGCCGCTGCCGCTGGCACCGAGCCGCGCACCGACGAAATGGGCGAAGACGGCCGTCGCCGTCGCCGTGGCCGCGGTGGCCGCAACCGCGAGGAGGCGCCGGCGGAGTCTGCAATGGCTCCGGCTGATGTCGTGCCGCTCGCCGCTGTGGCGGCTGCCGTGGTCGCTGAAGCGGTTGTGGCGGAACCTGCTGTGGTCACGGAATCGGTGGTGGTCGCTGAAGCGGTCGAGCCGGTTGTCGCGGCTGCGCCGGTGGTCGATGTGACCCCGGACGCTCCGGTGGCCGAGGCTGCGCCGGCCGTGGCAACGGTGGCGGAAGTGGCGGCGCCGGTCGCTGTCGAACCGGTCGCCGAAGCCCCCGCTGCGGTGGTGGTTGCCGCGCCGGTGGTGGCTGCGCCTGCCTATGTTCTGCAGCTTGACGAGTTGGCTACGGTCGCCCGCGACGCTGGACTGGAGTGGGTCAACAGCGACACCGACAAGGTCCGCGCCGTGCAGGACGCCATTGCCAGCACGCCGGCCTCGGTGCGCCAGCCGCGCGCGCCGCGTCCGGTAGTCGTGGTCGATGAAGGTCCGCTGGTTCTGGTCGAGACGCGTCGCGATCTGGCCAGCCTGCAACTGCCGTTCGAGACCACCAACTCGGAGTCTGCCGAGGCCTGATCGACCGCACCTCGATCGCTTCGACCCGACGCCGCCCGGCCCTGCGCCCGGCGGCGTTTTTTTGTCCGCCTGCTTGCCTGCTTGTCCATGTCCTCACCGATCGCTCACCCCGTGTTTGCCCTGCTGGACGACGCCAGTGCCCCAGCCGATGTGGCCGCGAGTCGGCTGTTCACCGGGTGGCTCGGTGAACACCGCTGCACGGACCCGGCGGATCTGGTGGCGGTCTGGTCCGCGGCGGCGGCGGGTCTGGCGCTGGGCGAGCACCTGGTGCTGCTGGCCGACTACGAATGGGGGGTGCGGCTGGCGGGCCTGGTGGCGGCGCCGGGGGCCTTGCGGCTGCTGCGGTTTGCACGGTGCGAGCGGCTCGCGGGGCCTGCGGTCGGGGCGTGGCTGGCGCAGCAGGACGGCACGGCGGCGCCCGGCCCCGCCGGCGTGGTCGGCCTGACGCCGGACGACGACGAGGCGACGTACACCGCCGCCATCGCCGAGATCCACGCCCGCATCCGCGCTGGCGAGACCTACCAGGTCAACCACACGCAGCGCCTGCGTGGCCGCAGCGTCGGCACGGCACTGGCGCTTTACCGGCGGCTGCGGGCGGCACAGCCAGTGCCTTTCGGCGCCCTGATCGCCTTGCCGCAGGACCACTGGGTGCTGTCCTGTTCCCCGGAGCTGTTTGTGCGGCACGCGGCCGGGCACCTCGTCACCCGCCCCATGAAGGGCACCTCCCCGCGCCACCCGGACCCGGCCGCCGACCAGGCCAGCGCCGACTGGCTGGCCGGCGACGCGAAGAACCGCGCCGAGAACCTGATGATCGTGGACCTGCTGCGCAATGACTTGGGCCGGCTGGCGACGGTGGGCAGCGTGCGTGTGCCGGCGCTGTTCGCCATCGAGCCTTACCGCACGGTGTTCCAGATGACCTCGACCATCGAGGCCGACCTGCCGCCCGCCACCGACCTGCCCGATGTGTTGCGCGCGATGTTCCCCTGTGGCTCGATCACCGGCGCGCCCAAGCGCCAGACGATGTCGGTCATCGGCCAGCTCGAATCCTCGCCCCGCGGCCTCTACACCGGCGCGATCGGCTGGATCGATGCACCGGGCGCCGCCGACCGCGCAGCCGGCCGGGTATTGGGCGACTTCTGCCTGTCTGTGGCGATCCGGACGCTGGAGGTCGGCGCTGCCGATCCGCACGACGGCGCGCGCGCGGTGACGCTGGGCGTGGGCGGCGGCATCGTGCTGGATTCGGACGCGCTGTCGGAGGCGGCGGAGTGCCGCGACAAGGTGCGCTTCCTGACCCGCACCGATCCCGGCTTCACCCTGTTCGAGACGCTGCGGGTCGAGGGCCGGCAGGTGTGTCGCTTCGAGGCCCATCTGGCGCGGTTGCTCGCCAGTGCGGCCGCGCTGGGGTTCACTGCGTCGGCCGCCGCGGTGCGGGCGGCGGTGGACGAGGTGCTGCAGTCCCTCTCGGCGGACCCTGCACAGGTGGTGCGTCTGCGGGTCGATCTGTCCCATGACGGCCGACTGGCCTGCCGCAGTGGGGCGCTGACACCCTTGCCGGACGGCCCGGTGCACCTGCTCGGGCCGACGGGCCGCGTGCCCCTGCAGGAATCGGCGTTGCTGGGCCACAAGACCTCCTTGCGCACCACCTACGACGCTGCCGTGCGGAAAGCCGAGTCCGTGGGCGCCTTCGACCGGCTGTTCGTCAACGCCGCAGGCGCCCTGACCGAAGGGGGACGCAGCACGCTGCTGGTCCGGCTGGACGGGTGCTGGACCACCCCGCCGTTGTCGGCTGGGGTGCTGCCCGGGGTCATGCGGTCTGCACTGATGGCCGACGCTGGCTGGGCCGTGTCCGAACGCTTGCTCTGGCCGGCGGATCTGGCGCGGGCCGAGGCGCTGGCGGTGTGCAACGCACTGCGCGGGGTCTTGCCTGCCGCCCTGTGTTCCACCTGATTCCTGGGCTCATGGGTTACCCCGATCCTCACCTAAAGGATGTTAAAGAAGTCACAAGTCCCGATACATTACTCGGCATTAGAACGGCGAAGAGGAGACGCAATGTCGAGGCGATGGTGGAGTTGCCCGGTCTGCACCGTGCTGGGCTTGGTGGGTCTGGCCCTGCTGGCGTGGCTGCTGATCGGGCGTGGCGATGGCAAGGCGGACGCGGTGCGCCAGCGCACGGAAGCGGATGCCGCTGAGGTGCTGAGCGCGGCTGGGTTCCCCTGGGCGCGCTTGAAGATCGACAACGAGGTCGGCCGCATCGTCGGCGAGGCGCCGTCGGTGGCGCAGCGTGCGGCGGCCTACGCTGCGGCGAACGCCACCTTGCTGCCGATGATGGGCGTGCCCGGCGTGTTCGCGCGGCTGGAAGACGGGCAATCGTCCCCGGCCCTTGCACTGCCCGATGCGCCCAAGGTGCCCCAGACGGCCGCCTCCGGCGCGCTGACGGCCGAGGACTGCCAGGTCGCGATGGCGCGGGTGCTGGCGTCGCAGCAGATCCGGTTCAAGCTGGCTTCTGCGGAGCTGGATCCGAGCAGCGTGCCCTTGCTGGACCAGCTGCACGGCTTGTCCAGACGCTGTCCCCAGGCCCGCATGCGTGTCGAAGGGCACACGGATGCCCAAGGCGATGCGGCCGCGAACATGCGCCTGTCGCAGCGCCGGGCGCAGGCCGTGGTGGACGCCCTCGCCAAGCGTGGCATGGCGGCGAACCGCCTGCAGGCGCAGGGCTTCGGCGAAGAGCGCCTGCTCGATGCCGGCAGCACGCCCGAGGCCCACGAGCGCAACCGCCGCATCGAGTTCCACCTGGCACCCAAGGCCCCCTGAGTCCTGCCTTCATACCCACAAACACTGCGGAGAGACGCACCATGTACCTGTTGAGCCAGTTGTGGCTGTACCTCTTGCTGGCCTGCCTGGCCGGCCTTGCCCTCGGGCTGCTGTTGAACCGGATCTGCCAGCAACGCCGCCATGCCGCGCAACTGGACGCGCTGCAGGCCCAGCACAGCGACGACCGCACACGTTCAGACGCCGTCCTGGTGGGTCTGCGCGGTGAACATGCGCTGGCGCTGGAAACCGCCGGCGCAGACCGCACAGCACTGCAGACCCGGCTGGCCGCGCTGGATGCCGAACACCACACCGCCCGCCAGGGGCTGAGTGCGGAAGTCGAGTCGCTGCAGGGGCGCCTCGGTGCGCTGCAGACCACCTACGAATCCCGCATCACGCTCCTCAACACCGAGACCAGCCGCGCAGTCCAGCTGACAGACGAATTGACTGCGCTGCAGGTCCGCCATGCGGCGCTGGAAGCGGCACACCGCAGCGCGCAGGCCCAGCAGACCGAGGTGGCCAAGGAAGCCTATGACTGCCTGATCAGCACCCAGGCCGAGCGCGATACTGCCCGTGCATCGGCTGCGGAGTTCGAGGTGACGCTGTCCCGGGAGCGGCAGGCGGCACTCGCTGATCAGGAAACCGCGTGGCAGGCCGCGGAACTGCAGGCCCAGGCACTGCGGGATGCACAGGCCGCTGGCCAATCGGCTGCCCAGTTGCGCGAGCAGGCGATCCAGCAGGAGCTGGCCCTCAGCCAGACGCGGACCCAGGAGCTGGAGGCCGAATTGCGCGGCCTGCGCCTGACGCTGGCCGAAAACGACGAGCAGCTCGCCACCTTGGGCGCCCGTCTGCAGACCGAGCGCGACCAGCAGCAAGCCGCACAGGCCCGCATCGCCGAACTGGCCGCGCTGGTGCCGCCGCCCGCGCCGGAGGTGCCCGTGGTCGTGCGGCCGGCGGTGTCGGCGGCGGCGACCATCACCAGCGCCGAACTGGAGCGGCTGGTGCTGGCGGCTGGGGCCGGACAGCAGCCTGCACCCGTCGAGATCGACCACCAGCGCCCCGACGACCTGAAGATCATCGACGGCATCGGCCCGGTCAATGAACGCTGGCTGCACGCGCATGGCGTGCGCTACTTCTGGCAGATCGCGAGCTGGTCGCCGGCGGAACTGGCGTGGGTCGCCAACCACCTGCCCAACTTTGGTTCGCGGGTCTACCGCGAGAACTGGATCGCGCAGTCGGCGAAGCTGGCCACCCGGCAGTCGATGCGCTGAACGGGCGCTCAGCTCCCCAGCCGCTCCAGCGCCCGCAGGTAGGGCGCGTGGTGCATCAGGTCGTCCCATGGAACTGGCGGCGTCTGGGGCAGCAGCGCCAGGCGCCGCTGTTCGCTGTCGGGGCTGGTCTGCCACTCGCCGCGCTCCAGTGCCGCGGTGAGTCCATCGAGCAGGTCATCGACCGCTCGGCCACCGTCGAGCGACTGGTTGCACAGCAGCACCATGTCACAGCCCGCCGCCAGCGCCAGCACGGCCGCTTCGCTGTAGCTCAGCACATCGCCGTTGCGCACGCCCGGCACACGCCGCGCCCCTTCCATGCTCAGGTCATCGCTGAACACCAGACCGGTGAAGCCCAGTCGCTCGCGCAGGATGTCCTGGATCCAGCGCGACGAGTAGCCGGCCGGGCGCTTGTCCACCTTCGGGTAGATGACGTGTGCGGGCATCACGCTGGTCAGGCTGGTCGAGAGCCATTCGTAGGGCCGCGCGTCGTCCGTGAGGATGGCGGTCAGCGTGCGCTCGTCCCGCGGCACGGCGACGTGGCTGTCCGCTTCGGCCCAGCCGTGGCCGGGGAAGTGCTTGCCGCAGTTGGCCATGCCGGCCTGCAGCAGCCCCAGCATCAGACTGCGGGCCAGCGTGCCGACGACCCGCGGATCGCGGTGAAACGCACGGCTGCCGATCACGCCGCTGCGGCCGTGGTCAAGGTCGAGCACCGGCGTGAAGCTCAGATCGACCCCGCAGGCACGCAGCTCCGACGCGAGGATGTAGCCCGCTGCGGTCGCCATGTCGCAGGCGGTCATGGCGCCGTGGCCTTCACCGTGGCGGCCGTCGTCCAGCCAGCGCTCGCCCAGCGTGCGCATCGCGGGCAGGTGGGTGAAACCGTCGGTGCGGAAACGCTGCACCCGGCCGCCTTCGTGGTCCACGCTGACCACCACGTCCGACCGGATGGCCTTGATCTCGGCGACGAGCTGGGTGAGTTGTGACCGGTCCTGCCAGTTGCGGCTGAACAGGATCAGGCCGCCGACCAGCGGGTGCTGCAGGCGGCGGCGGTCGTCGTCGTTCAGCGTGAGACCGGCGACATCGAGAACGACAGGGGCGTGGGCGTGGTGCATCGGCTGGAGGGGGACAGGGGGTGAGGGATCAGGGGGTGCGGGTCTCGACCACGACGAAGCTGGTCGCGTAGTCGGTCTCGTCGGTCAGGCTGACGTGGGCGCTCAGGCCATGCTGGTCGAACCACGCAGCCAGCACGCCATGCAGGCGGATGAAGGGCTTGCCGCTCGGCTCGTTGAGCGTCTCGCAGTCGCGCCACTGCATCGGCGCGTGCAGCCCGAGGCCGATCGCCTTGGAAAACGCTTCCTTGGCGGAGAAGCGGGTGGCGAGGTAAGCGATGCCACGCGCCTCGACCTTGGCGCGGCGGTAGTGGAAGACTTTCAGCTCGGTGGGCCCGAGCACCTTCTCGGCGAAGCGGTCACCGCGCCGGGAGAGCACCGCGGCGATGCGGCGGATGTCGCAGATGTCGGTGCCGATGCCGTAGACCATCGCGGCGTCCGTCCTGTCTCAGCGCAGGGGAGCGAAGGCACGCTGGATGCAGCGCTGGTAGTCGCGCACGGTCTCGGCGTAGCCGAGTTCGAGCGCGTCGGCGACCAGCGCGTGGCCGATCGACACCTCCTGCACCCCGGGCACGGCGCGCAGGAAGTCGCTGAGGTTGTCGCGGTTCAGGTCATGGCCCGCGTTGATCCCCAGGCCGACGGACAGCGCGGCTTCGGCAGCCCTGACGTAGCGGTCGAGCACCTCGGCCTGGCGCGGCGTGCCCCAGGCGCTGGCATAGGCTTCGGTGTACAGCTCGACCCGGTCGGCGCCGAGGTCACAGGCGGCGCGCATCATTTCGGGGATCGGGTCCATGAACAGGCTCACGCGCACGCCCAGCGCCCGCGTTTCCTCGATCACGGGCCGCAGCCGCTCGGCGTCGTCGGGGAAGGTCCAGCCGTGGTCCGACGTGAACTGGCCCACCGTGTCCGGCACGAAGGTCGCCTGGTGCGGGCGCACGGCGCGGACCACGTCCATCAGGTTGTGGAAGGGGTTGCCTTCGATGTTGAACTCGATGTGCGGCCAGGCCTGCAGCAGCGCGGCCAGATCGGTCACGTCGCCGGCGCGGATGTGGCGCTCGTCGGGGCGCGGGTGGACGGTGAGACCCTGTGCGCCGGCTTCCAGCACGAAGACGGCCGCGCGGGTCACGCTCGGGATGCCGAGGTGCCGTGTGTTGCGCAGCAGCGCGACCTTGTTGAGGTTGACTGAAAGGGCCGTGCGGCCACTCTGGGCGTTGCACGATTCGGGGGCGACGAGGGGGTTCATGGCGGTCAGCGGGCGGTGTCGGTCAGTTTCTGCACCTCGACCATCAGCGCGCGGGTGCGCAGCATCGAGGTGCCGAGATGGTAGTGCAGCAGGTGGCGCAACTGGCTGCGCAGCTCGGGCAGCGCGCCCTGGCAGGTCTGCTGCAGGGCGCCGAGGTCGAAGGCGTTCAGCGCCGATTGCAGCGCCAGCAGCGTGGCGCCGCCGAGGCCCGGTGCGCCGTCGGGCAGCGGGTGAACGCCGGTTTCAGGATGCAGCCCGTGGCGCACGTCGGTACGCACGGCCACCTGCGTCAGCGTCACGCGGTCCAGCTCCGGCAGCACGCCCGATTCGCGCAGCAGCCACAGCTCGAAGGCCCGCAGCGCAGCAGCGGTTTGCGCCTCGTCGTGCGGGGCCAGCCGGGGCAGGGTGGCGGCGTAGACGTCGAACAGGCGTGGGTGGGCGTCTTGCCGCGCCAGTCCGCGCAGCAGCAGCTCGTTGAGGTGAAAGCCCGCCAGCAAGGCCGCACCCGAAGGCATGGCTCCGCCGCCCGCCCACTCGGCGCTGCGCAGCAGGTGAAGATCGGGCGGTGCCTCGTGGCCACCTTGGGCCGTGTCCGGTTCTGTGTCGTGCCGGGCGGTCTTGCCACCCAGCACGATCGTCAGGCGCTGGAAGGGCAGCAACACGCAGCGCATCTGCGAATGCGGCCGCTTGGCGCCCTTGGCGACCGCGGCGATGCGGCCATGCTCGCGGGTCCAGAGATCGAGGATCAGGCTGGACTCGCTCCAGTCGTGGTGGTGCAGCACATAGGCGGCCAGCGCGGCCGGCGGGCTGCGGCGCGTGGCCACGGCAGGCTTACTCGTAACCGTAGCTCTTCAGGCGCTTCTCGTCGTCGGCCCAGCCCGAGCGGACCTTGACCCAGACTTCGAGAAACACCTTGCAGCCGGTGAGGCGCTCCAGCTCGGTGCGTGCTTCGGTGCTGATGCGCTTGAGCCGCTCGCCGCCTTCGCCGATGACCATGCCCTTGTGCGAGTCGCGCTCGACGATGATGGTCGCGGCGATGCGGTTCAGGCGCCCACCCTCGACTTCCTCGTACTTGTCGATCTGCACGGTGGACGTGTACGGCAGCTCGTCGCCTGTCAGGCGGAACAGCTTCTCGCGGATCAGCTCGGCGGCGAGGAACTTGTCGCTGCGGTCGGTCAGTGCGTCCGCGTCGTAGTACCAGGGCTGCTCGGGCAGATAAGGACGGATGATGTCCAGCAGGCGCTGGGTGTCGTCCTTCTTGGTGGCCGTCAGCGGCACGAACTCGGTGAAGGCATGTTTGGCCTGCATCTGCTGCAGCCAGGGCAGCAGGTCCGAGCGGCGCGTGATCAGGTCGAGCTTGTTGGCGATCAGGAAGGTCGGCTTGCCCGGCGGGATCAGCGACAGCACCTTGGCGTCGGCCGGGCCGAAGCGGCCGGCGTCCACCACGAACAGCACGACATCCACATCGCCCAGCACCGATTGCACCGTCTTGTTCAGGTTGCGGTTCAGCGCCGCGGTGCCACGGGTGGTGTGGGTGGTCTGGAAGCCAGGGGTGTCGACGAAGACGTACTGGGTGTCCGCCTGGGTCGAGATGCCGGTGATGCGGTGGCGGGTCGTCTGCGCCTTGCGCGAGGTGATGCTGACCTTCTGGCCGATGAGGGTGTTCAGCAGCGTCGATTTGCCCACGTTCGGGCGGCCGACGATGGCGATCAGGCCGCAGCGGCGGTCGCCGTCGTTGGAGCCGACGGCGGCGGCGAGCATGGTGTCGAGGTCGGGCGCTTCACAGGCCAGTTCGTCCGCGTCTTCCTCGTCGCCGTCATCCTCGTCATCGACGATCGGATTACCGTCATCGTCCAGCTCGACCAGTGCGTCGTTCAGACCGTCCTCGTCAGCAAATTCGTCGACCGGATCGAGCAGGTCGTCCGGCAGGGTGGCCGCATGCGGCTTGGATGTGGTGGTCATTGTTCTGGAGCAGCGCTCAGTTGTTCGAGGACCAGGCGCGCGGCTTCCTGTTCGGCCGCGCGGCGTGAGCGGCCTTCGCCGCGGGCCTGCACACCGGAGCCGGCAATGGTGCACACCACGATGAAGGTCTGGTCGTGCGCGCGGCCGCGGGTGGCTTCGATGCGGTAGTCGGGGATGCTCTGGCGGCGCGCCTGCAGCCATTCCTGCAACTGGGTCTTGGCGTCCTTGCCCCAGGCCTGGGTGGCGGTCTCGGAGATCAGCGGCTCGAACAGACGGCGTACCAGGGCTTCGGCCGACTCGAAACCCGAATCGCGGAAGACTGCGCCGATGATCGCTTCCAGCGCATCGGCCAGGATCGACGGACGCTGGGCGCCACCGCCGCGGGCTTCGCCTTCGGACAGGCGCAGCACCGAGGGCAGGTCGAGCGAGAGCGCGATGCGGTGCAGCATGTCCTGGCGCACCAGGTGGGCACGGATGCGGGTCAGGTCGCCTTCAGGCGATTCGTCGTACTGGTCGAACAGCAGGTCGGAGACGGCCATGTTCAACACCGAGTCGCCGAGGAATTCGAGCCGTTCGTTGTGGTCCGTGCCGAAGCTGCGGTGGGTCAGAGCGCAGGTGAGCAGCTCACGCTGGCGGAAGGTGTAGCCCAGGCGCTGGGAGAGGGATTCGAGAGGAGCAGACGGATTCAAGACAGACCTTCAGACCTTCAGATTCACTGCGACCGGCCGCGGTACTTGATCAGCAGCGACACCGGGCCGAACAGTTCGATTTCCTTGTCGTAGGCGAAGCTCACCACAACCCGGTCATTGTCCTTCGTGACGTCGAGGTCCTTGCCAGAAATCGACTGGATCGAGTATTCGATGTTCTTGGCCCGCTCGAAGGCGGCCCGGATCTCGGGTACGGTGCTGCCACCTTCTGCCGCGATCTTGGTCACGATGCGCTTGATGGTGGCGAATTCGTTGATTGTCGGCAGCACGCGCATCGCGACCAGCGCTGTCATCGAGATCACCACCGCCCAGAAGACGAGACCGAGCAAGGTGACACCACGCTGGCCAGTCGGGCGGATCGACGCGGGAGTCGGGCGTGGGCGAAAGGTCATCGAAGAACTCCTCGAAGGTGGCCGGTGCGTGCCGACCAGCCATGCGTCATGTCAAGGTCAACGGAAGGGGCCGATGCGCTGGAGACTGCCGAAGTTCATCCACACGAAAAACGCCCGGCCCACGATGTTCTCGTCCGGAACGAACCCCCAGAAGCGCGAATCCTCGGAGTTGTCGCGGTTGTCGCCCATCATGAAGTAGTGTCCTGCAGGAACCTTGCAGGTCACACCCTCGGCGGTGTAACGACAGTTTTCAACACCAGGGAACTGTCTGGCGCGCATGCCATAACTCGACGGTTGCTGCGGATCGACCAGGAGACGGTGTGTCACACCATCGCCGACGTCCTCGCGGAACTGGCGCGAGTAGGTGCGGCGGTCCTCGTCGTAGTAGTCGTCGAGCTGTTGCAGCGGCGCGAGCTGTCCATTGAGGTAGAGCTTCTGGTTGATGTAGGCGACCTCGTCACCGGGTACACCGACCACGCGCTTGATGAAGTCGATGCCAGGGTCCACGGGATAGCGGAACACCATCACGTCGCCGCGCTTCGGGTCATTCAGCGGGATGATCTTCTTGTTGATCACCGGGATGCGCACGCCGTAATGGAACTTGTTCACCAGGATCAGATCGCCGATTTCCAGCGTCGGGATCATCGAGCCGGACGGGATCTTGAACGGCTCGAACAGGAAGGAGCGCAACAGGAACACCATCAGGATCACCGGGAACAGGCCGGCGGTCCAATCGAGCCACCACGGCTGCGCGAGCAGGCGCTGGCGGGCGGATTCGACATCGGTGTCCACCTTGTCGATGCCGAGACGGGCGAGTTCGGCGCGGCGCGCCCCGTCCTGCTGCGTCAGCGTCGCGGCGGCGGTCAGGCGCCTGGGCAGAAACACAAAACGCTCGGCCAGCCAGTAGGCCGCGGTGACGAGGGTCAGAATGAACAGCAGCAGCGAGAAGTTGCCGCTCCACTTGCCGAGGTACCAGCCCGTGCCATAGAAGGCGAGGCAGGCGTAGAGTATGCCGGTGAGGGGTCCCATCGATCGTCCGGTTGGTGTGGTGTGAGCGGAGGTTGGCGGGCGCTCAGTCTTCGACGCGCAGGATGGCGAGAAACGCCTCCTGCGGCACTTCGACCGAACCGATCTGCTTCATGCGCTTCTTGCCGGCCTTCTGCTTTTCGAGCAGCTTGCGCTTGCGGCTGATGTCACCGCCGTAGCATTTTGCCAGCACGTTCTTGCGCAGCGCCTTGATGTTCTCGCGCGAGATGATGTTGGCGCCGATGGCGGCCTGGATCACCACGTCGTACATCTGGCGGGGAATCTGCTCGCGCATCTTCGAGGCCACGGCCCGGCCGCGGTACAGGCTCTGCGCGCGGTGGACGATGATCGACAGTGCATCGACCCGGTCGCCGTTGATCAGCAGATCGACCTTGACCACGTCCGAGGCGCGGTATTCCTTGAACTCGTAGTCCATCGAGGCATAGCCGCGTGAGACGGATTTCAGCTTGTCGAAGAAGTCGAGCACGATCTCGGCCAGCGGCATCTCGTAGGTCAGCATCACCTGGCGACCGTGGTAGGCCATGTTGAGCTGCACGCCGCGCTTCTGGTTCGCCAGCGTCATCACGGCGCCGACATAGTCCTGCGGCATGTACAGATGCACGGTGACGATCGGCTCGCGGATCTCGTTGATGCGGCCGAGTTCAGGCATCTTCGACGGGTTTTCGACCTGGATGACCTCGCCGCCGTTCAGCTCGACCTGGTAGACCACGCTCGGTGCGGTGGTGATCAGGTCCTGGTCGAATTCGCGCTCCAGCCGCTCCTGCACGATTTCCATGTGCAGCAGGCCCAGGAAACCGCAGCGGAAGCCGAAGCCCAGCGCCTGCGAGACTTCCGGTTCGTAGCGCAGCGACGAGTCGTTGAGCTTGAGTTTCTCCAGCGCGTCGCGGAGCTGGTCGTACTCGCTGGCCTCGGTCGGGTAGAGACCGGCAAAGACCTGCGGCTGGATTTCCTTGAAACCGGGCAGGGCTTCCGTGGCCGGGCCGGCATTGTTGGGCAGCTTCTTTTCGAGCGTGATGGTGTCACCGACCTTGGCCGCTTGGAGTTCCTTGATGCCGGCGATGATGAAACCCACTTCGCCAGCCTTGAGGCACTCGCGGTTCTCGGATTTCGGCGTGAACACCCCCAGGTGCTCGATCGGGTAGAGCGCGTTGCTCGCCATCATGCGGATGCGCTCGCCCTTCTTGAGCACGCCGTCCACCACACGCACCAGCATCACCACGCCGACGTAGTTGTCGAACCAGGAGTCGACGATCATCGCGCGCGGCGGGCCGTCCGGGTTGCCCTTGGGCGACGGCATGCGCGTGATCACGGCTTCGAGGATCTCGTCGATGCCCATGCCGGTCTTGGCCGAGCAGGGGATGGCGTCGGTGGCGTCAATGCCGATGACGTCCTCGATCTCGGCCTTGGCGTTGTCCGGGTCGGCGCTCGCCAGGTCCATCTTGTTGAGCACTGGCACCACCAGCACGCCCAGGTCCAGCGCGGTGTAGCAGTTGGCCACCGTCTGCGCTTCGACGCCCTGGCTCGCGTCCACCACCAGCAGCGCGCCTTCGCACGCCGACAGCGAGCGGCTGACTTCATACGAGAAGTCCACGTGTCCGGGTGTGTCGATCAGGTTGAGGTTATAGACCTGCCCGTTCTGCGCCTTGTACTGCAGCGAGGCGGTCTGGGCCTTGATCGTGATGCCGCGCTCGCGCTCGATGTCCATCGAGTCGAGTACCTGCGCTTCCATCTCGCGGTCGCTCAGGCCTCCGCAACGCTGGATGAGGCGGTCGGCCAGCGTGCTCTTGCCGTGGTCGATGTGGGCGATGATGGAGAAGTTTCTGATGTGGTCCATGGGCCTGAGGGCATGCGCGCGGCGACAAAAAAAAGGCACGTCCTAGCGTTGACGCGCCTTCCAACACGCATCTACGTCGGGCAAGCCGGTCGCAGTGTTGGCGGACGATTGTAGCGCGCTGCCGGAAAAGAGCCTGTTTCAGCCCCTGGCGGCAGCGCGGACCTGCGTTCAGCGGCCTGGGCGGATCACCACGTACTGCGCCCACTCGCCGCGGCGCAGCAGCAGGTTGACCGGACGTGCCTTGTCCAGCTTGGCGACCAACGCCTCAAACTGGCGCGCATCGCTGACTTCGCTGTTGGCCACGGCCAGGACCAGATCACCCTCCTGCACGCCAGCACGGGCGGCCGGCCCCTCGGCCGCGGCGATCAGGACACCGCTCTTGAGCTTCAGCTCCTTGCGCTGGTCGGCGGTGAGATCGACCACCGTCAGTCCGAGCGAGGTGATCTGCGTGCTGGCGGGCGGGGCCTTGGGGTCGGCCTTGCCGCGCTGTGCGACGGGACGGACTTCCGGTTCCAGTTCAGCCACGGTGACCGCCAAGTCGCGTGTCGCACCGCGGCGCAGCACCTGCAGCGTGCTCTTCGTGCCCGGCCTGGTGTTGCCGACCAGCCGAGGCAGGTCGCTGAACTTGTCCACCGGCTTGCCGTCGAAGCGCGTCACGATGTCGCCCGGTTCCAGCCCGGCCTTCTCGGCGGGCCCGCCCGGCTCGACCGAGCGCACCAGCGCACCGGTGGCTTTGGGCAGCCCGAGCGATTCGGCCACGTCCTTCGTGACTTCGCCGATCTGCACGCCGATGCGGCCGCGCACGACCCGGCCTCCGCTCTTGAGCTGCTCGGCGACGCGGGTCGCCTCATCGATCGGAATCGCGAACGAGATGCCCATGTAACCGCCCGAGCGGCTGTAGATCTGCGAGTTGATGCCCACCACCTCGCCGCGCATGTTGATCAGCGGGCCGCCCGAGTTGCCGGGGTTGATGGCCACGTCGGTCTGGATGAAGGGCACGAGGTCGCCGGTGTCGCGTGCCTTGGCACTGACGATGCCGGCGGTGACGGTGTTGTCGAGGTCGAAGGGCGAGCCGATGGCAATCACCCATTCGCCCACCCGCAGCCGCCCGACATCGCCGAAGCGGACGGTGGGCAGGCCGGTGGCCTCGATCTTGAGCACGGCCACGTCGGTGCGCTTGTCGGCACCGACCACCTTGGCCTTGAACTCGCGCTTGTCGGTCAGTCGCACGATGACCTCGTCCGCGCCGTCGACCACGTGGGCGTTGGTCATCACGAGGCCGTCCGCCGCGATGATGAAACCGGAGCCGACGCCGCGCGGCGCGCTGTCGCCGCCGCCTTCGCCGTCATCGGGCTGCTGCGGCTGGGGTTGCCCGCGGCGTGGATCCTGCTGTCGCGGGACCGGGATGCCGAAGAAGCGGCGGAAGAACTCCTGCATCTCGGCGTCCGGCGCGCCTTCCTGGCCGCGGGCGGCCGTGACCACCTTGGTCGAGGTGCGGATGTTGACCACGGCGGGGCCGACCTGCTCCACCAGATCGGCGAAGTCCGGCAGTCCGCGCACCAGGGGCGCGCTGGTGGCTGCCTGTGCCGCTGCGGCCGTGGTGGCCATTGCGGCGGCGGAGGACTGCGCCGTGGCGTCGCGGTGGCTCACCAGCGTGGCGGTCAGGCCGACCGAGGTGATCAACGCGGCGGCAGCGATCAGCCAGCGACGCGAAGCGTGTCGGACATTGAAGTCGGGCATCGGTTGTTCCATTCCAGTGCGGTCAGAAAGAGAAGGCAGTATGAAACGCGGCAGGTCCGGCGTGGTTTCTCAGGGCTTGCGCCGCTCCAGGCCATCGATGAACTGCTGCAGCGCCACGACTGGCACGGCGCCGACGGCGGTGATCCACCAGTCGCCTTGCCGGCGGCTCAGCGCGCTGGTGCTGCCGACCGTGGCGGGCACTTCGCGCTTGTGCAGCGCAGCGACAAACGGCTCGATGAACACGGACACATGCGTCAGGCCGTCGCTGTAGACCGCCTGGACCATGGTGGTGCTGTTGTCGCCGTTGCTCCCCGCGCTGGAAGCCGCCGCGCGGGCGATCCACGGTGCCATCGGCCGGCGAACGACCTGGCGGGTCTCGAACCCCGGCACCGGCGTGTGCAGCGTCCAGCCTTCGTTGTCCAGGCTGGTGGCGGTGTACACCGGCCTGCTGACCTTGTAGCCATCCAGCCGGTTCATCTCCTGCAGCAGCGCCTGGGACGACAGCTTGACATTGAACTGCAGCTCCGAGAACGAGGCCGATTCCAGCACCTCGCCCCGCTCGTTGAGCAGATCCGAGCGCAGCAGCAGCCCGGTGCGGCGCTCCAGCCAGAGTCGCCGCGGAAAGCGCAGCGCATCGCGCGGCTTGAACACCACGACCTGTGCCGCGTGACCCGCGACCCGTTCATCGTCGCCGGTCTGCAGTTCGTACTGGTCGAGCTGAGCGCCGTCACCGGGCTGAAGCGGCGTCGGGAAGCGGCCGACGAGTTCGCGCTGCTCGATCAGCGCCGTCCGCGTGCCGGGCCAGAGCACGTGGACGGTGTCGTTGTGGCGGTAGACCTGGCGCATCTGGCCGTCCAGGGCCTCGATGCGCTCGATCTGGTCGCGGCCGTCGCAGAAGTGGGTGATGCGCGAGCTGGTCATGTGGCCGCCATGGCTGACCACGTAGGTGCCCACGAAACTGCGGCGCAGCGCAGCGTCCTGGATGCGCTTCACGATCGCAACGATGTCCTGCGGCGGACTGCCCGCCCAGACCATCGATGCCGGACTGGCGAGAACACCAGCCAGTGCAACCATGGCCTTCCAGCGGATGCGGTGCCGTGCGACGGAGGATGCGCTCATCGCGACGGAATCGGCTCGTAGGCGGCGCTGCGCATGAACCCCGGTGCGGGGCCGAGGGCGGGGGTGCCCGGGAACTGCTGGTGCGCGTCGAGGTAACGGACCAGTTCGGTGTCCGGACTGGGCACTTTCAGGTCTGCGGGCGCGCGGGCGGTGTCGCTGCGGGTGATGGCCGCCATGTTCTGGTTGTCCGATCCACCACCTGGCCGCGTGACCAGCACGGCCCCGGCGACCAGTGCCACACCCGCCGCCATCCCGACGGGTGCCACCCAGCGTCGCAGGTGAAAGCGGGAATGGCGACCACCACCAGCGGCGGAGGCGATCCGGGGCGCTGTGGCGGGCACCGGTACCGGTGTTGGCGCCAGCACCACGGGCTCCTGTGCGAGACGCTCGCGCACGGCGCGCAGGAATTCGGCATCGGCACCGCTGCGCTGCGACAGATCCTCCGAGCGCAGCACATCACCGATCAGGTGGTAGGTGTGCCAATGCGCACGGGCGTCAGCATCCTGGCGCCAGTGGCGGCAGGCCGACGCAACGCTGTCGGACGTGGCGTCGCCATCCATCAGCGACGACAGTTGTTCCCGGGCACGGGTCCGGTCCTCGGGCAGGTCGGGTTCGGTCATCAGGCACTCCAGACAAGGCCACGCATCACCAGCGTTGACCCTGTTTCGTATCCAGCAAAGGGCGCAGCTTCACGGCAATCGCTTCGCGGGCGCGGAAGATGCGCGAACGAACCGTACCGATCGGACACGCCATGGCCAAGGCGATCTCGTCGTACGAAAGCCCTTCGACCTCGCGCAGAAGAATCGCTTGGCGCAGATCTTCCGGCAAGGCGTCAATGGCGTCGTTGACCGTGGTCGCGATTTCGCGACTGGCCATCAGCGCCTCGGGCGTCTCGTCATGGCTTAGTTCGTGTCGGGGACGGTTAGTTTCATCGTCGTCGTCAGAAGACGAGGCCAGCGCGCTTTCCGTCAGCACCGGATCACGTTTCATGTCCGACAAGGCCTTCTTGGCGGTGTTGACGGCGATGCGGTAGAGCCAGGTGTAGAAGGCGCTCTCGCCCCGGAACTGCGGCATGGCGCGGTAGGCGCGGATGAAGGTTTCCTGCGCAAGGTCGGGCACGAGGTCCACATCGCGCACGAAACGTCCGATCAGGCGCTCGATGCGGCGCTGGTACTTGACCACCAGCATCTCGAAGGCTTGTACCTCCCCGCGCTTGGCGCGCTCCACCAGCAGCTGATCGGTGTCGTCACTCATCGGGAACAGGGGCCGTGGGGCGGGTCGAACCGGGGCTGAACACCGCACAGCGCAGTGCATGCCACTGCGCTGCATGTGCGCGACGCGACACGGGAATCCACGCCGAGGGGATGTCGGGTCCGCCGTGGCGCAGCAGCAGCCAGGCCTGTCCCGCGACCATGCAGTCGATCTGGCCGAGGCGTGGCGCGCAGGTTCTGCCGTTCGAGGCGAGTTGCAGGCGCCACAGGGCCTCCGCCGGCTGCCAGGCCAGCGTGCCGCATTGCGCCGCAGGGTCCGCTTGCAGGAGCAGCCACAGGGCAGGGATCGCCGACAAGGTCGCCGCCGCCCACATCGGCCAGCCGGGTAGGCCGGCTTGCGCGGTGTGCCAGGCCAGCCAGCCCAGCACGGTGAGCCATCCGATGCACCCGCCCGCCCGGAGGCTTCCGAGCCAGAGGCGGTCTGGCTGCAGGGTCAGCGTCAGGGCAGGCGCGTGGTGCATCGCCGGCCCGCCGTGTGGTGGTGTGCGCGCTCAGACGCGGCGGAAAACCAGCGTGCCGTTGGTGCCGCCGAAGCCGAAGTTGTTCTTGACGGCCACGTCGATCTGCATCTCGCGTGCGGTGTTCGCGCAGTAGTCGAGATCGCACGCCGGATCCTGGTTGAAGAGGTTGATCGTCGGCGGCGAGATCTGGTGGTGCAGCGCGAGCGCCGTGAACACCGATTCGATGCCACCCGCGCCACCCAGCAGGTGGCCGGTCATCGACTTGGTGGAGTTCACCACCAGCTTCTTCGCGTGGTCGCCGAAGGCCAGCTTGATCGCGTTGGTCTCGTTGGCGTCGCCCAGCGGGGTCGAGGTGCCGTGGGCGTTGACGTACTGCACGGCGTCGGCGTTGAGGCCGGCGTTGCGCAGGGCCATCTGCATCGAGCGCCGCGGACCGTCCACGTTCGGCGCGGTCATGTGGTATGCGTCGCCGCTCATGCCGAAACCCGAGATTTCGGCGTAGATCTTCGCGCCGCGCTTCTTGGCGTGTTCGTACTCCTCGACGATCATCACGCCAGCACCTTCGCCGAGCACGAAGCCGTCGCGGTCCTTGTCCCAGGGGCGCGAGGCCGTCTTGGGGTCGTCATTGCGGGTGGAGAGCGCCTTGGCCGACGCAAAACCGCCCATGCCCAGCGGCGAGACGGTCGCTTCGGCGCCGCCGGCCACCATCACGTCCACGTCGCCATGTTCGATCATGCGGGCGGCCATGCCGATGCTGTGCAGCCCGGTGGAGCAGGCCGTCACGATCGCCAGGTTCGGTCCCTTGAAGCCGCTCAGGATCGACACATGACCGGAAATCATGTTGATGATCGAGGCGGGCACGAAGAATGGCGAAATCCGGCGCGCACCGCGGGCGCGGTACTCGTCGTTGGTCGCCTCGATCAGCGGCAGGCCGCCGATGCCAGAGCCGACCATCACGCCGATGCGCTCGGCGAGTTCTTCGCTCAGCGCATCGCCTGTGGGCAATCCGGAATCCCGGATCGCCTGCAGCGACGCCGCGATGCCGTAATGGATGAAGGTATCCATGTGACGGGCTTCTTTCGCGGGGATGTAGTCCTCGATCCGGAAGCCTTTCACCTCGCCCGCAAAACGCACCGACATGTTCGATGCGTCGAAACGGGTGACATGGTCGATACCGGATTGTCCGGCCACGAGGTTGGCCCAGGACTCGTCCACGGTGTTGCCCACCGGGGTGACGAGGCCCAGACCGGTCACGACGATACGGCGACGGGTCATGCGTTTGCGTGCTGCGAGAGTGGCAAAAAAGGCGGATCAGCGGATCGGGAGATCAGCGAATCACTTGGCGTTGGCGGTGGCGTAGTCGATCGCCGCCTTGACGGTGGTGATCTTCTCGGCTTCTTCATCGGGAATCTCGATGCCGAATTCGTCTTCCAGCGCCATCACGAGTTCGACCGTGTCCAGCGAATCGGCACCGAGGTCAGCCACGAATGATTTTTCAGGTTTGACGTCGTCTTCGGCCACACCGAGTTGTTCGGCGATGATCTTCTTGACGCGTGCTTCGATGTCGCTCATTTCTCTCCTCCGAGAGGGTTGGTACAAAACAGCCTGCGATTCTAAGGGTTCCGAGAAACAAGTCACTCGGAAGCTGCCCGAAGGGTCCGCGCAGGGCAGAAGTCGGACCCTCCGGGCGGATCAGTTCATGAACATGCCGCCGTTGACGTGCAGTTCTGTTCCGGTGATGTAACCGGCAGCCGGCGAGGTCAGGAAGGCCACCGCCTCGGCGATGTCCTCGGGCGAGCCCAGGCGACCCAGCGGGATCTGCGCGGTCAGCGCGGCCTTCTGGGCGTCAGGCAACCCCTCGGTCATGTCGGTGGCGATGAAGCCGGGGGCGACGCAGTTGACCGTGATGTTGCGGCTGCCGAGTTCGCGGGCCAGCGAGCGGGTCATGCCCGCCACGCCGGCCTTGGAGGCACAGTAGTTGACCTGACCTGGATTGCCCGAGGCGCCGACCACCGAGGTGATGTTGACGATGCGGCCGAAGCGCTGCTTCATCATCGGCTTGATCGCGGCGCGGCAAGCGCGGAAGACGGACTTGAGGTTGGTGTCGATCACCGCGTCCCAGTCGTCGTCCTTCAGGCGCATCGCCAGCGTGTCGCGGGTGATGCCGGCGTTGTTGACCAGCACGTGCAGGCCGCCATGGGTCTTCACGATGCTGTCGATCGCGGCGTCCAGGGCAGCGGCATCGGTGACGTTCAGTGTCAGTCCCAGGCCACCGAAGGGGGCCAGCGCATCGCCGATCGCGGCCGAGCCGCTGTCGCTGGTGGCCGTGCCGATGACCTTGAAGCCGCGCTGCGCGAGGGTCAGCGCGATGGCACGGCCGATGCCGCGGCTGGCGCCGGTGACGAGGGCAATCTGTTGAGCAGGAGCATTCATGCGAGCAGCGCCTTGGCAGCGGCCAGCGTGGCCGGGTCGTAGAAAGTGGTGGTGACGAGGTCGGCGTCGATGCGCTTGACCATGCCGGACAGGACCTTGCCGGGACCGCATTCGATCACATGGGTCATGCCACGTGCCTTGAGTTCGGTCACGAGTTCGACCCAGCGCACGGCGCCGAAGGCCTGGCGATACAGCGCATCGCGGATGGCGTCTGGCGCGGTCTGCACCGCCACATCGACATTGTTCAGCACGGGGATCCGCGGCGTCTTCAGGTCGATCGACACCAGCCGTTCGCGCAGGCGCTCTGCCGCAGGTTTCATCAGGCTGGAGTGGAATGGCGCCGACACTGGCAGCGACAGCGTGCGCTTGGCGCCCATCGCCTTGAGCACGACGCAGCCGTGTTCGACGCCGGCCTTGCTGCCAGCGATGACGGTCTGTTTCGGATCGTTGAAATTGACCGCTTCGACCACTTCGCCCGATTCGGCGGCCGCCTTGGCGCAACCTTCGCGCACGGCGGCCGGGTCCAGCCCGAGGATCGCGGCCATGCCACCCGTGCCGACCGGCACGGCCTCCTGCATGGCCCGGGCGCGCAGGCGCACCAGCGGCAGCGCGTCGGCCAGCGTCAGGCTGCCAGCGGCGACCAGCGCGGTGTATTCGCCCAGCGAGTGTCCGGCGACGAAGGCCGGCACAGCGCCGCCTTCGGCCAGCCAGGCGCGGTAGCTGGCGATGCCGGCGGTCAGCATCACGGGCTGGGTGTTGGTGGTCAGGTCCAGCGCTTCCTTGGGGCCTTCGGTGATCAGACGGGCGACGTCTTCGCCAAGGGCGGCACTGGCTTCTTCGAGGGTGGCGCGCACGGCAGGGTGGTCACCCCAGTCCGAGAGCATGCCCACCGACTGCGACCCCTGGCCGGGAAACACGAAGGCGAACGTGGTCATGGTGCGAGATCCGTGAAGAAAAAAAGAGTGGGGAGGGACGGCGCAGGACTCAGTAGTCCACCAGCACCGAGCCCCAGGTGAATCCGCCGCCGACCCCTTCGAGCAGCAGCGTCTGGCCGCGCTGGATGCGGCCGCTGCGCACGCCGGTGTCGAGCGCCAGCGGAATCGACGCGGCCGAGGTGTTGCCGTGCTGGTCGACGGTGACGATCACCTTCTCCAGCGGCAGTTTCAGCTTCTTCGCCGTGCTCTGCATGATGCGGATGTTGGCCTGGTGCGGGATCAGCCAGTCGATGTCGCTGTCCTGCCGGTCAGCCTTGGCCAGGCTGGCGCGGGCGGTTTTTTCCAGCACGCCGACGGCGAGCTTGAACACGGCCTGGCCGTCCATCTTCAGCAGCGGATCGCCCAGGATCTGCCCGCCCGAGACGGTGCCCGGCACGCACAGGATGTCCAGGTGGCGCCCGTCGGCGTTCAGGTCCGTGGCGAGGATGCCCGGCGTGTCGCTCGCCGACAGCACCACGGCGCCCGCACCATCGCCGAACAGCACACAGGTCGTGCGGTCCTTGAAATCGAGGATGCGCGAGAACACCTCGGCACCGATCACCAGCGCGTGGCGGGCGGTGCCGGTGCGGATCATTGCGTCGGCGATGGTCAGCGCATAGACAAAACCCGAACACACGGCCTGCACGTCGAAGGCGGGGCAGCCATGCACGATGCCGAGCTTGCGCTGCACGATGGTCGCCGTGGACGGGAACACCATGTCCGGTGTCGAGGTCGCGACGATGATCAGGCCGATGTCGGCGCCGGTCAGGCCCGCGGCTTCGATCGCGTGTCGGGCGGCATCCACGGCCAGGTCGCTGGCGTTCTGGTTGGCGCCGACGAAGTGCCGGGCACGGATACCGGTGCGCTCGACGATCCACTCGTCCGACGACTCGATGCCCTGCATCGCCAGCTCGGCGACGAGGTCAGCGTTGGTCAGACGACGCGGAGGCAGTGAACTGCCCGTGCCGGCGATGCGCGAGAAACGGGGTGTGGTGGTGGTCATGCGGCGTGGCGTGCCGCTGGCGCCTCGGGTTGAGCGGCGGGCTGGCCTGTACCGGGGAGGGCCTGCAGCGTTTCGAGGATCCGGTCGTGCACACGGTCCAGCAGTCGATTTCGGGCGGCATCATACGCCCGGTTCAGCGCATTCTCGAAGGCCAGCGCATCCGCCGAGCCGTGGCTCTTGAACACGAGGCCACGCAGACCGAGCAGCGCTGCGCCGTTGAAGCGGCGGTGGTCGAGCCGGCGCGAGAAGCGCTTGAGCATCGGCATGGCCAGGAAGGCGACGAGCTTGGTCAGCGGCGTCCGGGTGAACTCCTGCTTGAGGAAGCTGGTGATCATCCCGGCCAGACCTTCGGCCGTTTTCAGCGCCACGTTGCCGACAAACCCATCGCATACCACCAGATCGGTGGTGCCCTTGAAAATGTCGTTGCCTTCGACGTTGCCGTAGAAGTTCAGGTGACCGGCGAGCGACACTGCACGCAGCAGCTCGCCTGCGCGCTTGATGGTCTCGCTGCCCTTGATGACTTCCTCGCCGATGTTGAGCAGGCCGACGGAGGGTTGCTCCTTGCCATCGACCGCCGACACCAGCGCGCTGCCCATCACCGCGAATTGCAGCAGGTGCTCCGCGGTGCAATCGACATTGGCGCCCAGGTCCAGCATGGTCGTGTAGTGACCGAGCTGGTTGGGCATCACGCTGGCGATGGCGGGCCGGTCGATGCCTTCGAGCGTCTTCAACAGATAACGTGCGACGGCCATCAACGCGCCGGTGTTGCCAGCCGACACACAAGCGTCGGCCTCGGCCACACCTTCGGCATTGCGTTTGACCTGCTGGATAGCGATGCGCATCGAGGAATCGCGCTTCTTGCGGAGTGCGATCTCGACGGGATCATCCATCTCGACCACCTCGGTGGCCGCCACCACGCGACAACGTTCCCAGCCGGCGGCAGGCGCGAGCGCCTCGGCTTTGCCGACGAGAATCAGTTCAGCCTGTGGGTGCTGATCGAGGAAGGATCGACAGGCCGGCAGCGTCACGGACGGGCCGTGGTCGCCGCCCATGCAATCGACCGACAGTCGGACCGGGCGGGCAAGAGGGGTAGTGGCGTTCAAGACTGGTCAGACTCGGTGTCATTACCCGCACTGGACCGCGGGGCCCTGAAGGTCGGACGACTCAGGCGTCAGCCTTGGTCTTGAACACCTTGCGACCGCGGTAGAAACCGGTCGGGCTGATGTGGTGGCGCAGATGCACCTCACCGGTGGTGGACTCGATCGCGGTGCCCGGGGTGTTCAGGGCGTTGTGCGAGCGGTGCATACCGCGCTTGGAAGGTGACTTCTTGTTTTGCTGGACAGCCATGGCTTACTCCTGGGATCCGGGATTTCCGATTGGAAAAGCCTTCGATTGTAGCACTACCCTGGAACTTGGTCCAAAGACGCACTGCGTGCATCGACCGGGCGCTGTTGCGCCGCACCGACTGGTCAGTCTTTCGCGGGTGTCTTGCGCAAGGCGGCCAGCACCGCGAACGGGTTGGGCTTGTCGCGGGTCGGCGCTTCTGTGGAGGGTGCACCTGTCTCGGCGTCCGGGCTTGCCGGCTCGTCGGACCAGTCACCTGCCGAAAGTGTCACCGGGGTCGGGCAGACCTCGTGCCTGGGCACGATCGGCGCCACCAGCAGCAGTTCGTCCTCGACCAGCTCCAGCAAGTCGAACTGTCTGCTGATGACCAGCACGTCGTCTTCGGATTCTGCATCCAGCTCTGCGGCCTGGCGTTCGTTGTCGACAAACTGGAACCAGCGCTCGAACGCCAAGGGCACCTCGACGGTTTCCAGGCAGCGTTGACACTGCTGCGACAGGGAGGTCGAACCCGACAGGTACAACCACACCTCGGGCGGGCTGCCACTGCGGGTGCGCAGTTCACCCTGCACGGACCAGCGTACCGGCGCGGCGGTGTCGACGGCGGCCTCCGTGTGGCGCAGGTGGAGCAGGCGCTCGAAGTCCCCGAGCGGGGTGTTGCCGTCGATCGGCTCGCCCGCTTCGGCGAAGGGCCGCACGTCGAGGCGGCGGAGATTGAATTCACGCGCTTTCATGGCGCGCAGTGTACGGTCCCCGCCGGGGTGGTGAAACAATGCCGGGATGGTCCCGACTCCCGCTTCTGCTTTCCTTCCGATCGTGCCGCCTGCGCTGGTGCTCGCCTCCACCTCCATCTATCGACGCGAGTTGCTGTCACGGCTTCGGTTGCCGTTCGATGTCGCGTCTCCCGATGTCGACGAATCCACCCAGCCCGGTGAAACACCTGCCGCGCTGAGCGAGCGGCTTGCGCTGGCCAAGGCCCGGGCGGTGTCGGCGCGCTGGCCGCACGCGGTGGTGATCGGCTCGGACCAGGTGGCTGAACTGGACGGTGCTGCTGTCGGCAAGCCCGGTCACCACGCCAACGCTGTCGCACAGTTGCGGGCGATGCGTGGCCGAACAGTGGTGTTCCACACGTCGGTGGCGGTGCTGCGGCACGACACGGCCTTCGAGGCCGTGCGGCGTGTGCCGGTGACGGTGCGGTTCCGGGCGCTCAGCGATGTCGAGATCGAGACCTACCTGCGGCTGGAACAGCCCTACGACTGCGCCGGCAGCGCCAAGTGCGAGACGCTGGGCATCACGCTGCTCGACGCGATCGAGTCGGACGATCCGACTGCCCTGATCGGGTTGCCGCTGATCGTCACGTCTGCGCTGCTGCGCCAGGCGGGGCTGGACACGCTGGCGGTCCATGCCGGACACGGGAGCGTGGCATGAAAGGCCGCCTCTGGTTGATGCCCAACACGCTCGACCTCGGCACGGTGGCCGAGGGCAAGCCCTTGCCGGATCTGCAGGACGTGTTGCCGCTGGGCGCGATCCGTGTGGCCGCCGGGCTGACGCACTGGGTGGCCGAGAACGCCCGCAGCGCGCGGGCGCTGCTCAACCGGGTGGACGCCGTGGTGCCGCTGGCGCAGCCGCTGCAGGCGCTGTCGATCCGGGAATTGCCGCGTCCGCCCAAGGGCAGGCCGGATGCGCGTGCCCCGGCGCCGGATTGGGCCGGACTGCTCGCACCGGCGCTGGATGGACACGACATGGGGCTGGTGTCCGAAGCGGGTTTGCCTGCCGTGGCAGACCCTGGCGCGGAACTGGTGCGGGTCGCCCATGCACAGGGCGTGACAGTGATGCCGCTGTCGGGGCCAAGTTCACTGATCCTGGCGGTGGCCGCCAGCGGGCTCAACGGGCAGAGCTTCGCCTTCGTCGGCTACCTGCCGACCGATGCAGCCGCACGCGGGCAGCGCCTGCGCGAGCTGGAAACCCACTCGCGCCGCTGGCAGCAGACCCAGTTGCTGATCGAGACGCCATACCGGAATGCCGCGATGGCGCAGGCGCTGCTGGCCAGTCTGCATCCGGACACGTGGCTGAGCATCAGTTGCGGGTTGACCCTGGAAGGCGGCAGCACCCGCACGCAGCGGGTGGCGAAATGGCGCTCGGCACCGCCGACATTGCCTGCGGACGTGCCCGCCGTGTTCGCGTTCCTCGCCTGACCGGGGTCAAGGCCCCGGTCGGGATCAGGTCGGAACTTTGCCGCCCAGCAGGGTGGCGATGCGGCGCTTGGGCTTGATGAGCGCCGATGCCGCATTGATCCCCGCCGGCGGGGTGGGCGGGGGCGGCGAGTCTTCCCAGACCGGCGCGGCCCTCGGATCAGGTTCGTAGGGCCGATCGAAGAACGGATCCTGCGACGAGCGCCCGCTGCGCATCGGGCGCAGTGTCGGCGTTGCGGCAGGTGCTGCCAAGGCAACTGGCGCGGCCATCGACCGTGGCTCGCTGTACGCCGGCGCGTCGTCGGCCTCACGGCGGCGGCGCGGCCGGTCGTTTTCCAGCTCGAACGTTTCCAGCGCGATCGTCTTCTTGATCAGCTTCTCGATGTCGCTCACCAGCCGTGTGTCGTCGCGGGTCGCCAGCGTGATGGCGATGCCCGAGGCGCCGGCGCGGCCTGTGCGGCCGATGCGGTGGACATAGTCCTCGGCGTTGAACGGCACGTCGTAGTTGAAGACGGCGGGCAGGTCGGCGATGTCCAGACCGCGGGCGGCCACATCGGTGGCGACCAGCAGATCGACTTCACCCGCCTTGAAGGCGGCGAGTGACTTCAGGCGCTCGTCCTGCGACTTGTCGCCGTGCAGCGCGGCCGTGCGCAAACCATCGCGCTCGAAGGTGCGTGCCAGGCGGGCGGCGCCGAGCTTGGAGTTGACGAAGATGAGGGCTTGGCGGATCTCGCGCTGGCGCAGGATCTGCGTGATCACGCGGCGCTTGTCTTCGTCGGCGACGCTGTAGAAGCGCTGCTCGACGTTGGTGGCCGTTGCGTTCGGGCGGGCCACTTCGACCAGCACGGGATCCTGCAGGTAGCTCTGCGCCAGCTTCTTGATCTCTGGCGAGAACGTGGCCGAGAACAGCAGCGTCTGGCGCGTCTTGGGCAGGTAGCTCAGGATGCGCTGCAGGTCGGGCAGGAAGCCGATGTCGAGCATCCGGTCGGCTTCATCCAGCACGACGTACTCGACCTGGTTGAGCTGGCAGTTCTTGAGCTGGATGTGGTCGAGTAAGCGGCCCGGCGTGGCGATCAGCACTTCGACGCCGCGCTTGAGTTCGGCCGTCTGCGGCGCGATGTCGATGCCACCGAAGACGCAGGCCACGCGCAGGTTGCTGTGCTGGGCGTAGGTCTTGATGTTGACGGCGACCTGGTCGGCCAGTTCGCGGGTCGGCGCCAGCACCAGCGCGCGCACCGGGTGTCGGGCGGGTGAAGCACTGGCGTTCTCGTGCTTGAGCATCTTCTGCAGCAGCGGCAGCGAGAAGGCCGCCGTCTTGCCGGTGCCCGTCTGTGCTGCGCCCATCACGTCGCGGCCTTCCAGCACGATCGGGATGGCCTTGGCCTGGATGGGCGTCATCGTCTCGTAACCGGCGTCACCGATGGCACGCTGGAGCTTGGCGTCCAGGGGCAGGGTGTCGAAGCGGGCGGGTGCGGCCAGATCGGGCGCAGTGTCAAGTTGGGGGGTCATCACGGGCGTGATTATCCCGCGGATGCCGTGGGTGGGTGTCGTTCTGGCGTGAAATGACCACAAGGGTGCTTCGGTTTGTCAAGTCCGATGTGCGTTTCTCGCGTCACGCCGGTGCCGTGCACAGGGATCAACCTTCCTTGGCACACGCTGAACAAGAAACCAACTTTGCACGGCCAAAGCGACCTTGGGCAGGGCAGGAGCCGGAATTGCCCCGGACGGTCTGCACAATTCAGGGAATCTACGCATCTTCAGCACCGCAAGCACTGCAATCACCAACAGGGACGTTGTTTTCTCATGAGCCAGACCATTTCCGTTTCCACGCCCATCGCCGTTCAGCCCGTCATCATGGCCGGAGGCAGCGGCACCCGGCTGTGGCCGCTGTCGCGCGCAGGCTATCCCAAGCAGTTCCTGGTGCTCGGGGACAGCAACCAGAGCCTGTTCCAGGAAGCGGCAGAGCGCCTGTCTGCGCTGGCGGCCGACGACCTGAGCGTGTCCGCGCCGCTGATCGTCGGCAACGAGGAGCACCGCTTTCTCGTGCTCGACCAATTGCGCGAGATCCGCCAGAACCCGGCGGCCGTGCTGCTGGAGCCGATCGGCCGCAACACCGCGCCCGCCCTGACGCTGGCCGCATTGCAGGCGCTCGAAGGTGGCACGGATCCGGTGCTGGTCGTGACGCCCGCTGACCAGACGGTCACCGACCCGGCCGCTTACACGGTTGCGCTGCAGCAGGCGGTCCGCCTGGCGGCGCAAGGGGTGATTGCCATCCTCGGCATCGCCCCGGATACGCCAGAAACTGGCTACGGCTACATCCGCACGACCCCTGAACTCGGCGCGGCCCGCGTGGCCCAGTTCGTCGAGAAGCCGAACCTGGAAACTGCCCAGCGTTACCTGAGCGAAGGCGGCTACTTCTGGAACAGCGGCATGTTCGTGCTGAAGGCATCGGTGTGGATGGAGGCGCTGGAGACCTTCCGCCCCGACATCGCCGAAGCGACCCGCGCCGCCTGGGCGCCGCGCAAGTGCGACGCCAGCTTCGTGCGGCCCGGCAAGGCCGAGTTCGCGGCCGTGCCGAGCGAATCGGTCGACTACGCCGTGATGGAGCGCTGCCCCGGCAGTGACTTCGACATCCGCATGGTGCCGCTGAGCGCCGGCTGGAACGACCTGGGCGCCTGGGACGCGGTCTGGCAAGTCGCCCGCAAGGACGCGAACGGCAACGCCAGCGTCGGCGACGTGATCACGCAGGACAGCAACAACACGCTGGTCCACGCGTCCGGCCGGCTGGTCAGCGTGGTCGGGCTGGACGACGTGGTGGTGATCGAGACGGCCGACGCCGTGATGGTCGCCGACCGCAGCCGCAGCCAGGACGTGAAGAAGATCGTCGCGCAACTGGACAAGGCCGGGCGCACCGAGCACAGCCTGCACCGCAAGGTCCACCGCCCCTGGGGCTGGTACGACAGCATCGACAGCGGCCCGCGCTTCCAGGTCAAGCGGATCATGGTCAAGCCGGGCGCCTCCCTGAGCTTGCAGATGCACTACCACCGCGCCGAGCACTGGATCGTGGTCACCGGCACGGCCGAGATCACCAACGGCGACAAGGTGCTGGTGCTGAGCGAAAATCAGTCGACCTACATCCCGCTGGGGCAGGTGCATCGCCTGGCCAATCCGGGCCGTGTGCCGCTGGAAATCATCGAGGTGCAGTCGGGCTCCTACCTGGGCGAGGACGACATCGTGCGTTACGAAGACACCTACGGGCGCAACTGAGTCTCCAGCACAATCGCGCATCGCGAATATTCCGATTCACTCACCCGTTCAGCAGTTCAGCACATGATCCTCATCACAGGCGCCGCCGGCTTCATCGGCGGAAATTTTGTCCACCACTGGTTCGAGCGCAGCGAAGAACCCATCGTCGTGCTGGACAAGCTGACGTACGCGGGCAACCCGCAGACGATCGCCGAGCACGTGGAGGCCGGTCGCTGCACGCTGGTGCAGGGCGACATCGGTGACCGTGCGTTGGTCAGCCAGCTGCTGCAGACACACCAGCCGCGCGCGGTGCTGCACTTCGCGGCCGAAAGCCATGTGGACCGCAGCATCCATGGCCCCGGCGAGTTCATCCAGACCAACATGGTCGGCACCTTCGAGCTGCTGGAGGCCGTGCGCTCGTACTGGAGCAGGCTGGAGGCCGAGCCCAAGGCGGCGTTCCGCTTCCTGCACGTCTCCACCGACGAGGTCTACGGCTCGCTGTCCGAGACCGATCCGGCGTTCAACGAGACCACGCCCTACGCCCCGAACAGCCCGTACTCGGCGAGCAAGGCTGGCTCGGACCACCTGGTGCGCGCCTACCACCACACCTACGGCCTGCCGACGCTCACCACCAACTGCTCGAACAACTACGGCCCGTACCACTTCCCCGAGAAGCTCATCCCGCTGATGATCCTCAACGCCCTGGACGGCAAGCCGCTGCCGGTCTACGGCGACGGGCAGAACATCCGCGACTGGCTGTACGTGCGCGACCACTGCGAGGCGATCCGCCAGGTGCTGGCCAAGGGCCGGCTGGGCGAGGTCTACAACGTCGGCGGCAAGAACGAGATCAAGAACCTGGATGTCGTGCAGGTCATCTGCCGCAAGCTCGACGTGCTGCGCCCGAAGGCCGACGGCACGCAGTACGAAGCGCAGATCACGTTCGTGACCGACCGCCCCGGCCACGACCGCCGCTACGCCATCGACCCGACCAAGATCGAGCGCGAGATCGGCTGGACGCCGGCCGAGACCTTCGAATCCGGCATCGACAAGACCGTGCGCTGGTATCTGGAGAACACGGCGTGGATCGACGCGGTGCGCACCGGCGCCTACCGCGACTGGGTCAGCCAGAACTACGGAGCGCGCGCATGAGCGGGCTGAAGATCCTGCTGCTGGGTCAGGGTGGACAGGTCGGCTGGGAGTTGCAGCGTGCGCTCGCCCCACTCGGTGAGGTCATTGGCCTGGACCACGACAGCAAGGAACTGCATGGCGATTTCAGCCAGCCCGAGCGGCTGTCGGCGACGGTGGCGGCGGTGCGCCCCGACATCATCGTCAATGCCGCGGCCCACACCGCCGTGGACAAGGCCGAGAGCGAACCCGATCTCGCCCGCGCCATCAACGCCACCGCTCCCGGCGTGCTGGCACGCTGCGCGGCCGAAACCGGTGCGTGGCTGGTCCACTACAGCACCGACTACGTCTTCGATGGCAGCGGCGACCAGCCCCGCCGCGAAGACGACGCGACCGGTCCGCTGAGCATCTACGGCCAGACCAAGCTCGATGGCGAAGAGGCCATCCGCACCAGCGGCTGCAAGCATCTCATCCTGCGCACGAGCTGGGTCTACGCGGCGCGTGGCGGCAACTTCGCCAAGACCATGCTGCGGCTGGCCGCGGAGCGCGAGAAGCTCACCGTCATCGACGACCAGATCGGCGCGCCCACCGGCGCCGACCTGCTGGCCGACCTCACCGCGCAGATGCTGCGCACGGCGATGGCACAGCCGGACCTGGACCTGTCGGGCACCTACCACGCCGTGGCCGGTGGCCAGACGAGCTGGCACGGTTACGCCAGCTTCGTCATCGAACAGGCTCGCCGCCTCGGTCGCGAGCTGAAGGTCCAGACCATCGACCCGGTGCCGACCACCGCCTTCCCGACCCCGGCCAGGCGCCCGCTGAATTCGCGCCTCGACACCGCGAAGCTGCAGGCCAGCTTCGGCCTGCGCCTGCCGCCTTGGCAGCAGGGTGTCGAGCGCATGCTCACCGAAATCCTCGGCTGAGTACACCCAGACCACCAGACAGGACACAGGGAACCACCATGCAACGCAAAGGCATCATCCTGGCCGGCGGCTCCGGCACCCGGCTGCACCCGGCGACACTGGCGATCAGCAAGCAGCTGCTGCCGGTCTATGACAAGCCGATGATCTATTACCCGCTGAGCACGCTGATGCTCGCCGGGATCCGCGACATCCTCATCATCAGCACGCCGCAGGACACGCCGCGCTTCGAGGCACTGTTCGGCGACGGTAGCCGCTGGGGCCTGAACCTGAGCTACTGCGTGCAGCCCAGCCCGGATGGTCTGGCGCAAGCCTTCATCCTGGGCCGCGAGTTTGTCGGCGGTGCACCCAGCGCGCTGGTGCTGGGCGACAACATCTTCCACGGCCATGACCTGCAGCACCTGCTCAACAGCGCGACCGCCCGCACCGAAGGCGCCAGCGTCTTCGCCTACCACGTGCACGACCCCGAACGCTATGGCGTGGTCGACTTCGACAGCGAGCGCCGCGCCCTCAGCATCGAGGAAAAGCCCAAAGCCCCGAAGAGCCAATACGCCGTCACGGGGCTGTACTTCTACGACGAGCAGGTCTGCGACATCGCGGCGAACATCGCCCCCAGCCCGCGCGGCGAGCTGGAAATCACCGATGTCAACGCGGTGTACCTGAAGCAGGGGCAACTCAACGTCGAGATCATGGGCCGCGGTTACGCCTGGCTGGACACCGGCACCCACGACAGCCTGATGGAAGCCGGGCAGTTCATTGCCACGCTGGAAAAGCGCCAGGGCCTGAAGGTGGCATGTCCGGAGGAGATCGCCTACCGCAGAGGCTGGATCGACGCCGCACAACTGGAGCGACTCGCCCAGCCGATGCTCAAGAACGGCTATGGCCAGTACCTGCAGAAGGTGCTCCACGAGAAGGTCTATTGAGCATGAACGTCATCCGCACCGCCATCCCCGACGTCCTCATCCTGGAGCCCAGGGTCTTTGGTGACGCCCGTGGCTTCTTCATGGAGAGCTACAACCAGAAGGTGTTCAACGAGGTGGTCGGGTACGAAGTGAACTTCGTGCAGGACAACCATTCGCGCTCGGCCAAGGGTGTGCTGCGCGGACTGCACTACCAGTTGCCGCCGCACGCCCAAGGCAAGCTCGTGCGCGTCACCGCCGGTTCGGTGTTCGACGTGGCCGTGGACCTGCGCAGCAGCGGCCCGACCTTCGGGCAATGGGTCGGCGTGGAGCTGACGGGCGAGAACCACCGCCAGTTCTGGATTCCACCGGGGTTCGCCCACGGATTTGTCGTGACCAGCGACAGCGCGGACTTTCTCTACAAGACCACGGACCTGTACGCGCCCGACTGCGAAGGCGCGGTGCGCTGGGACGATCCGGCCATCGGGATCACCTGGCCGGACCTGGGCATGGCGCCTCTGCTTTCAGGCAAGGATGTCGCTGCGCCCGTGCTGGCACACGCGCGGCGTTTCGACTGAAACCTTATCCCCATCCGGACCACGAATATTCGCTCCGAATCCACCCTCTACAATCGGCGCCGACCCCGCAACCCCGCGGGGTCGTTTCGATCTGGTCCGACGCTCCATGCTTGCTTCCCGCCTGAGTTCTCCCCTTTGTCGTCTGAGTGTTGTGGCATTGGTTGCTGCGGGAGCGTCGTCGTGGACGGTCGCGCAGACCTCTGCCACACCGAGTGACAGCACGTCGGCCACGTCGACCAATGCCGTCAACAGCGGTGCCGGCACGAATGCCAACGGCCCGGTGCGGTTGCAGCAGTCGCCGACACGTCCATCGGCGGCCCGTGCCGGCATGGATCCGACGGACGAGCGTCTGCGTGACCGCGAAGATGCCGTTGTGCAGGAGGATCCGGCGGCACCGTTCAACCGGGCAACCGGTGCTGGTGTCGACGAATTCGAAACCTACGTGCGCAAGCTGGGCTACACCGGAGTGCAGCGCTTCGGCCAGGAGCTCATCACCGGCAAGGCCAGCTACGACATCGCTGAGTCGAGCGGCCTGGTGCCGGCGGACTACATCGTCGGCTCCGGTGACGAACTGCAGATCTCGCTCTGGGGTTCGGTCGACGCCGATCTGCGCGTCATGGTCGACCGGAGCGGGCGCATCTCGATTCCCCGTGTCGGCACGATCATGGTGGCTGGCGTGCGCTACGCCGATCTGACGGACGTCATCTCGCGCCGCGTGGGGCAGGTGTTCCGCAACTACCAGATCAGCGTGTCGCTCGGCCAGATCCGCAGCGTGCGGGTGTATGTGACCGGCTACGTCAAGCGGCCCGGTGTCTACACCGTGGGCGGTTTGTCGAGCGTGGTCAATGCGCTGATGCGCAGCGGCGGACCGGCCTCCGCAGGCAGCCTGCGCAGCATCGAGCTGCGGCGCGGCAAGGAAACCGTCACCCGCTACGACCTCTACGACCTGCTGCTCAAGGGTGACCGCAGCGCGGACCGGGTCGTGCAGAACGGCGACGTGATCCACGTCGGCCCGATCGGCCCGCAGGTGGCCCTGGTCGGCAGCGTCAACCGGCCCGCCATCTTCGAGATGAATTCGGGCGAGAAAATCGCGGACATCGTCGCGATGGCGGGTGGGTTCACGGCGGTGGCTGACCGCAGCCGTCTGGCGATCGAGCGGCTCGATGACCGTTCCAAGACCCGCATCACCCAGTTGAGCCTGCCCGAAGACAACGCCCAGGCGCCGGGCAGCGGCGATGTGCTGCGCGCTTTCAGCGCGGTCGATGCGACCCAGCCGGTCGCGCGCCAGAACAAGCGTGTGCGCATCGAAGGCGAGGTGCTCAAGCCAGGCGAATATGTGCTTCCGCCGGGTGTCACGACGCGCATGGTGGTGGGTCTGGCGGGTGGATTGACGCCGAATGCCTACGTGTATGGCACGGAGTTCACGCGTGAAAGTGTCCGAGTTGCACAGCAGCAAAGCTATGACCGCGCACTGCGTGACATGGAAACCGAGTTCGCCCGCGCCTCGGCGACCCAGCGCGCCATCAGTGCCGACGAGGCCGCGACCTTCGAGCAGCGCAGCACGGCCACGTCCCGCCTGATCGACAAGCTCCGCCAGGTCCGTCCGACCGGGCGGATCGTTCTCCAGCTGGCGCCGGACGCCAGCACGATTCCCGACCTGCCCATCGAGGACGGGGACCGTGTCTACGTGCCGGCGCGGCCGACCACGGTCAGCGTGTTCGGCTCGGTGTTCAACAGTGGTGCGTTTCTGCTGGAGCCCGGCAAGACGCTGGGTGAATTCCTGGACCTGGCCGGAGGTCCGACCCGCGGGTCGGACCCGGGTGCCACGTTCGTGCTGCGTCCGAACGGCAGCGTCCTGAGTCAACTGCAACGGTCCTCCTTCTTCGGACTGGTGGGCGGTGTGACCAAGGTCAAGGCGGAGCCGGGAGATACCGTGTTCGTGCCGGAAATGATGAACAAGACCACCTGGGTCCAGGATCTGAAGGAATGGACGCAGATCCTGTATCAGTTTGGTATCGGGGCGGCGGCGTTGAAGACGCTGCAGAACTGAGATCTTATAAATTGTGAGAATGTGAATTCTGGTATGCAATCGCACAGTGACATCGACCTGATGGTCGAGGATGAAGACGATGGCATCAGTCTGACTGAGTTGGCGCAGATGATCGGATTTCGATGGAAGTCCATCGTGGTGGGAGGCTTGCTCTCGGGTGCTCTGGGCTTTGGCGGCGCCTCGCTGATGAGGCCTGTTTTCACGGCGCGCACGATTGTTATGCCTCCGCAGCAGCAGCAAAGCTCTGCTGCTGCTGCATTGAATTCGCTTGGCGCATTGGCAGGTTTGGCGGGTGGTGGTCTGAAAAGTTCAGTAGATCAATACATCGCCTTGATGCAGAGCGTTACTGTGTCGGATCGACTCATTGATCGTTTCAAATTAATGGATTTCTATGAAGAGACGTACCGCTCGGATGCGAGGCAAACACTTCTGAAAAATGCGGTCATCACTGCAGGCAAGAAAGATGGGTTGATCCTGATCGAGGTCGATGATTACGATCCCAATCGTGCGGCGGAGATCGCCAATGCCTACGTTGATGAGCTGAGACTGATGACGAATACATTGGCAGTCAGCGAGGCGCAGCAACGTCGGCGTTTCTTTGAGCAAAAGCTTGAGGAAACCAAGTCCCGCCTCACGGAGGCACAGATGGCGCTGCAGGCCAGTGGCTTCAATGCCTCGACATTGCGCGCAGAGCCCAAAGCTGTTGCCGACGGGTATGCCCGGTTGCGTGCCGAGGCAACTGCAGCCGAGGTTCGCCTTCAGACCTTGCGGCGTGCCTTGACTGACGCTGCACCGGAAGTGCAGCAGCAGCAGGCGCAGTTGGCAGCATTGCGATCCGAATTGGTGAAACTGGAGCGTAAAGACCCGCGCGATGCTGCTAGCGAAGCCGATGCCGGGTATGTCGGGCGTTATCGTGATTACAAGTATCAAGAAACGCTGTTTGAACTGTATGCCAAGCAGTTTGAGATTGCACGGCTCGACGAAAGCCGTGAAGGTGCCATCATCCAAGTGGTGGATGTGGCGACGACTCCGGACAAGAAAAGTAAACCGAAGCGGGGAATGTTTGCCGTTGGATTCGCTTTGCTGGGCGGGCTGATCTTTGTTGCGCGTGCAGTGATATTGGGTATCAAGCGACCGTCATCGACTGCTCCCTGATGCATATGAGTGTGGTGTGAAATCGGCCTTAAATACGGAAATACAGTGAACAGTATCAAGATTTTCGTGACTGGACACCGTGGCATGGTCGGCAGCGCGCTGGTGCGCCGCCTGCAGGCCGGCGGCTACACCCAGGTCATCACCCGCACCCGGGCGGAGCTGGATCTGCTGGACCAGCGCGCCGTGCAGGCCTTCCTGGCGGAAGAGCGCCCTGACTACCTCTTCATCGCCGCGGCCAAGGTCGGGGGCATCCAGGCCAACAACCTCTACCGCGCCGACTTCCTCTACCAGAACCTGCTGATCGAGGCCAACCTGGTCCACGGCGCCCACCTCGCCGGCGTGCAGCGCCTGATGTTCCTCGGCTCCAGTTGCATCTACCCGCGCGACTGCCCGCAGCCCATCAAGGAGGACTACCTCCTCACCGGCCCGCTGGAGCCCACCAACGAGCCCTATGCCATCGCCAAGATCGCCGGCATCAAGCTCGCCGAGGCCTACAACCACCAGTACGGCCGCCAGTACGTGAGCGTCATGCCCACCAACCTCTACGGCCCGAACGACAACTACGACCTCGCCAGCAGCCACGTGCTGCCCGCGCTGATGCGCAAGGCGCATGAGGCCAAGCTGCGCGGCGACGATGAATACGTCGTCTGGGGCAGCGGCACCCCCATGCGCGAGTTCCTCTATGTGGACGATCTGGCCGACGCCTGTGTCCACCTGATGGAGCGCGGCTACGCCGGCCCGCTGGTCAACATTGGCACCGGCACCGACGTGACCATCCGCGAGCTGGCCGAAACCGTCATGGACGTGGTCGGCTTCCGGGGCCGCATCACCTTTGACGCCACCAAGCCAGACGGCACCCCGCGCAAGCTGCTCGACGTCAGCCGCCTGGCTGGCCTGGGCTGGACGGCCAGGACCGGTCTGCGCGACGGCATCCGCCTTGCCTATGAGTCAGCGCCGTTCCATCGCGCCTGATCCATTTACCGATTCATTCAAATTTTTCAACGGAAGTAACGAAGCTATGTCGACGAACAAGAAGGTTGCCCTGATCTCGGGCGTGACGGGGCAGGACGGCGCGTATCTGGCCGAGCTGCTCCTCAAGAAGGGCTATGAAGTCCACGGCATCAAGCGCCGCAGCAGCCTGTTCAACACCGACCGCATCGACCACCTGTACCAGGATCCGCACGTCGACAACCGCCAGTTCACGCTGCACTACGGGGATCTGACTGATTCCACCAGCCTGGTGCGCATCATCCAGCAGGTGCAGCCGGACGAGATCTACAACCTCGCGGCAATGAGCCACGTGGCCGTGTCCTTCGAGACGCCGGAATACACCGCCAACGCGGACGGCATCGGCACGCTGCGCATCCTGGAAGCCATCCGCATCCTGGGCCTGGAAAAGAAGACCCGCTTCTATCAGGCCAGCACTTCGGAGCTGTATGGCCTGGTGCAGGAAATCCCCCAGAAGGAAACCACGCCCTTCTACCCGCGCAGCCCGTATGCGGTGGCCAAGATGTATGCCTACTGGATCACGGTGAACTACCGCGAGGCCTATGGCATGTACGCCTGCAACGGCATCCTGTTCAACCACGAAAGCCCGCTGCGTGGCGAAACCTTCGTCACCCGCAAGATCACCCGCGCCATCGCCCGCATTTCGCTGGGCATGCAAGATTGCCTGTACCTCGGCAACATGAGCGCGCTGCGCGACTGGGGCCACGCCCGCGACTACGTTGAAATGCAGTGGCTGATGCTGCAGCAGGATACGGCCGAAGACTTTGTCATCGCTACCGGTGTGCAATACAGCGTGCGGCAGTTTGTCGAACGCGCGGCGGCTGAACTGGGCGTCACGGTCAAGTTCGAAGGCGA
>NZ_JANPAB010000020.1:0-17992 GCF_031429695.1 Sphaerotilus sp.
CGGGCTGGGCCAAAGCTCGGCGGTGGGCATCGGCGGCGACCCGATCAACGGGCTCAAGCACATCGACATCATGCGGGCGTTCAACGACGACCCGGACACGGACGCCGTGATCATGATCGGCGAGATCGGCGGGCCGGACGAGGCCGAAGCCGCACTCTGGTGCAAGGCGAACATGACCAAGCCGATCGTGGGCTTCATCGCCGGAGTCACCGCGCCGGCCGGCAAGCGCATGGGCCACGCCGGGGCACTGATCTCGGGTGGTGCGGACACGGCGGACGCCAAGCTCGCCATCATGGAAGAGTGCGGCTTCACCGTCACCCGCAATCCCTCCGAGATGGCCCGCCTGCTCAAGGCCCTGCTCAAGTAAGCACGCCGGTCGAAGCACGTCGCTCGACACGAAAGGCCACCGCGAGGTGGCCTTTTTTCATCTGCTCTCAAGCCGGTCCCCAGGCTGTCGATAGGCCTGATCATGCCGCTCGTTCAACTGCTTCGGACCTTCACCATCCGCACCCGCATGAACGCGGCGATCGTGCTCGTCGTCCTGCTGTTCGTCTTCGTGGGCGCCGTGGGCATCCTGGGGGGACACAGGCTGCAGGCACTCAACACCGCATTCACGGCGACCACGCTGCGCGATGTGCGCCTGCTCGGCGAGGTGCGCACCGCCATGGGCACGCTGCTGCCGCACGAAAAGCAGGCCATCATCGACTACGAGGACGGTGTTTCCGTTCTCAAGGAACGCGAGACCTGGGCGGCATCCATCACCACGACCAGACAGTCACTGGTGGCCTTGCAGGCGCGCGCCAGTGCCGACATGTCCCGACTCTGCGGTCAGGCCATCGACCAGCTGGACCAGTACGCCCGGCTGACCAAGCCCGTGCTGGAACAGATCCAGGACGGTGGTTTCCAGACCGCTCGGGACGCCGACAAGGCGATGGCCGCCGCCAAGATCGCCATCGTGGCGATCGACAAGCATCTGGCCGACATCAGCCGGCTGGTGGATGTCGAGGCCGGCCGGGGACAGCAGACCTTCGACGTCGCCATGCGGCACATGCTGCTGCTGTATCTGGGCACGCTCGGTCTGATCATTGCGCTGCTCGCGCCGCTGACCTGGCTCAATGCCCGCTCCATCGTGCAGCCGATCGAGCAGGCGCAGGTGGTCGCCCAATCCATCACCCTCGGCGATCTGACACAGCCGGTGCCCGTGCAAGGCCGCGACGAGGCGTCGGCGCTGATGGGCTCGCTGCGCGACATGCAGCGCTCCCTGCGGACGCTGGTCGGTCAAGTCCGCGGCACGGCCAACGACATCGGATCCGCCAGCAGCGAGATCGCCATGGGCAACCAGCACCTGAGCGTGCGCACCGAGCAGACCGCCGGCAACCTGCAGCGGACCGCGTCCTCCATGGAGCAACTCACCGCCACCGTCACGCACTCGGCCGAATCGGCACGACACGCCAGCCAGCTAGTCGCCTCTGCGGGCGAAGTGGCAGCACGTGGCGGCAGCGTGGTGACCCGCGTCGTCACCACCATGGACGAGATCCAGGCCTCCTCCCGCAAGATCGCCGACATCATCGGCGTGATCGACGACATCGCCTTCCAGACCAACATCCTCGCGTTGAACGCGGCCGTCGAAGCGGCCCGCGCCGGCGAGCAGGGGCGCGGTTTTGCCGTCGTGGCCGGCGAGGTGCGCAACCTCGCTCAGCGCTCGGCCCACGCCGCACGGGAAATCAAGGGGCTGATCGCCATCAGCGTCGACAAGGTGCGCTCGGGTGCCCGCCTCGTCGGGGACGCGGGCCGCACCATGACCGAGATCGTGACCTCGGTTCAGCGTGTCACCGAAATCATCGGCGAGATCACCGTCGCCAGCGTGCAGCAAGCGGGGGGCATCGCGGAAGTGAACTCAGCCGTGCTGCAGCTGGACCAGATGACGCAGCAGAACGCGGCCATGGTCGAGCAGTCGGCTGCAGCCGCACAGGGGCTGCAGGAACAGTCGGAGCGGCTGACCCAGGTCGTTGGCGCATTCCGGATCGATTCGACCGTCTGAGCCCCCAGGCCTCAAGTTGGACGCCGCCCTGTCGATAGACGCGTCTTGCAACCACCCGAGGCCGCGATGAACACCCCTCTTTCCCGCTTGTTCCAGGTTCTGGCGACCGCATCGGTCTTGCACTCCCCCGTGGCACGCGGTGCCACCACGCCGCTCCCCCTGCAGACACCCACTCGGGTCACGGTCGGCGAGCAGGCGTTCAACGACAAATCGCTGTCGGCGGCCGGTAACCTGGCCTGCGCCAGTTGTCACACCACGGCCACGGCACACGCAGATCCGGCCGGCACCTTCCTGCCGCTGGGCGGTCCTGGCCTGAACCAGCAAGGCAGCCGCAGCAGCCCGAGCCTGGCCTATCTGGCAACCAACAAACCGTTCCGGCTCGACGTCGAAGGCCGACCGCATGGCGGTTTCTTCTGGGACGGGCGCAGCAACACGTTGCGCGATCAGGCAGGCGGTCCCTTGCTGAATCCAACGGAAATGGCCAACACCAGCATGGACGAGGTGGTCGCCCGACTGGCCAGGGCCCCCTATTTCGCCGACTTCACCCGGCTGTACAAGGTCGCGCCGAACGCGTCGAACACCGTTCTGTTCGACACGCTGCGTCTGGCACTGGCGACCTACGAGACCGGCGACACCGACTACCAGCGCTTCAACAGCAAGTTCGACCGCGTGCTGGACGGCAAGGCGCGGTTCAGCGTCGCCGAAGCACGCGGTCTGGGTGTCTTCAACGACGCAAGGAAGGGCAACTGCGCGAGTTGCCACACCAGCGCCGTCGGCGCGGACGGCAGCCGGCCGCTGTTCACCAACTTCACCTACCACGCGCTTGGCCTGCCTCGCAACAAGGCGATCCAGGCCAACCGCGATCCGAACTTCCACGACTTGGGCGTGTGCGGCCCGACGCGCACGGACCTGACCCACCGGGTCGACCTGTGCGGCAAGTTCAAGGTCCCCACGCTGCGCAACATCGCACTGACCGGACCTTATTTCCACAACGCGACCGCCAGCACGCTGGAGCAGGCAATCAGCTTCTACGCCACGCGCGACACCGACCCGGCACGTTGGTATCCGCTGGTCAACCAGCGCCCGGACAGGTTCAACGACATGCCGCTCGGCTTCCGCGGCAACGTCACGCAGACGCCGCCCTTCGGCACCCTGCCCGGCAACAAGCCACGCCTGACGCAGCAGGATACGGCCGATCTGGCCGCCTTCCTGCGCACGCTGACGGACGACGTGAATGCGCCGGCCGGCAGCCCCTTGGTGGCCAATCCGGTTCAGCGGCCGTAAGTCGCCGTGAACGAGGCCTTGCCGAGCATCTTGTCGCCCAGGCCCTTGTTCAGCACGAAGCCGTGCAGCGCCGCCGACCCGGTCTTGGGAATGCCGGCAGCGGCATGCAGATCCTCGACCCCCAACGCAAAGACGGTGAAAACGTAGCGGTGCGGCTTGTCACCGACCGGCGGACACGGGCCACCCCAATTGCCATTGCCGCCGGTGGCACCGGTGTCGAAGAAATCGCTGTGCCCACCATTGGCGCCCGCCGGCAGCTTGGCCGCAGCGTTCCCCGCGCCTTGCGCCAGCGAGGTCACGGACGCCGGGATGTTGTAGACCCCCCAGTGCCAGAAGCCGCTGCCGGTCGGTGCATCCGGATCGTAGACCTGGATGGCGTAGGATTTGGTGCCCTCTGGCGGGTTGATCCACACCAGGGCGGGCGAGACGTTCTCGCCCTTGCAGCCGAAGCCGTTGAGCACGAACTTGTTGTCGATGGTGCCGCCCTCGGCGATGTCACGGCTGGCGAGCACGAAGCTGCTGGCCGGCGTGGCCACGGCCGACAGCGACGGCATAGAGGGCATGGAGCCCGAGCAGCCAGCCAGCAGCGCGGTGGCGGCAGCGGCGAGCAGGACGGACGAGGAGTGGGTGCGTTGGCGTTGCATCATGCAGGTTCTCCGAAGGCTGTAATGGGTTGTGCCGCTCTGGGGCACTGCCATTCTGTCAGCCCTGCACGCGCAGGCTCACCCCATGAACCCGAGGTCCTTGACGGGAAATAGATCCAGTTCGGCTGGAAACACTTGCGTGCTCAGTGCCGATGCACTCACCCCGAACCAGCGCCCCAGCGTCGCGCCGAGCTGCTGGAAGCCCAGGCGGGGGATCCACACGCCGCGGCCCGAGGCGTCGTCCGGCCCACCCAGCGTGAAGTCCGGGAATTCACCATACAGCCCGCCCTTGACGGCACCGCCCAGCACCAGCGAAAGGCTGCCCCAGCCGTGGTCGGTGCCGGTGGCGTTCGGGCCGAGGGTGCGGCCGAACTCGGATGCCGTGAACAGCGTGACGCTGCGGTCCAGTCCGGCCGCGGTGATGGTGGTCTGGAAGGCATCCACCGCGGCGGACAACTGGGACAGCAAATCAGCGTGTTGCCAGGCTTGGCCGCCGTGGGTGTCGAAGCCGCCCAGGGACACGTAGTACACCTGCCGACCGGCGCCCAGCTTGGCGTGGGCGGCGATGAGCTGCGCCGTGGTCTTGAGCTGCGCGCCCAGACTGGTGCTCGGGAACGTGGCTGCGAGCGATCCCGTCGCCGCCGTTTTCAGCGTGTTCGCCAGCGCGATGCCATCGGCCAGCGACTTGTTCGCCGCGTTGGCCAGCCGGTGTCCGCTGTCGGCCGTCAGCACCTTCTGCAAGGCCTTGAGGCGCTCGTCGGCTTCGGTCTGCGGCCAGAAATTGAAGCCGTTCAGCGACAGCCCCCCGCTCTCGGGCACGAGGTTGGCAGACGTTGACACGCCCTGCACGAACTGCCCGCCGGTGCCGACCGCCACGGCGTCCAGCGCGCGTGCCACGCCCAGCGTATCCATCAGCCGTCCGCCCCAACCGGTGGCGCTGCCGGCACCCAGTCCGGCATTGGCCTGACCCTGCTGGTCCGGATGCGAGAACAGCTCGCCCGGCGCCTTGCCACCCGCGAGGTACTCGGCCTTGGTCAGCGGGCGCCGCAGGTTGCCGATGTTGAGCATCACGGCGACCTTGCCCTGGCCATACCAGCGGTCGAGGGGCGCCAGCGCCGCGTTGAAGGCAAACGGCTGGTCACCTGCCACCGACGCCGCCGCCGACGCCGCCAGCAACGGGCTGCGCCGAGCCGGCATCAGCCCGGCACCCGAGAGCGCCAGCCCCGCTGCGCCGCGCAGCTGGCCATATTGGCTGTAGCGCACCGTGTCGAGCGGCACCACCATGTTGGCGCCATCGTTGCCGCCAGCGAGGAACAGGCAGACGATCGCCTTGTAGTCGCTCACCGCCGCATGGGCAGCGCCTGTCAGGCCGAGCATGCCCATCGAGGCAAGCGTGGCCGCGCTGGCGGCCTGGGTGGACTGGCCGAGAAACCGGCGGCGGGACAGCGTCGAGTCGTTCATCATTTCTGCACCACGTAGTCGCCGGTGATGGCGGTCAGGTAAAGGGCGGTCAAGGCGCGCTGCTTCATGTCGGTGGACGTCTTGAACACCGCCTCACCGATGGTCTGCCGCGCACTGGCCGACAGGCGACCTTGCAGCAAGGTGCGCTCGACCAGCGCCATCAGCGTCTGCGGATCCTTCGCCGCCGTCACGAACGGCGTGATGTCGACCCGCACCGAACCGGACAGGCCGCCATCGAGCAGCGCCAGCACGAAGTTCGCGCGGCGCACCGCCTGGCTGCCGGCGTAGAGCTGAAACTCCGGCCCGACCAGCCCGGACCCGCCCGGCAGCGGCGCCATCGGCGAATAGAAGCTGAACACGCTGGGCGCCTGCGCCGGACGCTCGCCCATCAGGTAGTAGTCCCAGAACAGGTTGCGGCCGCTGATCACCTGACCACCGAGAGCGCGCGCCAGCGACAGCGTGTGCAGCAGCGGATCGCGCAAGTGACCCGCGTCGGTGCCAGGTGCGTTGCGGGCCTCGGCATCGAGCAGGATCGCCCGCAGCGTCGCCGCCAGATTGCCGTTGGTCTGCTTGAACACGGTCGCCACGCGCTGGACATAGGCGCGACTCGGGTTGCTGGTCACGAAGTGGCGGATCAGCCGCAGCGAGAGGAACGGCGCCACGTTCGGGTGCGTTGCCAGGTGGGTCATGACGGCATCGAAGTCCTGCGCGGCGGTCTGGCCGGCAGGCAGCGTGACGCCGTTCAGCAGCGTCTTGGCGCGTCGGTCGTGGTATTGCTCGCGGGCCACGAGCGGCGCGGACATGTCCTCGTAGCTGTTGGCGAAGCCCCAGCCACTCAGCGCGCGCGCGAACTCGCCGATGCGGGCCTGGTCGTAGGTCGGGATGGTCCTGCCATTGGCATCCAGGCGCGGCGAGCCGTCCAGGTTCAGCTCGACCAGCCCGATGGTGAAGAGCTGCATCACCTCGCGGGCGAAGTCCTCGTTCGGTGACGGGGCACGGCTGTGGCCCAGCCCCAGGTACTTGCCCATCGCCGGGTTGAGCGTCATCTCGCGCAGCAGATCGGCGTAATTGCCGAAGGCATGTTTCGACAGGGTCTGCAGCCAGGGCGAGAGTTCCCGGCCGGCCGCGTTCTTGCTGGTCGACACCACCAGGATCTGCGACAGCGCGAAGACCATCCGCTGGCGCAACTGGTCTGGTGCCGCGCCCATCGCGATGAACCAGGCATCACGCACCGGCTCCGTGCTGTCGCCACCGTCCGCGATGGCGGTGGCGGGCATGGCGATCTGTCCATCGATCCAGTTCGCGGCACCGATCTGTCGCACGCGGGCGATGTCGGCGGCGGTCGGGCCGAAGGTGGCTTGCTCCAGCAGGCGCGCCGCGACCACTTCCGCGGCATCCACGACAGGCGCCTTGAAGACGGGCGGCGTGGATGCGGGCGTGGGCGTGGGTGTCACGGTCGGCGGGGTGGTCGTGCCCGTGCCGGCAGTGCATTCGTAGCTGTTGGGGGCCGCCCAAGCGCCGCCGACACACTTCAGGGTCGCCCAGCCCGTCATGCCCGGCAGCGTGTTGCGCACGGTGGCCGAAGCGCCAGACGGCGTCGCCACCGATGCACCGGCGCAGGTCTTGCCAGTCCAGGGAATCGTCCAGCTCAGCGACTTCGCCGGGCAGGACACCTGCGCCTGCGCCGCGGAAGTGAACAGCCACGCCAATGCCAGCATCCCGGCAGCGCGGAGGGTCCGGCGGACAGGGGCGAGGACAGGACGGTCTACTTGGTAGGATTTCATGGGGCCTTCTGCATGCGATCCGAATGAGAGCGCCAGACCTTGCCATGCAGGCCCGACTAGATGACATCGGCAGTTCGACCGCCACCTTGAGCGCGGGGGGCACGGGTGTGCATACTTGGCGGGCACCCGACCGGTGGTGCGCCCTGACAACCTCCCTGCCATGCACAAGAACCGCCTGGAAGCCTTCAGCGATGGCGTGATCGCCATCATCATCACCATCATGGTGCTGGAGTTCAAAGTGCCGCACGGCGAGCACCTGAGCGACCTGCTGCCGCTGTGGCCGGTGTTCCTGAGCTACGTGCTGAGCTTCATGAACGTCGGCATTTACTGGAACAACCACCACCACCTGATGCACGCGGTCCACAAGGTCAACGGCGCGGTGCTGTGGGCCAATCTGAACCTGCTGTTCTGGCTGTCGCTGATGCCGTTCACCACGGCGTGGATGGGCGAGAACCACTTCGCCACAACCCCCGTGGTGGTGTACTGCGTGGACCTGTGCCTGTGCGCCATGGCCTACACGGTGTTGCAGGCACAGATCATCCGGCTCGAAGGCGAGCAGTCCGTGCTCAAGGTCGCCGTGGGCCGCGACCGCAAGGGCAAGGTCTCGCTGGCAAGCTATGTGCTGGCGATTGCGCTGGCGATGGCGGGATGGCCGGGGCTGGCCGGGATCCTGGTGGGAGTGGTGGCATGCATCTGGTTTCTGCCTGACCGGCGCATCGAACGCACGCTGGCCGGAGAATGAGGCCATGCACTACCTCCACACCATGGTCCGCATCACCGATGTCGATGCCTCGCTCCACTTCTACAGCGACGCCCTCGGGCTGGAAGTGGTCTCACGCCGCGAGGTGCCGCAGGGGCGCTTCACGCTGATTTTCCTGGCTGCGCCGGGCAACGAGACAGCACAGGTCGAACTCACCCACAACTGGGATCCCGAGGACTACAGCGGCGGGCGCAACTTCGGGCACCTCGCCTATGCGGTGGACGACATTTACGCCACCTGCCAGCGGCTGATGGACCACGGCGTCACGATCAACCGGCCGCCGCGGGATGGGCGGATGGCGTTCGTGCGCTCGCCGGACGGGATCTCGGTCGAGCTGCTGCAGCACGGGGAGGCGCTGGCGGTCGCGGAGCCCTGGGCGTCGATGCCGAATGTGGGGGGGTGGTGAGGTCTTGAGATGAACAAAGCCCGACCGGCTCACACCGATCGGGCTTTTCTTCGCAGTCGTTGACGCGCTGCGTGGGTACCCGCTTTCGCGGGTATGACGGGAAGGTTACTTCTTGCCCGGCGGCAGATCCGTGCAGCTACCGTGCGCGACCTCAGCCGCCATCCCGATCGACTCGCCCAGCGTCGGATGCGGGTGAATCGTCTTCCCGATGTCCACCACATCCGCCCCCATCTCGATCGCCAGCGCGATCTCGCCGATCATGTCGCCCGCATGCGTGCCGACGATGCCGCCGCCGAGGATTTTGCCGTGGCCGTGCGCCTCGGGGGAATCGTCGAACAGCAGCTTCGTGAAGCCTTCGTCGCGGCCGTTGGCAATCGCCCGGCCCGACGCCGTCCACGGGAACAGGCCCTTCTTGACCTTGATCCCCTGCGCCTTCGCCTGGTCTTCGGTCAGCCCGACCCATGCCACTTCCGGATCGGTGTAGGCCACGCTCGGGATCACGCGGGCGTTGAACGCGCTTGACGCCAGTTCCTTGTTGCCCTGCAGCGTGCCAGCGATGACTTCCGCCGCGACGTGCGCCTCATGCACCGCCTTGTGCGCCAGCATCGGCTGCCCGACGATGTCGCCGATGGCGAAGATGTGCGGCACGTTGGTGCGCATCTGGATATCGACGTTGATGAAACCCCGATCCGTCACCGCCACGCCCGCCTTGTCGGCCGCGAGCTTCTTGCCATTGGGCGTGCGCCCCACGGCTTGCAGCACCAGGTCGTAGACGCCTTCGCTCTTCGTGCCATCCAGCCCCTCGAACTGCACCTTGATGCCTTCGGGCGTGGCCTCGGCGCCGACCGTCTTCGTCTTCAACATGATCTTGTCGAAGCGCTTGGCGTTCATCTTCTGCCAGACCTTGACCAGATCGCGGTCAGCGCCCTGCATCAAGCCGTCGAGCATTTCCACCACGTCCAGGCGGGCGCCCAGCGTGCTGTAGACGGTGCCCATTTCCAGGCCGATGATGCCGCCGCCGACGATGAGCATCTTCTTCGGCACGGCCTGGAGCGCGAGCGCCCCGGTCGAATCGACGATGCGCTCGTCCTGCGGGAAGAATGGCAGGCGCACGGCTTGCGAACCCGCCGCGATGATGGCGTGCTTGAACTTGACGACCTTGGCGCCGCCCGCCCGCTCCGTGCCCGCGCCCGTGGTCTCTTCGACCTGGACGTGGTACGGATCGAGGAACTGGCCGACGCCGCGCACGGTGGTGACCTTGCGCATCTTGGCCATCGCGGCAAGGCCGCCGGTCAGCTTGCCGATGACCTTGTCCTTGTGGCCGCGCAGCTTGTCGATGTTCAGGCTCGGCGCGCCGAACTCGACCCCCAGGTCACCCAGGTGGCTGACCTCGTCCATCACCGCCGCGACGTGCAGCAGCGCCTTCGACGGGATGCAACCCACGTTCAGGCAGACGCCGCCCAGCGTTGCGTAACGCTCGACGATGACGACCTTCAGGCCCAGGTCCGCTGCGCGGAACGCCGCCGAGTAGCCGCCGGGACCAGCGCCGAGCACGAGCAGGTCGCACTCGACATCGGCCGCACCGCTGTAGCTGCCCGCCGGACCGGCCGCTACGGCGACCGGGGCTGGCGCAGCAACCGGAGCCGCTGCGGCCGGTGCCGGAGCCGGCACGGGTGCAGCCGCCGCCGCGTCCGCACTGTCCAGCACCAGAATCACGCTGCCCTGGTTCATCTTGTCGCCGATGGCAACCTTCAGCTCCTTGACCACGCCCGCGTGGCTCGACGGAATCTCCATCGACGCCTTGTCGGATTCGACCGTGAGCAAGCTCTGCTCGGCCTTCACCGTGTCGCCGACAGCCACCAGCAGCTCGATGATCGCCACGTCCTTGAAGTCGCCGATGTCCGGGACTTGTACTTCGATCAATGCCATGTCAGTGACTCCCGATCACAGCACGATGCGGCGGAAATCCGCCAGCAGCGATGCGAAGTAGACGTTGAAGCGGGCGGCGGACGCGCCGTCGATGACGCGGTGGTCCCACGACAGCGACAGCGGCAGCATCAGGCGCGGCTGGAAGGCCTTGCCGTCCCACTTCGGCTCGATGGCGCTCTTGCACACGCCCATGATCGCGACTTCCGGCGCGTTGATGATCGGCGTGAAGTACCGACCGCCAATGCCGCCCAGCGACGAGATCGTGAAGCAGGCGCCGCTCATGTCGGCCGGACCCAGCTTGCCGTCACGCGCCTTCTTGGCCAGATCGCCCATTTCCTGGCTGATCTGGACGATGCCCTTCTTGTCGCAGTCCTTGATGACCGGGACCACGAGGCCGTTGGGCGTGTCCGCCGCGAAGCCGATGTGGAAGTAGTTCTTCAGCACCAGCTGATCGCCGTCGAGCGAGGAGTTGAACTCGGGGAACTTCTTCAGCGCAGCGACCGCCGCCTTGATCATGAAGGCCAGCATCGTGACCTTGACGCCGGACTTCTCGTTTTCCTTGTTGGTGGCAACACGGAAGGCTTCGAGGTCGGTGATGTCCGCGTCGTCATGGTTGGTGACGTGCGGGATGACGACCCAGTTGCGGTGCAGGTTGGCGCCCGAGATCTTCTTGATGCGCGACAGATCCTTGCGCTCGACCGGGCCGAACTTGGCGAAGTCCACCTTCGGCCAAGCCAGCAGGCCGGGGAAGGCGCCGCCAGCGGCCGCCGCTGCGGGAGCCGGTGCGGGCGCTGCGGCCTTCTGGGCAGCGGTCTGCACGGCACCCGCCATCACGCCCTTCACGAAGCCCTGGATGTCGGCCTCGGTGATGCGGCCCTTGGGACCGGAGCCCTTGACCTCGGCCAGCGGCACGCCCAGTTCGCGGGCGAACTTGCGCATCGACGGCGAGGCGTGCGGGAGGTTGAGCGCCGGGGCGGTCGGGTCATGTGCAGGCACGGCCGCAGCAGCCGGAGCTGCCACAGGGGCCGCCGCCGCGACCGGTGCCGGAGCAGCCACCACCGCAGGCGCCGCAGCCGCTGCGGGTGCAGCGGCAGCCGGAGCCGCGACAGCCCCCGCCACGCCTTCCAGCACCACGACCAGCGAACCCTTCTTCACCTTGTCACCGAGCGCGACCTTCAGCTCCTTCACGACGCCAGCGTGCGACGACGGAATCTCCATCGACGCCTTGTCCGACTCGACCGTGATCAGGCTCTGCTCGGCCGACACCTTGTCGCCGACCTTGACCAGCAGCTCGATGACGGCCACTTCGTCGAAGTCGCCGATGTCCGGCACGAACACCTCGACCGGGCCGGCCGCAGCCGCCACGGCCGGAGCGGGTGCCGGCGCAGCGACCGGGGCGGCCACAGGTGCCGCAGCAGCAGGCGCCGCCACCGGCGCGGGGGCCGGCGCAGCAGCAGCCGCCCCGACCACCTCCAGCATCACCACGACCGTGCCCTCGTTGATCTTGTCCCCGAGCGCAACCTTTAGCTCTTTCACCAAGCCTGCATGCGATGACGGAATCTCCATCGACGCCTTGTCCGACTCGACCGTCAGCAGGCTCTGCTCCGCCTTGATGGTGTCACCCACCTTGACGAGCACCTCGATGATCGCCACGTCCTTGAAGTCACCGATGTCCGGGACTTTCACTTCGATCAATGCCATGTTGTGTCTCCGTGTGCTGCTGGGGGTCAGGCGTACAGCGGGTTGATCTTGTCGGCCTTGATGCCGTACTTGGCGATCGCGTCCGCCACCTTCGACACCGGCACCGCGCCTTCGTCAGCGAGCGCACGCAGCGCAGCGACGACGATGTAGTGGCGGTTGATCTCGAAGTGCTCGCGCAGCTTGCTGCGGAAGTCGCTGCGGCCGAAACCGTCCGTGCCCAGCACCTTGTAGGCGCGGCCTTGCGGGATGAAGGCGCGGATCTGCTCGGCGTAGGCCTTCATGTAGTCGGTCGAGGCGATGACCGGGCCGGCGTGCGGCTGCAGTTGCTGCGTGACGAACGGGACTTGCGCCGGCTCCATCGGGTGCAGCAGGTTGTAGCGCTCAGCGGCCTGGCCATCGCGGCCCAGCTCGTTGAAGCTCGGGCAGCTCCACACGTTGGCCGCGACGCCCCACTCTGCTTCCAGCAGCTTCTTCGCGGCGATCGACTCGCGCAGGATCGTGCCGGAGCCGAGCAGGTTGACACGCGGCGTCACTGCCGCGGCACCCTCTTCGAGCAGGTACATGCCCTTGATGATCTGCGCCTCGGTGCCCGCCGTCAGGCCGGGCATCGGGTAGTTCTCGTTCAGCAGCGTCAGGTAGTAGAAGACGTTTTCCTGCTTTTCGACCATGCGCTTCAGGCCGTCCTGCATGATCACCGCGACCTCGTGGGCGAAGGTCGGGTCGTAGCTGATGCAGTTCGGGATCGTGCCGGCGAGGATGTGGCTGTGGCCGTCCTCGTGCTGCAGACCTTCGCCGTTCAGCGTGGTCCGGCCGGAGGTGCCGCCCAGCAGGAAGCCGCGCGCCTGCATGTCACCCGCCGCCCAGGCCAGGTCGCCGATGCGCTGGAAACCGAACATCGAGTAGTAGACGTAGAACGGAATCATGATCCGGTTCGACGTGCTGTAACTCGTGGCCGCCGCGATCCAGCTCGACATGCCGCCGGCTTCGTTGATGCCTTCCTGCAGGATCTGGCCGGCCTTGTCCTCGCGGTAGTACATCACCTGGTCCTTGTCGACCGGGGTGTAGTTCTGACCAGCGGGGTTGTAGATGCCGATCTGGCGGAACAGCCCTTCCATGCCGAAGGTGCGCGCCTCGTCCACGAGCACGGGCACGACCCGCGGGCCGAGCGCCTTGTCGCGCAGCAGCTGCGTCAGGAAGCGCACATACGCCTGGGTCGTCGAGATCTCGCGGCCTTCGGCGGTCGGCTCGATCACGGCCTTGAAGGTGTCGAGCGAGGGCACGGTGAAGTGTTCGTCGGCCTTGGTGCGGCGGTGCGGCAGGTAGCCGCCCAGCGCCTTGCGGCGGGCGTGCAGGTACTGCATTTCCGGGGTGTCATCGGCGGGCTTGTAGAACGGGATGTTCGCCAGCTCGCTGTCCGGCACCGGGATGTTGAAGCGGTCGCGGAAGGCCTTGATGTCCTCGTCGATCAGCTTCTTGGTCTGGTGGACGGTGTTCTTGCCTTCACCGACCTTGCCCATGCCGTAGCCCTTGACGGTCTTGATCAGCAGCACCGTCGGCTGGCCCTTGTGGTTCACGGCCTGGTGGTAGGCCGCGTAGACCTTCTGCGGGTCGTGGCCGCCGCGCTTCAGGTTCCAGATGTCGTCGTCGGACATCTTGGCGACCATCTCCAGCGTGCGCGGATCGCGGCCGAAGAAGTGCTTGCGGACGTAGGCGCCGTCGTTGGCCTTGAATGCCTGGTAGTCGCCGTCCAGCGTGTCCATCATCAGCTTGCGCAGCGCGCCATCCTTGTCGCGGGCCAGCAGGGCATCCCACTCGCTGCCCCACAGCAGCTTGATGACGTTCCAGCCAGCGCCACGGAACTCGCCTTCCAGCTCCTGCACGATCTTGCCGTTGCCGCGCACCGGGCCGTCCAGGCGCTGCAGGTTGCAGTTGATGACGAAGACGAGGTTGTCGAGGTTCTCGCGGGCGGCCAGGCCGATCGCGCCGAGCGACTCGACCTCGTCCATTTCACCGTCGCCGCAGAACACCCAGACCTTGCGGTTTTCGGTGTTGGCAATGCCGCGGGCGTGCAGGTACTTCAGGAAACGCGCCTGGTAGATCGCCATCAGCGGGCCAAGGCCCATCGAGACGGTCGGGAACTGCCAGAACTCGGGCATCAGCTTCGGATGCGGGTAGCTGGAGAGGCCCTTGCCATCGACTTCCTGGCGGAAGTTGAGGAGCTGCTCTTCGGTCAGGCGGCCTTCGAGGTAGGCGCGGGCGTAGACGCCGGGCGAGACGTGGCCCTGGATATAGAGGCAGTCACCGCCGTGGTTCTCGGACTCGGCGTGCCAGAAGTGGTTGAAGCCGGCGCCGAACATGTGCGCCAGCGACGCGAAGGAGCCAATGTGGCCGCCGAGGTCGCCGCCGTCTTCCGGGTTGTGGCGGTTGGCCTTCACGACCATCGCCATCGCGTTCCAGCGCATGTAGGCACGCAGGCGCTCTTCGATCTCGATGTTGCCGGGGCAACGCTCTTCCTGGTCGGTCGAGATGGTGTTCACATAGCCGGTGTTGGCCGAGAACGGCATGTCGATGCTGCTTTGGCGCGCATGCTCCAGCAACTGCTCCAGCAGCTCGTGGGCGCGCTCGCCCCCTTCGGCCTGGATGACCGCGGACAGCGCGTCCAGCCACTCGCGGGTTTCCTGGGGATCGGAATCTGGGTTGGCTGCACCGGGCAGGCCTTGGGGAATTGCAGACATGGTGTCTCCTCGTACTGCAGCGTCAGGGAATAAATCGCTGATTCCCATCTGAATCAGCGGTCAGGCGCACCCCTCCATCGGGGTCTGGGGCGGAAGTCTCGCACATCGGGCAAGAGATTTCAAATGGCGCCGAATGATTTCGTAATATGAAATAGACAGGGGCGTTTCCGGCAATTCAGCCGCAGGCCTGCCGCAACGATAATTCCCGGATGCCTCTGTCCCTCCCCAACCAACCGCCCGCGCTGGGCGGCCGATCCCGACCGCTGCGGCGCCTGTGGTCCTGGTGGCGCCGCCAGTCACCGTCGCGTCAGGATCGCATGGCCACGTTGGCGCCCCTGCTGTCGGTGTTGCTCTTCCTGGCGGCCATCATCGCGGCGTTCTGGTACCTGCGCACGGAGGAAATCGATCGGGAGGTCGAATCCGTCAAGCGCGATGCGGAGCTGGTACAGCAGCAGATCCGCCTGCGCCTGATCGACAACCAGGAGCAGCTCGTCCGCATGGCGCGCGAAGTGGTGACGCACGCGATCGACCGGGAACAGTTGCTCGGCCAGGCGGAGTCGCTTGTGCGCGAGCGCCCGGAGATCGTCAGCCTGACGTGGCTGTCGCAGAACCGGCAGGTCGTGGCACGCCACGTATCGCCCGATCTGGTGGCGGCCATGCCGCGCCTGGGCACACCTGGCACCAGCGAACGCAGCGAGGATCCGCGCCAGCGCGCCACGCTGGCGGCGTTCACCGACGCCAGCGAGACACGCCTGCCGGTGTACTCGCGCCCATTCCGCCACGCGGAGCGCCTGATCGTGTTCCAGGTGCATGTGCCGCTGATCGACCACGGCAATTTCGCCGGCACGCTGGTGGCCGAATACTCGATCGACGCGCTGCTGCGCTATTTCGTGCCGGCGGAGGTGTCGCGGCGGCGGGTCATCTCGCTGCTGGACGCGGAGGAGGAGGTGATGGTCAGCACCGTCAGCAGCCAGCCCGGCCGGCCCAGCCCGGGATTGACCTACACCGTGCCATTCGCGCCGGTGGACCACGGCGTGACGCTGCGCGGCGAGGGTTACCGCACCTCGGTGGGTCTCGTCGGCAACACGCTGTTCTGGATGGTGCTGGCACTGTCGGCGCTGACGCTGTGGATGCTGTTCGGCACCTGGCGGCACATGCGCCGGCGGCTGCAGATCCAGGGTGCGCTGGTGCAGGAGACCAACTTCCGCCGCGCGATGGAGAACTCCATGCTCACCGGCATGCGTGCCATGGACAAGGACGGCCGCATCACCTATGTCAACCCCGCCTTCTGCGCCATGACCGGCTTCACCGAGGCCGAGCTGATTGGCCGGCTGCCACCGTTCCCGCACTGGCCGCCGGAGCGCATGGAGGAAAGTGCCCGCCTGCTGCAACAGGAGCTGGCCGGCCGCAGTCCCGCGGGCGGCATCGAGGTGCGCGTGCAGCGCAAGGACGGCACGCAGTTCGACGCCCGCATGTACGTCTCGCCGCTGATCGATTCGCGCGGCCACCAGACCGGCTGGATGACCTCGATGACCAACATCACCGAGGCCAAGCGCATCCGCGACCAGCTCACCGCCTCGCACGAGCGTTTCACCACCGTGCTGGAAGGACTGGACGCCGCCGTGTCCGTCCTGTCGGTGCAGACGGGCGAACTGCTGTTCGCCAACCGCACCTACCGGCTCTGGTTCGGCGGTGATGCGCACTGGCACACGCTGCTGGCCGGGCGCCCGCCCAAATCGGTGGACGAGCTGGGCGATGCCGTGGACGGCATGGGCGGGCTGCCCACGGCCGAGATGGATGACTCGGGTGCCGACGCGCGCGAGGTGTTCAGCGACGTGCAGCAGAAGTGGTTCGACGTGCGGGCGCGCTACCTGCAATGGACCGACGGCCGGCTGGCGCAGATGCTCATCGCCACCGACATCACCGCCCGGCGCCGCATGGAGGAGCAGACCGCCCACCAGATCGAGCGCGCCCAGGCGACCAGCCGGCTGGTGACGATGGGCGAGATGGCCTCTTCCGTCGCGCACGAGCTGAACCAGCCGCTCGCCGCCATCAACAACTACTGCAGCGGCATGCTGACCCGGCTGCGTGCCGGCACGCTGAAGGAGGAAGACCTGGTGTCCGCGCTGGAAAAAACCTCGAAGCAGGCCCAGCGCGCCGGCCAGATCATCCACCGCATCCGCCAGTTCGTGAAACGCAGCGAGCCGCAGCGCCAGCCCACCCGCGCCGCCGACATCGTGGACGACACGCTGGAGCTGGCGGGGCTGGAGCTGCGCCGGCGCAATGTGGCGATCCAGAGCTATGTGGCGCAGCGCCTGCCGGTGCTGCAGGTCGATCCGATCCTGATCGAGCAGGTGCTGCTGAACCTGCTGAAGAACGCCGCCGAGGCCATCGACAACGCCCAGATGCCGACCAAGCGGCGCACGATCGAGCTGCGCGTCGTGCCCCGGCACACCCCGGAAATGGGTGGCGTGATCGAGTTCAGCGTGACCGACGCTGGCCCCGGTCTGAAAGACGACGTCAACCGCCGGCTCTACGAAGCCTTCTTCTCGACCAAGACCGACGGCATGGGCATCGGACTGTCGCTGTGCCGCTCGATCATCGAGTCCCACCAGGGGCGGATCAAGGCGGAGAACCTCTACAATGCCGAGAGCATCATCGGATGTCGTTTCTCCTTCATGCTGCCCGTCGGCACTGCCGGCGACTCCTCCAAAACCTCAGAAATCCACTGAACCCGCATGAGCCTGATCCCCAAAAAAGGCACCGTCTACGTCGTCGATGACGACGAAGCAGTGCGCGATTCACTGCAGTGGTTGCTCGAAGGCAAGGACTACCGCGTCAAGTGCTTCGATTCTGCTGAAGCCTTCCTGTCGCGCTTCGATCCTCGCGAGGTGGCCTGTCTGGTCGCTGACATCCGCATGGACGGCATGAGCGGCCTGGAACTGCAGGACCGCCTGCTGGAACGCCGCAGCCCGCTGCCCATCGTCTTCATCACCGGCCACGGCGACGTGCCGATGGCCGTGACCACGATGAAGAAAGGCGCCGAAGATTTCATCGAGAAACCCTTCAAGGAAGAGGAACTGGTCGGCCTCGTCGAGCGCATGCTGGACCGCGCCCGCAGCGCCTTCTCCACGCACCAGGAACAGGCCAGCCGCGACGCCCTGCTCGCCCGCCTGACGACGCGCGAAGCGCAGGTGCTGGAGCGCATCGTCGCCGGCCGCCTGAACAAGCAGATCGCCGACGACCT
>NZ_JANPAB010000021.1:0-12990 GCF_031429695.1 Sphaerotilus sp.
AAAGGTCTGCTGCAGCGCCTGGATGCGCTCGGCGGGAAACAGGTGATCGATCTGCAGCACGCCATGGGCCTGGAACAGCTCGGCCGCCAGCGCCAGCGTGTCGGCGTCCAGCCGCTGCCGGACCTGTTCGTCCGCGTTCAGGTCGAGACGCGGAAACCCGTCGGCGCGGCCAGCGGAGGCCCGCGCCCGTTGCAGTGTGCGGGCACGCGCCAGGGTCGCGCGGGCCTCGTCGGACTGCGGTGCCAGCCGCAGCGCCTCACGCGCCGCGCGTTCTCCGCCGCCCAGGTCCAGCGCGTCCAGCCGTGTGCGCGCCAGGCCCAGGTGCCATTCGGCGTGGTCGGGCTGGCGCTTGATGGCCTCCGAAAACGCTTCCTCGGCCACGGCGAGTGCCCCGGCCGCGCGCGAGGCCGCGCCGTAACGGCCCAGCAGATCGACGCTCTCAGGTTGCCTCGCCACCAGATCCTGGTAAAGCCGCTGCGCGCGGGGTGCCTCGCCTTGCTCTGCATAGTCACGCGCATATTCCAGCGTCGTGTCCGGCTGGCGGGTGGCGAGCCAGTCGCACAGGTCGAGCAGGTCGCTCAGGCGGCTGCGCAAGGTATCGGCCGAATCGCTGCGGCCAGACTCGCCCGGAAACCGGCCGAAGGTGCCGATGAAGCGCATCTGTCCAGCGCACATCGCCCCCGGCAATCCCTGCAGCAGGCGCTCGCGCGGCGCATAGCCGGCCGCTGCCAGCGTGTCGAGGTAGGCGGTCACAAGGCGCACGGCGTCGGACTCGGGCACAGCCTGAGACGACGCCAGACGCGCCAGCAGGATCGTCGGCAGGGTACAGCCCTCGAACAGGCCATGCAGGCACAGCCCGGCCGGCCCGATCGCCACATCGTCCCAGTCCATCAGCACGCACTGCCCGTCGTCGAGCAGCGCCACATTGGGCGGGCGCAGATCGCCGTGCGCCAGGGTGTCGGGCAAATCCGAGGCCGAAGCGATGTGGGGCGTCAGCAGCGCCAGCCGGCGCTGCAGCAGCCGGTGGTAGCGCTGCGCATCTTCCCGCCCCAGAAAGTAATCGGCCCCCACCGACGCGGGCGCATGCCCTTGCGACGCATCCGTCGGCCGCGCCAGGAAATCGAGCAACAGGCCGGGCTGCTCCGCGGCACGCACGGCGCGGAACCGGCCTTGCACGTCGTTCCAGGCCGCCGCGCGGGCCTGCAGACGGGCGTAGGCCACCGCCACTGCCGCCAGATCAGCGCCCGATGCGTCGTAGCCCAGATCCCGGCCACCATGGGTCCGGGAGAGCATCCAGCCGTGGTCGCTGTCAATGGCGAGCACGTGGGGCACGTGTTCGGGCAAGCGCTGTGCGACCAGCGCCGTGCGCTGCAGTTGCCGCTTCTGGTGCAGCGGCACGATCTTGAGATAGGCCACGCCGGACGGGCCGGTCAGCCGGTGGGTGCGGGCCCAGGGCGCTTGCCCGATGCACTCGGCATCGTGGACGGCAAAACGTGCCCGGGCCCACGCGACTGCTGCACCATCCGCCTGTGGGTCCAGCGCTTCTTCGACGTTCATCGACATGGTGGACGCTCCTCAAGCCCGGACACAGGACGGATGGTGCATGGCGCCGCAGTCCGGTCAGCAAGCCGCCATCAGCGGCACGGGGTGTAGCAGCCGCCCGAGCCGCCGCTGGATCCCTTGCCGCCCTTGCTCCCCTTGCCGCCAGAACCCTTGCCGCCCTTGCTGCCCTTGCCGCCTGAGCCCTTGCCACTGGAGCCAGACCCGCAGCTCGACGAGGCCTTGCCGCCACCGGAGACCACCAGCATTTCTTCCAAGGTGAGTACACGCATTTCAGACTCCTAGAGTTGGATTGGTTTGAGAAGGACTTCACAGGGAGAGGTGTCAACCCTGTGACACCAATGTATCTCTTTGTAAGTATTTGTAGTGTTTTACCTCGCTGAAGCCGGTCAGGAGATACCCGAAGTACCACCCGGAACGGCCCGCATGCCGAGCGGCGACAATACGGGCATGTCGGCACACCGTCCCCACCGTTCCAAGCAGCGCCTCCGCGGCTGGATTGCGCTCGTTGGCGCCTCGTTCGGCCTGGTGCTGGCGATCACGCTGCCCGCCCGCGGTGCGCCGATGGGCCGTACCCCCGCACCGTCCGGCGCGTCCACACAGGGCCCGGGCTACGAGGCGCGTGCCGATGTCGCCACCTTCGTCCGCGACATCGTGCAACGCCATCCCGAACTCGACGAGGAGGTGGTCGCCACCACCCTGTCCGAAGCCCGCTACCAGCCGCAGGTCGCCAAGTTCATCCTGCCGGCGGCCAGTTCAGCAGCGAAAAACTGGAAGGTCTACCGCTCGCGCTTCCTCGACACGCTGCGCGTGCGCGAGGGCGTCGCCTTCTGGCGCGACAACGAACGCTGGCTGCGGCTGGCGGAGGAACGCTGGGGCGTGCCGGCACGGGTGATCGTGGCGATCATCGGCGTCGAGACCATCTACGGGCGCCAGACCGGCAGTTTCCGGGCGGTGGACGCGCTGGCCACACTCGCCTTCGACTTCCCCCGTGGCCGCAGTGACCGCAGCGAGTTCTTCCGCGACGAGCTGGAAGCCCTGTTCGCACTCGCCTCGCGCGACAAGATCAATCCGCTGAGCCTCAAGGGTTCGTATGCCGGCGCACTCGGGATGCCGCAGTTCATGCCCAGCACCTGGCTGAAGTTCGCCATCGACTTCGACGGCGACGGACGCATCGACCTGCAGCGCAGCACACCGGACGTGATCGGCAGCGTGGCCAACTACCTCGCCGGACACGGTTGGGTCAAAGGCATGCCGACCCATTACGACGTGTTGCCTCCGGGCACGGAGGCCGACCGCGAGGTGCTGCTTGCCCCCGACATCCTCCCCAGTTTCACCGCCACGGAACTGGGCGAACGCGGGGCACTGCTCAGCCCCGCCGGCCAGCGGCACACCGGCAAGCTTGCGCTGGTGGAACTGCGCAACGGTGTCGAGGCGCCCAGCTTCGTCGCCGGCACCGATAATTTCTGGGTCATCACGCGCTACAACTGGTCCGCCTACTACGCCATGGCCGTGATCGACCTCTCCGAATCCCTGGCCGCGCTCAAGACCGTCGCCGACAACCGCTGATCCGCCCCCGCGCGGCCCCCCATGCTCCAGTTCAAGTCCATCACGCTGCGCCGCGGCGTCAAGATCGTCCTCCAGAACGCGTCCTTCACGCTGCAACCCGGTGAAAAAGCCTCGCTCGTCGGCCGCAACGGCGCGGGCAAGTCCTCCCTGTTCTCGCTGCTGACCGGGCGCTTGCAGTCCGACCAGGGCGAGGTCGAGATGCCACCGCGCTGGGAGATCGCCGAGGTCGCGCAGGAAATGCCCGAAACCGACACCGGCGCCACCGAATTCGTGCTCGAAGGCGACCGCCCGCTGATGGCCGCCCGCGCCGCGCTGATCGCTGCAGAAGAAGCCGACGACGGCCACGCCATCGGCGAAGCCCACGCCGTGCTCGGCGAAGTTGGCGCGTTTGATGCCCCCGCGCGGGCGCAGTCGCTGCTGCTCGGCCTGGGGTTCCGGGTCAGCCAGCTCGACGCACCCGTCAACAGCTTCTCGGGCGGCTGGCGGATGCGGCTGCAACTGGCGCGGGCACTGATGTGCCCGGGCGACCTGCTGCTGCTGGACGAGCCGACCAACCACTTGGACCTGGACGCCCTCGTCTGGCTGGAAGCCTGGCTGCTGCGCTTCGACGGCACGATGCTGGTCATCAGCCACGACCGCGAATTCCTCGACGCCGTCACCAAGGTCACCCTGCACCTCGACGAAACCCAGGTCACCCGCTACGGCCAGAACTACAGCGGCTTCGAGCTGATGCGCGCCGAGCGCATGTCGCAGCAGCAAGCCGCCTTCTCCAAGCAGCAGGAGAAGGTCGCCCACCTGCAACGCTTCATCGACCGCTTCAAGGCCAAGGCGAGCAAGGCCAAGCAGGCGCAGAGCCGTGTCAAGGCACTCGACCGGATGACCAAGCTCGCGCCGATCCTGATGAGCGCCGATTTCGAGTTCGAGTTCCGCGAGCCGCAGAGCCTGCCGAACCCGATGATCGTGCTGGACGACGTGTCGGTCGGCTACGGCGACAACGTGATCGTCTCGAACATCAACAAGTCCGTGCTGCCGGGCCAGCGCATCGGCATCCTCGGGGCCAACGGCCAGGGCAAGTCCACCGTGGTGAAGACGCTAGCCGGGGCGATCCAGCGCATGGGCGGCCACATCCAGGAGGGCAAGGGCCTGTCGATAGGTTACTTCGCCCAGCAGGAACTCGACGTGCTGCGGCTGGAGGAAGGCCCGCTGGAGCACATGGTCCGGCTGGCACGCGATGTCGGCCCGGCCGCGCGCGAGCAGGAATTGCGTGACTTCCTCGGCCGCTTCCGCTTCACGGGGGCGATGGTGGGCCAGGAAGTCGGCTCGCTGTCCGGTGGTGAAAAGGCGCGCCTCGTGCTGGCGATGCTGGTGTGGCAGCGCCCCAACCTGCTGCTGATGGACGAGCCGACCAACCACCTGGACCTGACCACCCGCGAGGCGCTGAGCATGGCGCTCAACGAATACGAAGGCACGGTGATGCTGGTCAGCCACGACCGGGCGCTGCTGCGCGAGGTCTGTGACGAGTTCTGGCTGGTGACGGGGGGCGAGGTGCGGCCCTTCGACGGCGATCTGGACGACTACCAGAAGTGGCTGATGGAGCAGAGCCGCGAGATTGCCAAGCGCGCCCGCGAGGAAGACCGGGCGATGCAAGGCAAGCCGGTCGCCGCACCCGCTCCCGTCATCGCGGCCCCCGTGGTGGTGGCGCCCGCACCTGCGTCTGGCAGCCGGGACGACCGCAAGGCCCAGACCGCCGCCCGCATGAAGCTCGCCGAGCAGACCAAGCCGCTGAAGAAGGAACAGCAGCAGGCCGAACAGGCGCTGGAAGCCGCACAGAAGGACCACGCCCGCGTGCTCGCCGCACTCGGCGACACCGGTCTGTCGCCAACGGCCCGCGCCGAGCAAGGCCGCAAGCTCAAGGAACTCGACGACCGCATCGCCGAGCTGGAACTGCACTGGATGGCACTGGGCGAGCAGATCGAGGCCATGGGAATCGCCTGAGGCTGTATGTAAATACAGGCTTGTGGCAGACTCAGGGGCATGAAACCCCCTGTCACCGACACGCCGCTCCTGCCCGGCTTCGGCAGTGTCAAGGGCCGCGGCACCGCCTGGCGCATCGCCGGGCGGTATGAACGCCGGGCGCGCAACGCAGTCGATGACGGCTGGGGCAGCCTGGACCAGATCGCCGAGGACGACAGCACCCGCGTCACCCGCACCGAGGTGATCGACGAGCCCTGCCGCAGCCTGCTGCGCGCCAACGATTCGCCGGACGTGCCATTCGAGCTGTCGATCAACCCCTACCGGGGCTGCGAGCACGGCTGCATCTACTGCTACGCCCGCCCGACCCACAGCTACGCGGACTTGTCGCCCGGGCTGGACTTCGAGACCCGCATCCTCGCCAAGACCAATGCAGCCGACCGCCTGCGCGAGGAACTGCGTCGGCCACGCTACACGCCGCGCCCGCTCAACCTCGGCTCCGCCACCGACGCCTACCAGCCCGTCGAGCGCAGCCTGAAGCTCACGCGCCAGATCATCGAAGTGCTGCACGAGGCGCAGCATCCGTTCTCGGTCGTCACCAAGTCGGGAGGCATCGTGCGCGACCTCGACCTGCTCGCCGAGATGGCACAGCGCCAGCAGGTGCTCGTCTTCATCAGCGTCACCACGCTGGACAAGGACCTGGCACGCATCCTGGAGCCACGCGCCAGCGCCCCGGCCCGGCGGCTGGCGGCCATCCGGGCGCTGTCGGACGCGGGCGTGTGGGTGGGGGTGAACGTCGCGCCGGTGATCCCGTTCATCAACGAGCCCGAGATCGAGCAGATCATCGAGGCGGCGGCGGGTGCCGGTGCAAAGTCATTGCACTGGACCGTGGTGCGGCTGCCGTGGGAGGTCAATCCGCTGTTCCAGCAGTGGCTGGGCGAGCATTTCCCGGACCGCGCCCACCGCGTGATGGAGCGCATCCGCGACCTGCGCGGCGGCAAGGACTATGACGCCGACTTCAGCACCCGCATGAAGGGCGAAGGCATCTGGGCGGACCTGATCCGCCAGCGCATGCTCGGCGCAGCACACCGGCACGGCCTGGTGCGCGAGGTGCCGACGCTGGATTTCAGCCACTTCCAGCCACCGCGGGCGCCGGTGCCGGCCACGCCGCCGAACCAGGGTGAACTGTTCTGACAGTTCTGACGGCGGGACTTCGCTTCAGCTTCAGTGCATCAGCGCATCGACACCGGAGATCACCAGCTCGTGAGCGGGCAGGTGCTGCTCCAGCCAGTCGAGGTCCATGCCGAGGTGAACCACGAGATCACCCTGCGTCGACAGCAGCCCCTCCGTCACGGAGCGACCACTTTCGCGGCAGTCCGCCACCACGCTGGCCAGCCGCAGCACCGCCGCCAGTCGCGAGAACGGCCGGGTTTCCATCGGCTGGGTCGTCGCGCGGAAAGCTTCGACCAGCACGTCCGGGAAGTGCCAGTGCCGCGCCAGTTCGGCCGTGATCTCGGGATGGGCCACGCCGAACAGCACGGTCTCGAAACCGATGCGGCTGTCCAGCTCCTTCGCCTGCGCACCGGCCTGCTGCGCGTGGTCCGGATCCACCATCCACATCAGCAGCTGCCCCGTGCGCAGCATCAGCCCGCCGAGGTAGGCCATGTCCTCGTCCAGATCGAGCGCGCGTGCAATGGGCTGGGCGTAGGCCGCCACGGCCAAGGTGCCGCGCCAGAAGGTCAGGCGGTCAAAACCCTGCATCGCGGGAAAGGCGCCGACCATGCTCGCCGACAGCGTCAGGTCACGCAGCGTGCGCATGCCCAGTGACGCCGACGCATCGTTGAGCGAGGTGACCGTGTGCGACGGCGAGTAGCGTGAAGAGTTCGCCAGCCGCAGCACCTTGGCCGCCAGCGCCTGGTCGCGGCCGATGAGGCCGGCGATTTCCGGCAACGGCAGGTCGTCGCGGTCGAAGGACTTGAGCAGCTTGTGCGCCACTTCCGGCATGGCCGGGAGCGTGCACGCGCGCTGGACAAACGGGGCAATGCTGGTCGGGCAGGTCATGGGCACGGTCGGGCTCCTCGGTCAACGGGTGTGATGGGAGCGTCTTCGACCTGTATGAAATCGACTTGAGTAGGGATTCACCCTGACGATTGTTCAGCCACCTCGGCAGACACCACCGGATCTGATCAAGCCGTACACCCGCTCGGGTGTGTGTGACGGCAGCTGAATCAGAACTGCCCGAAGAGTCGCTATCATGAATTCACAAGACTGGAGAACGGAACGGTTCATCTCCACGCCGTCCAGAGGAATATCACAGTGTCAGAAGTCACGATCATCCTGCCAACCTACAACCGCATTGATGTAATCGGTCGGGCCATCGCCAGCATCATCCTGCAGACCCACCAGGATTGGGAGTTGCTGGTGGTCGACGACGGTTCGAGCGATGGCACCATCGAACGGCTGGAAGGTCTGGATCCGCGGATCCGATTCATCCGCCAAGCCAACCAGGGCGTGGCTGCGGCACGGAACACGGGCCTGTCGGCCTCGCGCGGCCGGTACATCGCGTTCATGGATTCGGACGACGAATGGCGCCCGGAGTTTCTGGCGCTCACCACGGCGTTCCTGCGTGCGCATCCGGACGAGCACTGGGTCGCCACCGAATCCCACGAGGATCTGGGTGACGGGTCCGCCCCCATCCACCACAGCCGGCACGACATCGGCGGCATCTATCTGGGCTTCGCACGCTCGATCGGTTCGCGCGCGCTGGAGCTGCCCCCTGGCGTCGACGACGACTACCTGCGCATCTACGAACGCAAGGATCCGATTGGCGACTGGGGCAGCGACATCCTGCAGCGCATGGGGCTGTCCGACACCGTGGTCTACAGCGGCCACACGCTCCAGCACATGCGCTGGGGCTACCTCAACTGGCTGCCGGCCACGGTCTGCACGCGCCACGCCATCGAGACGGCAGGCTTCTTCTCGGTCGCACACCGCAGCGCCGAAGACCTGCGCTACTTCGGGATCCTGGCGCACCACTTCCGCGCCAACCTGATCGCCGTGCCGCTGGCCATCAAGTACGAACGGGCCAGTGGCAATCAAAAGCTCGCGCAGTCTCACCTGGCAACCGGCGCCGGAGCCTACCGGTTCGAGGTCAACAAGCTGTCGTGCTTCGATGACAACTTCGGTCCGTCGGCTGGCACAGATCCCGAGATCGGGCTGCTGCGGCAGCACTACTGCCTGGAAGTGGCCCACCGCGCGCTGGCCGCCGGTCACCGGGAGGTGGCCATCCAGCACCTGCAGCAAGCGGCTGCGTGGCGGCCGATGCTCTGGAAGGCCTGGCCCATGCTGGCGCTGGCACTGCTGGTGCCGAACGACGAGCGCGTCGCGGGCCTCTACGTTCGCTGGAACCGCGGCTTCGACGTGGTCGCGCGGCTGTTGTCCGGACGGCTCAAGCCGGCGGTTTTGCTGTCCAAGCTCAAGCAGGTGCCGCAGCGTGGCCGAGCCGTGGCGGACTATTCCGGCCATGCGCCGCTGTCCCTGACCGATTCCGCACTGGCACCGTTCGAACAACGCAATACCTGAGGCCTGTGCAGACCCAGGCGTGGTCGCCGCTCATTACAGCGGCCGCAGCGCCACCAGCTCCGCCACGGTCAGCACCCGCAGGTGCAACTCGCCATCGTGGGTCGCCAGCCCGTGCAGCTCGATGGACTTCTGCGTCTGCAGCAGCCGCACGAGGTAGCCGAGGATGGCCGCGTCGATCACCTGTCCCGGCACCAGCACGGGGATGCCTGGCGGGTACGGCACGATCTGGTCGCAGCAGACGCGCCCGACCAGCGCCGGGTTCGGCTGACCGGCGTCGTCGAGCAGGGGCAGCCGCTCACCCGCCTCGTAGAACGCATCGCGCGGCAAGCAGGCCAGGCGCGTGAAATGCGGGATCTTCGGCAGCCGCGTGGTCGGGCGCGGCGTGCGACGCTCTTTCTGTGCCTGCTTGGCGAGCCGCAGCATCGCGTCGAACAACCGCGAGACCTTGCTGCGCGTCGTGCCGATGGTCAGCAGCAGCGTCAGCGTGCTGTGGGTGTTCTTTTCGATCTGGATGTTGAAGCGCTCGATCAGCTCGCCGCGCAGCTCGTCCGCACCCCAGCCGGAGGCCGAGAGGTCGATCGTGAGCTTGGTCGGATCCAGCCGGATGCCGTCGCCGCGCACCTCGTCGGACAGCAGGTCATTCAGTTCCAGCACCCGGAACGCCCCCGTCGCATTGATCTTCTCGCGCAGCTCGGCGGCGAAGTTCAGCGAGCGGTCGAGCAGCTTGTAGCCCTCCATCACCGCCTGCCGACGCGCCACGTCCAGGCTGGCGATCAGGCCGTACTGCGGGCTGGTCGAGGCGTGCATGTTGAAGTTTTCGCGGAACAGGTGCTCGTCGAAGTCCGGATCATTCACGTGGATCATGCTGGCCTGCGAGAACGCGGACAGCACCTTGTGGGTGCTCTGCGTCACGTAGTCAGCGCCGGCTTCCAGCGCAGTCGGGCGCAGCGCGGGGTGGAAGCGGGCGTGGCCGTACCAGGCTTCATCGACGACGACCTTGATCCCGGCTGCGTGCGCGGCGTCGATGATCGGCGCGAGGTCGTAGCGCAGGCCGTCGTAGGTGCAGCTCGTCAGGATCAGCACCTTGGCGTCCGGGTGGTCGGTGATCGCCTGCAGCACCCGCGCCCGCGGCACCGGCCCGAACAGCCCGTGGCGCTCGTTGACCGACGAGTCCAGGTAGACCGGACGGGCGCCCGACAGGATCACGCCGTGGTGGACCGACTTGTGGCAGTTGCGGTCCAGCAGCAGCTTGTCGCCCGGCGTTAGCAGCGTCTGGAAGATGACCTTGTTCGATGTGGACGTGCCGTTGGTGGCGAAGTAGGTCTTGCGCGCCCCGAAGGCCTGCGCGGCCAGCCGCTGCGCCTGCGCGATCACGCCGGTCGGGTGCAGCAGCGAGTCGAGCATCGGCACCGACACGGACAGGTCCGCCCGCAGCATCTGCTCGCCGACGAAGGCGTGGAAGTCGCCGACCCAGGGGCTGGACTTGTAGGAGTCGCCGCCCGCATGGCCGGGGGTGTGCCAACTGTCCTTGGCCTGCGCGACGTAGTGGCGCAACGCGTCGTAGAACGGCGTCGCCGCGGTCTGTGCCACCTCGGCGGCCAGGATGCGCAACCAGCCGGCGTGGTCGGTCTCGCTGCGGAAGAAGTAGCCGTCCACCGCGTCGCCGGCCAGCTCCTCCACCAGCAGCTTGGTGTCATCGTCCTCCAGCATCAGATAGAGCGACAGCTCCGGGCGCAGGCTGGCGATGGCCTTCGCGAGGTGGACGGCGCTGCGGTCGGCGGTGTCGTGGTGGTCGATCAGGACGAGGTGCAGATCGCCATCGCGGCGCACGGCGTCGAGGGCCGGCTCGCCCGGGTCGCTGGCGAAGGCGCTCAGTTGCACGGGGTCGTCGGGCCGGGCAGCGGCGTTCAGGGCGGCGACGATCTGGTCGCGTCGGGCGATGTCATTGCTGACAACGAGGATGTGGCTGGCAGGAGGCAGAACGAACGACATGCCGGGATGATGCCCGAGGCCATGCAATGCCGAGCGGTCAAGCGCCCAGCATCTCCAGCAGCGTCCGCCCCACCACCTTGGTCGCCCGCCGCAGATCCTCCAGCACCAAATGCTCGTCCGCCCGCTTGGCGTTCGATTCGCGCACCGTGCGCGGCCCGGCGCCGTAGATCACCGCCGGAATGCCGCGCTCGCAGTACAGGCGCACGTCGGTGTAGAGCGGCGTGCCGGACACGGGGATCGGCTCGCCGAACACCGCCTCGCCGTGCCGCGAGAGCGCGTCCACCAGCGGCTGGTTGCCCGGCAACGGTTGCAGCGCATGCGCCATCAGCATGCGGCGGATGTCCACCGACACGCCCGGCCGGCTCGCGGCGGCCTCAAGGATGACGCGGCGGATATCGGCCTCGACTTCGGCGGAGTTCTCCTCCGGGATCATGCGGCGGTCGAGCTTGAGCACCACCTTGCCGGGGATGACGTTGGTGTTGGTGCCGCCCTGGATCAGGCCGACATTGATGTACGGGTAGCTGATGCCCGGCACCTGCGAGCGGATCGTCGCCTTGTAGCGGGCGTTCTCGGCGTAGAGCGCATTCAGGATCGCCACCGCGCCTTGCAGCGCATCGACGCCGCTCTCGGGGATCGCCGCGTGCGCCATCACGCCGTGGACGGTGACCTCCATCTGCAGGCAGCCGTTGTGCGCCGTGACGATCTGGTAGCTGAAGCCGGCGGCGATCTCGTAATCCGGTTTCGTCAGGCCATGTTTCAGCAACCAGCCGGGGCCGAGTTCGCCGCCGAATTCCTCGTCGTAGGTGAAGTGCAGCTCGACCCCGCCCTTCAGCGCGACTTGCCCTTGCGCCCGCAGGGCCTCGATGGCGCGGGTGGCGAAGGTGAAGGTGGCGAAGTCGCACTTGCTCACCGCCGAGGCGCGGCCATAGAGCTTGCCGTCCACGATCTCGCCGCCGTAGGGGTCGTGGGTCCAGCCTTCGCCGGGCGGGACCACGTCGCCGTGGGCGTTCAACGCGATGACCGGGCCGCCTGCGTCGTAAGCGCGGCGCACGATCAGGTTGGTGATCGACTCCAGGCCGTAGTCGCGCACTTCCTGCTGCGGCACGGCGTGTTGCTCGGCGTCGAAGCCGAAGCCGGCCAGCAGTTCGGCGGTGCGTTCGGCGTGCGGGGCATTGTTGCCGGGCGGCGTGTCGGTGGGCACCTGCACCAGTGCCTGCAGGAAGCGCACCTCGTCGTCGAAATGCGCGTCGATCCAGGCGTCGAGCTGCGTGAAACGGTCGAGATCGCGGTCGGGGGCGGTGGTCATGCGGAGTGCTCCGTGTGCAGTTGTTCGAGCAGGTCGGCGAAGGCGCGCACGGCCAGTTCGGTGTCGTCGTTGGTGGTGGATTCGAGCGGGTTGTGGCTGATGCCGCTGTTCAGGCCGCGCACGAAGAGCATGGCCTGCGGCATGACCTCATGCAGCTTCATCGCGTCGTGGCCAGCGCCACTGGGCAGGCGATGCACGGGCAGGCCGGTCGCGGCCACGGCCCGTTCCCAGCGCGTCTGCCACGCTGGATCGCTCGGCGCAGCCGAGGCGCGCATCGTCTCGTCGAGCGTCACCGACACGCCGCGCCGCTGGCAGATCGCGGCCAGTTCGGTGCGCACGTCGTGCAGGCAAGCGTCCCGCGCCGCATCGGTCGTCGCCCGGATATCGAGGCTGAAGCGGCAGCGGCCGGGCACGACGTTGATCGAGCCGTTCGGCACTTCGAGGATGCCGACCGTGCCGACCACATGCGGCACCGACGCCGCCCGCCGCTCGACGAACAGCGCCAGCTCGGCCACCGCCAGCGCAGCGTCGCGGCGGCGGTCCATCGGCGTCGTGCCGGCGTGGCTGGCCATGCCGGTGACTTCGCCGACGAAGCGCACGCTGCCGTTGATCGACGTGACCACGCCCAGCGGCAGGTCGGACTCATTCAGCACCGGGCCTTGTTCGATGTGGACCTCGACGAAGCCGAGGTAACGCGCCGGGTCGCGCTTCAGGGCGGGGATGTCGTCGATGCACAGCCCAGCGTGCTGCATCGCGGCGCGCATCGTCACGCCGTCCGCGTCCGTCTGGTCGAGCCACGCCGGGTCGAACTGGCCGACCAGCGCGCCCGAGCCGAGGAAGGTCGCTTTGTACCGCTGGCCCTCCTCCTCCGCGAAGCCGACGACCTCGATGCCGAACGGCAGACGGCGCCCGGCGCGGTGCAGCTCCGCCACCACGGCCATCGGCACGAAGATGCCCAGGCGGCCGTCGTACTTGCCGCCGTTGCGCACGGTGTCGTAGTGGCTGCCGGT
>NZ_JANPAB010000022.1:0-26150 GCF_031429695.1 Sphaerotilus sp.
AGAAACTGTGCTACTGATTTGAACTGCTCTGGTGTGCTGCTCAAACTTTGAAAATTTTTGGTTGCGGGGGCAGGATTTGAACCTACGACCTTTGGGTTATGAGCCCAACGAGCTACCAGACTGCTCCACCCCGCGACAGAAGATCTATTTTAAGCGGATTTTTACTCCGCTTGCAAGGCTTTTCGGAATCTTTATTCCGAGTACACCAAGTTACTCGGCCGACTCGACTGCAGGTGCATCCGCATCCGGACGATCGACCAGCTCGACGAAGGCCATCGGCGCATTGTCGCCAACACGGTAGCCCATCTTCAGGATGCGGCTGTAGCCACCCGGACGTGCGGCGTAGCGCGGGCCGAGCACAGCGAACAGCTTGACGACATTGTCGCGGTCACGCAGGCGATCGAACGCCAGGCGCTTGTTGGCCAGCGTCGGGGTCTTGCCCAGCGTGATCAGCGGCTCGACGACGCGGCGCAGTTCCTTGGCCTTGGGGACCGTGGTCTTGATGGCTTCGTGCTGGATCAGCGAGTTGGCCATGTTGCGCAGCATCGCCAGGCGGTGCGACGAAGTGCGGTTCAGTTTGCGGAGGCCGTTACGGTGGCGCATGAGAATTCCTTCTGGTTCAATTGCCGGCGGCCGGATCAGGTACCGCCGGTTGCACGTTCAAAGCGTGCGGGGTGTTGCGTTCAACGGGCGTTCGACGTTCAACGCTTGTCGAGACCTTGCGGCGGCCAGTTCTCGAGACGAGCACCCAAGGTCAGGCCACGCGAGGCGAGGACTTCCTTGATCTCGTTGAGCGACTTGCGACCCAGGTTCGGGGTCTTCAGCAGCTCGGTCTCGGTGCGCTGGATCAGGTCGCCGATGTAGTAGATGTTCTCGGCCTTCAGGCAGTTCGCCGAACGCACGGTCAGCTCCAGCTCATCGACCGGACGCAGCAGGATCGGATCGAAGTGCTGCGCACGCGGTGCAGGTTCGACGATGCCAGCCAGGTCGTTGCCTTCCAGTTGCGCGAACACAGCCAGTTGTTCGACCAGAATCTTGGCCGAGGCACGGATCGCTTCCTCTGGCGAAATCGCGCCGTTGGTCTCGATTTCCATGACCAGCTTGTCCAGGTCGGTGCGCTGCTCGACACGGGCGCTCTCGACGGTGTAGCTCACGCGGCGGACCGGCGAGAACGACGCGTCCAGCACGATGCGGCCAATGCTCTTGGTCGGCTCGTCGGCGTAGCGGCGCATCGTGCCTGGCACATAGCCACGGCCCTTCTCGACCTTGATCTGCATGTCGAGCTTGCCACCCTGGGCCAGGTGCGCAATGACCAGGTCCGGGTTGATGATCTCGACATCGTGCGGCGTCTGGATGTCACGCGCGGTGACCGGGCCTTCGCCCTCCTTGCGCAGCACCAGCGTCACTTCGTCGCGGTTGTGCAGACGGAACACCACGCCCTTGAGGTTCAGCATGATGTGGACGACGTCTTCCTGCACGCCATCCACCGTCGAATACTCGTGCAGCACGCCGGCGATCGTCACTTCGGTCGGCGCGTAGCCCACCATCGACGACAGCAGGACGCGGCGCAGCGCATTGCCCAGCGTGTGACCATAGCCACGCTCGAACGGCTCCAGCGTCACCTTGGCGCGGTGTCCGCCCAGCGGTTCGACGTTGATGGCTTTGGGCTTCAGCAGATTGGTTTGCATTCAAAGTTCCTGTCAATACCCTCGGCTCGTTACACCGATAAGGCTGATGGACCCACCGGGCGAGGCAAGACCCCAGCGCACCCGGGATGCGATGGGGTCTGAGGCACACACGCTCCGGTGCGCGCCATCTCACGAATCAGCGCGAGTACAGTTCGACAATCAGCGACTCGTTGATTTCGGCGCCGAACTCGTCACGGTCGGGAGCCTTCTTGAAGGTCCCTTCCATCTTGGTCTGATCGACCGCCACCCACGCGGGCAGGCCGATCGAATCAGCAAGCTTCAGCGCATCGACGATGCGCAGCTGCTTCTTGGCTTTTTCGCGCACCGACACCACATCGCCGGCCTTGACCGAGAACGACGGGATGTTGACCACTTGGCCGTTGACCGTGATCGACTTGTGCGACACCATTTGACGCGCTTCAGCACGGGTCGAACCGAAGCCCATGCGGTAAACGACGTTGTCCAGGCGCGATTCCAGCAGCTGCAGCAGCGTGGCACCAGTGTTGCCCTTGCGGCGCTCGGCTTCGGCGAAGTAGCGGCGGAATTGCTTCTCCAGCACGCCGTACATGCGCTTGACCTTCTGCTTTTCACGCAGTTGCAGACCGTAGTCCGAGGTGCGCGAGCCCGAAGTGCGGCCATGCTGACCCGGCTTGGTTTCGAACTTCGACTTGTCGCTGATCGAGCGGCGAGCGCTCTTCAGGAACAGGTCGGTGCCTTCACGGCGGGAGAGTTTGGCCTTGGGGCCGAGGTAACGTGCCACGGACGTAGTCCTTGTGTTTCAATCTGACGCACGCAATTCGTGCGCGAGTCCCGCGGGAATCCGCGAAACGGTGGTCTTAACGCAGTGCAGCGGCCGTAAAGCCAAAACACCTTGATGGTCGCAATGACGAATTTTCCGGCGAACGCACAAGGCATTCGCCGGAAAACCTGCGATTGTAGCGCAATTTGACGCAATTCATCCTGTCCGCGATCGCGGACAGGAATCCAGCATCAGATACGGCGACGCTTTTGCGGGCGGCAGCCGTTGTGCGGAACCGGCGTCACGTCAGAGATCGACGCGATGCGGATGCCCAGGGAGGCCAGCGCACGAACCGACGACTCGCGACCCGGGCCAGGGCCCTTGATGCGAACGTCCAGATTCTTGATGCCTTGTTCCTGAGCGGCACGACCTGCGACTTCCGCCGCCACCTGGGCTGCGAAGGGCGTCGATTTGCGCGAGCCCTTGAAACCCTGGCCACCGCTCGATGCCCAGGACAGCGAATTGCCCTGACGGTCGGTGATCGTGATGATCGTGTTGTTGAACGATGCATGCACGTGGGCGATGCCGTCCGCAACGTTCTTGCGGACCTTCTTGCTCACGCGGCGCGCGGCGTTGTTGACAGGTGCTTTTGCCATGACTCGACTCTTTCCTGGGCGACGATGCGCTTACTTCTTCAGCGCAGCAGCGCCCTTCTTCGGACCCTTGCGGGTACGGGCATTGGTGCGGGTACGCTGACCACGCATGGGCAGGCCGCGGCGATGGCGGAAGCCACGGTAGCAGCCCAGATCCATCAAGCGCTTGATGTTGATCGAGATTTCGCGGCGCAAGTCACCTTCGATGGTGATCGTGCCCACGGCCTCACGGATCTTTTCCAGGTCGCCGTCAGTCAGGTCCTTGACCTTCTTGTTGAACGGGATGCCGCAGCTGTCGCAGATCTTCTGAGCGGTCGTGCGACCGACACCGAAGATCGCGGTCAGGCCGATTTCGGCGTGCTTGTGCGGCGGAATGTTGATACCAGCAATACGTGCCATGGTGACTCTCTAAAGGGTTTCAGCGACGGGCGATCAACCCTGACGCTGCTTGTGGCGCGGATCGGTGCAGATCACACGGACCACACCCTTGCGACGGATGATCTTGCAATTGCGGCAGATCTTCTTGACGGATGCCGAGACTTTCATGGTCTTCTCCTTGATCGGCTTGCGCTTCTCTTCCGGACAATGTTGGGAGGTTCGCTCACTTCGCCCGGAACACGATGCGAGCACGACTGAGGTCGTAGGGGGTCAATTCAACGGTCACTTTGTCTCCCGGCAAAATGCGGATGTAGTGCATCCTCATCTTGCCGGAAATATGCCCGAGCACTACATGGCCGTTTTCCAGTTTGACCCGGAAGGTGGCGTTGGGGAGGTTTTCGATGACCTCCCCTTGCATCTGAATAACGTCGTCTTTCGCCATGTGAAATCGGCTCGATACGCTTACTCGGTCTTTCTTGCCCAGCTTGCCTTGAAGTTCAGTTCGCCTTGAAACTGGACTTCTTCAACAGCGTTTCGTACTGCTGTGACATCACGTACGACTGGACCTGCGCCCAGAAGTCCATCGTCACCACGACAATGATCAGCAATGACGTTCCACCGAAGTAGAACGGCACGTTGTACTTCAGCACCAGAAACTCGGGCAGCAGGCAGACCAACGTGATGTACGCCGCACCGCCGAGCGTGAGTCGCCCGAGGATCTTGTCGATGTACTTCGCGGTCTGCTCGCCAGGACGAATCCCGGGAATGAACGCACCACTCTTCTTCAGGTTGTCTGCAGTCTCACGGCTGTTGAACACCAGCGCCGTGTAGAAGAAGCAGAAGAACACGATCATCGCGGCGTAGAGCAGCACATAGATCGGTTGCCCCGGCGACAGCGCCGACGAGATGTCCTTCAACCAACGCAGCTTCTCACCGGTCGCAAACCAACCCACCACCGTCGCCGGCAACAGGATGATCGACGACGCGAAGATCGGCGGAATCACACCCGCCATGTTGACCTTCAGCGGCAGGTGCGACGACTGACCACCGTAGACCTTGTTGCCGACCTGCCGATTGGCATAGTAGACCAGGATCTTGCGCTGCGCCCGCTCGACGAACACCACCACGAACGTCACCGCGATCACGATCAACACGATCAGCAGCGCCACGATCACGCTCATCGCCCCGGTGTTGATCAGGTTGGCCAGGCCACCGATCGCACCCGGCAGACCCGCCGCGATCCCCGAGAAAATCAGGATCGAGATGCCATTGCCGAGGCCGCGCTCGGTGATCTGCTCACCCAGCCACATCAGGAACATCGTGCCGGCCGTGAGGCTGACGATGGCCGTGATGCGGAACATCGGACCCGGATCAATCACCAGACCCGCCGACCCTTCCAGCGCCAGGGCAATGCCCATCGACTGGAACAGCGCCAGACCCAGCGCACCGTAACGGGTGTACTGCGTGATCTTGCGGCGACCGGCTTCGCCTTCCTTCTTCAGCGACTCCAGCGTCGGGATCACGTAGCCCATGAGCTGCACGATGATCGATGCCGAGATGTACGGCATGATCCCCAACGCGAAGACCGTGAAGCGGGACAGCGCACCACCCGAGAACATGTTGAACAGGTTCAGGATGCCGCCCTGCTGGCCCTTGAACAGCTGCGCGAGCTGCTCGGGGTTGATGCCGGGAACGGGAATGTGCGCGCCGATGCGGTAAACCACCAGGGCCAGCAGCAAGAACACCAGCCGACGACGGAGGTCGCCGAACTTGCCGTTCTTGGCCAGTTGGGTTGGGTTCGTTGCCACGTCGGACCTGTGACTCAGACCGCGATCGAGCCGCCAGCGGCTTCGATGACGACCAGTGCGCCAGCGGTTGCGCCAACACCCTTCAGCACGACCTTTTTGGTCAGCTCGCCGGACTTGATGACCTTGACGTTCTTCACGATGTCCGCCACCAGGCCCGCTTGCTTGAGCGTCAGCACGTCGATTTCATCGACGGCCAAGTTCTGCAGTTGCGACAGGGTCACTTCAGCGTTGTACTTCAGCAGCTGCGACTTGAAGCCGCGCTTGGGCAGGCGACGCTGCAAAGGCATCTGACCGCCTTCGAAGCCCACCTTGTGGTAGCCACCGGCACGCGATTTCTGACCCTTGTGACCGCGACCAGCGGTCTTGCCCAGGCCAGAACCGATGCCACGACCCACGCGGCGCTTGGAGTGCTTTGCACCCGAGGCCGGCTTGATCGAATTGAGTTCCATGATTACAGCACCTTCACCAGGTACGAGACCTTGTTGATCATGCCGCGCACCGCAGGGGTGTCTTCCAGCACGGATTCGGTGTTCATGCCACGCAGGCCCAGGCCACGCACCGTGGCACGGTGCGATTCGCGGGTGCCGATCGGGCTCTTGACCAGCTTGACCTTGACGGTCTTCTTGTCGGTGTTCTCAGACATGTTGTCCTCCGGCCCGCTCAGTTGAAGATTTCTTCAAGCGTCTTGCCACGCTTGGCGGCCACCGCGGAGGGGGTCGTCATGCGGGACAGGGCGTCGAACGTGGCGCGAACCATGTTGTACGGGTTCGAGGATCCGAGGCTCTTCGCGACGATGTCGGTGATGCCCATGACTTCGAACACGGCACGCATCGGACCGCCGGCGATGATGCCGGTACCGGCCGGCGCGGGCGCCAGCAGAACCTTGGCAGCGCCGTGCTCACCCGTGGCGTTGTGCGGCACGGTGCCGTTGCGCAGCGGGATCTTGACCATGCCGCGACGAGCGGATTCCATCGCCTTCTGGACGGACACCGGCACTTCACGTGACTTGCCCTTGCCCATGCCGATGCGACCATCGCCATCACCGACCACGGTGAGGGCAGCAAACGCCATGATCCGGCCGCCCTTGACCACCTTGGTCACGCGGTTGACCTGGATCATCTTCTCGCGCATGCCGTCGTCGCGACCTTCGTCAGCAACCTTCGGTTGAAACTTAGCCATTTTGTATTCCTTCGTTTCGAGCGAGGCGGATCAGAATTGCAGACCGGCTTCGCGCGCTGCATCGGCCAGCGCCTTGATGCGGCCGTGGTACGCGAAACCAGAGCGATCGAACGCCACCTTCTCGACGCCGGCAGCCTTGGCCTTCTCGGCGATGCGCTTGCCGATCAGCGTGGCAGCATCGACGTTGCCGCCCTTGCCAGCCGTGCCGAGCTGCTCGCGGACTTCCTTTTCGGCGGTCGAGGCACTGGCGAGCACCTTCGAACCGTCGCCGGAAATGACGCTGGCGTAGATGTGGAGATTCGAGCGGAAGACGCTCAGACGGACCGCACCCTGCAATGCAATGCGGGCACGGGTCTGGCGGGAGCGGCGCAGGCGCTGTTCTTTCTTGTTCAACATGGTGCGGCTCCTTACTTCTTCTTGGTCTCTTTGATCGTGACCTTCTCATCCGAATAACGGATGCCCTTGCCCTTGTAAGGCTCGGGGGGACGGAAGGCACGAACTTCTGCAGCCAACTGGCCGACGACCTGGCGATCAGCACCCTTGATCAGGACTTCGGTCTGAGTGGGGCACTCGACCTTGATGCCTTCAGGCATGTCCTTGACCACGGGGTGCGAGAACCCGATCTGCAGATTGAGCTTCTGACCAGTGGCCTGGGCACGGAAGCCCACGCCTACCAAGTTCAGCTTGCGCTCGAAACCCTTGCTCACGCCATTGACCATGTTGTTGACCAGCGCACGCACAGTGCCGGACATGGCATTGGCGGCGGCCGAATCATCGGTCGGAGCAAAGGACAGCTTGCCAGATTCGTTGCTCACCTTGACCAGGCGATGCACCGGACGCACCAAGATGCCTTTGGCTCCCTTGACACTGATCTGGTCTTCGGTGACCGACACGTCCACGCCTTGCGGGACGGTGATCGACATTTTTCCAACGCGGGACATTTGTCGTTCCTCCTGCTTAGGCGACGTAGCAGAGGACTTCGCCACCGATACCGGAAGCGCGGGCCTTGCGGTCGGTCATCACACCCTGGGGGGTGGTGACGATGGCGACACCCAGACCATTCTGGACCTGGGGGATGTCGTGGCGGCCCTTGTAGATCCGCAGACCAGGGCGACTGACGCGCTCGATGCGCTCAATCACCGGGCGGCCGGCGTAATACTTCAGACCGATCTGGAGTTCGGACTTGCCGTCCGTCGTCTTGACTGCGAAACCGTCGATGTAACCCTCGTCCTTGAGGACTTGCGCAATGGCAGCCTTCAATTTGGACGCTGGCATCGCAACGCTGGCCTTCTCGACCATCTGCGCGTTGCGGATGCGGGTCAGCATGTCGGCGATAGGATCACTCATGCTCATGGGATAACTCCTGTTCGTGCCCTGGGGCCGGCTTACCAGCTCGCCTTGACGACACCGGGGATGTCGCCTCGGAAGGCCAGTTCACGAATCTTGTTGCGCGCCAGACCGAACTTGCGGAAGGTACCGCGCGGACGGCCCGTGATCCCGCAGCGGCTACGCAGACGGGTCGGGTTGGCATTGCGGGGCAGCTTCTGCAGAGCCAGACGCGCCATGTAGCGCTCTTCTTCCGACTTGTTGCTGTCGTCGATGATGGCCTTCAGTTCCGCGTACTTCTTGGCGTACTTGGCCACCAGCTTCTCGCGCTTTTCTTCGCGCTGGATGAGAGAGACTTTTGCCATGGGGGCCTCAGTTCTTGAACGGGAAACGGAAGGCCGTGAGCAGCGCCTTGCACTCGTCATCGGTACTGGCCGTCGTCGTGATGCTGATGTTCAGACCACGCAGAGCATCCACCTTGTCGTATTCGATTTCGGGGAAAATGATCTGTTCCTTGACGCCGATGTTGTAGTTGCCGCGACCGTCGAACGAACGTCCCGAGATACCGCGGAAGTCACGAACACGCGGCAGCGCGATCGTCACGAAACGGTCCAGGAATTCGAACATGCGCACACCGCGCAGGGTCACCATGCAGCCGATGGGCACGTTTTCGCGGATCTTGAAACCGGCGATGGCCTTGCGGGACTTGGTGACGACAGGACGCTGACCGGCAATCTTGGTCAGGTCGCCGACGGCGTGGTCCATGACCTTCTTGTCCGACACCGCTTCGGATACACCCATGTTCAAGGTGATCTTCTCGAAACGCGGCACTTCCATGACCGACGTGTAGCCGAATTTCTGCATCAGGTCAGGAACGACCTTCTCGCGATAGAACGCTTGCAGACGGGCTTGAGCTTGTTGTTGAGCCATCTCGAATTCCCGCCTCAGGCTTTGATCTCTTCGCCACTGGACTTGAAGACGCGCACTTTTTTGCCGTCAGCCAGGAGCTTGATGCCCACGCGATCGGCTTTGCCGGTCGCGGGGTTGAAGATCGCCACATTCGATTGGTGAATCGGCATGGTCTTGTCAACAATGCCGCCGGTCGTGCCCTTCAGGGGGTTCGGACGCACATGCTTTTTCACGACGTTGATGCCATCGACCACCACGTGGTCTTCATCAACGCGCAGCGAAATCGCACCGCGCTTGCCCTTGTCGCGACCGGTCAGCACGATGACCTCGTCGCCTTTGCGAATCTTGTTCATGGCCTGTCCTTCGCAGTCGGCTTAGAGCACTTCCGGAGCCAGGGACACGATCTTCATGAAGCGCTCGGTACGCAGTTCACGCGTCACCGGGCCGAAGATGCGGGTGCCGATCGGCTCCAACTTGGCATTGAGCAGCACGGCTGCATTGCCATCGAACTTGACGAGCGAGCCGTCTTGACGACGAACGCCTTTGGCCGTGCGAACGACCACCGCGTTATAAACTTCGCCCTTTTTGACGCGACCACGCGGCGCAGCTTCTTTGATGCTGACCTTGATCACGTCGCCGATACCGGCGTAACGACGCTTAGAACCGCCAAGCACCTTGATGCACATGACGGACTTCGCACCGGTGTTGTCCGCGACGTCGAGTCGCGATTGCATTTGGATCATGTCGAATCCCCAACTTATCCCGCGCTGATAGCCCCACTCGGCCACCGCTCGCGGTCAGTCTTGGGCCCGTCACAACGACCAGGTGAGAACTCACCAAGCGGTTGCGTTTGGGGCGGAGCCAGATTGCACCACATGCGGCTAGGCACGCGTGCAAGCCAGAAGAGCCTAAGAGTATGTCAGACCGGGGAAATCATGTCAACTCCCCCAGCGCGAATATCCGCAGGGCGGCGCGCGTCAGTCGTAGACCTCGGCATCCGGGTCAGTCGCCTCCAGCTCGTAGCTGGCCGCCAGCATGGCCAGACGCGCGACCACCCCATACATGTAGAACCGGTTCGGTGCGCTCGCGCCCGGCTTGGTGCCCTGGCGCGGCAGGTGGTTGCTCTCGGCGAATGCCAGCGGAATGAACTGCGCCCCCGGCGAGTTGAGGTTCTCGTCGATGCCGCGGTCAGCGTGGACGCGGTAGAAACCACCCACGACGTAGCGGTCGAGCATGTAGACCACTGGCTCGGCCACCGCGTCGTTCATGCGCTCGTAGGTCGGCACCCCCTCCTGGATGATCACCTCGGTGACCTCCTGCCCGTCCTTGATCACACTCATCTTGTTGCGCGTGCGGCGGTTGAGTTCGTCGAGCTGCTTGGCGTCACGCACGGTCATGATGCCCATGCCGTAGGTGCCGTTGTCGGCCTTGACGATCACGAACGGCTTCTCGTTGATGCCGTATTCCTTGTACTTGCGGCGGATCTTGCCCAGCAGGGCATCCACATTGGTCTGCACGCACTCGATGCCCGACCCCTCCGCAAAGTTCACCTCACCGCACTGGCTGAACATCGGGTTGATCAGCCACGGGTCCATGCCCATCAGCTTGGAGAACTTCTTGGCGACCTCTTCATACGCCTGGAAGTGGTTGGTCTTGCGGCGCACGGCCCAGCCTGCGTGCAGCGGCGGCAGCAGGTACTGCTCGTGCAGCCCTTCCAGCACCGACGGGATGCCCGCCGACAGGTCGTTGTTGAGCAGGATGGTGCAGGGATCGAAGTTCTTCAGGCCGAGGCGGCGCTGGGTGCGCAGCAAGGGCTCGATCGTGAGCGAGTCCCCCTCCGGCAGCTCGAAGGTGGTCGGGGCCTTGATCTCCGGATCCAGCGAGCCCAGCCGCACGTTCAGCCCCGCCTGCGTGAAGATCTGCACCAGCCGCGCCACATTGGTCATGTAGAAGGTGTTGCGGGTGTGCTTCTCGGGGATCAGCAGCAGGTTCTTGGCCTCGGGACAGATCTTCTCGATCGCGGCCATCGCCGCCTGCACCGCCAGCGGCAGCATCTCGGGCGTCAGGTTGTTCCAGCCGCCGGGGAACAGGTTCGTATCGACCGGCGCCAGCTTGAAGCCGGCGTTGCGCACATCGACCGAGGTGTAGAACGGCGGCGTGTGCTCCATCCACTCCAGGCGGAACCAGCGTTCGATGGCGGGCATCGAGTCGAGGATGCGGGCTTCTAGCTCGTTGATCGGGCCGGTCAATGCGGTGACGAGATGGGGAACCATGGTGGACGACCTGCGCGGTGAAAGGGGATGAGGGCCATTCTAGGAAGGTCTTCACATGCGGGTGGTGCGCCAAAACAAAAGGGGCCGCCCGAAGGCGGCCCCTTTGAGGGCGATCAGCAGAAAGCGATCACTTCGCGTAGGCGGTTTCGCCGTGCGAGGTGATGTCCAGACCTTCGCGCTCGTCGTCTTCCGGCACGCGCAGGCCGATCACCAGGTCCACGATCTTGTAGGCGATCACCGAGACCACGCCCGACCACACCACCGTCAGCAGCACGGCCTTGGCCTGGATCCACACCTGGCCCGCGATCGAGTAGGCGTCCGGGGCGATCATGCCCACGGTCACCCAGTCGGCCACGGCGCTCGGGCCACCCAGGTTCGGCGAGTTGAACACGCCCGTCAGCAGCGCACCCAGGATGCCGCCGACGCCGTGGACACCGAACACGTCCAGCGAGTCGTCGGCCTTGAGGATGCGCTTGAGGCCATGCACGCCCCACAGGCAGACGAAGCCAGCCAGCGCACCGATGATCAGCGCACCCAGGATGCCGACATTGCCGGCCGCCGGGGTGATCGCCACCAGACCCGCCACGGCGCCGGACGCAGCGCCCAGCATCGAGGCCTTGCCCTTCATCAGCGCCTCACCCATCGACCAGGCCAGCACCGCAGCCGCGGTCGCCAGGAAGGTGTTGATGAACGCCAGTGCGGCAAAGCCGTTGGCTTCCAGCGCCGAGCCGGCGTTGAAGCCGAACCAGCCCACCCACAGCAGCGCGGCACCGACCATGGTCAGCGTCAGCGAATGCGGCGTGAACGCTTCGCGGCCGTAGCCGACGCGCTTGCCCACCATGTAGGAGCCGACCAGACCGGCCACGGCCGCGTTGATGTGCACCACGGTACCGCCAGCGAAGTCCAGCGCGCCCCACTGCCAGACCAGACCGGCCTTGGCGTTCATTGCATCGACCACGTCCTTGTTGGCGTAGGCGTCCGGGCCCATCCAGAACCAGACCATGTGCGCGATCGGCGCATAGCTGAAGGTAAACCACAGCACCATGAACAGCAGCACGGCCGAGAACTTGATGCGCTCGGCGAAGGCGCCGACGATCAGGCAGCAGGTGATGCCGGCGAACGTCGCCTGGAAGGCGGCGAACACGATCTCGTGGATGTAGACACCCTTGCTGAACGTGGCCGCAGGCGCGAAGGTGCCGGCGACGTTGTCCCAGATGCCCTTCATGAACAGGCGATCGAAGCCACCGATGAACGCATTGCCTTCGGTGAACGCCAGGCTGTAGCCGTAGACGAACCACAGCACCACGATCAGCGAGAACGTCACCATCACCTGCATCAGCACCGACAGCATGTTCTTCGAGCGCACCAGGCCGCCGTAGAACAGCGCCAGACCCGGCACCGTCATCAGGATGACCAGCAGCGTGGACAGCATCATCCAGGCCGAGTCGCCCTTGTCGATCTTCGGTGCGGGAGCGGCTGCGACGTCAGACGCAGCAGTGGCCACCGCAGCAGCCATCTCGACAGCCGAAGCGGCTGCCGGCGCAGACGCTGCAGCGTCCTGCGCAATCGCCAACTCGGCGAATCCCAGCAAGGCCAGTCCGAAGACCAGCCCGACGAACAATTTTCTAAACATGGTTGCCTCGTGTCGTATCGTGTTTGTCTGGTGAAAGCGCGCGCAATCAGAGCGCGTCTTTGCCGGTCTCGCCCGTGCGGATGCGCAGCACCTGCTCCAGCGACGTGACGAAAATCTTGCCGTCACCGATCTTGCCGGTGCGGGCAGCGGTTTCGATGGCCTCGATCACGCGGTCCACCACCGCGTCGTCCACGGCCGCTTCGACCTTGACCTTGGGCAGGAAGTCGACGACGTACTCGGCACCGCGGTACAGCTCGGTGTGGCCCTTCTGGCGCCCGAAGCCCTTGACCTCGGTGACGGTGATGCCCTGCACGCCGATGCTGCTGAGGGCTTCTCGAACCTCATCCAGCTTGAACGGCTTGATGATGGCGGTGACCATTTTCATGGTGGCTCCTGGTTGCTCTGACTGGTTGATCTTGGAAGGAATACCCACCGCCTTCTGCATCTTCCGTGCCACCACTGGAAACATCCCGTGACCGCCCTCCGAGTGCGCACGACACCACCGATGCACCGGCATGGTGATCTGTGCGTGCACGCTCTTGGTGCATCTCCCCCATCAGGGTGAGTTCCGAACTGTGCGGACGTGCGCAGAATCAGGAGGGTCTCCCTTCCACCGCACCGTTCCGACCCGGACACGCACCACCATGTCACTCGCGATCGTCCACAGCCGCGCCCTGCTCGGCCTGCAAGCCCCGGAGGTGACCGTCGAGGTCCACCTCGCCAACGGTCTGCCCAGCTTCACCCTCGTCGGCCTGGCCGACACCGAAGTCAAGGAGTCCCGCGAGCGGGTGCGGGCTGCGCTGCACAACAGCGGACTGGAGTTTCCACACAACAAGCGCATCACCGTGAACCTGGCGCCCGCGGATCTGCCCAAGGAAGGAGGCCGATTCGACCTGCCGATCGCGCTGGGCATCCTCGCCGCGGCGGGCCACATCGACCCGGCCGCGCTGGAGACGCTGGAGCTGGCCGGCGAGCTGTCGCTGGCAGGCGATCTGCGGCCGGTGCGGGGCGCGCTGGCCATGGCGCTGGCGCTGCAGCGGGGAGGTGCGCGGCGCACGCTGGTGCTGCCCCGCGCCAGTGCGGAGGAGGCGGCCCGCGTACCCGGCCTCGCGCTGCGTTGCGCAGACCACCTGATGGACGTTGTCCACGCGCTGCAACCTGGCGAGGGCTGCACCCCACTGCGCGCGCCGCAGCCACCGCCCGGCCGACCTGCCCCGCCGCTGCCGGACTTGCGTGACGTGCGCGGTCAGGCGGTTGCCAAGCGGGCGCTGGAAATTGCTGCTGCAGGCAAGCACAGCCTGTTGCTGGTCGGCCCGCCCGGCACCGGCAAGTCCATGCTCGCCCAGCGTCTCATCGGCCTGCTGCCACCGCTGGAGGAAACGCAGGCGCTGGAGTCGGCCGCCGTGCTCAGTCTGGCGGGGCGCTTCGATCCGGCGGCCTGGTCGCAGCGCGTACTCCGGGCGCCGCACCACAGCGCCTCCTCGGTGGCGCTGGTGGGCGGAGGATCGCCACCGCGGCCGGGCGAGATTTCCCTCGCCCACCACGGAGTCCTGTTTCTGGACGAGCTGCCCGAGTTCCCGCGCGCCGCCCTCGAAGCCCTGCGCGAGCCGCTGGAAAACGGCCGCATCACCATCTCGCGCGCCGCGCAACAGGCCGAATTCCCGGCGCGCTGCCAGCTCGTCGCGGCGATGAACCCGTGTCCCTGCGGCATGCTGGGTTCGACCATGCGTGCCTGCCGCTGCACACCCGAAGCCGTGGCGCGTTACCAGAACCGGCTATCGGGGCCACTGCTCGACCGGATCGACCTGCGCGTCGAGGTGCTGGCCATTGCGCCGGAAGAGCTGTCGTCGGCGCCAGATGGCGAGCCGAGCGAGGCCATCGCCGTGCGGGTCGTGGCAGCCCGCCAGCGCCAGCAGGAGCGCCAGGGTGTGTGCAACGCCGAGCTGGAAGCGGGTGTGCTGTCGGCGCACTGCCGGGCGCAGTCGGCAGCGACGAACTTCCTCAACACCGCAGCCGCCCGTCTCGGCTGGTCCGGCCGCAGCCTGCACCGGGTGATGCGCGTGGCGCGCACCATCGCCGATCTGGCCGGCGCCGCCGACACCGAGATCGGCCACATCGCCGAGGCGATCCAGTTGCGCCGCGCGCTGCCCGGACGGTGAATCCGGTGGTGTCAGGCTGGCCGGTTGCCCATCGCGGCCAGTTGCGCGGCGCGCTGCTGGTCGGCCTTGCGGCCGGCGGCCACCTTTTGCGCGGTCGGGCGTTGTTCGATCAGCTTGACGTAGGCCTTCCAGTCCACGCCCTGTGCGGCCAGCAGATCTTCGCCGCACACCAGCTTGGTGGCCATCGCCACCAGCGGCAGGTGCGCCACCGCCGTGCAGTCGGCCAGCGTGAAGGTGTCACCCGCCACATACGGGGCGAACCGCGCCAGCCGCTTGAACGCGGCAATGTTCTGCTCCAGTTGCCCACGCGCCTTGGCAATCGTGCCTTCGGACACCTTGCCGCCGAAGAATGCCTGCGCGTAGAGCAGGCGCGCCACCAGCTCCAGGTGGATGTCCATGAACAGCGACAGCTCGCGCACCTTGGCCGCGGCAAACGGATCGGCCGGCACCAGCGGCACCTCGGGATACGCCGCCTCCAGGTAATCGACGATGACCGCGCTCTCGCACAACGGGCCGTGCGGCGTCACCAGGTACGGCAGCTTACCCAGCGGCGAGTTCACCAGCACATCCTCCCCGCCACGCGGCAGCACCTCCACCTCCTCGAACGCCAGCCCCTTCTCCAGCAGCACCAGCTTGACCTTGTTGTAGTAGTTGGACAGCGCAAAACCATGCAGGCGCAGGACAGGGGTGGACGCAGGTGCAGCGGTGGTCATGGGAGTCTCCGGGTTGTGTCCGGGCACTCTAGCGTCAGCCCCGGCCAGTGGCAGTAACAGCGGCGACAATCCCGCCCCATGAACGACGCCCCCGCCCTGCCCGCATTGCCCGCTTTCTTCGACAAGCTCTGCCGGCGCGAAGACCTGCCCGCCCGGCTCGCGGCGCTGCCCCAGCCGGTGGTGTTCACCAACGGCGTGTTCGACCTGCTGCACCGCGGCCACGTGACCTATCTGGCGCAAGCACGTGCGCTCGGCGCCAGTCTGGTGCTCGGGCTGAACAGCGACGCCTCGGCCCGCCAGCTCGGCAAAGGCCCGGACCGCCCGCTCAACGCCGAGGCCGACCGCGCCTGCGTGCTGGCCGCGCTGGAGAGCATCAGCCTGGTCGTGCTGTTCGACGAGGCCACCCCTTGCGCGCTGCTGCAGGAAATCCGCCCGGACGTGTATGTCAAAGGCGGCGACTACGACATCGAGGCCCTTGAAGAGACGCGCCTCGTGCGCAGTTGGGGTGGCCGGGCACAGGCGCTGTCCTTTGTCGATGGCTACTCGACCACCGCCCTCGTCCGCCGCATCCGCACCTGAACGCCCCCACCTCTCATCGACCATGCCCGCCCGCCTCTATCTGGATGCGCCCCTGAGCGCCGACACCGAACTCGCCCTCCCCGCTGGCGCTGCCCGCCACGTCCAGGTGCTGCGCCTGCAACCCGGCGAAACGATCACGCTGTTCAACGGCCAGGGCGGCGAGTGGACGGCGGAGATCCTGCGCATGGGCCGCCAGTCGGTCGAGGTGCGGGTGACGGCGCACGATCCGGTCGAGCGCGAGCTGCCGATTGCCGTGACGCTGGTGGCCGGCATGCCCGCCAACGACCGCTTCGACTGGCTGATCGAGAAGGCGACCGAACTGGGCGTGGCGGCGATCGAGCCGGTGGTGTGCGAGCGGTCGGTGCTGCGGCTGTCGGGCGAACGCGCCGAACGCAAGCGGGAACACTGGCAGGCCGTGGCGATCGCGGCGGCCGAGCAAAGTGGCCGCACCCGCGTGCCAGTCATCGCGCCGGTGCGCACCTTGCCGCAGGCCGCCGCACTGGCCGCCCAGGACGATGTCACACCGAACTGGCTGCTGAGTCTGGCCGACGCGGTGCCGATGACCGAGCGGGTCGCGCAGGATCTGGGGACGGGAGTGGGCCGGCTGCGGGTCTACAGCGGCCCGGAAGGGGGATTCAGTCCGGGGGAGGAAACGCTGGTGCGCGGCATCGGTGCGCGCGCCATCAGCCTGGGGGCGCGGGTACTGCGGTCGGAGACGGCGCCGCTGGCGGTGCTGGCCGCGCTGGGACTGACCGTCAGGCCACCCAGCGACCGGGTGAGCTGAAGCGCGAACGCACCAGCGGCAACTCGGGCGGACCCAGTGGCGCGGCGGTGCTGTCACGCACCTCGGTCAGCTCGGCGCGCTCGACCAGTTCGCGCACGAACGTCCAGATCACCGGGTCAAGTTCGATCGAACCCGGCTCGCCCGTGCGCTTGAGCCAGTCGTCCAGACGGCGACGCGACGCCCCCAGCCGGCGGGCGAACTGGTCCGGATCCATGTCCATGCGCTGCATCGCTTCCAGCAGAAAAGCTTGTTGGGTCTTGGGTTTTCTGTGTAATGACATGGGAGGTATCCAGAACTGCAAATTCAGTCTAACGTCCCGCACGTCCGGTACGTGCGATTAGACCGAAGTTGTTGCAACGCAAAGCAACAGCTTTGATGCCTACATTACAACTTGGTGCTCTCCGCCCAAAGCCTCGATCAGCGCCGTCAACCCGTGGGTCAGCTCCGTGGTGACGATGGCGACATCGGCGTCGAACCGCTCTTCGGCGCTGCCTTCCGCGTCCAGCACCCCGTCCAGAAACTCGATCTTGCGCAGCTGCATCCCCTCGGTCAGCACGAAGGAGACACGGCCATTCCACGTCATCGCCAGCCGCGTGGGCATTTTTCCCTGCGTGATGTGCAAGCGCACTTCGTCGATGTCGAGCGGATGGCGTGCGTAGCGCACCACCGACTTCATCTCGTCGCTGGACTTCAGTTCGCACTCCCGATCGACCGTGAAATCCGCCGCCGGCTCGCCGGTCAGCAGCCAGTCGGCCATCACGGCGGCCGGTGACTCCTCGGTGTGCAGCGCCTGCACGGACAGGCCTTCGAGCGCCTTGACCAGCAGCGTCACCACCTCGTCGGCGCGGCCCGGGCTGCTGGTGTCGAGCACCAGGAAACCGCTGTCCGGCGACAGCCAGATGTTGACCGCCGACCGCTTGGTGAACGCCATCGGCAGCAGCTCCAGCGTCGCCTGCTCCTTGAGTTCCTTGGTCTGCTTGCGGCCGGGCTTGCGGCCGGTGGTGCGCTCGATCCCGGCGGCGATCTCGTCGATGCGGCGCTTCACGACCGAGCCCGGCAGCACCCGCTGCTCGATCTGCAGCCGCATCAGCCACTGCCCGCGCACCGTCTCGGCCAGCGGCCCATCGGCCGGCCCGCGCGGCGGCACCCAGCCGGCCGACTGCTCCTGGGTCGAACCGCACTCGACGAAGCGGGCCTTGTCGAGTCCGGACTCGATCTGGTCGAACGTGGCCGACCAACCCGGCGCAAGGCGAAACACCGTCAGATTCTTGAACGTGAACACGCAGCTTCCTTCTCAAAAGCCGTGATTGTCGGCGCCGCCGCGGCCCCGCCATGTGCAAAATCCCCCAAAGGCAGACCATGCCCGTCTTCGAAGCGGATCCACCGCCAGGACGCAGGGGGAAATTCACATGCACACGCACGCGCACAAGAAGACGCTGTCCGAGCGGGACATCTGCACCCAGTACCTCGTCCCGGCCCTCGTGCAGGCCGGCTGGGATCTGCACCGCCAGGTGCGCGAGGAAGTCACCTTCACCCGCGGCCGCGTCATCGTGCGCGGCAAGCTCCACAGCCGCGGCCAGGCCCGCCGCGCCGACTTCATCCTCTACCACCTGCCCAACCTGCCGCTGGCGGTGATCGAGGCCAAGGTCAACACGCTGCCGGTCGGCGCCGGGATGCAGCAGGCGCTGGACTACGCCGACGCGCTGGGCGTGCCCTTCGTGTTCAGCTCCAACGGCGACGGCTTCCTGTTCCACGACCGCACCGGCACCGGCCCTCAGGTCGAGACCGCGCTGACGCTGGACCAGTTCCCCGGACCCGACGAACTCTGGCGGCGCTACTGCCAGTGGAAGGGCCTCGACGGGCCGGCGCAGACACGGGTCGAAGCGCCGTACCACGACGATGGCTCCGGCCGCCTGCCGCGCTACTACCAGCTCAACGCCATCAACCGCACCGTCGAAGCCATCGCCAGCGGCCAGAACCGTGTGCTGCTGGTCATGGCCACCGGCACCGGCAAGACCTACACCGCCTTCCAGATCATCTGGCGCCTGTGGAAGAGCCGGCAGAAGCGGCGCATCCTGTTCCTCGCCGACCGCAACATCCTGGTGGACCAGACCCGCAACAACGACTTCAAGCCCTTCGGTCAGGCGATGACCAAGATCGCCAAGCGGCAGATCGACAAGTCCTACGAAATCTACCTCTCGCTGTATCAGGCGGTGACCGGCGCGGCGGAAGACCAGAACATCTACCGCCAGTTCTCGCCCGACTTCTTCGACCTGATCGTCGTCGATGAATGCCACCGGGGCAGCGCGTCGGCGGACTCCGCGTGGCGCGAGATCCTCGACTACTTCGGCAGCGCCACCCAGGTCGGCCTGACCGCCACGCCGAAGGAAACCAAGGACGTTTCCAGCAGCCACTACTTCGGCGAGCCGGTCTACAGCTACAGCCTGAAGCAGGGCATCGAGGACGGCTTCCTCGCGCCCTACAAGGTCGTGCGCATCGACTTCGACAAGGACTTGCAGGGCTGGCGCCCGCCCAAGGGCCAGCGCGACAAGCACGGCGAGGTGGTCGAGGACCGGATCTACAACCTCCGGGACATGGACCGCGCCCTGGTGCTGGAGCAGCGCACCCAGCGCGTGGCGCAGAAGATCACCGACTTCCTGCGCCTCAGCGGCGATCCGTTCCAGAAGACCATCGTCTTCTGCGACGACATCGACCACGCCGAGCGCATGCGCCAGGCGCTGGTGAACCTGAACCCCGAGCGGGTCCGGGAAAACCGCAAGTACGTCATGCGCATCACCGGCGACGAGCAGGAGGGCAAGGCCGAACTCGACAACTTCATCAACCCGGAAGTGCGCTATCCCGTCATCGCCACCACCAGCAAGCTGATGAGCACCGGCGTCGATGCGCAGACCTGCAAGCTCATCGTGCTCGACCAGCACATCCAGTCGATGACCGAGTTCAAGCAGATCATCGGCCGCGGCACCCGGATCAACGAGGACCACGGCAAGTTCTGGTTCACGATCATCGATTTCAAGAAGGCCACCGAGCTGTTCGCCGATCCGGCGTTCGATGGCGAGCCGGTGCAGGTCTACGAACCCCAGGGGGATGACTCGCCCGTGCCGCCAGATGACGGACCGATCGACGGCGAGACGGTGATCGGCGAGGACGGTTTGCCCGTGGTGCCACCGGGCCAGCCCGGCGGGGGCGGCGATCTGGGTGACCTGGGCGGCGACGGGCTGGGCAAGCGCGTCAAGTACGTGCTCGGCGATGTCGCGGTCCACATCGTTGCCGAGCGGGTCCAGTACTACGGCGCCGACGGCAAGCTCATCACCGAGACCCTGCGCGACTACACCCGCAGTTGCGTGCAGAAGCAGTACGCCTCGCTCGGCGACTTCCTGCGCCGCTGGAGCGGCGCCGCGCAGAAGAAGGCCATCATCGACGAGCTGGCCGCGCAGGGCGTGCTGTGGGAGGCGCTGCAGGACGAGGTGACCGCCAAGCTGGGCAAGACGCTGGACCCGTTCGACCTGATCTGCCACGTCAGCTTCGACCAGCCGCCGCTGTCGCGCCGCGAGCGGGCCGACCAGGTGCGCCAGCGCGGCTACTTCGCCCGCTACCAGGGCGTGGCGCGGCAGGTGGTCGAGGCGCTGCTCGACAAGTACGCCGACACCGGGGTCGAGCACATCGAAGACCGCAAAATCCTGCAGCTCGACCCGTTCAGCCGGCTCGGCGCGCCGGTGGAGCTGCTCCAGGCGTTTGGCGGCAAGGACGGCTATGCCCGCGCCGTCCACGACCTCGAACAGCAGCTCTACGCCTGAGTCTTATCTCTTTTACTGAAAACACGTTCCATGTCACTCAGCGGTTCCATCAAATCCATCCAGGACATCATGCGCAAGGATGTCGGCGTCGATGGCGACGCGCAGCGCATCGGCCAGTTGGTCTGGATGCTGTTCCTCAAGGTGTTCGACGACCGCGAGCTGGAGCGCGAGGCGCTGGAGGACGACTACCGCTCGCCGCTGCCCGAGCCGTTCCGCTGGCGCCACTGGGCGGCCGATCCGGAGGGGATGACCGGCGAGGCGCTGAAGAGCTTCATCGACAACGAGCTGTTTCCCGGCCTGCAGGGGCTGGAGAGCTACAGCGCGGCGCCGGCCGCGTTCGTGATCCGCGGGGTGTTCGAGGACGCCTACAACTACATGAAGTCCGGGCAGTTGATCCGCCAGGTGATCAACAAGATCCAGGAGGGCGTGGACTTCAACAAGGCGCAGGAGCGGCACGCCTTCGGCGAGGTGTACGAACAGTTGCTGCGCGACCTGCAGAACGCGGGCAACGCGGGCGAGTTCTACACGCCGCGGCCGGTGACGGAGTTCATGGTGCGCCGGGTGGACCCGACGCTGGCCGAGAAGGTGCTGGACCCGGCCTGCGGGACGGGCGGGTTCCTGACCTGCACCATCGAGCACAAGCGCCGGCGCTACGTGAAGACCGCCGCCGATGAGCAGGTGTTGCAGGCCAGCTTGCACGGCGTCGAGAAGAAGCCGCTGCCGCACCTGCTGGCGACGACGAACATGGTGCTGCACGGCATCGAGGTGCCGAGCCAGATCCGCCACGACAACACGCTGGGCCGGCCGCTGATCAGTTGGGGGCCGAAGGAGCGGGTCGATTGCATCGTGGCGAATCCGCCGTTCGGGGGCATGGAAGAGGACGGCATCGAGACCAACTTCCCGGCGGCCTTCCGCACGCGGGAGACGGCCGATCTGTTCATGGTGCTGATCATGCATTTGCTGAAGGACGGCGGGCGGGCGGCGGTGGTGCTGCCGGACGGCTTCCTGTTCGGCGAGGGCATCAAGAGCCGCATCAAGGAGCGTCTGCTGACCGAATGCAACCTGCACACCGTCGTGCGGCTGCCGAATGGCGTGTTCAGCCCGTACACCGGGATCAAGACCAACCTGCTGTTTTTCACCAAGGGCGTGCCGACGCGGGAGGTGTGGTTCTACGAGCACCAGTATCCGGCGGGGTACAAGAATTATTCGAAGACGCGGCCGATGCGGATCGAGGAATTTGCGGTCGAGGAGGCGTGGTGGGGCGATGCGGCGGACGGATTCGCCGGGCGGGTGGAGAACGCCTTTGCGTGGAAGGTCAGCGCCGAGGAATTGAAGGCGCGGAACTGGAATCTGGACTGCAAGAACCCGCATGTGGGCGAGACGGTCAGCCACGATCCGGACGAATTGTTGGCGCAGTACCGGCAGATTCAGGAAGAGATTGCAGAGCTGCGGGGGCAGTTGAAGGCTACGCTGATGGAGTGTCTGAAGTGATTGAGTCTCTTGTCGCAGGGCCTAATTTTGATGGATTAAGACGTGCAATTTTTGTTTCAATCGCAGGGCGTTTTTTTGCACCCGAATTACCAAGTAACTTGAGGAAAATTTCATCTGATGGAAGAAATGTCGTCCTCGAAGTACTGCTTGCGCGCTTGCCTACACGCACTCTCGCCGAGATTTCATCAATCACAAAGGGCAGAACAGGAATCAAGGATGCAATACCTGGAAAATTTCCGCTAGTAGTGACTGCTGAAGCCCGAGGAAGTTCCGATCACTTCGACTTTGAAGGTCCGGCAGTGATAATTCCAACGGTATCATCGACCGGTCACGGCGATGCCAGTCTGAAGCGCGTTCACTTTCAAGATGGCCAATATGCTGTCGGCAGCATTCTTGCTGTAGTGCAGCCAAAAGCCCCTGATCAAATCTCAGCCAGATTTCTGCACACCTACTTAAGTGCGTTCAAGGATGAGTTATTGGTCAGCCGCATGGTTGGTACCGCCAACGTCAGCTTGACTGTCGCCAAAATCGGAACAGTTCCAGTACCGCTATTGCCTATCGCGGCACAACGCAAAGTCGATGAACTGATGGCCCTGTGCGACCGCCTAGAAACCCGCCAGTCCGACGCCCAAGCCGCGCACGCCCGATTGGTGGACGAGTTGCTGGGGAGCTTGTTGCAGGCTCGGGATGCGGAGGATTTTGCGGAGTGCTGGGGGCGGGTGAAGGACAATTTCGATGTGCTGTTCACGACTGAGCAGAGTGTCGATAGGCTGAAACAAGCAGTAATGCAATCAGCAGTAACTGGAAAACTCTCTCCGCCCCAGGTTTCACAAAAAAATCAGGGAGCGGCGCGGCAGGAAAAATGGGAAATCAAGGATCTGTCACAAGTCGCGTCTGAAATTGTTGACTGTCCTCACTCGACACCAAAGTGGACACCGGATGGTGAACTTTGCGTTAGAACCAGTCAATTTAAACCGGGGCATCTGGATTTGACGGTTTGCAAGTACGTCAGCGCCTCGACTTACGAAGAACGAATTTCCAGGTTGCGGCCGATGTCAGGCGACATTCTTTATAGCCGTGAAGGTGGTATTTTGGGTGTGGCGTGCCGAATACCGCCAAACACCAAGCTTTGCTTGGGCCAACGAATGATGCTGATCAGACCCGGCAGCGATGTAATCGGAGAATATCTTGAGCTGGTGCTAAATGCGCCTCTCATCACCGATTTGGCAAAAAGTCAAACCACCGGCGGCGCAGCTCCTCGCATCAACGTTTCTTCGGTAAAGAAATATCCGATTCCTGTACCTCCGCTTGCAGAGCAACACCGCATTGTGGCCAAAGTTGATGAATTTATGGCGCTGTGCGATCGAATCAAGGCCAAAATAGCTCGGGCGCAGGCGTTGAACGAGCGGCTGGCGGGGGCTTTGGTTGAGTGGGCGGTGTTGTGATTGTTATCTAAGATAATAGCGATGCTTTCGAGCTTCTTCGCATGCTTTGCATCAAAGCTGGAACGACAGCATTCAGCCAAGAAAAACTACCTGTTTTCAACAACCAAATCGGTCAGGAGTAATCCGAAAATACTTGTCACGGATTAATCGCGTAAGTCTGAAAATTGGTACTGACGCGAATCGGAATAATATAGTAAATCAATAGATAGGGGATTTATGGCAATCGATCAGATACTTGTTGATGATGATTTTTCGGAAATAGAAGCTCTGGCTGCAGCTATGGCGGCAGCAGGCTCGTCGATTTTTATTGGTCCGATCGCGGCGAAGCTACCGAGCTTCATTCGGACGCTTGCGAATCATTGTCCCATTAAAACAGCCGCAGCATTTGGGGGCATTCTGACTCAGAAACGTCTGCAAACAAACTGTTTGAGACTGGAGATTTTGGTTCATCTGTCCTTGATTTTTGGTGGAGGAAAGCGCGCACCAACACAGAGTCTTCTCAATCAAGGGTTTTCGTCTGTGGGGGCTTTGTGCGGGCACCTAGAGGATCCCCGCGAGGACGTATTCGTTGGGAATGTATATTCAAAGAACGGTAACTATCGCGTCTTTGAAGGTATCTGGGAAGGAGCCACTTTTTATCTTCAGAGAATTGTCAATTTGACTGACTCACTGCCAGATGAGGGTGATTTATCAAAGATTAAAGAATCAGTGCATTCGCTGCTCAAATTGTCTGATTTCGTCTGTGAAAAGGCTAAGTTGACGCGCAATGACATAGGTCCGGATGGGAAAAATAATACTCTACCAAAAAACATTTCCGAGAAATCAGCGCATTTTCGTGCACTGGTCGGGTTTAATCGTGAAGAGCTGACTACGATTGGCGTAGATATAAATGCGCTCAGCCCATTCATCTTCGAGTCGAGATTGGTCGGCCGCTTGACCGACCAAGCCATTTCAAACACCGATCTTGAGGCCGCTCCGTTGGTGTTTCAAGACGGCACGCTTTATATGCTCCTGCCAACGGCTGTATCTGTTGCCATTCGCAGATACTTCGTCAGATTATTAGGAGAGAACGGCAATCGAAAAGTCCTCTTAAGTGAGCTTGGATACGAATACTCAACGTTATTTTCAACATCGCGGTTCTTTGGTGAAGTAGGTCCGCGTTTGCCCTTTGTGCATCAATCGTGGGGATCGTTGTGTGCCATCACGCAAGAAATTGATGCGGGCCGTCATTTAAACATGGTTTTCTTTCTAGACGATTTGATTGGCTTTGAGGAAGATGGATTTGGTGGGGCCTTTCATGGAGGATTTGAGCTGAGAACTGAGACTTGCAAGGCCATTGAGAGTATGCAAATAGGCTGCGAGCGTCGCGAAGGCTTTAAAGATGGAATTACACTGGTTATAGGATGTGGCATAGGTAGAGGGGTCGTTTTAGAAGGATTTCATCAACCAAGACCTCAATGGGCTTGGGAGTTCGTCGGCGTATGCGATCTGATTTCTCTAGCGCATGTCGATGGAGTACAGCTTCTGGATCTGTGGCGCGTCCGACGCATGGAGTCATTCCTGAGGCAGCGCGGAGTAATGCTTCAGAATATGAATGGCTTGCTCAATCTGTTTGCTTGGGCTGACTCATTGGATGGTCATCTAGTGCCGCATGGAGAGATCCCCAGGGACTTCCAGGTTGGTGATGTGCAACTGTTCATACCTATCACCCAGAACGGCTTATCTGATTTGAGACATGGAATTTCCATTGCGACAGACGAGCATGTCGAGAATTTTGTAGATGGAACGTGGAAACTGCTCAGAAAGGAACGGGGAAGCTACTTTGATCAGGATACCAAGCATCCTCTGTACGTTCACTTGGAGCAAGGCAAGAATAGAAGGCTACTCGGGGCGAAGATCACCAAGGCGCGTTGTTGGTGGTATGCGGCTTTTACGAAAGACGGGTCCGCAAATCGCTTGACCTATGATCGATGGGCAATGATGGGTGTTTGGGTGGCTCGTGCTGTCGATATGATCGATGCGCGCTTTCATGCAGAGATTGGCGAAGGGCCTGTCTATTGGAAATGTGTCTTCGATGGGGATCCAGAATCTAATTCTTTCGATGAATTTGGGGGGCACGAAGATCTAGCGGATGCCTTTAGTTTGAATATTGATCTGAAAAACCGTACTATCGAGTTGCATGTCGGGTCTGGATTCGATAGAGCAATCTATCATCCACACAACATTGCTGAGGTCGGGTTGGTTAAGGCTTTCCTTGGTGGCATATCAAAATTAGCTGGAGTGGAATTTTCTGCCATCGAAGCTGCAGTGGCTTTTGCGTGGTCGGACGTTAATGCTCGTCACAGCCACATATTTTCGGCAAAAAGCTATCGAGATTATTTCAGAGAAATTTTATCAACATCACCAATAACAATTAGCAAATTCGATGATGCTCTCATTATTAACAGTCTAACTAAACACCACAGTTCCCAGTCGCATACCGGGTATGCGTATGCTCGAAATACGTCTTCACGAACTCACTGGACGCCTGCAGTTTGTTCATGAACTGCTCGGCCAGACGGCGCAGCATCGAATCATC
>NZ_JANPAB010000023.1:0-16888 GCF_031429695.1 Sphaerotilus sp.
GCAGGTGGTGGAGTTGCAGGTGCGGGCCGCAGTGCTCAACCGCTTCACCCACTTGGGCACCCCGGTGACGCGGGCTGTGGCGTAACTCCGTCTGGGGTCAGGGGAAACTCAGCCTCGGCTGGGTTATGCAACAAAGCCGCGGTGAGTAGGAGTTGAAGGAAGCGGCGCATCGAAAGAAGTGGTTTGCGGTCTAACATAATATGAACGTCACACCCTGTCAGCACAACAAGGCGCTTGCAGGGTTTCACCTTGTGTCAGAGGCACACCAAGTGCCTGTTGCACATCAATTTTTCCGATCGCCCGCATGGTTTCATCCCCCTGAACGACACCCGCAAACCCTGCCGCAGGGTTTCACGTTCATGCCATCAAGGGCAGCATAGCGACTACCTGTTTTTTCGTCTACGGAACCGGCTGGTCAGCATCGGCCGGCCTTCGCGGGCATGACGAGATGGGCCAGTCCCGCGCACCGTCAATCGAGACGTGAACGGCACGCTGAGGGCGCAAGGTAGCCCCAAAGCGTGATGATTCTGACAAGACAGACCATCGTTTGAACCCCTGATCGCGCAAAATCGTTCGGCTGCTTCATCGCCCGCGGCCCGGTTTTCCGGCCCGGCAGCTTCCGCAATGATGCTCAACCTCCTCCGATGGCTGCGGCACTGGGTGCCGGTCTTGTTGATCGCGCTGGCCTTGGCGCCTGGCGGGCCGGCGCAGGCCTCTGCGACCGACGACACCGCCGTGGACATCGCCGCCGACAGTGCGTCGATCGACCTGATCGAGGCGATGCAGGCGCTGCGCGAACCGATCGCCTCGGTATCCCCCGCCCCAGACGTGCTGAAGCGCCCCGGCTGGCAGACCGCCACGGTCGAACACCGCAACGGCTCGTGGATGCGCTCGGCGGTCTGGCTCACCGGGCGCATCACCAACGGCAGTGACACCCCGCTGACCCGCTGGCTGGTCGTGACGCCGTGGCGCATCGAGCAGATCGAGCTGCTGGTGCTGCGCGACGATGCCACCCGCACAGTGCTCAGCCGGGCCTCGGCGGGCCGGATGGCGCTGCCGTCACCGGACTGGAACGGCCATGTCGAGTCGGTGTTCCCCGTGACACTGGCGCCGGGGCAGACCGTGCGGGTGCTGATCCGGGCCCAGGATCTGACCGTGCCGACCACCTTCGTGCAGGCTTGGGCGCCCGATGCCTACCAGCGCCACCAGACCATGACGCTGCTGTCCCAAGGGATGCTGGTGGCCTGCGTGGCGATGCTGCTCGCGCTGCTGGTGGCGTCCCGGGACCAGGGCCTGATCCTGATGGGCGGCTGGCTGCTGGTGGCCGTGGGGTTCGAGACCACATTCCGCGGGCAGTGGCTGTTCTACCTGTGGCCGGCGCTGGTGGCCTGGCAGATCCCGCTGTTCTCGGTGTTCGGGGCACTGGGGTACTCGGGTTTCATGCTGGCGTCGCGGTTCCTGCTCGGCCTGCGTCAGCGGGATCTGCTGTCGTGGCTGATGCACGCGTGCTGCGTGCTGTCGCTGCTGGCGGCCCTGACGACGCTGTTCGTCGAGGACCACCTGTGGTCACGGCGGGCTGTCAGCGCGCTCGGCATCGCGAGTGTCGCCCTCTGGCCCTTCGCGGCATGGCGCATCCCGCTGCGCCGCGAGGACGTGGAGATGCGGCGGCTGCGCTGGACGCTGTCGCTGTGCTGCGCGTCGATGGCCGCTTATGTGTACCTGGCGCGCGGGGGCGCACTGCCGGCGTGGCAACTGGCGCTCTGGTCGCATGTGCGGCTGGACCTGCTGTCGGTGATCGGTGTCATCCTGGTGTACCAGGGGGTCAGGCGCCGGGCGGCCGAGGAACAGCGCCGCCGCATGGAACACCTGGCCTTCCACGACGCCCTCACCGCCCTGCCCAACCGGCTGCTGGCCCGTGAACAGTTGCAACAGGCCCTCGACACGCGGCGCACCGACTGGAGCCGCTGGACGGGGTCCACCCGGCTGGTCGGGGTGCTCTACCTGGACCTCGACCGCTTCAAGCAGATCAACGACACCCACGGCCACGCGCAGGGCGACCGCCTGCTGCGCAGCGTGGCGCAGCGCATGACCGACGGCCTCGGCCACCACGGCACGGCCTGCCGGCTCTCGGGCGACGAGTTCATGGCCATCCTGCCGGACATGCGCTCACCCGAGCAGGCGCTGCGCCATGCCCGGGCCCTGCGCGACGCGATGGCACAGCCCTTCGACCTCGACGGCGTGCAGGTCCGCGCCGGCTGCTCGGTGGGTGTGGCGCTGGGGCCGATGCACGGGCGCGACGCCGAATCGCTGATGCGCCACGCCGACATGGCGCTCTACGAGGCCAAGCGGGCGGGCGAACACAGCGTGCGGCTGTTCGATTCCCTGATGAACCTGCGCTTCGTCGAGCAGGTGCGGCTGCGGCAGGCGCTGCACGAGGCGCTCGGGCGCGGCGAGTTCTCGCTCGCGTTCCAGCCGCAGAACGACCTGCGGAGCGGGCGCACCGTCGCATTCGAGGCCCTGTTGCGCTGGGAGCGCCCCACCGTGGGACTGACCTCGCCCGATGTCTTCATCCCCGTGGCCGAGGACAGCGGCCTGATCGTGCCGATCGGGGCGTGGGTGCTGGAGCAGGCGTGTCGGCAAGCGACCACCTGGCCGGACGGGCAGTCGGTGGCGGTCAACGTCTCGGCGGTGCAACTGCGTTCGGGTCGCCTGCTGCAGGACGTGGTGCACGCGCTGAACACGTCAGGGCTGGCCCCGCAGCGGCTGGAACTGGAGCTGACCGAGTCGGCGCTGATCGATGGCGAAGCCACGGTGCTGCCGACGCTGCAGCGGTTGCGCGCGCTGGGCGTGCGGCTGGCGATCGATGACTTCGGCACCGGCTATTCGAGCCTGTCCTACCTGCAACGCTTTCCCATCGATCGCCTCAAGATCGACCGGTCCTTCGTCACGGCGCTGACCACCGCCGAGGCGGCCGATCGCTCGCTCGCCGCCGCCGTGGTCCGCATCGCCCGCACGCTGGAGATGGGCACGGTGGCCGAGGGCGTGGAGTCGCTGGAGATGCTGCCGTGGCTGACCGCCCTGGGTTGTGACGTGGTCCAGGGCTACGCGATCGCGCGACCGATGCCGGCGGACGCACTGCTGGACTGGCTGCAGCAGACGCAGACACCAGCCCGGGTCCGCACGCGGCCCCTCACTCCGGCTTGATGCCGGCCGTCTTGATCACCTTGGCCCACAAGTCGATCTCGCTCTTCACGAAGTCGGTGTAGGGCTTGGCACCCGGCTGCGGCACGACGAAGCCCGTGGACTCCAGCCGTTGCTTGATCTCCGGCGAGGTCATCACCTTCTTCATCGCCGCCTCCAGCTTGTCCACGATCGGCTGCGGCGTGCCCTTGATGGCGGACAGTCCGGACCACGACAGCGCCTGGAAGCCGGGGAAGCCGCTCTCGGCCACCGTCGGCACATCCGGGTACAGCGGATTGCGCTGCTGGCTGCTGACGGCCAGCGGACGCAGCTTGCCGGACTTGACGTGCGGCAGCGCCACGTCCTGGTTGATGAACATCATCGGGATCTGGCCGCCCAGCAGGTCTTGCATCATCGGGCCGCCGCCGCGGTAGGGAATGCCGACCACGAAGAAGCCGTTGCAGTTCTTGGCGCCGGGCGGGCACTTGCTGGCTTCCTGCTTGAGCAGCTCCATCGCCATGTGGCCCGACGCCGCGTGCGTGTAGCCGTAGTTCAGCTTGCCGGGGTTCTTGCGGATGTACTCGACCAGCTCCTTGAAGGTCTTGTACGGCGCATCGGCGTTGACCACCAGCACGTTCGGACCGGAGTTGACCTGCCCGAGGTGGATGAAATCGCGCATCGAGTCATAGCCCAGCGCGGGATTCAACCCATGCGCCACCGCGTTCTGGCCGACGCCCGACTGCATCAGGGTGTAGCCGTCCGGGGTGGCCTTGGCGCCACGCAGCGTGCCGATGGTGCCACCGGCGCCGCCGATGTTGTCCACGATGAACTGCTGGCCGAGTTCCCGGCTCAGCGCCTCGGCCACCAGGCGGGCCAGGATGTCGCTGGTGCCGCCCGCGGGGAAGGGGCTGATGATCTTGACCGGCTTGGTCGGGTAGTCGGTGGACTGCGCCAGCGCGGGCAGCGCCAGCAGGGCCAGGGTGCTCACAGCGGCGGCGAGCAGGGTTCGACGGATCGTCTTCATGGTCTTGTCTCCGGTACAGGGGAAAAACAGGGTCAGGCGCGCACGCCGATTTCACGGACTTCGCGGGTCCAGGCCCGGCTCTGCGCACTCAGGCTCAGACCGAGCCCAGGACGCCTGGGCACCAGCATCCGGCCGTCCCGGATCTCGATGCGTTCGTTGAACAGCGGCTCCAGCCACTCGAAATGCTCCACCCACGGTTCGCGCGGGTAGGCCGCTGCGAGGTGGACGTGCAGCTCCATGGCGAAGTGCGGCGCCAGCATCAGTCCGGCGTGGTCGGCCAGGGCGGCGATCTTCAGGAACGGCGTGATGCCGCCGACCCGCGGCGCGTCGGGCATCAGGTAGTCGGCGGCGCGGTGGCGGATCAGGTCGCCGTGCTCGGCGGCGCTGGTGAGCATCTCGCCGGTGGCGATCGGCGTGTCGAACTGGGCCGCCAGCGCCGCGTGGCCTTCGTGGTCGTAGGCGTCGAGCGGCTCCTCGATCCAGACCAGGTGGTACGGCTCGAACAGGCGGCACATGCGCTGCGCGGTCGGGCGGTCCCACTGCTGGTTGGCGTCCACCATCAGCGCCACGCCGTCGCCCAGGTGCCGGCGCACGGCCGAGACCCGCTGCACATCCAGCGCGCAGTCGGGCTGGCCGACCTTGAGCTTGATGCCACCGATGCCACGCTCGATCGAGGCCGAAGCGTTCACCAGCAACTGGTCGAGCGGCGTGTGCAGGAAACCGCCCGAGGTGTTGTAGCAGCGGACCGACTCCCGGTGCGCGCCCAGCAGCTTGGCCAGCGACAGCCCGGCACGGCGCGCCTTCAGATCCCACAGCGCCACGTCGAACGCGCCGATCGCCTGCGTCGCCATGCCGCTGCGCCCGACCGAGGCACCGGCCCAGCACAGCTTGTCCCACAGCCGGGCGATGTCGCTCGGGTCTTCGCCGATCAGCGCCGGAGCGACTTCGCAGGCGTGCGCGAACTGGCCGGGGCCGCCGGCCCGCTTGGCGTAGCTGAAGCCCAGCCCCTGGTGGCCGCCGGTGGTCTCGATCTCGGCGAAGAGCATCGCGATCTCGGTCATCGGCTTCTGGCGGCCGGTCAGCACCTTGGCGTCGCTGATCGGCGTGGCCAGCGGCAGGTAACACGAGGAGACGCGCACCCAGGTGATGCGGTCGTCGGCAATGGGAAGCAGCGTGGTCATGGGTTCAGACGGCGCCGTGCGCCTCGACGTAGAGCGCATACACCGAGTGGCAGCTCGTCATGTACAGGCGGTTGTTCTTCGGGCCGCCGAAGGTCAGGTTGGCGCAGCGTTCGGGCAGGCGGATGTGGGCGATGGCCTTGCCCTGCGGGTTGAACACCATCACGCCGTCCAGGTCTTCGGACTTGCCCTTGAGCTGGTAGACCTTCTTGCCACCCACGTCGGTCGGTTCGGGTTGCAGCGCGCCGTTGCTGCCCCAGCCGCACCACAGGTTGCCGTCGCGGTCCACCCGGAAACCGTCGAGCGCACCTTGGTCGGCGGCGTCGATCAGCTTGGTCTTGTTCGACAGCGACACACCATCGGCACCCACGTCGTAGCTCCAGATGCTGCGGTTGGGCGTGCCCTTCCACTCGATCACGTAGAGCTTCTTTTCGTCGGGCGAGAAGGCCAGGCCGTTGGGGTTGACGAGGTCGGTGATGACAGCGGTCATCTTGCCGTCCGGGGCGATGCGGTAGACGTTGGTCGTGGCCTGCTCGGGCTTGGCCTTGAAGCCTTCCCATTCGCCGTTGATGCCGAACAGCGGGTCGGAGAACCAGAGGCTGTCGTCGGACTTCACCACGATGTCGTTCGGCGCGTTGAGTTTCTTGCCCTCGAAGCTGTCGGCCAGCACGGTGATCTTGCCGTCCTTCTCGGTGCGGGTCACGCGGCGCGTCACCGAGTGCTCGCAGGTGACGAGGCGGCCCTGGCGGTCGCGGGTGTTGCCGTTGGCCCAGTTGGCAGGGCTGCGGAAGACGGACAGGCTGCCGTCCTTCTCGCTGTATTTCATGATCCGGTTGTTCGGAATGTCGCTGAACAGCAGGTAGCCGGGTGCGCCCGACTCGCCGGGGAAGTAGACCGGCCCCTCCGCCCAGCGCATGCCGGTGGCGACTTGCTCGACCGTGCTGCTGTAGATGCGGTACTTGGCAAAGCTCGGGTCGAGGATCTGCACCGCCGGGTCGGGGTAGCGGGCGTAGGGGGTGAAGCCGATGGCCTGCGCCAGGGCCGAGCCGCCGACCGTGGCCAGACCGGTGGCGGCAGCCGCCTTGAGGAAGCCGCGGCGGGCCGTGGGATCACTGAGGTTGTCGCGGGTGTTGTCGTCTTGCATGGCTTGTCTCCTGTTGTGGAACGCGGGAAGGAAGGCGGCTACCGGCCGCTCTGCGGGACCAGGCCGTCGATGACGATGGCCCGGAAGTCGTTCACGTTGGTCAGCGTCGGGCCGGTGATGACCGCGTCGCCGAGCGCCTGGAAGAAGCCGTGGCCGTCGTTGCGGTCTAGGCTGGTGCGCGGGTTGAGGCCCAGCGCCCAGGCGCGGGCCAGCGTGTCGGGGGAGAGGCAGGCGCCGGCGATTTCTTCCACGCCGTCGGTGTCGCCAGCCATGGCGTGAACCCCCGGCAGCCCGTCGAGCGCCACGCCCAGCGCCAGCAGGAACTCGACGTTGCGCCCGCCCCGCCCGTCGCCGCGGATCGTCACCGTCGTCTCGCCGCCCGACAGCAGCACGCACGGCGGCGTGAACGGCTGGCCGTGCAGGGCCACCTGCCGGGCGATGCCGGCCAGCGCCTTGCCCACGTCCCGCGCTTCGCCTTCGAGGCTGTCGCCGAGGATGTGCGGCGTCAGGCCGGCGTCGCGGGCGACCTGCGCGGCGGCTTCGAGCGCCATTTGCGGCGCGGTGATGGTCCGGGTCTCGATGCCGGCCAACCGGGCGTCGCCGGGCTTGACCGACTCGCCCTGCCCGCTCTCCAGCAGCGCCCGCACGGCCGGCGGCAGCGCGATGCCGTAGCGCGCCACGATCGCCAGCGCATCGGCGCAGGTCGTCGGGTCGGCCACGGTCGGGCCGGAGGCGATGTCGATCGGGTCGTCGCCCGGCACGTCGGAGATCAGCAGCGTCACGACTCTGGCCGGGTGGCACAGCGCCGCGAGCCGCCCGCCCTTGAGCGCCGAGAGGTGCCGCCGCACGCAGTTCATCTCGCCGATGCTGGCGCCGCTGCGCAGCAAGGCGGCATTGACCGCCTGCTTGTCGGCCAGCGTCAGGCCCTCGCCCGGCGCGACCAGCAGCGACGAGCCCCCGCCCGAAATCAGCGCGACGACCAGATCGTCCGCCGTCAGGTCGCTGACCAGCACCCGCACGCGCTCGGCAGCCGCCAGCCCGGCGGCGTCCGGCACCGGGTGCGCAGCCTGCACGATCTCGATGTGGCGACACGGCACGTCATAGCCGTAGCGCGTGATCACCAGCCCGTCGAGGCGATCGACCGGGCCGGGCCAGTGGTCCTCGAACGCCCGCGCCATCGCGGCGGACGCCTTGCCGGCGCCGATGACGACCGTGCGGCCCTTGGGCGGCGGCGGCAGGTGCGCGGACAGGCACAGCGCCGGCTGCGCGGCGGCAACCGCGGCGTCGAACATCCGGCGCAGCAGCGGCTGGCGATCGGGCGTCATGGCGCTCAGCCCTGCGCGGTGTCGGGGCTCACGGTGTGGCCGGCCATCAGCTCCAGCGCCTTCACCAGCGCCGAGTGGTCCAGCTCGGCCATGCCGTTGGCGGCACACGCCTGCATGAGCTGCGCGGCGCCGGCGGTCTGCGGCAGGCTGACACCGAGTTCACGGGCGCCGGCCAGCGCGAGGTTCAGATCCTTCTGGTGCAGCTTGATGCGGAAGCCGGGGTTGAAGGTCCGCTTGATCATCCGCTCGCCATGCACCTCCAGGATGCGGCTCGACGCGAAGCCGCCCATCAGCGCCTGGCGCACCTTGGCCGGATCAGCGCCCGCCTTGCTCGCGAACAGCAACGCCTCACCGACGGCGGCGATGTTCAGCGCGACGATGATCTGGTTGGCGACCTTGGTGGTCTGGCCGTCGCCGTTGCCGCCGACGAGGGTGATGTTCTTGCCCATCAGCGCCAGCAGCGGCTGCACGCGGGCGAACACCGCCTCGTCGCCACCGCACATGATCGTCAGCGACGCCGCCTTCGCGCCGACCTCGCCGCCCGAGACGGGCGCGTCGAGGTAGTCGGCGCCGAGTGCGTTGATCTTCTGCGCGAAGACCTTGGTGGCCATCGGCGAGATGGAACTCATGTCCACGACGACCTTGCGCGTGCCATCCGCCGCCTGGGCGCCGCCGGCCTGCAGACCCGCCGCGATGCCGTTCGCGCCGAACAGCACGGCGTCGACATCGGGCGTGTCCGGCACCATCGTGAAGACGACATCCGCCTGGCGGGCCACTTCAGCGGCGTTTGCGCAGGCCGTGGCCGACGTGGCAGCGATCGCCGCAGGCAGCGCGCTGCGGGTGTGGACGAAGAGGTCGTGGCCGGCCGCAGCGAGGTGCAGCGCCATGGGCGTGCCCATGATGCCGAGGCCGATGAATCCGATGTTCATGGGAAAGTCCTGGGTTCAGTAGCCGCTGGAGGCGGCGGGAGCGGGGGCGGCGCTGGCGCGCATCGTGCGCCTCACCTGCTGCGCGCCGGCCGCCATCAGCCGGGCGTCCGAGCTGACGGTGACGAACTGGAAGCCCTTGGCGATGCGCTTCAGCGCCGATTCAGGCGTGCCGTTGTGGATGCCGGCGACGACGCCGTGGGCCTTGGCGCGGGCGAGGATGTGGTCCACCGCCTCGGCCGCCTTCGGGTCGAGGTCGTCGAACACGGGCGTGCAGCCCAGCGCCAGCGACAGGTCGGACGGGCCGATGTAGATCGCGTCCAGCCCCTCGACGCTGAGGATGTCGTCCAGGTTGTCGAGCGCCTGGGCCGTCTCGATCATCGCGAAGGTGACGATGGTGTCGTTGGCGTGCTGCGGGTAGTCGGCACCGCCGTAGAGCAGCGCCCGCACTGGGCCGAAGCTGCGGGTGCCGCGGGGCGCGTAGTGGGTCCAGGCGACCAGCTTCTGCGCGTCTTCCCGCGTGTTGACCATCGGGCAGATGACGCCGTAGGCGCCCGCGTCCAGCGTCTTCATCAGGATGCCCGGCTCCAGCCACGGCACCCGCACGACGGGCACGGTCTCGGTGGTCGAGATCGCCTGCAGCATCGTGACCATGCGCTGGTAGTCCACGACCCCGTGCTGCAGGTCGATGGTCAGCGTGTCCCAGCCCTGGTGGGCCATGACCTCGGCCGAGAAGCTGTCCGGAATGGCCAGCCAGCCGTTGACCGCGGCGCCGCCGGCCTTCCAGATCTGACGCAACTTGTTGTCTCGCATGGCGTTCTCCAGTGGGGTCCAGGGGTCCGGCGGATCCGGCGGGGTGAAACCGTGTCGGTTCAGACCGGCCGGCCTGCGCGCTCGGCCAGCCAGCTCGGCGCATCCTGCAGGCACACCGGCCGCAGGAAACGCGCCATCGCCGCGTCGCCGACGGAGGTGCTTTCCGGGCGGGAGCTGCTGGGCCACGGGCCGCCGTGCTGCTGGGCAGCGGTGACGGCCACGCCGGTCGGCACGCCCGCGAACAGCACGCGGCCGGCGATCGCCATCGCGCCGCGCACCAGCGCACGGGTCTGGTCGGTGTCCGCATCCAGGCCCCACAGCGTCACGGTCAGGCTGCCGCCGACGGCCTGCAGCACCTGCAATGCCTGCGCGAGATTCGCCGCACGCACAACCAGACTGCTCGGGCCGAAGACCTCTTCGCGCAGCGCGGTGCGGGCGATGAAGTCCGCCGCCGACACCTGGGCCAGCACCGGGCGCGGTGGTTGACCGGCCGCGGCGGTTTCCTGCACCAGCATGTCCGCGCCGGCCTGCGCCCAATGCGCGATGCCGGCCTCGAAAGCGCCTCGCATCGCCGTGGTCAGCATCGCGTGCGGCTGCTGCGGGCGCAGTGCCTCGGCCAGTTGCGCGACGAAACCGTCGTTGACCGCCTGCGCGTCCAGCCCGGATTGCGGCTCGTCGATCAGCACGATGACACCGGGGTTGGTGCAGAACTGGCCGCAGCCGAGCGTGATCGAACCGGCCAGCGTCGTGGCCAGCGCAGCGCCGTCGCTGGCGAGCTTGGCGGGCAATGCGATGACCGGGTTGGTCGAACCGAGTTCACCGAAGAACGGGACCGGCCGCGGACGCGCTGCCGCCTCGGCAGCCAGCGCCGCGCCGCCTTGCGTCGAACCCGTGAAGGCACCCGCTGCGATGGCTGGATGGCGGATCAGCCGCACACCGATGTCGCGCCCGCCGCCCTGCACCAGCCCGATCAGGCCGGCCGGCAGGTGCAGCGCCGCAAGCACACCCTGGATCAGCCCGAACACCCGCATCGACAGCAGCAGGTGGCCCGAATGCGCCTTGACGACGACCGGGCAGCCAGCCGCGAGCGCCGACGCCGTGTCGCCGCCGAGCACCGAGAACGCAAACGGGAAGTTCGACGCCGAGAACATCGCCACCGGGCCGAGCGGCACCGACCAGCGTTGCATCGCCGGATGGCCGGCCGGCGGCGCACCCGCCACAGCCGGGTCATCGGTGAAGGCAAACGGCTCGCCGCGCTCGGCGAGGTCAGCGAAGCGGCGGAGCTGGAACGCCGTGCGGTCGAGTTCGCCGTTCAGGCGCACGGGGCCGAGGGCGGTTTCGCGGTCGGCCAGTGCAACGAGTTCAGCGCGGTCGGATTCGAGCGCAATGGCCAGCGCCCGCAGCAGCGCAGCGCGCTCCAGTCCGGCAGCGCCCTGCCACAACGGAAACGCTGCGGCAGCCGCGTCACAAGCCGCATCGACGGCCGCGGGTGTGCTGGAGGGCAGCTGTTCCAGCACCTCGCCAGTCCGGGCATTGAAGGAGGAGAGCATCGTCGTCATGGCAGGCTTTCAAATCGGATCAGATTCAGGGTTCAGAAGGCGGTGGTGCTCAGCGCACCATGCACGGCCGCTTCGGATCGAAGGACCAGCCCGGGATCATGGACTGCATCGCCATCGCGTCGTCGCGTGAACCCAGGCCGTGCTGCAGATAGAGCTGATGCGCCTTCTCCACCTCGACCATGTCCAGCTCGACGCCCAGGCCCGGCTTGTCTGGCACCTGCACATGCCCGCCGACGATCTGCAGCGGCTCTTTCGTCAGGCGCTGGCCGTCCTGCCAGATCCAGTGCGTGTCGATGGCGGTGACTTTGCCCGGGGCCGCCGCGCCGACGTGCGTGAACATCGCCAGCGAGATGTCGAAGTGGTTGTTCGAGTGCGAGCCCCAGGTCAGGCCCCAGTCGCGGCAGGTCTGCGCCACGCGCACCGAGCCGGCCATGGTCCAGAAATGCGGGTCGGCCAGCGGGATGTCCACGCTCTGCAGCGACAGCGCGTGGCTCAACTGGCGCCAGTCGGTGGCGACCATGTTGGTGGCGGTGGGCAGGCCGGTGGCACGGCGGAACTCGGCCATCACCTCGCGGCCGGAGAAACCACCCTCGGCGCCGCACGGGTCTTCGGCATACGCGACGACGCCGCGCATCCGGTGGCCCAGGCGGATCGCGTCCTTCAGCAGCCAGCCGCCGTTCGGGTCGAGCGTCACGCGCGCATCGGGGAAACGCGCGTGGATCGCGGTCACCGCATCGACTTCGGCATCACCGGCCAGCACACCGCCCTTGAGCTTGAAGTCGTTGAAGCCGTACTTCTCGCGCGTCACCTCGGCCAGCCGCACGATGGCGTCCGGCGTCATCGCTGCCTCGTGGCGCAGGCGGAACCAGTCGTTGTCGGCGTACGGCTCGCTGTGGTACGGCAGCTCCGTCTTCGTGCGGTCGCCGACGAAGAACAGGTAGCCGAGCATCTCGACCGCATCGCGCTGGCGGCCTTCACCCAGCAGGTCGCACACCGGCAGGCCCAGGTGCTGGCCGAGCAGGTCGAGCAGCGCGGACTCGACCGCCGTCACGGCGTGGATGGTGGTGCGCAGGTCGAAGGTCTGCAGACCGCGACCGCCCGCGTCGCGGTCGGCGAAGGCCTGCTGTACCTGCTGCAGCACGCGCAGGTGGTTGCCGACCGCCTGGCCGACGACCAGCGGGCGGGCATCTTCCAGCGTCTGGCGGATCTTCTCGCCGCCGGGTACCTCGCCGACGCCGGTGCGGCCCGACGCATCGGTCAGCACCAGCAGGTTGCGGGTGAAGAACGGCGCATGGGCGCCACTCAGGTTCAGCAACATGCCGTCGCGGCCAGCGACGGGAATGACGCGCAGCGCCGTGATGCGCGGCAGCGCGGACAGGCCGGGGGTCTGGATGGTGGTCATCGTGGTGAGGTCCGTCAGTGCGTCAGTGCGTCAATCCGCCGTGATCTTGCGGGTCTCGATCAACTGCTTCCAGCGGGCGTTTTCACGCTGCTGGAAGGCCACGAACTGCTCGGGCGTGCTCGCCACGATCTCGAAGCCCAGCGAGGTGAACTGCTGGCGCAGCTTCGGATCGGCCAGCGCCGCCACCAGCGCGTCGTGCATCTTCGTGCGGATGTCGGCCGGCAGCCCCTTGGGTGCGACCACCGCCTGCCACGACTGCACGTCGGCGCCCTTGACCCCGGACTCGCCCAGCGTCGGCACATTGGGCAGCAGCGGCGAGCGTTTCTCGCTGGTGATCGCCAGCGCCTTGAGCTTGCCGGCGTGGATGTGCTGGATCACCGAGTTGATGTTCATGAAACCGGCATCGACCTGACCGCCCAGCAAGTCGGAAATGGCCGGGCCGCCGCCCTTGTAGGGAATGTGCAGCCCCGAGGTATTCGTCTGCAGCCAGAACAGCTCGGCCGTCAGGTGGTCGGACGAACCATTGCCCGATGACGCGAAGCTCATCTTGTCGGGATTGGCCTTCTGGAAGGCGAGCACATCGGCGACCGACTTGTGCGCCGACGAAGCCGGCACCACCAGCACGTTGGGCGCCTGCACGGCCACGGTCAGGTAGTCGAAGTCCTTGCCGGCGTCGTAGGGCACCGCCTTGAGCAGGTGCGGGGCGATCACCAGCGGGCCGAGCGAGGTCACCAGAAAGGTGTAGCCATCGGCCGGGGCGCGCTTGACCTGCGTGGCGCCGATCGTGCCGGTCGCCCCTGCACGGTTGTCCACCAGAAAGGTCTGGCCGAAACGCTCCTGCAGCTTCGGGCCAAGGGCGCGCGCCACGGCGTCGGACGAACCACCCGGCGGGAAGGGCACGATGAGCGAGACCGGCTTGTTTGGCCAGGTCTCGGCCTGGACCACAGTGGACAGCACGGCAAGGGCCGCGGTGGAGAGGAATTTCTTCAGCATGGACGTTCTCTCGTCAAGGCAGGGTCGGTGATACGGGCGCGGGCGCGGGGCAGGTCACTGCGCACCGAGCGGCGCCATCAGGCGGGCCAGTTCCTCGACCTCCGGCGCCTTCAGGTCGCTCAGCGGCGGACGCACCGGGCCGGCCGGGTGGCCGGCAATGGCCGCACCCGCCTTGACGATCGACACGGCATAGCCCTCACCCTTGTTGCGCAGCGCGATGTAGGGCAGGAAGAACTCGCGGATCAGGCGGTCGCAGGTCGCGGTGTCGCCGGCGGCGTGGGCGTTGTAGAAGTCCATCGCCGTCTTCGGGATGAAGTTGAACACCGCCGACGAGTACACCGGGCAGCCCATCGCCTTGTAGGCACCGGCGAACAATTCCGCCGTTGGCAGGCCGCCGAGGTAGGCGAAACGCTCGCCCAGCGTCTGGCGGATGGCGACGAATTTCTCGATGTCGCCGACGCCGTCCTTGAAGCCAATCAGGTTCGGGCAGGTCTCGGCCAGCACCAGCAGGCTCTGCGGCGTCAGGCGGCAGGCGCCGCGGTTGTAGACGACGACACCGAACTTCACGCTGCGGCACACGGCCTGCACATGGGCGATCAGGCCTTCCTGGCTGGCTTCGGTCAGGTAGTGCGGCAGCAGCAGGATGCCCTGCGCGCCCAGCCGCTCGGCTTCCTGCGCATACTGGATCGCCACGCGGGTCGCGCCGCCGGCACCGGCCAGGATCGGCGTGCGGTTGCGGCAGGTGTCGAGCGCGACGCGGATCACGTCGCTGTACTCGCCCGGCTCCAGCGAGAAGAACTCCCCCGTGCCGCCCGCCGCGAACAGCGCCGACGCACCGTAGGGCTGCAGCCACTCCAGGCGCTCTGCATAGCCCTTGGGCTCGAAGTTCAGCTCGGCGTCGAAGTCGGTCAGCGGAAAGGACAGCAGGCCGGCTTCGAGGACAGTCTTGAGTTCTTGCGGGGTCATGGGAAAGCTCCGTTGGGGCATGTTCAGATTCGTTGTTAGTCATCATACAACTAGACAACACCTTCGCCAACGGGAAAGCCCTGCAGCCAAGTCCTTCAATGGTTCTATCCAAAAGAATGTTGTACGATGACCATGGAACCATGGACCGAGATGACGATGAACCAACCCCGCCCGCCCCTGACCATCCGCATGCACGACGACGACCACGTCGCCATCGTCGCCAACGACGGAGGGCTGCCCGCCGGGACGGTGCTGCCGCCGGGGGTGCCGGGCGCCGGGCTGGTGCTGCGCGACAAGGTGCCGCAGGGGCACAAGGTGGCGCTGGTGGACATCGTGCAGGGCGGTGTGGTGCGGCGCTACAACGTGCCGATCGGCTATGCGCTGAAGGACATCCCGGCGGGGTCGTGGGTGCATGAGCGGCTGCTGCAGATGCCAGCCGCCCGCGAGTTGCAAGGGCTGCCGATGGCGACCGTGCCCGCACCGGTCCACGCGCCGCTGACCGGCCACACCTTCGAGGGCGACCGCAACGCGGATGGCTCGGTCGGCACGCGCAACATCCTGGCGATCCCGACGACCGTGCAGTGCGTGGCGGGCGTCGTCGCACAAGCGGTGGCGCGCATCAAGGCCGAGCTGCTGCCGCGCTACTCGAACGTGGACGACGTGATCGGGCTGGAGCACAGCTACGGCTGCGGCGTGGCGATCGACGCGCCGGACGCGGTGATCCCGATCCGCACGCTGAGGAACATCTCGCTGAACCCGAACTTCGGCGGCGAGGTGATGGTGGTGAGCCTGGGCTGCGAGAAGCTGCAGCCGGATCGCCTCTTGCCGCCCGGCAGTTTCCCGATCACCGACGAACGCGATGCGGGCCTTGGCCCGGAGACGATCTGCCTGCAGGACGACCACCACGTCGGCTTCATGTCGATGCTCGACGACATCGTGACCAGCGCGGCCCCGCACCTCGCCCGCCTGAACGCCCGCCGCCGCGAGACGATCCCGGCCAGCGAGCTGGTAGTGGGCGTGCAGTGCGGCGGTTCGGATGCGTTCTCGGGCGTGACGGCGAACCCGGCGGTGGGCTACTGCGCCGACCTGCTGGTGCGCGCCGGGGCAACGGTCATGTTCAGCGAGAACACCGAAGTGCGCGACGGCGTGGACCAGCTCACCAGCCGCGCCGCCACCCCCGAAGTGGCCGAGGCGATCGTGCGCGAACTCGGCTGGTACGACCGTTATCTGGACCGCGGGCGCGTCGATCGCTCCGCCAACACGACGCCCGGCAACAAGGCGGGCGGGCTGTCCAACATCACCGAAAAGGCGATGGGCTCGATCATCAAGAGCGGCTCGTCGGCAATCTCGCACGTGCTGTCGCCGGGCGAGAAGCTGCGGCCAGACCAGCGCGGGCTGGTCTACGCGGCGACACCGGCCAGCGACTTCATCTGCGGCACGCTGACGCTCGCCGCCGGCATGAACCTGCACGTCTTCACCACCGGGCGCGGCACGCCGTATGGACTGGCCGAATGCCCGGTCATCAAGGTGGCGACCCGCTCGGACCTGGCGCGCCGCTGGCATGACCTGATGGACGTGAACGCCGGCCGCATCGCGGATGGGGAAGAGACGATCGAGGAAGCGGGCTGGGCGATGTTCCGGCTGATGCTCGCTGTCGCCAGCGGCAAGAAGACCTGGGCAGAGCACTGGAAGCTGCACAACGCGCTGGTGCTGTTCAATCCGGCGCCGGTGACTTGAGGGCGACAGCACACCGGGCATCTCGGCGCGGTGCGGCCTGCTGGACGCGAGCCACGCATGGCGGTTAGGCTCGGCTCCTCGCGCCAACACCTCCACCTTCCCATGTCCATCTTCACCAAGGTCCTCCTCTACACCGACACCGACGGGCGTGCCCGCTTCCGTGACGAGGTCATCGCGCTGAGCGAAGGCAAGCCAGCGGCGCTGTTGTCCCCGCTGATGCCCAGCGGCGGCTACCAACTGCGCCAGAGTCCGATCGGGTTCCGCAGCGAATTCCACTGCACGGAGAACCCGCAGTGGGTGTTCATCCTGGGCGGGCAAATGGAGATCGGCTTGCAGGACGGCTCATCGCGTGTGTTCTCGCCCGGGGAGCATTTTTATTCGGCCGACAGGCTGCCAGCCGGCGCCACATTCGATGCATCCGTGCATGGCCATTGGAGCCGGCAGGTCGGCTCGGACCCGCTGGTCACGGTGTTCGTCCGGGACTGATCAACTTTCGATCGCCCAAAACAAAAAGCCAACTCGATGAGTTGGCTTTTGAACGTTTGGTTGCGGGGGCAGGATTTGAACCTACGACCTTTGGGTTATGAGCCCAACGAGCTACCAGACTGCTCCACCCCGCGACAGAAACTGTGCTACTGATT
>NZ_JANPAB010000024.1:0-1868 GCF_031429695.1 Sphaerotilus sp.
GTTCGAGCAGTTGGTGGTGAGCGTCGGCAAGCCGTAGGTGTGGTGGTAGGCGCGCACCAGGTGGTCCGAGCCAGCCTTGCTCGCCGAGTACGGGCTGTTCGGGGCGTAGGGCGTGGTCTCGTTGAACGCCGGATCGGTCTCGGACAGCGAGCCATAGACCTCGTCGGTGGAGACGTGCAGGAAGCGGAACGCCGCCTTGGCATCCGCCGCCATCGCGCTCCAGTACGAGCGCACGGCTTCGAGCAGCTCGAACGTGCCGACCATGTTGGTCTGGATGAACTCGCCGGGGCCGTGGATGCTGCGGTCCACATGGCTTTCGGCCGCGAAGTGCAGCACCGCACGCGGCTGGTGTGTCTGCAGCAACTGGCTGACCAATGCGCGGTCACCGATGTCACCCTGCACCAGCGTGCAGCGACCGGCCTCCACGTGCTCGGCGATCGTCTGCGGGTTGCCCGCGTACGTCAGCTTGTCCAGCACGACGATGGGTTCTTCGCTGCGCTCGAACCAGTGGTGGACAAAGTTTCCGCCGATGAAGCCGGCTGCGCCTGTTATAAGGATCATTTATAGATTTCTCCCTAGACTATTTATTCGTGATGATCAAACGCCTGAAACCCAGCCATCTTCACAAGACTGTCCTTGCGCGCCGCCATGTAATCAGCCTCGACCATCTCCTTGACCAGTTGCTCAAACGTGATCTTCGGCGTCCAGCCGAGTTTTTCCTTGGCCTTTGATGGATCACCCAGCAGCGTCTCCACCTCGGTCGGCCGGTAGTAGCGCGGATCCACGCGGACGATGACATCGCCCACCTTGACCTTGGCCTGCTTGCCGGTGACCGCGGCGACGGTGCCGATTTCCTTTTCGCCCTCCCCTTCAAACGCCAGCGTCACGCCCAGCTCGGCCGCCGCCCGCTCGACGAACTGGCGCACGCTGAATTGCACGCCGGTCGCGATGACGAAGTCTTCGGGCTTGTCCTGCTGCAGCATCAGCCACTGCATTTCCACATAGTCCTTGGCGTGGCCCCAGTCGCGCAGCGCGCTGAGGTTGCCCAGGTACAGACAGTCCTGCAGCCCCAGCGCGATGCGCGCGATGGCGCGGGTGATCTTGCGGGTGACGAAGGTCTCGCCGCGCAGCGGGCTTTCGTGGTTGAACAGAATCCCGTTGCAGGCGTACATCCCATAGGCCTCGCGGTAATTCACCGTGATCCAGTAGGCATAGAGCTTGGCGACCGCGTAGGGGCTGCGCGGGTAGAAGGGCGTGGTTTCCTTCTGGGGGGTTTCCTGCACCAGCCCGTACAGCTCGGAGGTGCTCGCCTGGTAGAAGCGGGTCTTCTTTTCCAGCCCCAGGATGCGGATCGCCTCCAGGATGCGCAGCGTGCCGATGCCGTCCGCATTGGCGGTGTACTCCGGCGTCTCGAACGAGACGGCCACATGGCTCATCGCCGCGAGGTTGTAGATCTCGTCCGGCTGCACCAGCTGGACGATGAGCACCAGGCTGGTGGAATCGGTCAGGTCGCCGTAGTGGAGCGTGAACTGGCGGTTGTCGACGTGCGGATCTTGATAGAGGTGGTCGATGCGGTCGGTGTTGAACAGGCTGCTGCGGCGCTTGATGCCGTGGACTTCATAGCCCTTCTTGAGCAGCAGTTCGGCCAGATAGGCGCCGTCCTGGCCCGTCACACCCGTGATCAACGCCACCTTCTTGTTCATCGACATAAGCTCGTTACTTCCTTTGAAAAAGAGAGGCCTGGAGGGCTCAGGCGCAATGAAACGGCGCTGAGGCATACGCAAGGCGGATGCCGTCGCGCAGACCGGTCCTGGCCGTCCAGCCCAGGCCAGCCAGGCGGCTGACGTCGAGCAGCTTGCGCGGGGTGC
>NZ_JANPAB010000025.1:0-71279 GCF_031429695.1 Sphaerotilus sp.
CATAGTCGATGCGGGGCGGCGAACAAGTGCCGGTCCGACCGGGTCCTGGGCAGCATCGCGCCGATGTCCACCGCGCTCACCTTGAAACCGGTTCGGTGGATGCGGCGTCGAGGGGGTGCGACCGGCCTCCTGTCAACCGTCGCCGTCCGCGGCATCGCGCAGCCGCGCGATCAGGCCCGAGCGCCGCTGCGTCGGCGCCGTGACAGCGGCCGCGACGAGTTCCTCGCCCGCGGCCACGGCAACGCGTCGGCGCGCCCGCGTCACCGCGGTGTAGAGCAGCTCGCGCGTGACGACCGGGCTGCGCTGCGCCGGCAGCAGCACCAGCACGTCGTCGAACTCCGAGCCCTGCGACTTGTGCACCGTCATCGCGAACGCGGTCTCGGTCGCCGCCAGCCGGCTCGCCATCACCGAGCGCGGTGGCTGGCCCGCTCCTTCCAGCAACCAGACACGCAGACTTGCGCCGCCTTCGACGCCCGGCAACGCCACGCCCACGTCGCCGTTGTAGACACCGAGCGCAGCGTCGTTGCGCGTGATCATCACCGGCCGGCCGGCGTACCACTCGCCGTGGCGGGCGATCGCGCCGCGCCCGCGCAGATGCGCCTCGATGCGCGCATTCAGCCCGGTCACGCCCCACTCCCCTTCCCGCAGCGCACACAGCAGCCGCACACGCTCGAACGCCTGCACCACCCGCACGACCCAGGCCTGGTGCGCCTCGGCATCGCCGGGTGGTGGCCGCTGCTGCAAGGCGGCCAGGTACAGGTCGTAGCCGATCGGCGCTCCGGCGCGTCCCTGCAGCGCCAGCGCCAGCACGGCGGGCAAGGCCTGCGCCTCGGTCAGCGCCAGCCGCTGCACAGCCGCGTCCTTGCGGCGGAACACGGCGTCCGCCCCACGCACATCGCCCGCATTCACCGCCTTGGCCAGATCGCCGATGGCGCCTTGAAAACGCCGGCTCTCGCGCAGCATCACCGTCTGCTGCGCCAGCGCGGGCAGCGGCGTGCCCGTGCGGTGGCGCAGGTCGGGCGGCACCGTGCCACCGGTGCAGGCCGTGATCCAGGCGACGCTGTCAGCGTCGTACTGCCCACACTCCGCCTGTCCACACAGGTCACCCAGCACGGCGCCTGCTTCGACCGAGGCGAGCTGGTCCTTGTCGCCCAGCAGCACCAGCCGCGCCCGCTCGGGCAGCGCTGCCAGCAGCGCGGCCATCATCTCCAGATGCACCATCGAGGCCTCGTCGACCACCAGCAGATCGACGTCCAGCGGATGGCGTGCGTCGTGGCGCAGCGCGCGGGTGTCGGGGCGGGCGCCGAGCAGACGGTGCAGCGTCAGCGCCTCCTTCAGGCGCTTGGCCAGCAGTGCCCAGTCCAGCGCGTCGGGCAGCGCAGCGCCGAGCTGGCCGAGTGCCTGGTCGATCGACTGCTTCAGCCGCGCCGCTGCCTTGCCGGTCGGGGCGGCGAGTGCGATGCGCAGCGTCTCGGGCGCGGGGTGCAGCGCGAACAGCAGGGCCAGCAGGCGGGCGACGGTGTAGGTCTTGCCCGTGCCAGGGCCGCCCGTGACGAGGGCCAGCCGGCCACGCAGGGCCATGGCGCAAGCGGCGCGCTGCCAGTCGGGGGCCGCCGGGTCGCGGGCGAGGCCGAACAGGCGGTCCAGCCAGCCACGCACGACGCCCGCGTCGGGGACCACCTCGCCGGGATGCGGCCCCACAGCACGCGACAACACCGCCCGCGCCACCGCCTGCTCGTCGCGCCAGTGGCGGCGCAGGTACAGGCGTGCGCCGTCGGGGGTGTGTTCCAGGACCAGGGGCGCCTGTCCGCTGGCAGCGCCGGCGCCCGCGTCCACGGCGTCGCTGTCTTGCAGGCCATTCAGCCAGTCGGCGCGGTCCGGCGGCAGGCGCTGCAGGGCCATGGCCAGTGCGGCCCGTGCCGCGCCTGGGCCGTCGAGCCAAGCATCGTCGTCCGGGCGGGCGATCACGTCCGGGCGGCGCTGGGCCAGCAACTCGTCCAGCGCGATGCAGGTGTGGCCGCGGCTTTCGCGCTGGGCCAGCAGTGCGGCACACAGCAGCAACTCGGGCGCCGCATCCGGCAGTTCGGCCGCCAGCCAGCGTGCCAGCGCCACGTCCAGCCGGCGCAGCCAGCCGGCGTCGCACCAGCGGTCGAGTTCAGCGAGCAGCTCGGTGGCGGTCAGCGGCCCGGTGGGGTCCAGGGTCTGCGGCATCAGGCACTCACCATCGGATCAAGGTCGGGTTCAGGAACAGGGTCGTTCAGACAGGCGTCCAGCGCATCGAGCAGCCCCAGCGGCGCCGGCACCACCACGCAGCCCGCCTGCGGACCACGCACCCCGCGCAGGAAGAGGTAGATGGCGCCGCCCAAGTGCGACGCGGGGTCGTAACCGTCGCCCAGCCGGTGGCGCAGCAGGCGGTGCAGCGCGAGCAGGTAGAGCGCCGCCTGCAGGTCGTAGCGGTGCGCGAGCATGGCGGTGTCAAGCGCACCGGCGTGGTAGTCGGCGTCGCCATCGCCGAGGTGGTTGGACTTGTAGTCCAGCACCCACCAGCGCCCGCCGTGCTCGAACACCAGATCGGCGAAGCCCATCAACAGGCCTTGCAGCACCCGCGGCACCAGTGCCGGCCGGGCCTGACCGGGCAGCAGACGCTCACGGCAGACGCGGTCCAGCGCCGCGCTGTGCAGCGCCACGCTCGGCATCCAGAACTCCATCTCCGGCAGCACGGCGCCGATCTCCGACAGCGACGCGCCACCCAGCGCCGGCAGCGGCGTGGTCAGCACCGCACCCATCCACGCCAGCACCTCGTCGGCGCGGTCGGTGTGGCCGTGGCGTTCGCAGCGGCGGCGGGTGAGCGCCTGCACGGCTGGTGCGTTCCAGCGGTCGAAGCCCTCCTCGGCCAGCCACTGCAGCAGCTCGTGCAGGAAGTTGCCCGCCAGTGCGCCCTTGGGAAAGCGGTGCCACGCCGCATCGGCCAGCACCGGCAGGGGTGCGAACACCGCGTCGTCGTCTCCCCCCTCGGCCACCGCCAGATCGGCCAGCCATTCCTCGCGCAATTGCTCGTCCCGCGCCGGATCCACCGCCCACGGCGACGCGGGCACGCGCCGGTCGCCCTCCGCCTCGCGCAGATCGCGCACCAGCGCCGAGAAGCTGCCCACCGTCCAGCGGCGGTCAAAGGTGGCCGCGTAGCGCGGCGCCTCGGCCAGCGCAGCCGGCGCCGCCGCGCGCCGCAGCCGGGTGTAGCCGGGGCGCGCGGACAGCGTCTCGACCGACACGCTGCCGGGCGTGGCCCCGTCGTCCGGGCTCGCCCAGTCGTTCAGGCGTTCCAGCGCCAGCGCGGGCGACAACTCGCCCTGCCCGCCGCCGAGCAGATAGCCCAGCGCGCTGCGGTCCAGCTTGTTGCCACCCGATTTGCTGCCCTTGCTCTTGAGCAACCCGACGCCAAGCCACAGCGCATGCCGCGCCCGCGTCAGCGCGACATAGAACAGCCGCAGGTCCTCGCGCAGCCGCTCGCGCTCGGCCGAGGCCATGGTCTCGTCGCCGAGCGTGAAGTCGAGGGCGCGGGTGCCTGCGTCGTCCACCCAGGTGATGAAGCGGCGCCCGCGCCGGTCCACCTCGCGGCAGGACGCTGCAAACGGCAGGAACACCACCGGGTACTCCAGCCCCTTGGACTTGTGGACGGTGACCACCTGGACCAGCTCGGCGTCGCTTTCCAGCCGCACGACGCGCTCGTCGCCCGCGCCGCCCAAGCCGTGGATCTGCTCGGCCAGCCAGCGGATCTGGGCCTGCTCGCCGTCGAGCTGGGCCGCGGCGGCCTGCAGCAGTTCGCCCAGGTGCAGCAGGTTGGTCAGCCGGCGCTCGCCGTCGGGCGGCGCGTCCGCAGCACCGAGCCAGCGCGCCGGCAGGTCCAGCGCATGCAGCGTCTGGCGCACCAGCGTCAGCACGCCCTGGCGCTGCCACACGCCGCGCAGGCGCTGCAGCTGCGCGAGCCGCTCGTCCCAGGCCAGCTCGTCGGACACCAGCCGCGCCAGGGCCTCCAGGTCCAGGCCGACCGTCGCGGTGGCATAGGCGGCGCGGGCCAGCGGCGCGTTCAGCGGGTCGGCCACTGCCTGCAGCCAGCGCAGCAGGTCGGCCGCCTCGGCGGAGGCGAACACCGAATCCTGGTCCGACAGGTAGACCGAGCTGACCCCACGCCGGCGCAGCGCCAGCCGGACGGCGTCCGCCTCGCGCCGGCTGCGCACCAGCACCGCGACATGGCCCGGCGCCAGCCGCTGCCAGCCGCCGTCCGCGGCACGGAAACCCACCGACGCATCGTTCAACCAGTCCACCAGCTGCTCGGCGGCGTGCTGCGCCAGCACGTCGGTGAGCGAGCGCTGTGGCATCGCGGCATCGAGCGCGCGGGCCGTCAACGCCGGCAGCAGCGCCTCTCCGCGGACCAGCACTTCGCCACGGCCCCGCGCCGCCACCGGATCGAACGGCAGCGCCAGCGGCCCGCCCTTGGTGAAGGCAAAAGCCCCCCCCGACCAGCGGCGCTCCGCCTGCGCGAACACCGTGTTGACCGCGCCGATCAGCGCCCGGGTCGAGCGGAAGTTGGTGCCGAGCACGTGGTGGCGGCCCTCGGTCGCCTGGCGCACCTGCAGGTAGCTGTAGATGTCGGCGCCGCGGAAGCCGTAGATCGACTGCTTCGGGTCGCCGATCAGCAGCAGCGCGGTGGCCGGGTCGTGGTCGGCGACGCGGTAGAGGCGGTCGAACAGGCGGTATTGCAGCGGCGAGGTGTCCTGGAACTCATCGATCAGCGCGACCGGGTATTGCGCCAGGATGCTCTGGCGCAGGCGCTCGCCGGCCTCCCCCGCCGCGGGCGAGAGCGCCTGGTCCAGCCGCGCCTGCAGATCGGCGAAGCCGAAACGGGCGCTGCGGCGCTTGAGCTGGTCGAGCCGCCGGGCAACGCGGTGCGTGAGGTGGCGCAGCAGCCGCGGCGCCAGCGGCTCCAGCGTGTCGAGCGCCTGCTGCAGCGCCTCGAACTCGGCGAACTCGGGGGGCAAGGGCGGCAGCCGGCAGCCCTTCTTGCAAGCCTTGGCGATACCGTCCGGCGTCAGGCGGGTCCGGCCGGTATCGGGCGACAGCACCAGCAGGCCCGCGTCCGGGTCGTCCGCCCAGGCCACGATCTGTTCGATCCAGGCGTCGAGCGAGCTGGCGCGCAGCAGGTTGCCGTTGAAGGGGTTCGCACCGCCCTGCTGCTGGGCGTTGATCCAGCCGGCGATGCGCCGCGCCTTGTCCGCCCAGCCGGTCCTGAGTTGCGCCAGCGTGGCGCAACGCTCGTTCACCCAGGCGGGCAGCCAGTCCTGCAGCGTGGCGCGGGGGGTGGCGTCCGCGCCGAGCAGCTCGGTCTGGTGGAGCAGCGGCTGCACCTGCTGCTGCATCACCGCCACCGACGGCCACACCGCCAGCAGCGCCTCCAGCGGCCCCGTGTCCAGCGGGTAGACCTCGCGGCGCCAGACATCGTGCATCGCCTGCGCCAGCAGCTCGGCCTCGTCGGCGACCAGTTCCTCGTCGAAGAGGTTGCCGCTGTCGAAGGCGTGCTCGCGCAGCATGCGCTGGCACCAGGCGTCGATGGTGTGGACCGCCGCTTCGTCCATCGCCTCGGCGGCCAGCGCCAGCCGGTAGGCGGCCTGCGAGCGGACATCCCCCTCGGCATGGTCGGCGATCAGGTCGTGCAGGAAGGTGTCGTGCAACGCAGGTTCGGCCTCGCCGCGGAAGCACTGCGCCGCCTCGATCAGCCGCGCGCGGATGCGGTCGGACAGCTCGCGGGTGGCCGCGCGGGTGAAGGTCATCACCAGGATCTGCGAAGGCCCGAGCGGCTGCGACGGGCGGTCGCCGTGGTCACCGTGGCCGAGCACCAGCCGCAGGTAGAGCGCGGCGATGGTCCAGGTCTTGCCGGTGCCGGCGCTGGCCTCGATCAGGCGGCTGCCGGCCAGCGGCAGGGTCAGCGGGTCCAGCAGGTTCAGGGGCTGGGGGACAGACTCAGTCATCGCGGGCGTCCTCGTCGTCCTCGTCGGCGCCGGGATTGGCATCGGGCAATGGCAGCACGGTCACATGGGCAGGGTCGGCAGCCCACTGCCGCAGTGGCTCGTACAGGCGCTCGGCCCACTCCGCGAAGGCGGGATCGGCGCACAGCGTGTCCCAGTCCGGGAACAGGCGGGCGAGCGCGGCGTCCTGCACTTCACCACGGCGGGTGTGAACGCCTTCGTAGACAGTGCGCCCGGCATCGTCGGCCTTGTCGGGCTGGTCGGGGAATTGCTCGCGCGCAGCCAGCCAGACCAGTGCGGTGCGGCACGCCACCGCCAGCGGGCGCACCATGCCTTGTTCCCAGACATCGAGCAGCTCGTCCAGCACCACTTGCGCCACCGCCATGCGCGGCGGCGCCAGCACCAGCAGCGCGTCGCGCGCCACGATGCGTCCCTCCAGATCAATGCCACACGCCCCCGCCACCAGCATCCGCAGCCACGGCCGCACCAGCTTGTGCGCCACCGGCCGCAGCACCTGGGCCTTCTTGTCGAACACGCACAACCGGCGCGCGTCCAGCGTCAGCCAGACCGGCCGGTCTGTGCCCGGCGCCTGGCGCAGCTCGTCGAGCCAGTCGTCCAGCGCGATGCCGTCCAGATCGGCGGCGACCTGCCGCGGCTTGGCCGGCTCGGACAACTCGCGGCGCCAGGCGTTCCACTGCAGCGCCATCGGTGCGCTCTGCTGCACGAACTGCCCGCGCCAGCGCTGGCCCAGCCCGCCCACCGGCAGATCCCCGCGTCGCACGAGCCGCTCGGTGCGCACCTGCAGCTCCGCCCGGCAGGCGGCGAGGGCGGTCGGTGCGTCGGCCGCGGGGGTCTCCAGCAGCTCGCGCAGCAGCAGGGTCTCGTCCAGCGCGTTCAGGTCGAACGGCTCGTCGTCGGCCACGGCCAGATCCAGCGGCTGGAAGACGACGCCGAGGCGCTCGCGGAAGTGGTCCTTGACGGGGTTGAGCAGGAAGTGGTCGAGACGGCGCAGGGTCAGCGGGAGCATGGCCGCGCGCTCGGCGGCGGAGAGCTTGGCTTGCCCCCTGCCGGCATTCGCCACCGCGACCACGGGATCGGTCGCCTCATGCGCCTCGCGCCATTCGCGGGCGTAGGTGAACAGCGCGGAGCCCCCCTCGAAGTAGCGCCGGCTGAAGGGCTGCAGCGGATGCTCGGTCGTCAGCCGATCCACCACTGCCTCGCCCCAGCCTGCCGCCAGGTGGTCGCGCAACTGCGACACCAGCACCGAGGGTGGCTGGTGCGTGTTGTCGCGCACGCTGCGGCCGGCCCAGCTGATGGACAGCACGCGGCGCGCAGCCAGCAGCGCCTCCAGCATCAGCATCCGGTCGTCGTCGCGCCGGGCGCGGTCGCCAGGACGGTGCTGGCCGGGCAGCGCCATGAGATCGAAGTCGCTGCGCGGCGCGCGGCGCGGGTAGTCACCGTCGTTCATGCCCAGCAGGCAGACCACCTCGAACGGAATCGCCCGCATCGGCATCAGCGTGCAGAACACCACCCCACCGCCCAGGAAACGGCTGTTCAGGCTCGGTTCGTCCACCCCGGCGAGCCAGCCCTCGCGCAGCACGGGCAGCGTCACCGGCGCGTCGAAACCGGCGTCTTCGCAGTCATCGAGCCAGCGGCCGAGCGCATCGTCGAGCGACGAGAGCATCAGGCGATCGTCCTCGTCGGCCGGGTCCAGGAAAACCTCCAGCAAAGCCCGGCAGCGGACGTGCCACTGCGCAGGTGCCACGGGCTGGTCCGCCTGCTGCCACCAGCCGCGCAGCGCGTCGATCAGCCCGGCCAGCGCGCCGGCGATGGCGGCGTCCAGGCCGCCGATCTCGTCGTAGGGCTCGATCGCGCGCCACGGCGGTTCGGCGCTGGCCGTGTCCGAGCGTCCGCAGGCGTAGCCCAGCAGCATCCGGCGCAGCCCGAACAGGCCCGTGTTCTGCTCGCCACAGGCACCCAGCCCGAGCCCGTCGCGTTGTGCCGCATCCAGCCCCCAGCGCACGCCGGCACCCGCCAGCCAGCGGGCGGCGGTTGCGCGGTCCTCGTCGTGCAGCCCGAAACGCCGGGCCAGCGCCGGCACGTCGAGCAGGTCGCGCAGTTCGCTGGCCGTGCAGCGCTGCTCGGTCACGCGCAGCAGCCACTCCACCGCCATCAGCAGCGGCTGGCGCCCGCGCTGGCGCAGGTCGGCGATCTCGTAGGGGATGTGGCGTGCGTCGCCAAGCGCGTGCTGGCCGAAGACGGCATGGAGGATCGGCGCGTAGGGCTCGATGTCCGGCAGCATGACGACGATGTCGCGTGGAGCCAGCGGCGTGGCGCCCGGGTGCGCCAGCAGGTGCAGCAACTGGTCGTGCAGCACCTCGACCTCGCGCATCGCGCTGTGGGCGATCTGGAAGACGATCGAGCGGTCACCGTCGGCCAGCGGCGGGCCAGCCTGCACGCGCTGGGTCAGCTCGTCCATCGGCAGGCCGTCGCGGATGGCGCTCTGCACCTGCGCGAGCAGCGTGTCGCCGTCGCCCGCGTCGAACAGGTCGATGCGCGGGATCTGGAAACGCTGGCGGGAGGTTTCCGCGTCATCAAAGGCGTCCAGCAGACGAATGAAGTCCCGGCCTTGCCGCCCCCAGGCGGCGAGCAGCGGATGCGCCTGTCCGTGTGCTTGGTCCAGCGGCACAGCGCCCAGGTCGACGCCGCGGCGGTGGCCGTGGCGCTGGCGGGGCGCGCGCAGCAGTTCGCGACCGTCGATGATGTCGGCCCAGTGGAACTGGCAGGGATTCGGCACCGCCAGCAGCACCTGCGCGCGCTGCGCCAGCGCCGCCAGCGCCTGCAAGGTCTGCCACGGCAGGTGGCTGTGCCCGAACAGCACGACGCGGCGTGGCAGCGGCTGGCGCGGCGCATCGCCAGCGTCCACCGCGGCGACAAACCGCCGATGCACATCGCTGCGCACCGCGCGCCGGCCCGACTCGTCCAGCCCCTCGACCAGCCGGTGCCACAGCCGCGCCTGCCAGCGCTGGTCGTCCGGCAGGGGCACCGTGACCCCATTGGCGCGGACCAGGTGCTCGCGGCCGCGGCCCCAGGCATCGAGCCAGTCGGCGCGGTAGAGCTGGTACTGGTCGAACAGGTCGGCCAGCCGTTCGGCGAGCTGCAGGCGGCGACCCAGGTCGTGCGTGCCGTCGGCGGACGGCGAGGCGGACAGGAACTGCGCCAGCGGCTCGAAACCGGGCTTGTCGATCCACGCGGGCAGCGCCTGCATGAGGCGCCAGGTCAGCGGTGCCTTGTCCAGCGGCGAGCGCGCAGGCGCGCCCTCGCGGCCGAGCATCGCCCGGTACAGCCGCCAGAGGAAACGCGCCGGCAGCTCCACGCGGGTCGCCGCGCAGATGCCGCTGCGCCGCGCCAGCGACATCTTCATCCACTCGGCGATGCCGTTGCTCTGCACCAGCAGCACGTCCTGCTCCAGCGGGTCGAGCGGGTGGCGCTCCAGCCAGGCAAAGACCGCCTCCTGCAACAGCTCCAGCCGGTTGCCATGCAGCACCAGCAGGCCGGGCATGATCGGAGAACGGGGGGCGGCGGGCGAAGCGGGGCGGCTTCTTTCAATCTCGGGCATGGGCGCCAGTATCGCCCACGCTCCGTGGCGGAGGCCGCCTCAGGCGCGGTGCAGGGCGGCGTCCAGTTCGGCCTCGATCACGCGCATCGAAACTTCCTTGGCACGGGCCTCCAGCAGCTGCACCGTCCGCACGCTGGGCAGCGCGATGCGGCAGAGCGCCTCGTCCTCGTGGTCCCAGCTGTCGAGGAACCAGATCCCTTCCTCGTGCACCAGGCGCATCGGGGACACCACCCGGTCGCGGTCCCGGGCCCCCGCGTCGCCCTCCACCGTCAGCCGCAGGCGCCGGCGCTCCAGCACCGCGCTGGCCAGCCGCTCGAAATGCCGGCCGCGCACGGGCCGATGCGCCGGTGCCACCACACGCACGCGCCGGGTCAGCTCGCGCGCCTCGCTTTCGCTGGTGCCGAGCATGCCGTTGAGCTTGTCGAGCAGCGGCTGCAGGTGGCGACCCATGCTGCCGTTGACGCCCAGACCGTCGAGCAGCTGGTGCATCGTCAGCAGCGCGTGGATCTCCCGTTCGTTGAACCAGACCCCCGGTGACTCGGCCGTGAAGCTGCGTCGGCCATTGCGGCCGACCGTCTCGAAGCGGTAGCCATTGCGGTCGCGGTCGTAGACGATCGCGGCATCCATGCGCGTGCGCAGGTGGTCCAGATCGCGCTTGAGCGTGGCGCGCGAGACAGCCAGCTCGTCCATCAGATCGGCGAAGCTCACGCAGCCGCGGCTGCGGATGAGCATCTCGATCTTGCAGAAACGTTCCGTGCGTTCCATGGTTTGTCATCCCCAGATGGGCGAGGTGCGGGCCTCGCCAGAAAACGCCAGATTCATGCGCAGACCTTGGGGCTGGCTCATGAATCGAGCCTGATGGTAGCGGTGGGGTTCCGTGAATCCAGCGTGCCCGAACCCCGTGTTCAGGGGACAGATCCATGCGCCCGAGACGTCCTTGCGCACTACGCACTCCCAGAGGGCAGGGGTTTGACGCGCACCGCGCACATGCCGGTCCCGGCCGAAGATTCAGAACCCGGCAACATGGCCGACAACAGGGCGGCCTACACTCGTGCGACGTTCACGGACGATCGACCATGCCACGACAGAACCTGCATTCCTCGCCGCTGTTCCAGCTGCGTGCAACCCTCACGGCCCTGGTGCTCGCCTGCGGCATCGGACCGATCGCCGCGGCAGGGAACGAAGCCAGTCCACCCGCGCGGGCAGACCTGAGCGGCACACCCGCCGGGGAGGCGCGGGTGATCGTCAAGTTCCGGTCGGCGCGGCAGGTCAGCGCACTGTCCGCAGCGACCCGCACGTCCACGGCTGACGCGACACCGCGCCGCGCCCTGGCGCTCGGCCAACGGGTCGGACTGCGGCTCAGCGACGGCGCGGCGGTCTCTGCCGACACCCAGGTGATCCATGCGCAAGGCCTGAGCAATGCCCGCCTGATGCAGGCGCTGGCCGCAGACCCGCAGGTCGAGTACGTGGTCGAGGACCGCCGCCGGCGCGCACACGCTGCTGTGGTGAACGACCCGCTCTTCACCGGCGGGCCGGGCATCAGCCCCGCGGCCGGACAGTGGTATCTGCAAGCCCCGAACGCCGCCGTGGTGTCGTCCGTGAACGCCGAATCGGCCTGGGCGCTGACGACCGGCCGTGCCGACATCGTCGTCGCCGTGCTCGACAGCGGCGTGCGCTTCAACCATCCCGATCTGGACGGCAAGCTGCTGCCCGGTTACGACTTCATCAGCGAGTCGGTCACCAGCAACGACGGCGACGGCCGCGACAGCAACCCGACCGACCCGGGCGACTGGATCACTGCCGACGAAGACGCCAACTCGAAAACGCTCGCCGGTTGTGGCACCCAGGACAGCGCCTGGCACGGCACGCAGGTGGCCGGCCTCGTCGGCGCGGCCACCAACAACGGCACGGGCATGGCTGGCATGGGACGCCATGTGCGCGTGCTGCCGGTGCGGGTGCTGGGCAAGTGCGGTGGCTATGACGCCGACATCGTCGCCGGCATGCGCTGGGCAGGCGGCCTGCACGTCGACGGCGTGCCCGACAACCCGACCCCGGCGCGTGTCATCAACATGAGCCTGGGAGAAATCGGCTCCTGCACCGTCGGCGCCGACCCCACCCGACCTGGTGTCGCCAAGCTGTATCTGGATGCCATCAATGAACTGCGCCAAGTCGGTGTCGTCATCGTCGCATCGGCGGGCAACGACAACCGCGCGGTCAACATGCCAGGCAACTGCGCCGGGGTGATCGCCGTCAGCGGGCTGCGCCATGCGGGGGACAAGAGCGGCTTCTCCAGCCTGGGCGCCGAAGTCGCCATCGCGGCCCCGGCGGGCAACTGCGTCAACGCGACCGGCGAGTGCCTCTACCCGATCCTGAGCGCCACCAACACCGGCAAGACCGGCCCGGCGTGCCCGAGCTACACGACCGGCAGCGGCACGGCCGGCCTGGGCACCAGTTTCTCCGCGCCGCTGGTCTCCGGCACGGTCGCGCTGATGCTCTCGGCCCAGCCGACACTCACGCCGACCCGCGTGCTGGAGTTGCTGCGGTCCACGGTGCGGGCGTTTCCGGTCCGGCCTGCGGGTGCCACGGCGCCAGCGTGCAGCGTCGACACCAGCGTTTCGCAGATCGAGTGCCACTGCACCACCGCGACCTGCGGTGCCGGCATGCTGGACGCTGGCGCCGCCGTGCGGGCGGCGGCCGGCACCTCCGTGCTCGCGCGACTGGGCGATGCCAGCACGCGCATCCCGCTGAACGGCACGGTCACGCTGGACGCCAGCGGCTCCAGCACCGGCGCTGGCCGCACGGTCACCGGCTACCAGTGGCGCATCACGGACGGCGCCGCCGTGGCCGGATTCACCGGTGCGTCAACCAACAGCACCGCCGTGCTGAGCGCACTGGGCAGCGGGCTGGCCACGGTGGAGCTGACCGTCACCGACAGCAGCGGCAGCACCAGCCGCAGCACGGCGGTCCTGCGGGCGGGCGACGCACCAGCAGCGGTCTGCGGTCTGGATGCGAGCGATGCCAGTCCGTCGGAAGGCGGCGGCGCAATGGGTTTCGGCTGGCTGGCGGGGCTGGCCGCCGTGGTGGCGCTGCTGGCCTGGGGCCGCCGCCGCGCGGGTTCAGCCGTTCAATGAACGCAGCGCCGGCGCGCCCGAATCTGCTGGCATTCGCGCGCTGCCACATGGCACCCGATGGCGGTCATTCTGCCGTCCCTTCTTCGTCACCGGTGCGGCTGGCCAGCACCTTGTCCACCCGCTTGCCGTCGAGGTCGACCACCTCGAAGCGCCAGCCCGCCCACTCGACCGAGTCGGTGATCTGCGGCAGGCGGCCAAGCAGCAGCATGACCATCCCGGCCAGCGTGTTGTAGCGCCCGCGGTCCTCGTCCGGCAGTTGTTTCAGGCCCAGGCGGTCCTTGAGTTCGGGCACCGGGATCATGCCGTCGACCAGCCAGGAGCCGTCCTCGCGCTGCACGGCCCAGGCGTCCTCGGCCAAGTGGGGCGTGAACTCGCCGGTGATGGCTTCGAGCACATCGCGCAGCGTGATCACACCCTGCACCACGCCGTACTCGTCGACCACGAACACCATCTGCACCGGCGAGCCGCGGAAATGCTCCAGCAGTTCCATGCCCGACAGCGTTTCCGGGACGAACACGGGCGGTTGCATCGAATCGATCAGCGAGATCTCCCGGCTCGCGGCCAGCTGCATCAGCAACTGGTGCGCCGTCACGACCCCCAGCACCTCGTCCAGCCCGCCGCGGCAGACCGGGTAGCGCGAGTGGCCATGCTCCGTCAGTGCAGGCAGGATCTCTTCGCGGCTGGCATCGACGTCCAGCCAGGCGATGTCGCCGCGCGGAATCATCATCGAGCCGATCTGGCGGTCGTCGAGGCGGAACACGTTGCGCACCATCTGGTGTTCGTGCGCCTCGATCACGCCGGCATCCAGGCCCTCTTCCAGACTCGCGGCGATTTCCTCTTCGGTCACGCCGCGGTTGGCGCTTTCGCGTACACCCAGCAGGCTGAGCACCGCCTGCGTGGTGCCGGCCAGCAGCTTGACGAAGGGACCGGCCGCAACCGACAGGCCACGCATCGGGCGCGCCACCAGACAGGCGACCGTCTCGGGGTACATCTGCCCGACCCGCTTGGGTACCAGCTCGCCGAAAATGATCGTCATGAAGGTGATCAGCGCGACCACGAGGCCGGTGCCCATCACATCGGCCACCGGAGCCTTGATGGGCAGATTCGCCAGCAACCAAGCCGCCACCGGACCGGAAAAGGCCGCTTCACCGACGATACCGTTCAGTACACCGATCGAGGTGATGCCGATCTGGACCGTGGAGAGAAACTGGGTGGGACTGTCGTGCAGGGCGAGCGCGGCACGGGCGCCCGCATCTCCGGTCTCGGCCATCACCTGCAGGCGCGCCTTGCGGCTGGCTGTCAGGGACATCTCCGACATGGCGAAGACGCCGTTGATCACGATCAGAACAAAGAGAAGAGCTAGGTCCATAAAGGGCACGAAACAGCGTTCGCGCCGGCAGTTGAGGCGCGAAGAGCGTAGCAGAATCCGCGCCATGAACTACCTGATCGGCGATCTGCAAGGCTGCTGTGACGCTTTTGAGCGACTGTTGGCCACCCTCGATTTCTCGCCTTCGCGCGACCGGATCTTCCTGCTGGGCGATCTGGTCAACCGAGGGCCGTGTTCGCTGAAAGTACTGGAGCGACTGGCCGGTTTCGGCGACGCGGCCACCTGCCTGCTCGGCAACCACGACCTGCACCTGCTGGCCGTCGCCCACGGCGTGCGGCGGGCGCACCGCAGCGACACCCTGGACGAGATCCTGGCCAGCCCGCGGCGCGACCATTGGCTGACCTGGCTGCGCCAGCAGCGGCTGGCCGTGCACGCGCACGGCTGGCTGATGGTGCATGCCGGCGTGGCGCCACAGTGGAGTGCCGAGCAAACCCTGGCGCTCGCGGCAGAGGTGGAAGCCCTGCTGCGCGACGCCGATCTGCCGGCGTTCCTGCAGGTCATGTTCGGCAACGACCCTGCCCGCTGGGACGACACGCTGCAGGGGCCGGACCGCTGGCGCTTCACCATCAATGTGCTGACCCGGATTCGCTTCTGCGAGGCCGACGGCACGCTCGATTTCAAGCTCAAGGAAGGCGCAGACACCGCCCCGCCCCACCTGATGCCCTGGTTTGACGTGCCCGGCCGGCGCACCGCCGACACACCGATCGCCTTCGGCCACTGGTCCACGCTCGGCCCAATGGACCGCCCCGACCTGCTCGCGCTGGACACGGGCTGTGTCTGGGGTGGTCGCCTCACGGCGGCACGGGTGGACGGTGGACGGCGTGACCTGATCAGCGTCGCCTGCCCGCCGGCGATGGCGCTGATGTGAGGCTTCCGGGTTCCGACCTCTACTTCTGACACAATGGCGCCCCTGCAGGAAGCGTGGCCGAGCGGTTTAAGGCACTAGTCTTGAAAACTAGCGATGGGGTGACCCATCCGTGGGTTCGAATCCCACCGCTTCCGCCAGCAGGCCAATGGAATCAAGCACTTACAGCGGTTTTCCAGATCCATCCACCATCCATTCCACCATCCCGGGTGGCGCTTGATGCGATGCGACGGCGCAACACCAGATCAGCGCCTTCAAAAGACAGCCCCAGAAGGAAGATCCCCTTCCCTCTACCTCTTCTCTCTCTACTACCCCCCTCCTACATACCCTCTCTCCCTACTAATTAAATCTCTCTGATTTAGTTAGTCTCTCTCTAGTAGGTAGGTGGTGGGTAGGCGTTGAGCATGTTCACCTTGGTGCAGGTGTTCCAGCAGGAAGGCTCACCAGTGGCACTGGACCGAGCCTAGGGCAGCGTCTGCCGTGGTGCCGGTCATCGGGCAGTGACAAGCAGATCGGCGGCCTGTAGCCCTTCCCCTTGGTGCCAGCCCTCAGCCTGGGCAACAGGATCGGCCCGGCCAGCAGTGCCAGCCCAAGCCCTCGCGTTTTGTTTTGAACCCCTCCCGGCGTACTGACGAAACCCCCTCCCAGCAGGCAATCGCGTGTTTTTTGAGCGTCGCCACGTACTGACGAAACCGACGAAACCTCATCCCGCCACGTTCATCGCCAGAATCGGTGGCTTCAGTCAAACGATGAGGGGGGATGAGATGAGCAAGCGACTTCACGCCATCACGCTGGCGGCTGTCATGACAAGCGGGTCAGCGATTGCCGGTGACGACACGAAAATCAAGGGATGCCTGAATATCTTGACATCAGGCGTATTTGCCCAATCCGTAGAGTCGGCGTGCGGCTACCGCGAGCGGTCATCTCAGGTCATCAAGTACGAGTATGGCCGCGCCGGCTGCCCAGCATTGGTACAAAAGAAGGCGGCTGACGATGCCATCAAAAAGGTCTTGACGATCATTCGCAACATCCTCAAGGACGAAGGTGAAGAGCAGGCGTGCATGTCGTTCAGACAGTCTTATGACTCACTGACGGCAGAGTAGAAGGGCTATTGATTGCTCTGATGTCAGAGGTTAGCGGCGTGGTCGGACTCTCGAACAGCCCGGCCAGCGCACGAGGCAATGGTCGGCGTGTCGATCCTCAGAACTGAGGAACGGTCGGCGCCGGACTCGATCAGCGCCAGCAGTTGCAACATCCGTTCGAACATGCAGCCGATCACCTTGGCGCCAGCAGATGCGACAGCCAGGCAGCGCCGGCCACGTCCGCCACCTCATGCCCAGCCACCAGCAGCGCGAAGGGGTGAGCGTTTCCCTCACCCTCGGGATCTGCGTTCAGTGCAGACCCTTGACCACAGGCACGCGGCAGACCATCGGGAACGTGGCGGGAAAGTTTCCGGCACGTCGCCGGGTATGCCCAGCACTCGACCAGCCAGGAACGACAAAGCCCGGACGCGGTCGTCATCGCTGGCGCGGGTCATCCCTCGCGCTTCGACCGATTGGACAGCGGCCCCATCCAGCCACCGAACGCGCCAGCCACTTTCGGCCAGGTGCTCGGGATGCTCCAGAACTGGATGATGTCCGGCATGGGGTGGCGCTTCACCACCTCACCCGATGGGGTGCAGATGCTGCACCTCGCACGCGCTGGCGGCCAGGGTGTCGTTCCGGGAAACGGAACCCCGGACGATCGCCAGGGATGAAGTACAGATCTGTGCAGCATGGCCGGCTCAACCCGTTGAAACCTTGAGGCTCAACAGCCCTCAACATCCGCCAGCACTACGAAACCGTCGTGGTGCCCGGGCTTCTGCGGGCAGGCCGTGAAAGGGGGTCGTGATCCGCGACCCCCTCGATGCAGCCCCCGTGTTGCGTCAGGGCGTGCCGACCAGGTTCTCAAGGATGGCGGGCGTCTCGCGGCGGTCCATGCGGTCCCCTCCGTCCTCAGCGAGATAGCGCAGCACGTCGATTGCCTCCGCCTTGGTGCGGGGCCGGATGTGCGCCAGCTCGCCGAACAGGAAGTCATCCCGGGCGTTCACCTCCACCTGTTGATCGGCGACATCGAACGGGCGGCGCAGCCGGCACAGGTCGTTCCAGTGGGCCAGTTCGAATAGGCAGTCATCCAGCGTGTGCGGCAGGTACTCGGGGCGGGCCTTGAACCTCGTGGCCGCTTCGGCAGGATCGAACCCGCCGTAGTGCGGCGCCTCGGTGTGCCACTTCAGGCCGTGACACGCCTCGATGCAGAACCGCTCGCCATCGGTATCGGCCAGCAGCGCCTCGGCAGTGCCGAACCGGGCCAGTGCTTCGGCTTTGGTGGCTGCACGCTCCGTGGCGCTCCGGGCGGCGCCTTCCAGGTCTGCAAAGCCCATCGATCCGAAGATGGCGGCCATGTCTCCCTGACGTGAGCGCAGCCACATCATGTAGGCCGTCTCCAAGTCCTTCGGCTTCGTCTTGACCCGCTTGACCGCTTCCAGTGCCTTGGCGATGTGGTCCGGGTGCTCGGTGGCGATGACAGCCCGTAGCCACAGCATCGCGTCAACGTCCTTGATGCCAGTCACAGCCTCTTGCGCCGGCAGTTCGGGCGCCACGACTACGGCAGTCCCTTCGCTGGTGGTGATCGGCGGCAACGACATCAGCGTGCGCAACGCCTCGTTGTTGCCCAGCTTGACGCCGGCACGCGACATCCACGTCTTCACGGTTCCAAGGGACACGCCCAGCTCTTCGGCAATCTGGCGCAGCGAGTGTGTGCGGCGCAGGGCAATGGCTCGGGCGACGGTGGCGGGATCAGTGGGCTTCATTGGCTACCTATGAAACATGGGGGTTTCATTGATGATAATTCATCTCGGCGCACTGGTGAAACAAGGGGGTTTCATTGCTGATCACCAGCACCGCCCGGACGTGAAAAGACCCGCCGATTGAGCGGGCCTCGGGGTCGTGCCGCCGGTCAGACGCTGCGGCTCAGGTCCGCCACCCAGCGCACGAACCCGGCCGGGTCGGGCTGCCCAGCCTGGGCGAGCTGGCGCAGCGTGTCATGGTCTGCACCGGTCGGCGTCCCATGCGCCAGCCGATCACCGAAGCTCTCGACATCGGTGTCGGGCGCGTGAGCCAGCAGGATCACCATGGACCGCTGCAACAGGGCCTTGTCTGCCGCGGGTAGCGCGCTTCCATGAGCGGCGTGTGCGGCCCGCTCCAGGGCTTGCAGTCTTCGGGCGATGCCGGCGTTCAAGAGGGGTCTCCCACGAGCATCATCCTGTACGCCTCTTCCGGCGTCATGTCCGGGCCATCCGGCCCCTTCAATCGTCGGCGCGGCATGGGCAAAGAGATCATTCGTCGGTACCGCTCTTCCCACGACAGGTGCGCTTCATCCTCTGGCGCGGGCGGCTTGGCGCCCTCAAGCGCGGCCAGCCGGCGTTTCATGGTCGCGTTCAAGCGCCGTCTCCCTGTTTTTCGAGTGCGGCAATCCGCGCCTCAAGGTCGGTCAGTTCGACCAGCCGCGCCAGGCTACTCAGGCACCCTAGCAACGCGCCGGCCTGGGTCGGCGTCAGGTCGCCCCGGCAAGCGGCCTGCATGACGGCCCGGCCTTGGTCTGCGAGCGTGGCATCGGGCGCCAGTTCAATCGGCTCGGCCAGGCGCTCACCGGGCTTGCCGTGAGCCCGTTCCAGGATGGCGAGTGCTGCGGCCAGCTTGGTGCGCTCTTGGTCGGCCGTGCTCATCAGTGCATGGACTGTCTCGAAGGCGTCCTCGCTGGCGTTGCGCGCCAACTCCTCAATCTTGCGGTCGGCCTCGCTGCGGCGCTTCCGACCGCCAGGATTGCCCGACTGACCCGGCTTCCATCGGCCTGATGTCGGCTTGCTGTCAGGGGCCTCGCCATCCGGCGGGTTGTTGGTGGCCTCGGTCATTGGATCCCCTTGGAAACGGCATCGATGACCAGCCAAGCCAGCAAGCACCCTGCAAGGAACGCGGTGAAGTCCTCGAAGGTGCTCATGCGATCACCGTGATGGTCACGTCAGCCGGGCTGCACGTCGGTTGCTCGCTGAAGGCCAGCACCAGGTCGGCCGTTCCGAGCGTGCCGGCACCCTTTGCCGACTGAAGGCTGACGACTTGGAACCTCTGCGCATCCGCTGCTCCGATCAGCAGCGCCGGCCCGTACAGCCGGGTGAATACGACATCCTCGCCGAACGGCAGGCCGTTGATGTGATCGGCCACAGCCTGCTTGATCGCGTTGACGGTCGCCGTGTTGTAGCCGGCCAATGCGCGCAGCGTGACGGCCACGCGGACAGGCGCAGGGGTCGGCGGGAAGTACCGGATGGTCGAACCGATGCCGGAATCACTGTAGAGCGTCTTTTCGATGGTGCCGTGGGTGTAGGTGCCTGGGGTCTTGCGCAGCATGATCGTCTGAGCGATCTGAGCCGTGTCGCCGCCCTTGACGATGCAGGCAATCGAGTGAGCGGGCAGGCCGTTCATGTCAGCCGTGCCCGTGTCGTTCTCCAGCACCTCCGCAGATGTGACGCCAGGAAGCGCCGACAGGGCGCCACGCAGGCCAGACAGAAGCGTGGTGGAAGGGATGGCAGTGGACAGCGCCTGACGACGGCGCAGGGCGGCATCTGTCTCGACGGCGGCCCCCGGTGTCGCTGCAGCGGTGTTGCTGACCGACTGCCAGCCGAGCGTAGGCGTCAGGATCGTGGTGATCGTTCCAATCGGCGCCGACACATCGCCCAGCTTACGGCACGTCGCGGTGACCGTGACCTCGCCAGCGGTCGGGATGACGACGGACGCCGGCAGATCCCATTTCAACCCTGCAATGTCCTGCACAATGCCGCTGCTGATTGTCGTGCCGGTCACGCCGACGATGCGGACCAGCGCCTGAGATGCAGCGGGTGTCTTGCGGGCCAGGCCGTTGATCTTGACGACGGACGACAAGCCAGCCCCCTGCGCGGTAGCGGGGCTGAATGCGTTGTAGACGGCCACGGCGGCGGCATTGGCGTCGCTGATCGCCAGGGCGAACACGCGCAGCAACTGGCCTTCTTTCGAGGACTCGCTGACATCGATGTCAGACCCGAAAATGCCGCGGTAGGCTTCTTCCAGGCTGGCGATGACTTCGGCGGGTGACGGTGCCGAGATTCCGGCGGGGGTGATCGTGGGGGCAGTGGTGATGTTCATGTTTCGGTCCTGTGTCGGGTGGGTGATGTAGTTGGCGCGGATCACGCCGGCCAGTCCTGCGAGCCGAAGCCCTCGGGGTCGTGCTGGCGCTGTTGATGGGGTTGGCGGGCCTGCGCGGGGCGTTCCTGCGGCTCGGGGTCGGCACCAGCACGACGGCGCTTCAGCCCGTACAGCGTCATGACCTGGGCGGCCACGAGGTCGAGACTCGGCCGGGCGTTGCCTTCGCGGTCGATCCATGCACCCGGCTTGAGCGTCCCGGCCAGGGCCAGCGCGTCGCCGGCCTCCAGCGCCAGCAGGGCAGATGCCGCCGACTCTGAGAACGCCACGACATTGACGAACAGGCTGTCAGCCTCTCCGGCAGCGGTGCGCACCTTCGCAGTGACGAACGGCTTCCCGCCCTTGCTGGTTCGCTCTTCGGCTCGCTGGTGCAGCTTGCCCGTGACGATGGCTTCAATCATTGCTGGGTTCCTCCCTGGGTGACTTCGGCGCGCGGGCGCCCTTGGGTGCGAAAGCGGGGCAGGTGCGACCGTGTCCGTTCAGCAGATCGCACCAGACGATGTGGAAGTGCCCAGCCACGCCAGCCGCGACAGGCTCAAGGCAGGTCCGGACCTTGGACATATGCGCGCAGGAGTCGCAGGACTGCGGGCGCTGCGGTTTTTGTGCCTCGGTGGGTACTGACGAAACTGACGAAACCCGGTTCTGTCGGTTTTGTCGGTTCGTGTAGGCGGGGCTCTGCGCACTTTCACGCGCGCGCTGCATCCACTTGCTCACGGCTTCACCTTCATGGCGCGGGGGTTGACGACGTAGCGAACGGTCGGACGGCCGCCGGCCTCGCCGGGTGGCTCTTCGATCTCGGCTAGGTGCGAGTGCTCAACCAGCAAACCCAGCGCGTTGTCCACCTGGGCGGGCGTGGACAGGCTTGACCAGCCCTTGCGCACCACGTCTCGCGCGGTGAACTGGTCGTTCAGCTTCCCGTCTGCGATGCGGCGGGCGAGCGTTGCTGCCACGTCCAGCCGCCCGACTTCCGCCAGTGCGTAGACGCGGCGGGCGTGGCCTTCCAGGTAGTCGGCCCATGCGCAGGCACGCAGCACACTGCTTGCCCGGATGTCACCGATGCCGCCGTCGGCAACGTGGAACACCAGCGACAGGGACGCAATCAGCCGCTCGAACTTCAGCAGGTGCTGACGCAGCAGCGGGTTTTGCTCGGCTGGCGCGCGGGTCAGATGCAGATCAGACGCGAACTCGACAAACAGGTCTTGCGCCTCATCGTCGAAGTTGAACGACGGGATGGCGTTGAAGTCATCGGCCGGCGTGGCGCCATCCATGACGGGATCGAACGATGCCAGCCGCTCGAAGATGCCTCGCACCTCGTCACGCACACCCGGCACGGGGCGGCGGTCTACCCACGTCCACGGTACGGCATCGGGGAAGGTCAGCAGTTGGAAGCGGGCCAGAAAGCCATCCTGTTCCATCGCAGCAGAGGCGCCCAGCATGTACCGGGACAGCGGGCCGGGTTGTATGCCGCCGAGCACCGACAGGTTGAACGGGCGGACCACGATAGAGCCACGGCCGATGCGGTCGATTGCCTTGGTGCCAGATCCGTTCCAGCCTTCCAGGAAGAACGACTTCGCCGAACGGCCTTGCTCGCCTTCCATCCCAGAAAGCCAGCCGGTCAGCTCATCGTTCACCACCATCACGCCAGCGCCCACCGGGTTCTTGGCGGCCAGGTCGCCCAGCTTCGCCTCGGTGCAGTCGCCGGTCTGGTGTCGGCGCTGCTTCGGCTCTTCGGGTGGCACCAGCGATTGAAGGTCAGCGATGGCGGCGCGCATCTTGATCTCATCGCCGTTGCCGCTCGCGGCCTTCTTCATGCTCTGCTTCACCGCAGCCTGCTGCGCCTCGAAAGCGGCCAGCTCTGCGGCGTAGACGCGCACAGCCTCTTCATGCTGCTCCGCTTCGCGCTTCTCCAGGATGCCGATGAACTTGGTAGCGGCAGACATGGCCGGCGTCTTCCGGCTGGAAGGGTCGCCGACGATGCCGCCGTACTGGTTCGCCGGGACAATCCACCCATCGTGGCGCTTCGGCTTCACTCCGCAGCGTGCTCCGATGGTGGCGCCGAGGCAGATCAGCAGCGGCACAGCGATGAAGTCGGGGGCCGCCGACATCCGATCGGCCTCATCCAGCACGTACTCGCCGAGAACACCCGGCAGCATGGCAGCGGCGTCGAAGGCAGGCACCGGGGGAAGCTCTGCTTCCAGCTTGCGGGGCTCCGGCCAGTGCTGGGCGGCGGGCGAGACAGGCGCGGGCGGCTCGATCACCTGGGCGGTGTCCAAGAGCGCACGCATGGCGTCACGTTCGATCGAGTGGTTTTCGGTCATGCAGCGGCTTTCAGTACGTCGTTCAGGTCGGCGCCGACAGCGGGCGCCATGAGAAGGGAGACACGGCACCCAGCAGCCGCCCAGCGCGTCGCGCACTCTTGAGCGGCGGCGATGCCGGCGGGGTCGTGGTCAGCGGCGATCACCAGCGCCTCGATACCGGGCAGCACGGGCAGCGCCTTGAGGTTGCCGGCGTCGATCAGGCTCCAGACCGGGGCGAACCCGTGCGCCAGCGACAGGCAGGACTCGATCCCCTCGCCGATGCCCAGCCCCGTGGTGACAGCCTCGTCAGGCCACAAGCGGATGCACCCGCCTTGCTTGCGATGCCCCCCGAGGGTCAGGCGGGCCGGGCCGGGCAGGTTCACCGGCTTGGTGCCGTCCGCACAGATCCATGTGCGGTGCAGGCCGATCGGCTCGCCGGTCACGATGTCGGTGACCAGCGCCACCAGCGCGGGGCCGCAGTAGTCGGGCTGTGCTGCGCGCTCTTCCGGCGTGTCGCCCAGCTTCGGATAAGGCAGCGCCGGGTGAAAGCGCAAGTCCCCGTCAGCGGGCGGGATGACGCAGCGGCGGGCCAGCAGGTACTCCGCACCGATGGTGCCGGCCGGCGGGCGGGACTCGCTCCAGATGCGGCGGCCGTATTCGCTCAGTGACTCATGCGTAGGGCGCACAGGCTCCACAGGGCGCGGTACTACTGGTGCAGGACGGGCAGCGCGCGGCGGCTCGCCGTCCTTGCGCGGCTTCCACCCAGCCTGACGCGCCAGGAAGAACCACGTCCCCGCCTTGACGGCACCCGGCTTGATGCTGCGAAGCGCGGCACGTGTCGCCCGCTCGCCGCCGTAGTTCGGCGCGCAGGCAGACAGGCCGATCAGCTCGTCATCGGTGAGGCCAGCATCCCGGCCGGCGGCCAGGGCTCGCACCCAATCGTCACGGGTGCCATCCATCGGCACAAACTGGCCGGCGTCGAAGGCATCGGCGGCGGTGTACTCGCGGCGCGGTGTCATGCTGCGGCCCTAAGTGCCACGGTGCAAGCCGGGATGCAGACAGGCGCCAGGATGGCAGCCACAGCCAGCAGCCGCGTGGCGTGGTCGATCAGGCGGCGGCTCATGCGCTTCCCTTCAGCAGTTCGCGCGCCTTGGTCCGGTCGGTAGGGCTCAAACGGTAGAAGCCGGGGCGACAGGTGCGGCCGTCACGGTCAACGAGGGTTTCCCGCTCGCACGGCAGATCGAAGCCCTTTCCACGCAGCGAGAAGACAATGCCGGGAAAGTTGCTGCATCCCGCAATGCGGTCCAACTCTTCGCGAGACAGCAGGCCACGGTTCAGAAGGGCGCCCAGCGCACGCAGATGGCGCGGGCTCTTCATGGTGGAGACGGGGTTGATTTCGGCCTCTGCGGCGCCCTTCAGGCAATGCAGCGGCTCAACACTTGACGTGTTCATGCTGGTTTCCTTGGGTGTCTAGGCGCCGATGTGGCTGGCGTCCACGTGCTTGACGTGGCATTGATCGGTGGTCAGATGCATGTGAAAATGCTCCGGTTCAGGCTTCACGGTTGAACACGGCTCGCCAGTCCCGGCCAGGACTGAGCGGGCCTTCTCTTTTGCGGTGGTCATTGAGCGCCACCAGCCAGGGCACGGCGCAGGTCGCCCACGTTCCACACGGTAGTGCCACCGATCTTGTGCGGGGCCGGGATCAGGCCAGCACGGGCACGGCGCCACACGGTCGGGACGGAGATGCCAAACAACGCGGCCACCGTGCCGACACGGGTCTTGGCGGTGTCGGGGGCATCGTTGAAGCTCTTCAGGTCAGGGACGGCGGTCTGTGCCATTGGGTCGATCCTTCTTGCGATGTGGTGATTCAATGCAGTAAGGCTATCGATCGACCCATGAGCCAGCCGGCTAATCCGTTGTAGATTCGCGGCCGGCCTCTCGCCACCAGCCGGCCATCGTGCCGCGCGCAGTGATCGCTCCAGCGGGAGTGGTCTCGGGATATGTCACTTGGTCACACAAGACATTCCACCGGTCAGGCAGTCCTCTGCGCTTGGCCGCCGTGAAGCTCACGTCCGCAATGCTTCCGACCTCGGCCGCATCAATGAAGGCGTCAAGCGTCCCTCCAGATACACGAAACAGCCTCATCGCCTCGACAACCTCAGACTTGTTTGACGGCTGCTTCTTGGGGCGTTTGCGCTTCGCCGCATCCTTCTGTCGCCGCGAGATCGCCAGCCGTAGCGCGTCGAGAGGGGCAGCAACGACTTCGCAAGCCCTGTCCATCGCAGCCTTATCAGCGCCGAACGCTTCGTCACTGGTCCAGTCCTGAATCGCGGCGATGAGCGCGGCCTGAGCCGCAGTGATGGCATCCATCTTCGCTGCCAAGCGGGCGTTATGCCCCGCCCAGAACTCGGCGTTGCGCCGGTTGATCTCGGCGTCACGCTCGCTCATCGGTTCGCCTTGGTTCCGGGGTTTCGTCGGTTTTGTCAGTGCCTCAGCGGGGGCGTTTCGCTGAATTTCGGTGCTCGAAGGGGCTTGCATGGGGGTTTCGTCGGTTTTGTCGGTACTGTTCGGCAGGCGTTTTTGAAAAGCGTCGCTCATCACGCGGCCCTCGCCGACCCGATGCCGATCACCTCGCCGGTCGTCGTCCGGGCGCACCAGTCGGACCAATCAGCCATGAGTCGAACCCGCTTGTCGAGCATGTCGCCGCGGCGGTAGGCGGCTTCCACCTTGTTCTTGACGACGTGCGCCAGCGCCAGCTCCACAGCGTCACCGGGGTATGCCGTGGCCTCTGCGGCCCAATCCCGGAACGTGGAGCGGAACCCGTGTTGCGTGAAAGGCAATTCCATGCGCGCCAGGATCGCGCCCAGCGTCGCGTCAGACAGCTCGCACTTCTTCACTGACGACGGGAACACCAGGTCATTACCGACGATGCGCGGCAGGCTCTTCAGCAGAGACAGCGCGGCAGGCGACAGGGGCACGCGGTGGTCACGGTCCATCTTCATGCGATCAGCCGGGATGCACCACAGGGCAGCGTCCAGGTTGATCTCGCTCCAGGTGGCGCCCCTCACCTCCCCAGACCGGGCGGCGGTCAGGATGGCGAACTCCAGGCAGCGGGCACCGACGCCCTCAGCGGCCCTCAGACGGGGCATGAACTGGCCGATCTCGCGCCAGGGCATCGCGGCGTGGTGCTTGACCTTGCTGACCTTGGACTTCTCGGGAAGCAGCGTGTCAAGGTGTCCACGCCACCGAGCCGGGTTCAAGCCTTCGCGCTGGCCTCGGGTGGTCGCCCAGTCGAGAACCGACTCGATCCGGCCACGCAGACGGGATGCCGTCTCTGTCTTGTCCATCCAGATCGGTTCAAGGACGGCCAGAACGTGCGGCGTCTCGACATGGCGCACCAGCATGGCGCCGATCACCGGGCCGGCGTAGGTCGCCAGGGTGTTCTCCCACTGTTGGCGGTGCTTGGGGTTCTTCCAGGCTGGTGCGTGCGCGGTGATGTACGCGGCGGCACACTGCTCGAAGGTCAGGCCAGCAGTCTGAGCGGCGCGCAGGGCAGATGCCACGGCCAGCCGCTTCTCAATCGGATCAACACCCTGTTCGATCTCGGCGCGCATGACACGGGCCTTGGCGTGAGCATCGGCCAGCGGTACATCGGGATACCCGCCCAGACCCATCTCGCGGCGCTTGGTGCCGACCACGACACGCAGCACCCATGCACGGGTTCCAGTGGGCGACACCTTCAGACCGAGACCGGCCACAGTGCCGACAGCGTGCCAGCCGGTCGCCGTCAGGCGCTTGACCTCTACGGCCGTCAGATCCTTGGCTCTCTTCGGCATGTCCACCTTCCAATCCACCATAAGCGGTGAGATTGGATGATATGCCGCGATCTAGCGTGATTCAATGATTACGGGATTTCTCAAGCGTGACAGGCACTTACGGATACGGTTTGATCCGGTCTGATCCCCCAAAATGGCGGTCACCGCTTCCGCCAGCCACACACCCGCCGGATGCCGCTCAGCGCATGCCCGGTGGTGCCAGTTCAGGCACCAGCCACGGCAACAACCCCGCCCCCGCACTGCGCAACTGCGCCACCGCCGACCAGGCGTCGTGCTGCGCATTGACCTCGGCCAGCCGCAACTGGACATGCTCGGACTCGGCGGACATCAGGTCGAACAGCGAACGCCGGCCCAGCCGCGCCCACTGCTCGTAGGTTGCCGCGCGGACCAGTTCGCTGTCCTTGAGCACCTCGACGATCTGCACGGCCCGCGTGCGTGCGCTGCTGGCGGCATCGTGCAGCGTGGTGACCGTGCGCATGCGCTCCTCGACCAGGGCGTCTTCCTGGCGCCGCGCGGCGAGCGCACGCTCGGCCGCGGCATTGCTGCCGGCAGTGGCGGCGCCGCCGTCCGCCAGCGTGAGGTTCAAGGTCAGGCCGGCATTCCAGTTGGCCGTGTCGACATGGGCGTAACGCGACTGGCTCGCGCCCACCTGCCAGCGCACCTGCGGTGCAGTTTCGGCACGGCTGGCGCGGGCGTAAGCGTCCATCGCCTCGGCTTGCAGGCGCAACTGGCGCACATCCGGGCTGGCCGCGATTTCGTCGACCACCTGCGCCAGCGGCGGCAGTTCCTGCAGCGGTTGGCCCGCGTCGGACCACGGCAGGATGGCCAGCCCGCCGACGAGCTGCTGCAACCGCGTGTCCGCCTGGCGCCGCGCCGTGAGCGCATCCTCGCGGGCGAGCTGCGCCTGGCGCAAGCCCTTGCGGGCCTGGACGAGTTCGCTGCTGCGGCCCCGGTCCAACTCGACCACCTGCTCCATCATGCGGACCAGGCAGGCCATCTTGCCGACGTAGCGGTCGTGCACCACCAGCTGCACGGTGTAGCGGTTGCGCTCCAGCGCGGTGACCACGGCGTCGCGCACCACCCGCTCGCGGACCGAGCCAACGCTGACCTCGCCGGCATCCGCCATCCGCTGCCGGTAGCGGACCAGCTCGCCAAGCCGCCCGCCGTCGTACAGCGGCGCGGACACGCTGAGCGCCAGACTGCCGGTGCGGGACTCGCGGCGGGTGTCGCCGTCGTAAGCGGACTGGTTCAACCCCAGTCCGCTGCTCAGGCCGACCGCAGGTTTGGCCGCCGCCGCCGTCTGGTCCAGATCAAAGCGCGCCGCGCGGCTGCCGTGCTGCGCCCCACGAACGTCCGCGCTCTGTGCGAGGGCCTCGCGCGCCAGCGTGGCGAGCTGGTTCAGCGCATCATCAGGTGCGGCAGCCGCCTCGGCGGACACGGGAAGCCGGACCGGCGGCGGATCCTCGCAACCCGGTGCAGCCTGGGCACCCCCGGCGAACAGCACAGACAGCACAGACAGCGCAGCCAGTGCAGCCAGTGCAGCGCGCAGCGCGTGGGGTGCGGAAAACGGAGTGGTCGACATGGAATCCTCACCGCTCACGGAAGGCCTCGCGCCCCTTGAGCATCGGGGACACCAGAAACTCCAGCACGCTGCGCTCCCCGGTGCGGATCTCGACTGAGGCCGTCATGCCGGGCAACACCGCCAGCGGATGGCCAGTCGCCGTGTGCAGGCGCGTCGCATCGGCCCGGATGCGGGCCTTGTAATACGTGGTGTCCTGTGTCGCGCCGGGACGGTCCTCGCCGAGCGCATCCGGGCTGATGACCTCGATCGTGCCTTCCAGACCGCCGTAGGTATAGAAGTCGTAGGTGCTCAGCTTGACCGTGACCGGCAAGCCAGCATGCACGAAGCCAATGTCCGCGGGCGCGATGCGGGCCTCGACCAGCACCCGTTCGCCCTGCGGCACGATTTCCATGATCGGCGCCCCCGCCCCGACGACACCGCCGACCGTCGTCATGCGCACGTTCTTGACGATGCCGCGCACGGGGGATTTCAGCGTCGTGCGCTGCACTGCGTCGACCTTGGCGACCTGCTGTGGCGCGATCTGGGCGAGTTCACCGTTCACGCGCACCAGATCGGTGGCGGCCTCCTGGCGGAACCGGTTCAGGCGCTCCTGCACCTGCATCAGCAGATCATTGCGCTGGCGGTCCAGCCGCATGACCTCGACGTCGGACATCAGGCCGCGCTCGGCCATCTGGCGCGCAGTGGCGAGTTCCTGCTCCAGCAACACGATGTTGCTGCGGCTGGCCGACACGGAGTCTTCCAGTACGCGACGGCGGGCCTGCAGCGCGTCCGACTCGGCAGCGACGATCGCCGCACCGGTAGCACCGGCCGCGCGCAATTCGGCTGGCACGTTCAGCGCGCGCCCGTTGGCCTCGGCGGACAGGCGGGCCGCCGTGCCCAGCAAGGCGAACTGGCGGGCGCGGCCTTCATTCTGCTGCGCGGCGACGCGGGTCGGATCGAGCTGGACCAGATCGGCGCCAACCTCGACCAGATCGCCCTCGCGCACCAGCACCGCCCGCAGCAGGCCACCCTCCAGACTGGCGATGACCTGCTCCTGGCCGTCCGGCACGACCTTGCCCTGGGCGCGCGTGATGACGTCCACCGGCGACAGCGCCGCCCAGACGCCCGCCGACACCACGATCAGGCACAGCAAGTAGATGGCCCACAGCGCGTGTGGCGTGGGCTCGACCAGACTCGCCTGGCGGGTGCCCGAGAGAAACTGCTCGTCCCCCCGCACGAAGCGCCCGGCGGACGGCGAAAGAACGGGGCTGGATTTCATCGGAATCTCGCTCAAACCGGCGCCACGTCGGACGCTGCCGGGGCCGAAGCTGGTTCGGGTGTGGCCACGGCGGGCCTCTGCCCGGACAGTGCCTGCAGCACGCTGGCTTTCGGGCCATCGGCCAGCACGCGCCCGGCCTCGACCACGACGATGCGGTCCACCAGCTCCAGCATCGCCGGCCGATGGGTCACCACCACCAGCGTGCGCCGGCCGAGCAGGCGCTTGAGGTGCTGCACGAACTGCTGTTCGGTCTGTGCATCCATCGAACTGGTCGGCTCGTCCATCAGCAGGATCAGCGGGCGTGTCACCAGACAGCGCGCCAGCGCCACCAGCTGCCGCTGACCGCCCGAGAGCATCGCCCCGCCCTCGCCCACCGGCATGTCCAACCCCTGGGGATGGGCCGCGGCGATGCGGTCCAGCCCGGTCAGGTGCAGCACATCGGCGAGCGCCTCGGGGCTGGCGCTGTCGCGGCCGAGCAGGATGTTGTCGCGCAAGGAACCGCGGAAGAGCCGCGGCTCCTGCTCGACGAAGCCGACGCGGGCACGGTAGTCGGCCGGGTCGATCTGGCGCAGGTCGATGCCATCGACTTCCGCTGCACCCTGCGTCGGCTGGTACAAGCCGGCCAGCAGGCGCAGCGCGGTGGACTTGCCGCTGCCGATCTTGCCGAGAATCGCCACGCGCTCGCCGGCGCGGATGTGCAGGTCCATGGCCTTGAGCACCAGATGGGCTGCCTGCTGGCCATAGGCGAAGCTCGCCTCGCGCAGCCCGAGCGCGCCCTGGATCTGTGGCGACGCCAGGTAACGCCGGCCGGGTTCGCGGTCGCTGGGCAGCGCCATCATCTGGTCGAGCATCTGCAAGGCCGCCCGCGCACCCTGGTAGCGCGAGGCCAGCGCCACCACGCTGCCCAGCGGCGCCACGGTCCGGCCGGCGAACATCACCGCCGAGATCAGCGCACCGCCCGTGAGCTGGCCGTCGCGGATCAGGTGCACGCCCCAGACCAGCATCACCACGGTGACGAACTGCTGCGACACCATCGTCACGTTGCTGACCCAGCTCGACAGCGTGCGCGCCCGCAGCGAGGCCTGCGCCGCCGCCGCGTTCGCCTGTTCGTACTGGCGCTGGAAATGGCCCTGCGCCCCGCAGGCGCGGATGGTCTCGATGCCCTCGACCGTCTCGACCAGCAGGCCCTGCATGTCGGCAAACTGGCGCTGCTGCGCCGTCATCGAGCGGCGCAGCCACTGCTGCACCCCCACCGTCAGCAGCAGGATCAGCGGCACCGCCACCACCAGCACCATCGCCAGCGGCCCTGCCATCAGCCAGGTCACGCCGATGAAGAGCAGCACGAAGGGCAGATCGCTGAGCGCCGACATCGTCGCCGAGGTCGAGAACTCGCGCACCACTTCGAGCTGCGCCATGTGGTGCGCAAACGAGCCGGACGAGTCGGGGCGGTGCTCCAGACGGATCGACAGCGACTGGCGGAAGAGCTTGGCACCCAGCGCCAGATCGGCCTTGCGGCCGGCGTGGTCGATCAGGTGGCTGCGCAACTGGCGCGCCGCGAGGTCGAAGGCCACGGCAATCGTCGCTCCAATGGCCAGCGCCCACAGCGTCGTCATCGCCTGGTGCGGAATCACGCGGTCGTAGACCACCGAGGTGAACAAGCCAGTGAACAGCATCAGCACATTGCTGAGCATCGCTGCCAGCATCGCACCGCGGTAGTACGGCACATAGCGGCGCAACGTCTGCCAGAGCCAGTGGCCCGCCTCCGGGCTTTGGCCGGCCAGACCCGACGCACCTTCACCGTCCGGACCGCCAGCCAGCGCCGGCATGGCGATCAGCACCTGCCCGCTGCACTGCGCCTGCATCTCGGCAGCATCCAGCCAGCGCTCCACCGGCTGGGTACCATCGGCCGTTGGCAGCAGGATGCGGAAGTGCAATCCGGTGGCGCGCTCTTCGCGGTCGACCAGCATGCAGGCCTGACCGTCCTGCAGCAGCAGGATCACCGGCAGCAGCAGGCTCAGCACCTGTGCCGGATCGCGCCGCACCAGCGAGGTCTGGAAGCCGGCCTCGCGCAGCACCTGCTGCACGGTCTCGGTGGTCAACGGCGACACCAGCCCGAGCGGCGACAGCAGCGAGGCGCGGCTGCGCTCGATGCCGTGGTGCCGGCACAGCCAGAGGGCGGCCGACAGCAGCGTGTCGTCCGCCGCAGCGATCTCGGTCATGCAAGAAATCCGAACTGTCGGCGCACCGCGTCGAGCATCTGCGCGATCTTCTGGTCGCCATGGTGGTGGTCGAGCGCGTAGCGGTGGCGCGCGACGAGCTGGTCCGCACCGCCCTGGTCGAACAGCGCGTTGGCCTGCGCCACCACGGCCTGCGGCGCGATGACATCGTGCGGGCCGTAGAAGACGATGTGGCGCGGGTCGATGTCGCGCACCGGTGCGAGGTGGCGCAGCGCGTCCGGCACGATCGGAATGCCGCCCGAGATCAGCGCATCGAAGATGCGGATCGGCACGTCGTTGAGCACCGGCACGATCCAGTGTGCCTTGTGCGCGGTCCACTCGGCCAGGCGCTCGGCGGACGTGCGGACGTGGAAGCTGCGGTCGCTGAAGCCGACCGAGGGGAAATGCTGGCCCAGCGTCGTCACCACCCGGTTGCGGAAGGCGAACGGCGCATAGGGAATGTGCATGCCCAGCGGAAGATCCGAGCGCCCGGTCTGCAGCATCTGCGGCAGCTGCTGCGCCAGGAAGGGCCGTGGCCATTGCACCGAACCGCAGTAGACCGGGCCGGCGATGGTCGCGTTGTAGCGGCTCAGCAGGTAGAGGTGTTCGTGGTGCGCGGGCGCGTAGACGTCGCTGTGCGTGGCCAGCAGCGTGCTCAGGTCGAGCCAGTGGTGGTTGTCCCAGTCCCAGGCGGCGAAGACCGTGTGCTCACAGCGGCTGAAGAGTTCGGCGAAGGCCGGGCCACCGCTGTCCAACCCCACATCGTTGTTGTTGACGATCACCACCGCGTCGCGCAGGTGGGCCACGCGGGCATCACGGGTAGCGGCGTCGGCGGGCTGGAAATAGCCCTTGGGCAGGAACTCGACGGTGCAGTCCGGGCGCTGGTGCTCGAAGCCGCTCAGGTTGGCCGAGATCAGCAACCGCTCGATGCGCCGGCCGCCGAAATGCGCCTGCAACTGGCGGGTGCGCACCTGCTTGGCGGCGGCCAGGTGGAACAGCGCGTCGCTCTGGGCGTGGGCCATCAGCTCGGTGCTGTGGCGGGCGGGCAGGCCGCGGTCAGGCAGACCCAGGAAACGCTCGCTGATCTGGAGGGAGGCCGAGAGGGATGGCTGGGTCATGCGCGCACCTGCGAATCGGTTCGGGAAAGAGTCAGGCCGCGAGGGCCTCGGCCGGCGTCGGCATGGCGGACGGCTGCAGCCCGTGTGGCAACGGCCCGCTGCTGGCCGTGAGCAGGCGCTCGAAGTAGTCGATGGTGCGGGCCAGGCCCTGCTCCAGCTGCACGCGCGGCGCCCAGCCCAGCACCTCGCGGGCCTTGGTGATGTCGGGGCAGCGCTGCATCGGGTCATCCTGCGGCAGCGGGCGGAACACCAGCGGCGAGGCCGAGCCCGTCAGCCGCACGATGGTCTCGGCCAGTTGGCGGATCGTCACCTCGATCGGATTGCCGACGTTGACCGGGCCGGTCACGCTGTCGGGCGTGCCCATGAGCCGCAGCGCGCCGTCGATCAGGTCATCGACGTAGCAGAAGGAGCGCGTCTGCAAGCCCTCGCCGTAGAGCGTGATCGGCTGGCCCTGCAGCGCCTGCACGATGAAGTTGGAGACGACACGGCCGTCGTTCGGGTGCATGCGCGGGCCGTAGGTGTTGAAGATGCGCAGCACCTTGATGCGCAGCTGGTGCTGGCGGTGGTAATTGAAGAACAGCGTCTCGGCGCAGCGCTTGCCCTCGTCGTAGCAGGAGCGGATGCCGTTGGGGTTGACATGGCCCCAGTAGTCCTCGCGCTGCGGGTGGACCTGCGGGTCGCCGTAGACCTCGCTGGTGGACGCCTGCAGGATCCTGGCCTTCACCCGCTTGGCCAGGCCGAGCATGTTGATGGCGCCGTGCACGCTGGTCTTGGTCGTCTGCACCGGGTCGTGCTGGTAGTGCACGGGCGAGGCCGGACAGGCGAAGTTGTAGATCTCGTCCACCTCGACGAACAGCGGAAAGGTCACGTCGTGGCGCATCAGCTCGAAGCGCGGGTGGCCGATCAGGTGCTCGACATTGCGGCGCGTGCCGGTGAAGAAATTGTCCGCACAGATCACCTCGTGACCGCGGGCCAGCAACTGCTCGCACAGGTGGGAGCCAAGAAAGCCGGCGCCACCGGTGACCAGGCTGACGGTTCGATCGTGGATGCTCATGGGACAGGTCCGTTCGTGTCAGCCCATGGTGCCGCAGCCCCTGCCCGGACACCGGTCCGAGCAACACGGGTTTTGCAGGTCAAATCTCCGGGGCGCGGCTGCCGCGGTTCATCGCCTGAAAACAGGAAATACCCACCGAGGAGCGGTGCACCGACGGCACGGCCGTGCGCCGCAGCAGCGCAGGATCCTTGAAAAACACCGACGTGCAGTTCTTGTAGAGGTAAGAAGGAATCAAACCCCAGAAATCGATGCGGTAGTAACCCTGGTCGATCAGGAACTGCTGGCCGGCGTCGAATTCCTGCCCGTCGGCGTTATCGAACACGATGAGGCCGCCAGGCTTGAGTTTGTCCGGCGCGGCGCGGGCGCAGTCGTTGCGGCTGGACCCGTCGATCACGATCACGTCGAATGCAGCGTCGGGATAGGCGCGGATGGCATCGAAGTAATCCGCGCCCTGCTTGAACAGCGACGCGCTGTTCGGCCGGACCTGCTTGACCACCTCGGCGTGCCAGGCCGCGTCGTCCTCGACCGACACGACATGCGCCGTGCGCGCTGCCCACCAGAGCGTGGAATTGCCGGAACCCCACTCGAACACGGTCCACTCGGGCCGCACGACGCCATCCAGGAAGTCGATCGCCGGGTAGGTGAACCACGGAATCGGCGCGTCCTGCGCATTGAGCGGGCGGCCCTTGCGCACCGAGTTCAACAGGCCCGAAGTGACCACGCCGTTGGTGTCGGGCGGCAGCAGCGCCGAGATCTCGTCCCAGGGCGTGGCCTGGAACAGCAGGTGCGCGCTGAGCACGCGGATGTCGCGCAACTCGGCGCCCCCGGTGGCCAGACTTTCGCGCACGAGCCGCGCAGCATTGACAATATCTCCACGGGCGGCCAGCGCCAGAATATCGTTTTTCATGGTCGAATTCCTGTTCAGACCTTGCGCAGCAGGCTCAGCAGATGCGGCCCGCGCCATTCCTGGCTGACGATCTCGAAACTGCCCTTGAACCCGTAGACCGACGCCCAGCGCAACTGGTTGTCGAAATACAGCGGGAAGGTTTCTTCGGTGATGAAATTGATGTGCGTCGGATCCCGGAATACCGCCGCATGGGGGTAAGCCGGCGTGAACGACATGAAGACACCACCGGGTTTGAGCACGCGGTGGATTTCGTTCATGACCTCGACGAAGGCATTTCTGCGCTGTGGCGCATAAATCAGGCGCGGAATATGTTCGAGAAAGTCATGTGCTGTCACATACTCGAAAGAGTTGTCCGGAAACGGAATCGGCTCGACCACCAGATCCGCCTTGACGATGTGCGCCTCGGCGTCATCGCGCACATCGACGCCGTAGACCTCCTGCGCATTGAATGGATTCTTCGGCTGCAGGCCGCAGCCCAGGTCCAGGGATTTGCTCATCGTGGTTCCTCAGGGGAAGAGACAGAGTGGCCGGCGGACGGCGGCGGCATCCGGAAAAACCGGGTCCAGAATTCGGGGTTGTATTTCCACCAGGCGTGCCCACCCATCGGCGGCACGCCATTGACGGCGTGGTAGTGCTCGGGCGCCAGCTCCCAGGCGAACAGCGAGGCCACCCGCTCGTTGGGCAGCACGAACGCGGTCGACAGCAGGCCCATCACGGCGAAGTACAGGTCTTCGCTGGAGCCGCTCAGGCGGAAATGCTCGGCCGCCAGCGGAAACTCGCGCAGCAGCGCCTGGCACGCGCGCACCCGGCGCAGGCTCAGCCCGCCGTTGCCCACCAGCGCCCGCACGGTCTTGGCGTTGCCGCCCTCGAAGCGGTCGAGGTTCACCTTCACCTGCAGGCCCTGCGGCCAGGGCGCGCCGACGTAGTCGTAGGGCAGGCTTGCCCAGTGGTCCAGGTCATCGCGCAGCAGCACCGCGTCCGTCTGCAGGATCAGCAGGAATTCATGTGCGGCGTAGCGCTCGTAGAACCCGGGATCCAGCAACAGCAGGTTGTAGCCGCGGATCGAGCCAAAGTAGCTCGGCGCGTAGCCGTGGAAACCGATGCCGGGATAGCGCCGGGCGTAATACCCCAGGTCCAGCCCTTGCGGCCCGATGAAGACCACGTCGCGCCCCTTCTCGGCGAGGAGCGGCAGCGAGTGGTCCAGCGAGAACTGCTCCAGCGCCGACAGCACGGGCTGGTAGATGGGCACCAGAACAACGGTGTGCGACACGGCCGGACCTCAGGCCGACAGGGCCGGTGCGCTCAGCGCGTCCCGCGCACCGCCGAGCTGCGACTGGCGCCACATGGCGATGTAGGCGGTCTCCAGATGGCGGGTGAATCCGTCGACGTCGAACAGCGCACCGCCTTGACGCCGGTCACCCAGACGCGCCCGCAGGGCAGCAAGTCGGGCCGGATCACGGGCCAGTGCAAGAGCAAGCTGCTCGTAGTCGGCCACCGAGTGCGTGACCAGCTCGGGCAACCCTGCCGCATGCAGCAGACTGCCGGCCACCCGCGATGGAAAGGATTGCCCCGAACACGTCAGCACCGGCAGCCCCGCCAGCAGCGCATCGGCCGCGGTGCTGTGGGCGTTGTAGGGATGGGTGTCGAGGAACAGGTCGGCCAGCCGGTAGCGGGCAAGATGGTCCTCGACCCGCGGCACACGCTGGGCGAAGACCAGGCGGTCGGGGTCGACACCCGCCGCCCGCGCACTGGCGCGCAGGTTGGTCTGCGAACGCTCGCTGCGCGACATCAGCCACAGCACGCTGCCCGGCACCTGCAGCAGCAGCCGCATCCACACGGCAAAGACCGCCGGCAGGATCTTGTAGTCATGGTTGAACGAGCAGAACACCACGCCCGTCGGCGGCAGGCCGCAGTCGGCGCGGCTCGGTGTGGCTTCGGAGATCTGCAGGCCGGAGGCGGGGGGCAGGTAGGCGTCCGGCAGGTACACCACCCGCTCGTCGTAGAACGGCCAGTGGTCGGGCGGCACCACGTGGCGGTCGGCCAGGATGTAGTCCATGCAGGCCAGCCCCATCGTGCCCGGATAGCCGAGGAAGTTGACCTGCACCGGCGCCGGACGCCATGTGAAGATCTCGGCGCGCGAATCGGCGGTGTAGCCCGCCAGATCCACCACGATGTCGATCTCCTGCGTGCGCAACAGCGTCGCGATCTGCACGGCGGTCATCTGCCGGGCATCGATGAACTGATCGAACGCACGGGTCATGCGTTCACGCAGGCGGCTGCCGTCGTCCACGCCGAGCGAGATGCCGGTGGTCTCGAATCGCGTCTTGTCGTGGCGCTCGAAGATACCGGCCATCAGGTGGCCGACCGGGTGCTCGCGCAGGTCCGGTGAGACATAGGCAATGCGGATCCGGTCGTGGCGGTAACGTTCTCCGGTCCACAGCGGCGTGGCAGCGACGGGGTAACGCTGCTGTGCGAACAGCCGGGCGCAGCGCTGGTGGTCTTCCGCGGAATCCGAGATGGCCATCAGACCCAGTGACTTGCTGCTGCGCTGGCCGGCGCGCACGCCGTCGATCACCTGCTGCGACAAGGCCTCGAAGCCGCTCCAGTCGCAGCCCTGCAGCTTCTCGTGGCAGAGCATGCCGAGGGCGTAGTCGTGGTGCGGTGCCAGGCGCACCAGGTGCTCCAGCAAGGCCACCGCCTCCTCGCCGCGCTTGAACTCCGTCAGCAAGGTGGCGGCGTTGGCCAGGGCGAGCACGTTGTCGGGCTGCAGCGCGAGCACCTGCTGGAAGCGGGTCAGCGCCGCCACATGCTGCTGCAGGTCGCGCAGCAGCACGCCGCTGTTGATCAGGGCATCCGCGAAGTCTGGCTTGAGGTCGATCGCGCACTGGTAGCTGCGCAGGGCGTCGTCACGGCGCCCGACGTTGACCAGCACCGTGGCGTGGGCGAACCAGAGCGGCGGGAAATTCACGACCGCCTTCACCGCGCGCTCCAGCAACTCCAGTGCGGCGGCGGTGTCTTGCCGCCGCAGCCAGATCACGGCCAGCGAATACAGCGCCACCGGATCGGCCGGCAGCTGGGTCAGGTAGTGCCGCAGCAGTTGTTCCGCCGCGTCCACATGCCCCTGGTTCTGCAGCTCGATCGCCCGGATCAGCACCGAACGGTCCACCGTCGGGGTCACGGTCGACGTGTCGACAGAGGCGCGGGGCGTGGCGGTTGGCACCATGGTCATAACAGCTCGGGCAGGCGCCGTGCCCGCGCTGAAACCAGAGGACACGACTGGGGATCGGTACCGGCATGGTTGCAGCAATCCCTGGCCTGACATGGCGAAAAGCGCCGGACTGGGCCGGCGCATTTCCGCGCATCAAGTCCGCGCGGACCTGATGCGCTGCCCTTGCGGGAGCAGGACAGTCAGCCCTGGATCAGATGATCGGCTGCTGGCGCAGCAGTTCCTCCAGCGCCTGGGCCGAGGCCTGCGCAGCCAGGAGTCCGCCATCCAGCATCGGTGTCTGCGTGGCAGCCACCACGGCAGCACCATCAGCCAAGGGAGCTTCCGGGGCGGCGACCAGCAGGTCCGACGCCATGGTCGGCCCTTGTCCATCCGTCACCGGTGCCGTGTCTGACTTGGCGAACCAGACGTCGGCCATCTGGTGGGTCTGCCCATCGGCGGTTTCGTAGCGCGAGGACAGCGCGATGACGTTGCCGTTGTCCAGTTCGCTCCCGGCCTGGGTCGTCAGATCCATCGACACGATGCCCAGATCCGCCAGGGTCTTCAACTCGCCGGCATCGGCGATCCCGTCCGAGTTGGCGTCGACCCAGACCTTGAGTTCGCCGAAGTGCACATCTGCGGCATCCAGCTTGCCGTCGTGGTTGGAATCCAGCGACCGCAGTGCGCTGTAGCCATCACCTGCCCGCTCGCCAGAGGCCAGTTGGGTGGCTGTGCCGAACAACTCGCGGCCGTCGTTGATCCGCCCGTCGCCGTTGATGTCCCGGACCAGCAAGCCATCGCCCGAGGACACCCAGCCCACCTGGTGCGCCACTCCCGTGGCGCCCAGGTCGAAGTGGACGCCGTGCGAAGCAGCCAGCGTGCGGATGCCGTTGCCGTCCAGATCGAGCACGATCGGGGTCACCAGCGGCAGTGCATCGATCTGAGCAGCAGACATCACCGCGATATCCGCCGCCTCGAACGCGGAAGCCTGCATGGTGTTGAGCGCGTGGATGTCCGCCGTCTCCAGGACCAGCACCTGCGCCGTGGTCAACGCGATGATTTGCGCCGTGGTGAAGGCGGAGACATGCGCGGTGTTGAAGGCCACGATGTCGGCGGTCGTCAGGGCCTGAATGTGCGCCGTGCTGAACGCCGCCACCTGGGCAGTACCCAAGGCGTTGATCTGGGATGTCGTGAAGACGTGGACGTCCGCTGTATTCAGCGCACGAATCTGGGTGGCGGTCAGCGCATGGACATCCGCGGTTTCCATCGCCAGCACCTGGGCGGTGGTCAGCGCCGCCACCTGTGCCGTGGTCAGCGCCCCGATCTGGCTGGTGCTGAGCGCCACGATGTCGGCGGTGTTCAGCGCGCGGATGGCCGCCGTGCCCAGTGCCACGAGGTCACGCGTCTCCAGCGCCAGGATCTGCGCCGTGCCCAGTGCGGCGATCTGCGTGGTCGTGAAGGCCGCCACCTGCGTGCTGCTCAGCGCGGCGATGTCGGCCGTCTCCAGTGCCCGGATGGCCGCCGTGCCCAGCGCCACCAGGTCGCGTGTCTCCAGCACCCCGATCTGCGCCGTCGTCAGCGCGGCGATCTGTGCCGTGCCGAACGCCGCCAGCTGGCTGCTGCCCAGCGCCACGATGTCGGCCGTCTCCAGCGCGGCGATCTGGCCTGTCGTCAGCGCCGCCACTTGCGCCGTCGTGAGGGCCGCGACCTGCGCCGTGCTGAGCACCGCGATGTCGGCGGTGTTCAGCGCGCGGATGGCCGCCGTGCCCAGTGCCACCAGGTCACGCGTCTCCAGCGCCAGGATCTGCGCCGTGCCCAGTGCGGCGATCTGCGTGGTCGTGAACGCCGCCACCTGCGTGCTGCTCAGCGCGGCGATGTCGGCCGTCTCCAGTGCCCGGATGGCCGCCGTGCCCAGCGCCACCAGGTCGCGTGTCTCCAGCACCCCGATCTGCGCCGTCGTCAGCGCCGCGATCTGCGCCGTGCCGAACGCCGCCAGCTGGCTGCTGCCCAGCGCCACGATGTCGGCCGTCTCCAGCGCGGCGATCTGGCCTGTCGTCAGCGCCGCCACTTGCGCCGTCGTGAGGGCGCCGACCTGGGCCGTGCTCAGGGCTTGCAACTGCACGGTGGACAACGAACGCAGCCCCGTCGTGGTGAAGGCAGCGACATTGCTGGTGGACAGTACAGCAAGATCTGCAGTCTGCATGGCCGCGATCTGACTGGTGGTCAGCGCCGCGATCTGAGCGGTGCTTGCGCTGGCCCATTCGGTCGTGGACAACGCAGCGATGGTCGTGGTCGACAGCCCAGCAAAGGTTGCAGTGGATGTGATGGAAGAGACGGTCGACATGGTGCGGTGCCTTGGTAAGAGTGCCGAGGTGGAAGCTGACGTCGGAGACCACATCACCGCTTCCTCTTGTGGCGGTATCGACACCGGGTTGCGGAACTGAAGCCATCCGCCTCCCCTTGACGCCCCGCCAGCCTCAACAGCACATGCCAAGCCTTTCTCCAATACCTGTCAGGAAGCGCATCCGCCCAAAGTACAGGGCGAGCGCAAGAACTTTCATAATTTTCACATGCGGCCAACGCTTCTCGGCGTCAATTCGATCCGAATTCGTTTGCCGACATCGCGCTCTGGAGCGCTTCGCCAATACCTTCTGTAAATGTGAATTTCGTGGCACTTTTCTGCTGACCGATAGTTATCGGGCGATGGCTCACCACCTGAAACTCAGTCGTGAAAGCCTGCCGTGCAGACTTAACGTGCCGACCGGGAATGAGCGGCGCCCCTGCAACCCGGGGAAGCAAACCACCACGGCCAACCGCTAAACTGCGACCGGTTTTACCCGTTTATCACCCCTTTCATTGCGAGTGCCGGCCAGTACGCAAATCGGATTCGGCAATCCACTCGCCTCCGGAGTATGCAAGTCATGAAGTTGCCCCTGTTCAGTTCCACCGCCTGTCTGCGTGCCTCGCTCGCTCTGGGCGTGATCGCCACTGCCACCCTGCTCGTCGCCTGCGGCGGGGGTGAAGGCGACAAGAAAGGCTCCAGCCAAGTGGCAGCCAAGGTGAACTCCGGCGAGATCTCCGTGCACCAGGTGAACTTCGTGCTGCAGCGTCAGCAGGGTCTGAAGCCCGAGCAGGCGCAGGCCGTGGGCCGGCGTGTGCTGGAAGGCCTTGTGGACCAGGAACTCGCCGTCCAGCAGGCCATCGAGCAGAAGCTCGACCGCGACCCCCGCATCGTCTCTGCCATCGAAGCGGCTCGCCGGGACATCCTGGCACGTGCCTATGCCGACCGCATCGCCGAGGCAGCCGCTGCGCCGACGCCTGAAGACATCAAGGCCTACTACGACAGCAAGCCGGCCCTGTTCTCCAAGCGCCGCATCTACGGTCTGCAGGAGTTCAACATCGAGGCCAACGCCAACCAGAAGGCGGCACTGCAGGCCAAGATTCCGACCCTGCGCAGTGCCGAGGAACTCGCGGGCGCGCTCAAGGCCACCAGCATCCGATTCGCCGCGCGCAACGTGTCGCAGGCCCCGGAAAACATTCCGATGGGTTTCCTCGACCAGCTCGCCAAGCTCAGCGAAGGCCAGTGGGTCGTGGTCGCGACGCCAACCGGCCTGAACGCCGCGCTGGTCGCCTCGGCCAAGTCCGCACCGGTGACGGAAGAGGCCGCCAAGAAAGCGATCGAACAGTTCCTTCTGAGCGATCGCAAGCGCAAACTGGTCACTGACGGCATCAAGGCGCTGCGTGGATCTGCCAAGATCGAGTACGTCGGTCAGTTCGCTGCAGCCGCATCGGCCTCTGCCGACACCGGCAGCGCTGTCGAAGCACCGACCGTGGCACCGACGCCGCCAGCCGGCGCTTCCGATGCGCTGGACGCCTCCGCCCTCCAAAAAGGTCTTTCGGGCCTGAAGTAACACATGATGCTCACGCTAAACACCACCTCGTCCCTCTCCGCACGCCTGCTCCGGCGTGTGCTGTTCGCCTTTCTGACCCTGATGGCGCCGATGCTGTCCTGGGCCCAGGTGTCCGACGCCCAGCGTGACTACGTGCTGGGTGCGGGCGACGTGATCCGCGTGAGCGTCTACCAGAATGCCGACCTGACGCTGGAAACCCGCGTCGCCGAAAGCGGCAGCATCAGTTTCCCGCTGCTCGGCCAGATCAAGCTCGGCGGCCTGTCGGTGCCCAAGGCCGAGAAGGTCATCGCCGACGGCCTGCGCAACGGCAACTTCGTGCGCCAGCCGCAGGTGAGCATCCTGGTCACCCAGGTCCGCGGCAACCAGGCCTCGGTGCTGGGCATGGTCAACCGCCCGGGTCGCTATCCGATCGAGCTGACCGGCATGCGCCTGAGCGAGCTGCTCGCCACCGCAGGTGGCGTCGCCACGGGCGGCAGCGACCTGGTCACGCTCAGCGGCATGCGTGACAACCGCGCCTTCCGCGTGGTGATCGATCTGCCGAACCTGTTCGCAGCGTCGACCAAGGCCAACGACCCGGTGATCGTCAATGGCGACACGGTCTACGTCGACCGCATGCCGATGGTCTACATCTACGGTGAAGTGCAGCGCCCGGGTGCCATGCGCCTCGAACGCGACATGACCGTCATCCAGGCACTGGCAACGGGGGGCGGTCTGACGCAGCGCGGCACGGAAAAAGGGCTGCGCGTCCATCGTCGCAATGCGGATGGCAAAGTCGAGATCCTGCAGCCCGGCATGAACGACCCGATGAAGGACGGCGACGTGATCTACGTCCGCGAGAGCCTGTTCTGACCTTGCTTCATTGCTGCGGGGACGGCCGTGCGTGCATGGCGTCCCCGCAGCGCCAACAACAACCCGGGTGCGATCCAACATGACCTTTGCGCAACTCCTGTCGATCCTGAAAGCACGCTGGATTTCAGCGATCGTGGTGGCGCTGCTGACGATCGGTGCCACCATTGCCGCCAGCCTGCTGATGCCCAAGAACTACACGGCGACGGCGTCGGTGTTGCTGGACGTTCGTTCCCCGGATCCGATCGTCGGCATGCCGATGAACGGCATGGCCTCGCCCTCCTACATGGCCACGCAGGTCGACATCCTGACCAGCGACCGGGTCGCTCAGCGCGTGGTGCAGAAACTGCACCTGAACGAGAATCAGGAGATGCGCAAGCGCTGGAATGAAGAGACAGGCGGCAAGGGTAGTTTCGAAGCCTGGATCGCCAACATTTTCCAGAAAAAACTCGACGTCAAACCGTCCCGGGAAAGCAACGTCATCCACGTCAGCTATACCAATGCCGACCCACGTTTTGCCAGTGCACTGGCCAATACCTTTGTGCAGGCCTACATCGACACCAGCATCGGACTGCGCGCATCACCAGCCAAGCAGTACAACGAATTCTTCGATGCCCGAGGCAAGGAATTGCGCGAAGCGGTTGAGCGTGCCCAGGAGAAACTCTCGACATTCCAGAAAGCCAATGGACTGACCGGCGCCGATGAGCGCTTCGACATCGAGACCCAGCGGCTCAATGAACTGAATACCCAACTGGTCACCCTGCAGGCCATCGCCGCGGAATCGTCGAGTCGCTCCGCACAAGTCCGGACTTCAGGTGATCAGATGCAGGAGGTCATCAACAACAGCCTGGTTTCATCGCTGCGCTCCGATCTGACGCGACAGGAAGCCAAGCTGACCGAGATGAACGCCAAGTTCGGCGACGCCCACCCGCTGGTGCAGGAACTGCGCGCCAACATTGGCGAGCTGCGCCAGCGCATCGAAGGCGAAACTCGCCGCGTCACCGGCGGTGTCGGTGTCACAGGCTCGATCAATCGGCAGCGCGAGGCCGAAACACGGGCCGCACTGGACACACAACGCAACAAGATCCTGCGCCTGAAAGCACTGCGCGACGAAGCCGTGGTGATGCAGCGGGAAGTGGAAACCTCTCAACGCGCCTACGACCAGGTCACCCAGCGTCTGAACCAGACCAGCCTCGAAAGCCAGCTGAACCAGACGAACATATCGGTGCTGTCGCCAGCGGATGAGCCGACCGAGCACTCATCGCCCAAGATCGTGCTCAATATCCTGGTGAGTGTGTTCGTTGGCACTTTGCTCGGGGTCAGCTTCGCAATCCTGAGAGAGTTGACGGACCGCCGTGTCCGCACACTGGACGACCTAACCTCCGGTCTGGATGTCGCCGTACTGGGCATGATTCCCAAGCCGCTGCGTTCGAGCCTGTCCGGACGCAATTCGCCAATGGTATTACCCAGCAATATCCTGAAGCGGCTGCCGAAGCAGGGCATCTGATCGCCTGACACACTCTTCGACAGCGCTGACCGAGATCTCAACATGACCATTGCCGCCCAGACGACTCCGAAAGGTATTCATCATGACCGGAACAGTTCGATGAATGCAGACGATGTGCACAGCACCCTCGATCAGGACCGCAGCATCGGCGACATCATCCGCGAGACAAAAAGCCTGACCCAGGAGCAGGTCAACCAGATTCTGGAGTATCAGCGCGCCAACAACCTCCGCTTCGGAGAGTCGGCGGTCAAACTTGGGCTGGTGTCCGACTCCGACATCGTCTTTGCGCTGAGCCAGCAGTTCAACTACCCGTACGCACCGGAAAGCCGGCGTGCCAATCACCGTGAGCTGGTCGCGGCGGCACAACCTTTCGGCAAGCAGGCCGAAGCGTTTCGGGCGATTCGCAGCCAGCTGATGATGCGCATCTTCAGCCCGCAGGAGCCCAAACGGGCACTGGCAGTGACGAGCCCGGAAGGCGGCGACGGCAAGACATTCCTGGTAGCCAATCTGGGCGTTGTACTGGCCCAGTTGGGTGGTCGTACCCTGATCGTCGATGCGAATCTGCGCAATCCCCGCCTGCATGAGTTGTTCGATCTCCCCAATACATCCGGACTGACAGGCATTCTCAGCGGACGCCAGGAAGAAAACGTCATCTACCAAGCACCGGATATTCCAAGCTTGTTTGTGATGCCCGTCGGCGTCATTCCACCCAACCCGCTCGAACTGCTGGAGCGTCCGGCCTTCCGCCTGCTGATGAGCGAATTGCTCCGGAAATTCGACCATGTGGTGGTCGATACCCCAGCAAGTTCACTCGGCAGTGACGCGCTGGTGATCGCTGCGCGCAGTGGTGCTGCCATGACACTGGCCAGAAAAAACAAGACCCGCGTGAAGCAGCTCCATGATCTCGTCGGCCAGCTGAGCGAAACCACGGCCAAGCTGACAGGCGTCATCGTCAACGAGTTCTGAACTGCGGACATGGAATTGACCTACACGAACAAGTCCGGCCGCACCGGACACCCCAACAGCACAATCGGCAATTTCGTGCCTTGGTTGATCGCCATTGCCGGTCTTCTGGCCATGTATGGCCCGACTTTCTGGGATCTCTTCCACGGGCTGTGGGCCGGCGATCAGCAAGGCCACGGTCCAATCGTGCTCGCCATTTCCATCTGGTTGCTTTGGCAAAAACGGAATGAATTGGATACGCTACCGGTCCAGCCAAAACCCATTGCAGGCTGGTCTTTGCTCGCCTTCGGTCTGGTGCTGTATCTGGTCGGCAGATCGCAGAATATTCTGATATTCGAGGTCGGTTCCATCGTCTTTGTGACAGCCAGCATGCTGCTTCTCTTGAGCGGTTCTTCTGCCTTGAAGCTGATGTGGTTCCCCCTGTTTTTCATGGCATTCATGGTCCCATTGCCTGGGTTATTTGTCGACGCGCTCACGCAGCCAATGAAGATGGCTGTATCGTATGTCGCCGAATTCGTTCTGTACCATCTTGGCTACCCCATCAGTCGTAGCGGCGTGATCCTGCAGATTGGTCAATATCAATTACTGGTGGCAGACGCCTGTGCAGGTCTAAATACCCTGTTCACACTCGAAGCACTCGGGTTGCTGTATCTCAATCTCGTCCGACACCAGTCGGCCATGAGAAATATTCTGCTGGCGATTTTCATCGTCCCGATCAGTTTCACAGCAAACGTGATCCGCGTGATCGTACTCACCTTGATCACCTACCATTTTGGCGATGCAGCCGGACAAGGGTTTCTGCACGGATTCGCCGGCATGGTCCTGTTCCTCGCCGCGCTGACGCTGATCATTGCATCGGACGGTCTGTTGCGCATGATCGTGCCGAACCGGCAGCCTGAATACTGAATCTAGGCGAGATCCATCCATGAACAAGCGATCCCTCACTGCCGTCGTCGCTGTGATATTGATGTCCATCACGGCGGCCTCGGCCAACTATGTACGGCCGACGCACCATTTTTCCGACACCCGCGGGGATCGAAAACTGGCTCAGATCGTTCCAGCGAAATTCGGCAATTGGCAGCAACAGGACCTCACCGGCAACATCGTCAACCCGCAGCAGCAGCAATTGCTCGACGAGTTGTATTCAGAGCAAGTCAACCGAACCTATGTATCCGACCAAGGCTACAGGATTATGTTGTCCATTGCTTATGGCAAAAACCAGAATGATTCGTTCCAGGTTCATTTGCCGGAAATATGCTATCCAGCGCAAGGATTTCAGGTCCTGACCAACAATCATACTACCGTCGACACGGCGTATGGCGGGATACCGGCCAAGCAGCTAAAAACAACCTACCAGTCCCAGCGGGTCGAGCCAGTTACTTACTGGACGACCATTGGGAACTACGCCGTCAAGTCAGGCACGGACAAGAAGCTGAAAGAAATACAGTATGCGATGGAAGGTCAGATTGCCGATGGTCTGCTGTTCCGGGTGTCCAGCATCGATCCAGACCTGTCTCGGGCCTTTGCCGCCCAGAAACAGTTCATCTCGACCATGATGGCCTCGCTTTCTGCAGAAGACCGCCTGCGCCTGGCTGGCCTCACCAGGTAACTTGTTACATGGCAATCAATTGGCGCAAAGCCGCCAAGGTTGGCACCTCGATATTTGACCAAGCATGGCTGAGTGGCATCAGTCTGTTGATTTCTCTCATCTTTGTCCGGGAACTGTCAAAGGACGAGTTCGGGCTCTACGTTCTGCTCCTCAATACCTCGCTATTTTTCCAAGGAATCGGCGGAGCGCTGCTGTCGGCCCCGTACACCACCATTTATCCGCGCACGCACGGCGACAACCAACGTGCGGTTGTGGATGTCTATACCCGCGGGACACTTGCATTCGCGCTAGTGTCAGCCTTGCTCGCTTTCTTGGGGTACGTGATCTATGGAACCGCGTCGCATGATTCGCTGATGACCCTAGCGACAGGGGCCGGTTTCGCAGTCTGTATTCTGGGCTCTGTCTCGAAAGACAATATTAGGGTATTCAACTACTCGCAGAACAATCCAACTGCAGCGCTGAAAAACAATCTTGTCTACGGCGGGCTACTGATCAGCAGCATTTTTCTGATGCTGCTGACAAAAACGGTATCCGCTGCAAGCGTGCTAATGGTGATCGGGATCTCCAGTGCCCTCGTGAGCATGCCGCGTCTGCTGAAATCCGGCATACAGATCGCACCGATGGCCGGAGGTACAACAGCGCGCAGTCGCCAGTTGCTGGGCGAATTCTGGGCCTGCGGTCGCTGGGCAGTACTGGGTTCATTCGTAACCTTCCTGACCAGCAATACCTATCCCTATATCGCCGCAATCAGTTTCAGCAAATCCGAAGTTGCCGACATTTCGGTGGCACGATTGCTTTCGATGCCCATCGCACTGATCGGTGCAGCTTGGTTTAATTTAATGCGCTCCCGATTATCCCAATGGGCGGCGGAGCACCAATATGAAAAACTGGACTCGACCGTCCAGAATTCGGTAGTTGCAGCAACTACGCTGTCAGTGCTTGTCGGCATCGTGGTCTACTTTTTCGGCGATCTGATCCGATTCCTATTCGGTGACAAATATGCCAATCTCAAAATGCTGACGCTCCTGTGGACCGCACAGACAGGACTGGCGTTCATCAAGGGCATCTACGCGGCCACGCTCATGACCGGCGACACGGGTTTCAAGGATCTCAGCCGCATTGGCGTTATCACGTTGGCGGCGACTGTTGCCGTGATGCTCATCGCCAGTGCAACGCCCTATTCAGGATCGATCGTGCTGGCGCTGGCTTTTCTGGAAGTCATTCAGATTGCCTTGATCAGGCGCAAGCGATTTCACATGCAGGTACAGCGATGCCCAGCCTTCAACTAATTTTCCAGATCATCGCTGGCCTTGGGCCCTATTTTTCTGTTGCCATACTGCTTGCAGTTTTTCTGGGATTGTTTCTGCCCTGGGGAGTCATGCACCCGCAGAAATGGCTGTACTTCTATATCTTCAGCATAGCTTTTTTTGCTTTTGGTGGAACTGACCCGGACGGTAGTGGCAGCCTGTTCAAGCAGGGGACCTGGGGGATCTTGTATATACTCTGTTTCATTAGCATCTACAGGCCACGAAAGGAAAAATATTTACCTGTCATTCATTTTCCTATGGAACTATTGATTCTCTATGGATTCATATTCATTTCAATCGGATGGTCAGACTACAAGCTCAGTTCATTCAAACGCTACATATTGCTCATCGGTCTTCTATTAATTGCCGTACTCTCCACGAAAATATCAATTTCGGAGAAGTCGTTCGTCAAAATTCTGACCAGACCGCTTGCCATCTTCATGCTGGGCGGCGCAGTCATCGCTGCAGCACTGCCGACCTTAGCATTCGACAGTGATGGAGCGTTGCGCGCTTATACCTCCCACAAGAACACCTGGGGACAGTTCATGCTGCTGTGTTCGATTATTTTTTTCAACAAATTCTTGTCCCGTGACAACAGGAAACTGTACCTGCCGCTACTCGTAATTTCATTGGCCATGCTGTACATGTCGAAAAGTGCGACCAGCCTATTGGCGTTCATTTTTTCGTCATTATGCGTCATACTGTTACAAAGCTTATCCAGCAAAAATATGACAGGCAAGTTGCTCGTACTGGCCCTTGTATTGGCAAGTGCGGTATCCACCCTTGTTTACTCTATCTTGCACGGCCACCTGCCATTCAATGATTTGATCGAACTGGTGTTCAAGGCAACGGACAAGTCCACGACGCTTACCGGTCGTACATTTCTCTGGAAACTAATGGGTGCAGAAATAGAACGCCACCCTTGGTTTGGAACAGGCTTCGGCGGATTCTGGGTTGGTCTGGAAGGTGCTGCGGGCGCGCTGGTGAAACGACTCGATTGGGGCCCACCCACTCAGGCCCATAGCGGCTATATTGATGCAGTCAATGAAATCGGCTTTATAGGCATGGCAATAATTATGGTTGTACTTATGTCACACATATATCGGTGCTGCATTTTATACAAAATAAGTCCGCGAGATAATTTTCCACTGCACATCTCAATAGTCATAAGCACCTTGATTGTAAATTACGCCGAGTCATCTCTAATCCAAGGAACAAATATATCATGGATAATACTTACATGCTCCATCATTGAGGTATTCAATCGAGTTCATGCGAAAAAATTTAATCACATCAAATGAATTTAAATACCAATGCAACGGCACCTCTTATTTCAATGTGCATATGCACATTCCGTAGACCTGACGGTATACGCCGAGCTCTAACCAGTCTGATTGATGCAGATATCCCTCCAGGCTGGAGAGTGGAATTCATCGTCGTTGACAACGACCGCGATGAATCAGCATTAGAAATAGTAAGCGCCATCAAAAATAATCGACCGAATGCGGTTGTGCATTACTTTGTTGAAACGAAACCAGGTGTCAGTTATGCGCGCAACCGGTGCATTGATGAAGCCAGTGGCAGCGTCCTGACTTTCATTGACGATGATGAATATGTCGGCCCACACTGGTTAATTGATTTTATCTTGACGCTTGACGCGCATCACGCAGATGCCGTTTTTGGCCCAGTGATTCCTAGCTTTGAGGCTCCACCGCCCGCATGGATAGGATTAACCGGCGCGCACCAACGCGCACGTTTTCCAACTGGAAGTACCGTCGAATGGAGAAATGCGCAGACGAACAATGTCGCTTTCCGTCGTTCATTACTGAACGACGGAAAGCGATTTCCTGTTCAATTTGCCAAGACAGGCGGCGAAGATTCCCTTTTTTTCGCTGTGGCTGCCGCTTCTGGCCACAAACTAGTCTGGTGCGACAAAGCGATGGTCACTGAGACAGTTCCGCTCAACCGCATGACTCGACGTTGGGTGCTGGAGAGAGCGTTCAATGGAGGTCGCACGTTTGTGCGACTACAAGCAATTCTGGTCAGCCCTTTGGCCTACGTCTACTATGGGATATATGGCCTCCTATTTTCGTTGATACTCATACCACCACTGCTGTTCACTCTGGCTATAGGGCATGCCCGACACATGCAGTATGCTCGCAGCCTGTTAGGGAATCTGGGGAAAGTTGCCGCGAGATTCTACGGCGGCGGCCACTATGGTGGGTAAGCCTCCTCTGCCCCTGCGCATCCTCATCGTCCACAACCGCTACCAGATCCGTGGCGGCGAAGAATCCGTCGTCGATGCCGAGATCGCTTTGCTGCGCGGCCACGGACATGAAGTGCGGCTCTACGAGCGCGACAACCATGACATAGACGGCAAGTCGCGGCTCGTCCTGTTGCGGGATACCCTCTGGTCGCCGTCGAGCCACGCTGATGTCACGCGCCTGATCAACGAGTTTCAGGCCGACGTGGTGCATGTGCACAACACGCTGCCACTGGTGTCGCCGTCGGTCTACTGGGCGGTCGATGCAGCGCCACGCGGCGTCGCACTGGTGCAAACGCTCCACAACTACCGCTGGTTCTGTCCCAAGGCAACGCTGTTGCGGGATGGCAAGATCTGCGAAGACTGCATCGGCAAGGTGGCGTGGCGCGCGGTGGTTCACCGCTGCTATCGGGACTCCGCCGTGCAGAGCGCGGTGATGGCGGCAACCTATGGCCTCCATACCGCCTTGGGTTCCCTGCACCGGCACGCGGACCGGATCATCGCGCTGAGCGAGTTCGCCCGGGACAAATATGTGGCCAACGGATTTCCCGCGGCGCTGATGGCGATCAAGCCCAACTTCGTGTCGGACCCGGGGCCAGACACCCAGTCGACCCCGGACCGGACCGGGTTCCTGTACGTTGGTCGACTGTCCGAGGAAAAGGGGCCCCACGTACTGGTCGAGGCGGCAGGACAGATGACGGAACTGCGGTTCGAGATCGCCGGCGGCGGGCCGCTTGCAGCACAATTGCCAGCCCGAAGCAATGTCGTCTACAGCGGCACGGTCTCGGCAGATGCCGTGCGGGACAAGATGCGGCGGGCCAGGATGCTGGTCCTGCCAAGCCTGTGTTACGAAGGCCTGCCGATGACGCTGGTGGAAGCCTACTGCAGCGGCCTGCCAGTGCTGGCCAGTCGCCTCGGGCCTTTGGCAACACTGGTCGAGGACGGCGTGACAGGTCTGCTCTTCACGCCAGGGGATGCCCGGGATCTGGCCGACAAGCTGCGGTGGGCCGATGAACATCCCGAGGCAGTGCGTGACATGGGCATCGCGGCACGACAGGCTTATCTGGACCACTACACACCCGAGTCCAACTACCGGCAACTGATGGCGATCTACCGGGAAGCGATCGTCCACCGGCGCGCAACGGCCGGCCTCACTGGAGCGTGAGGCTGCCGCCAGGACGCCGCAGTTTGACTGGTGCACGTCCAAACACCGCCGTGTGCTCGATGGCCGCCTTGGCCTCTCGCCCTTGCGCGAGCACTTCATGGATCCAGCGCATGGCACGGACTTCCGGCAGTTCAGCGGAGGCTCCCGGATCGAGCGCATCGATCAACTGGCGGATGCCTTCCCTCAGCGCGACCTCGGGCCGATAACCCAGCAGTTCCTGCGCCTTGCGGTAGTCCGGGCGGTGGTGATGGAGGTCTGGCGCGCCCCCCTGCGGATTGATCCGGACCGTCCCCCCCAGCTCTGCCCGGACGACGTCCGCCACGGCCGCAGCGCTCACGTTGTGGTGGCTGATGTTGAAGATCTGCCGGCTGACCACGCCTGCCGGGGCGTGAAGTGCCGCGAGAATCCCTGCAACGGCATCGCTCAAGTGCACATGTCCCCGGCACTGCACACCGTAGTTGTCCAGCGTGATCTGCCGCAGACGCAAGGCGCTCAGGACCATGGCATTGACCAGAAGGTCCAGGCGCATGCGCGAACCGCGCCCGTGGACCAGGCCCATCCGCAGCACCGACGGTGCAAAACCGATCCCTGCCAGCGGCAGGATCGCCGCTTCCGCCATCAGGCAATGTTGCGCCTGGTGCGTGAGGGGCCGCACCGGCGAGGTCTCGGTCGACTCCGTCGTGCTGGCATGGCCGTAGACGCTGCAGCTGCTGATCAGCAGATAGCGAGGCACCCCGCAGCTGCGCGCCAGTTGCGCCAGACGGACCTGCGCGCGGTGGTTGACGGCATCTGCACCGGCGGGATCCGACTCCGCAGCCAGTTCACTGGACAGGCCCGCCAGATCGACCACGGCCTGCATGCCGGTCAGGTGCCCGCGGTGCAGCGCACGGGTGTCCATGCGGCGGATGTGCAGGCGGCTGTGATGACGCATGTCCTCCAGCCCCTGTTCCCCGAAGATCATGCTGTCCACGGCCGTGACGGAATGCCCCCGCGCCAACAGTGAATGCACCAAGGCCGACCCGATGTAGCCGGCGGCACCGGTGACCAGAATTTGCTGAGGTCGGTCCATGATGATCGGAAGGGAGTGAGGGGCTGAGCAGTAGTCTTGCTACTGCGCGACTGTGCCGCTTCGGTCACGGAATCCAGTCCCCTCGAACACGGGTTGTTTCCAAAAACCCGTTCAACGTGAGAACTAATCAACTGCCAGTCAACTGCCAGTGGGCTTGCGAGACAAGGTGTTGCGAATCACCTCAACCACGTGGTGCACGTCGCTGTCCTGAAGTCCCTGGTGGACCGGCAGACACAGCCCCTCGCCATACAGCGTGTCGCAGATCGGCAGGTCCACGGGGTCGATCAGGCCGCTCAGACACGGCTGGCGGTGCAGCGGGTAGAACATCGAGCGCGTCTGCACACCTGCCGACTCCAGCGCATCGCGCAACTCCGGCATGCGCGGACACAGGATTGGAAACCGGAAGGGGATGAACTCCGAGTTCGGGTCCACCTTCATGAAGCGCAGTTGCTCCAGGCCAGTCAGACCCTCCTGAAACAAGGCGTAGCGACGCAGCCGATCGGCCTTGACCTGCGGGAGGCGCGCCATCTGCGCCTGCCCGACCGCGCACTGCATGTCGGTGACACGGAAGTTCATGCCCAGCGTTTCGTGGATGAACGACCCGCTCGACTCGCGCCCCTGGTTGCGCAGCAGGCTGATGCGACGCGCCAGCCGCTGCTCCCGCGACAGCACCGCAGCGCCCTCGCCCATCGTGATGGTCTTGTCGGCGAAGAACGAAACCACGCCAACATCACCGAAGGTTCCAGCGTGCTGACCGCGGTAGCGCACACCGCAAGCCTGGGCCGCATCCTCGATGACCGCCAGACCGCGGCGCTTGCCGACGGCGGCGATCTCCGCCGCATAGGCGGCCTGGCCGTAGATGTGCACCGGCATCAAGGCCGAAGTGCGCGGCGTGATGGCGCGCTCGAACGCTTCGGGCCGTGCAGTGAAGGTGTTTGGATCGACGTCGATGAGCACCGGCTTGAGCCCCGCGAACACCGCCGCGCTGGCCGAGGCCATGAAGGTGAACCCGGGGATGATGATCTCGCTGCCGCGAGGCAGGTCCAGCGCCAGCAGGGCCAGGAACAGCCCCAGCGTGCCGTTGGGCGCCAGCGCGATGTGGTTGGCGCCAGTGAGCTGGCTCAGGCTCTGCCGGAAGGCCGATGCGGCTGGCCCCTCGGTCAGCCAGTTCCGCTCGATACAGCCATTGAGTGCTTCGAGTTCCGAGCGTCCAAGCCAAGGCTCGACCTGCTGAATACGGTGGAACTGCATGTGTTTTATCCCCTTTTTCCCGCGGTTGATGTCCGCTGCAAGCTTAATCGCGGGGAGTGCCGTTCCACCGGAGGTGTACCAGCGCGTGCCGTGCAAACTGCCCCAAGGCACCCACCACGAACAGGGTGTTGTTGACCAGGTAGCGTTTCCAGAGCCGGCCGGGCTCCTGCGTCAGCCGGAACAACCACTCCAGGCCGTGGTCCCGCATCCAGGTCGGGGCACGGGCCACGGTGCCGGCGTGGAAGTCGATGCCGGCACCAATGCCCAGCATCACCGCCTGCACACGACCACGGTGCTCGAACATCCACCGGTCTTCCTTCGGGCAGCCCAGCCCGGTCATCACCAGGTGCGCACCGGACGCATTGATCCGCACGATGTCGGCCGCAACCTCCTCGTTGCGGAGGGGGCGAAACGGCGGTGAGTACAAGCCCACGATATTCAACTTCGGATAGGCCGCCATCAGTGCGACCTGCAATGCCGCGAGAGTGCGGTCCGTCGTGCCATAGACATAGATGCCCAGACCGCGTCTTTCAGCCTCGACCAGCAACCGCTCCATCAGGTCCGGGCCATTGATGCGCTCCTGCCGGGGGTAGCCGAGGTGCCGGAGCATCCAGGCAACGGGCCAGCCGTCCGGTGTGACCATGTCGGCCAGGTCGATGTGGCGCCCGTGCTGCGGATCCCGGCTGGCTCGCACGATCGAGTGGGCATCGCAGATGGACACATAGCGGGACTCCCGGCGCCCGGCCCAGTCGCAGATGCGCTCCACCGCCACCGACCAGTCGAGCACGTCAACAGGCACACCCAGTACCGGGTGTCGCGATCGCGCCGGCACGCCGACGTCCAGTGTTGACGGTGGCATCCTTCAGCGGCTCAGCAGTTGTTTCACGACCTGCACCATGAACTTGGTGTTGGTGATCATGTAGCGCCGGCCCAGCCGCCGCGGCTCGGACCAGAAGCGGTGCAGCCACTCCAGGCCGTGCCGCTGCATCCACAGCGGTGCCCGCTGCAAGGTGCCGGCGTGGTAGTCGAACGCCGCGCCGACGCCCACCATCACGGCATGGATGCGCCCCCGGTGGGCCGCCATCCAGCGTTCCTGCTTTGGGCAACCCAAGCTGACCCAGACCGTGCCGGCGCCCGAGGCGTTGATCCGCTGCACAACCTCGGCATCCTCCTCCGGTGTCAGTGCACGGAAGGGCGGCGAGTAGCAGCCGGCGATCTGGAGCGTGGGAAATGCCCTGTGCATCCGCTTCTGGAGCGTCTCCAGCGTTTCCGGCGTATTGCCATACAGAAAAATGCGCTCGTCCCGCTGCGCAGCCTGTGCGCAGTAGCGGAACATCAGATCGGGTCCGTTGATGCGCATCTGGTCGCGGTACCCGAGGCGTCGCATCATCCAGGCCACCGGTGCCCCATCTGGCGTTGCCAGGTCGGCCTCCTGGATCACGTCATGGAAATCCGGATCCTGCTGCGCGGTGATCACCGAGTGGACATTGCAGATGCAGACGTAGCGGCTCTCGCGCCGCTGCGCCCAACGGGTGATCACCGCGCAGGTCTCATCCCAGGAAATGGCGTCGATGGGCGCGCCCACCACACTGACCAGCGTACGCGCCCCAGCCGAAGTCAGCATATGCACAGGAGGTGTTGCGCTGGAGTGGTCGGGCCGATGGAGCATGGTCTAGGAAACGTGGGGGCTTGAATGGTAAGCGGGGCCGTCGGCGCAGACCCCTTAAACCTGAGCCCTCTGACGCGCGCCGCACGATATGTACGCGCACGATTTCACGCATGCCTGCCGTGACGCATCGAAATGAAAAGACGGGATTTCACTTTCTTTTGCAGCGATCGACAACCCGATGGACAACCCGCCTGACCCGTCACCGGTCCTCAAGGCCACTCCTCTGGACAACTCGACGATGCAACAAGCTCGAACGCTGCGCCGACAGGCGATGATCACCGCCCTGGCCGTACTGCTGGTGTCTTGCGGCGGCGGGGATGTCGGTGATGCGCCCGATGCCGCCGAATCGGCCACCCTGGAGCTGGAAGCGCTCGACGCCACCGAGCGGCAGGCCCTGGCCGCACTGCGCCCCGAATTTGCGCCGGGAAACGAACACTTCATCGTCACGCTCAATGCCGCTGCCGTCGCGGAGAACGAACGCGCGAACGCGCGAACGCTCGGTGCCGGATCGCCGCAGACACTGGCGGAGCGCGCCGTGCAGTCCGTCACCGCACGGCTGATGGGCGCACCGACCAGCGGCGCACGCGCGCACCGGATCTACGCCCACGCGCTCCAGGGATTCGCTGCCACGGTGCCGACATCGGACGTCGCGGACTTCCTCCAGCGCGTGCAAAACGACCCAGCCGTCGTCCGCATCGAATACGACAGGGTTGCCACCATCACCACCACCGCCGCCACGCCCGCGGTAGTCACCCGTGCGATGGACAGCCAGACCTGGGGCCTGGACCGCATCGACCAGCTCAAGCTGCCGCTGAACAACACCTTCCGCAACAGCCTGGACGGCAGCGGCGTACACGTCTACATCGTCGACACCGGCATCAGCGTGCACGATGACTTCGGCAGCCGGCTCGCCAGCGAGGGCTACGACGCCATCCAGGACGGGCGTGGCACCACCGACTGCCACGGACACGGCACCCATGTCGCCGGAACGGCTGGTGGCACGCGGTCCGGTGTTGCGCCCGGAGCCACGCTGGTGCCCGTGCGGGTACTGAACTGCGGAGGAAGCGGCAGCCTGAGCGACATCCTCCAGGGGCTGGACTGGATCATGGCCCACGGCATTCGACCAGGCGTGGTCAATCTCAGTCTGGGCAGCAGTGCAGCCACCGCACTCGACGAGGCCGTTGCCCGGATCGCGAATGCCGGCTTCACCATGGTCGTGTCGGCGGGCAACAGCAACACCGACGCCTGTACCCAATCCCCCGCGCGCACGCCAAGCGCCCTGACCATCGCCGCCAGCACGTCCACCGACGTGCGTTCGGGCTTCTCGAACTACGGACGCTGCGTCGATCTCTTCGCCCCCGGCAGCGCCATCAGCTCGGCGGCGAACACCGATCCGCACGGCTGGACCATCAAGAGCGGCACCTCGATGTCTTCGCCCCACGTGACCGGTGCCGCGGCACTGCTGCTCCAGGAGCGCCCGAAACTCACCCCCGTCCAGGTAGCCAGCCAGATGCTTTACCAGGCCAGCTCGGCCGTCATCACGGACGCCAAGGGCTCACCCAACAAGCTGCTGTTCGCCGGAGCGGGCAAGCAGCTGTACTTCCCGACACCCTGGATCGTGCATGTCGCGCAGCTCAGCCCGCTGGGAAAGGACGTGACCCGGAGCAGCTGGAACGCCGGGGTCACCGTCACGGTCCACAACGAGGACGGACTGCCCCAGAAGAGCGTGAAGGTCACCGGCCAGTTCTCGAACCGGTCCAATCTCGTCGCCTGCACGACCACCGCCGCAGGCACCTGCGTGCTGCGCAGCGTCAACCTGCCACTCGGCACGGCGGGGCTGACCTTCGCCGTGACCCAGCTCAGCGGCACCGCCATGACCTACAAGGCGGCCGACAACCTGCGCAGCAGCACGCCCATCGTGAAGCCTTAAGCCTCCGGTCGCAGCATCGCCCGGCGCGCGCTGACCGCCGCCAGCACCAGCTCGCTCAGTCCGGCTCCGGCCGCGGGGCCGTCGAGATGGGCATAGAGCTGGCGCCGCATCCGCGGCTCCCAGAACTTGCGGATGTGGTTGGCGACGCCCTCGATCGCCTCCTCACGGTCCGGAAAAACGGCAAAGAACTCGCCGATCCGGTTCGCCAACCGAACGACAGTCTGGTCGGGGTCGTGGCCATGCGCACTCATCGCGTGGCCTCCGGCTGCACGGCGTGGGCCTGGGCGAGCAAACCTTGCTGCGCCTGGCTGAACGCGGCGAAGCCACGCTGCCACTCGCTCATCTGCGTGACCTTGCTGACTTGCACCGCCGTCACCTTGTACTCGGGGCAGTTGGTCGCCCAGTCGGACGAGTCGGTGGTGATGACGTTGGCGCCGGACTCGGGGAAGTGGAACGTGGTGTAGACCACCCCCGGCTGCACCCGCTCGGTCACGTCCGCCCGCAGCACCGTCTCGCCTGCCCGGCTGGCGATGCCGACCCAGTCGCCGTCCTTCACGCCGCGCTCCTCGGCATCGTGGGGGTGGATCTCCAGCCGGTCCTCCTCGTGCCAGCGGCTGTTCTCGGTGCGGCGGGTCTGGGCGCCGACGTTGTACTGGCTCAGCACGCGGCCGGTGGTCAGGATCAGCGGGAAGCGGCGCGTCACCTTCTCGTCGCTCGCCACGTACTGCGTCGGCAGGAAGCGCCCCTTGCCGCGCACGAAACCGCCGACGTGCATGATCGCCGTGCCCGCCTCGTCGGTGGTCTCGTTGCACGGCCATTGCACGCTGCCGAGCCGCTCGATCTTCTCGAAGCTCACGCCCGCGAAGCTCGGCGTCAGCGACGCGATCTCATCCATGATCTGCGACGGGTGGGTGTAGTGCATCGGGTAGCCGAGCGCGTTCGCGAACGCCTGCGTCACCTCCCAGTCCGCCTTGCCGGCCAGCAGCGGCATCACCTGGCGCACGCGGCTGATGCGGCGCTCGGCGTTGGTGAAGGTGCCGTCCTTTTCGAGGAAGGACGCGCCCGGCAGGAAGACATGGGCGTACTTGGCCGTCTCGTTGAGGAAGAGATCCTGCACGACGACGCATTCCATCGCCGACAGCGCCGCCGCGACGTGCTGCGTGTCTGGGTCCGACTGCGCCGGGTCTTCGCCTTGGACGTAGAGCGCCTTGAACGAGCCGTCGAGCGCCGCGTCGAGCATGTTCGGGATGCGCAGCCCCGGCTCCGGGTTCAGCGTCACGCCCCAGGCGGCGTCGAACTGGGCGCGCACGGTCGTGTCGCTGATGTGGCGGTAGCCGGGCAGCTCGTGCGGGAAGCTGCCCATGTCGCAGGAACCTTGCACATTGTTCTGGCCGCGCAGCGGGTTCACCCCGACACCTTCGCGCCCGACCATGCCGCAGGCCATCGCGAGGTTGGCGATACCGATCACCATGGTCGAGCCTTGCGCGTGTTCGGTGACACCGAGGCCGTAGAAGATCGCGCTGTTGCCGCCGCGCCCGCCACCCGCGTAGAGCCGCGCCGCGCCGCGCACGACCTCGGCCGGCACGCCGCTGACCTCGGCCATCGCTTCGGGCGAGTTCTCCGGCTTCGACACGAAGTCGCGCCACTGCTGGAAGCTCTTCGGGTCGCAGCGTTCGGCGACATAGGCATCGTTCACCAAGCCTTCGGTGACGACGACGTGGGCCAGCGCCGTGATGACCGCGACGTTGGTGCCGGGCTTGAGTTGCAGGTGGTGATCGGCCTTGACGTGCGGCGCATCCACGAGGTCGATGCGGCGCGGATCGACGACGATCAGCCGCGCCCCTTGCCGCAGCCGCTTCTTCAGCCGTGACGCGAACACCGGGTGGCCTTCGCTCGGATTGGCGCCGATGACCATCACCACGTCGGTGTGCTCGACCGACTTGAAGGTCTGCGTGCCGGCCGAGGTGCCGAAGGTCTGACCGAGTCCGTAGCCGGTCGGGCTGTGGCAGACGCGGGCGCAGGTGTCCACGTTGTTGGTGCCGAAGGCGGCGCGGATCAGCTTCTGCACGAGGTAGGTTTCCTCGTTGGTGCAGCGGCTCGACGTGATGCCGCCGACCGAATCGCGGCCGTAGGTGCCCTGGATGCGGCGGAACTCGCCCGCGGCGTGGCTCAGCGCCTCGTCCCAGCCCACCTCGCGCCACGGGTCGGTGATCCTGTCGCGCACCATCGGCTTGGTCAGGCGATCCTTGTGGGTCGCGTAGCCCCAGGCGAAGCGGCCCTTGATGCAGCTATGCCCTTCGTTGGCCTTGCCGTCTTTCCACGGCGTCATGCGCACGACCTGCGTGCCCTTCATCTCGGCCTTGAAGCTGCAGCCCACACCGCAGTAGGCGCAGGTGGTGATGACGCTGTGCTCCGGCTGGCCGAGTTCGATCACCGTCTTCTCGGTCAGTGTCGCGGTCGGGCAGGCTTGCACGCAGGCGCCGCAGGAGACGCACTCGCTCTGCATGAACGGCTCGTCCATCCCCGCCGAGACCCGCGACTCGAAGCCCCGGCCCGAGATCGTCAGCGCGAACGTGCCCTGCACCTCCTCGCAGGCGCGCACGCAGCGGTTGCAGACGATGCACTTGCTTGGGTCGTAGGTGAAGTACGGGTTCGATTCGTCCTTGGCGTGTGCCAGGTGCAGGTGGTGACGCCCGGTGATGCCGGCCACGGGCGTTTCGCCGACGCCATAGCGCACGTTGCGCAGGCCAACGACACCGGCCATGTCCTGCAGCTCGCAGTCGCCGTTGGCCGCGCAGGTCAGGCAGTCGAGCGGATGGTCGCTGATGTACAGCTCCATCACGCCCTTGCGCAGTTTCTGCAGCGTCGGGCTTTGCGTGCGGACATTCATGCCGGCTTCGGCGGGCGTGGTGCAGGACGCCGGAGTGCCGCGCCGGCCGTCGATCTCGACCAGGCACAGGCGGCACGAACCGAACGGCTCCAGCGAGTCGGTGGCGCAGAGTTTCGGCACCTGGATGCCCGCGTCCACGGCGGCGCGCATCAGCGACGTGCCCTTCGGCACCGTGACCTCGAAGCCGTCGATGGTCAGCGTGACGGGTTCGGCGTCCAAGCCCAGGCGGCTCACGGGGGTGCCGTAGTCAAGTTCCTGGACCTTGAGCGACGGGATCGCCTTGATCGGGATGATCGGGTGGTTCATCACATGGTTCATCAGGGTCTCCTTCGCCTCACAGACCGAAGTCCGCGGGGTAGTGGTTCAGCGCCGACAGCACCGGGAAGGGCGTCATGCCGCCCATCGCGCACAGGCTGCCGCCGACCATCGTCTCGCACAGGTCGCGCAGCAAGGTGACTTGCTGGTCGCGGACCACGGGCTTGTCGCGGTTCAAGGTGATGCGGTCGATCACCTCGACGCCGCGCGTGGAGCCGATGCGGCACGGCGTGCATTTCCCGCAGGATTCGAGCGCACAGAACTCCATCGCGTAGCGCGCCAGCCCGGCCATGTCGGCGGTGTCGTCGTGCACCACCAGCCCGCCGTGGCCGACCACCGCGCCAATGGCGGCATAGGCTTCGTAGTCGAGCGGCACATCCCACTGCGATTCGGGAACGTAGGTGCCGAGCGGGCCGCCGACCTGCACCGCCTTGGCCGGCCGGCCCGACGCGGTGCCCCCGCCGAAGCCGTAGAGCAGCTCGCGCAGCGTCAGCCCGAAGGCTTTTTCGACCAGCCCGCCACGGCGGATGTTGCCGGCGAGCTGGAAGGGCAGCGTGCCATGCGAGCGGCCGACGCCGTAGTTCCGGTAGAACGCACCGCCTTCGGCCAGGATGGTGGGCACGGCGGCGAAGGTCAGCACGTTGTTGATGACGGTCGGCTGGCCGAACAGGCCCTCGATGGCGGGCAGCGGCGGCTTGGCGCGCACGATGCCACGCTTGCCTTCCAGGCTCTCCAGCATCGCCGTTTCTTCGCCGCAGACGTAGGAGCCAGCGCCCATGCGCACATGCAGATGAAACGCCCGGCCCGAGCCGCACACGTCATCCCCGATCCAGCCGGCGGCCGTCGCCCGGCGCACCGCCTCGGTCAGCGTGGCGACCGCGTGCGGGTACTCGGAGCGGACGTAGACATAGCCCTCGGTCGCGCCCACCGCCAGCGCGGCGATCGCCATGCCCTCGATGAGCAGGCAGGGGTCGCCCTCCATCAGCATCCGGTCGGCGAAGGTGCCGGAGTCGCCCTCGTCGGCGTTGCAGACCACGTACTTGGTGGCGCCGGGTGTGGCCACCGCGTGCGCCACCGTCTTCCACTTGATCCCGGCCGGGAACGCCGCCCCGCCGCGCCCGCGCAGGCCGCTGTGCGTGACCTCGTGCAGGATGGCAGCGCTGTCCAGGCCAACCGCCGCCCGCAGCCCGGCCCAGCCACCATGCGCGGCGTAGTCGTCCAGCGCCAGCGGATCGGTGACGCCGACGCGGCGGAAGGTCAGCCGCTCTTGCAGCGCAAGGTAGGGGATCTGGTCGGTGACGCCCTGGCGCAGCGGGTGGTGTGGCGGTTCGCCAGCGCCAGCAGCATCGGCGACGAGCGCGGGCCACAGCGCCGGCACGTCCCCAGCCTCCACCGGCCCGTAAGCCACCCGCCCGCCCTTTGTGGCGACCTCGACCAGCGTTTCCAGCCACAGCAGGCCGCGCGAGCCATTGCGCACCAGATGCAAGGCCACGCCGTGGGCCAGCGCCTCGGCGTGCAGCGCATCGGCCACCGCGTCGGCGCCGACGGCGAGTGCGGCGCTGTCGCGGGGCACGTAGAGGGTCAGCGTCGCGCTCATGCGCTTTCTCCTTGGGCGTGGGCGTGTGCAGGCACCAGCAGCGCATCGAGCTTCGCGGGCGTCACCCTTGCGTGCAGCCGATCGCCGACCATCACCGCCGGCGACTGCGCACACAACCCGAGGCAGTACGCCGCTTCCAGCGTGTCGCAGCCGTGCGCGTCGATCGTCGCCCGCGCATGGGCCATCAGCGCCTCGGCGCCCATGGACCGGCACGCCTCGGCCCGGCAGACCTGCACCACCCGGCCCCGCGGCGGCGTGGTGCGGAAGTGGTGGTAATAGGTGACGACGCCGTGGACCTCGGCGCGCGACAGGCTCAAAGCCCGGCCGATCACCGGCAGCGCGGCAGGGGGGATGAAGCCGAGCGCGTCCTGCACGCCATGCAGTACCGGCAGCAGAGCACCCGGCAGCGCCGCCCGTTCGGCAAGCACGGCGTCCAGCGCCTGTCGTTGAGCGCCTGTCAGCGCCATGTCCAGAGGGGTTTCGATCATGCAGGCACTATCCACCCACTGGCCGCCCCTGTCCAATCACGCCTTCTAACCGCCCGATACAGCGCCCGAATGATGCACCGCAGCATCCGCAGGACCGACCACCCCGCGCCACCACGGGCCATCCGCTGCCAGCGCCGTCGCCGCCTGCTGCGCCAAGGACAAGCGCCCCCCCTGCGGCAGCAGCAGACCCATCATCACCCGCAGATCCGGCTCGACCAGCGGCACGAGTTCCAGCGCCGGGTACTGCCGCGCCAGCTCCGCCAGCACCCCCGGCATCACGCTGCACACGTCGCCTTCCAGCACCGTCAGCATCAGCGTCAGCACCGAGTTGGTCTCGATCACCGGCTGCACCACCGCACCCGCCTGCGCGAAAGCGGCATCGACGATGTGGCGGTTGTGCATCTCGCGGGTCAGCATGCAGAGGTCCAGCCGCGCCGCATCGGCCCAGCGCATCGGCACGCTGTCCACCGCCGCCGCCCGGCGCCGCAGCAGCACATACCGCTCGCTGTACGTCGCCAGCACCTGCGCCTTCAAGGCCCGCGCCTGCGCCCGATCGACATAGCCCAGCGCCAGGTCGAAGGACAGATCGGCCAGCCCGGTCTCGATTTCGGCCGAACTCAGCGAGCGCACCGCCGGCCGAATCCCCGGATGCCGCTCGCGCAGCCGCGCCGCCAGCCGCGCCGCCACCGGCACCGCCGTCGGCACACACGCGATCACCAGCGGCCCGCCCGGATCGGCGACCGAGGCGCTCAGCTCCTGCCGCAGCGCCTCGCGCTCGTGGAGCATCCGGTGCGCGCTGGCCAGCACGCGCTCGCCCTCCGGCGTCAGCCCCTCGTACTGGCGACCACGGCGCACGATGGTCACGCCGAACTCCTGCTCCAGCGCCCGCACCGCGTTCGACAGCGCCGGCTGCGTGATGTGGCACGCCTCGGCGGCGCGGCCGAAATGGCGGGCCTGCGCCAGCGCAGCCAGGTAACGCATTGCATCGAGCAGGTTCATGGTCACAACTGTAGCGGTGGAACCGTGCAATACCGCACTGCCGTGGTGCAAAGACACGGCCGTGTCGGCGCGTCGAGTCAGCGCCGTTGGCTATGATTTCTGCGCAATACGTCACAGATTAGTCACACACTGACACATTTAGGAAGCCATTACATGGGAATCAGGGGAGCGGCCCGTTGGGCATTGGCAGGTCTGGCGTGGGCAGCGTGTGTGACTTTGACGGGGTGTGGCGGCAGTGGCAGCGCCAGCGACGCGGGCACAGACCTGCCCGGCGCGGGCGTCCGGCTCTCGGGCGTGCTGTCGGTGCCGGCGGGCGCGGCGGTGGATTCGGATCTGAACGATGTGAACCAGCTCGGCCGCACGCGCAACAACGACCTCGCCACCGCCCAGGCGCTGACCGCCCCGGTGCTGCTCGTCGGCAGCGTCAACCGCCCCGGCACTGGCCCGGCCGGCAGCAACCAGGTCGAAGGCGACACCACCGATGCCTACGTGCTCGACCTGCAAGCGGGCGATCTCGTCGAGCTGGAATTTGCCCCCGGCACCACCGACGGCGTGGCCGATCTGGACCTGTACGTGGTCTCGAACGACGGCACGTTGACCGGCACCTCCGATGGCAGCGACGGCCACTACGAATGTGTCCGCATCACGCAGGCCGCCCGCTACTACCTGAAGATCGAGGCATTCCAGCAAGCGGCGGCCTACACCCTGCGCGCCGGCCCCGCCGCGACCCCCACCACCGGCTGCACGGCCACAGCGACCCGCGCCACCTTCGACCCCGGTGAACTCGTGGCGCAAAGCCGCACCCCGACGCCCGGCATGGCCACCGCCCTGTCCACCAGCGCCGCCACCCTGCCCCGCGGGCCGCACCTGATCACCCTGCCCGCCAGCACCCCCACACGCAAGACCGCGCTGGCGCAGTCGGCCACGACCACCGCTACCGCCGCCACCCACGCGCTCGACACCCGGCTGGAGACGCTGCGCTACGCCAAGACGCTGCGGGCGACCGGGGCCTACGACTACGTCGAGCCGAACTGGCGGCTGGAGACATCCGCCACCATCGGCACCTTCCCGCCCAACGACCTGCACTACGGCGAACAACGCTGGCACCACGACCTGATCGCCCTGCCCGCGGCCATCAACCGCATCCAGGCGCTGCCGGCCCAGCCCGCGCAGCGCCCGATCATCGCGGTGATCGACACCGGCGTGATGCTGGACCACCCGGACCTGCAGCCACAACTCGCCTCGCTCGGCCGGACCTTCCTCACCGACCGCCTGCCCGGCGACCGCAACCAGGCCAACGGCGACGACCAGCGTCGGCCCGAGGACAACGCCGTCTCGCACGGCACCCATGTCGCCGGCACCGCCGCTGCCGCCACCTTCAACGGCATCGGCGTGGCCGGTGTCGCCCCGATGGCGCGGCTGATGCCCCTGAACGTGTTCGGCCGCAACGGCTCGGCCAAGACGCTCGACATCCTGCAGGCCATGCTCTACGCGGCGGGGCTGGACAACAACGCAGGCGTGCTGCCAGCGCGGCGGGCCGACGTGATCAACCTCAGCATGGGCAGCCCGGGCGCCTGCAGCGTCGCCTTCCAGGACACCATCAACCGCGTGCGCGCCGCCGGCACGCTGGTCGTGGTCGCAGCGGGCAGCAAGGCCGACAACGCCAGCGGCCAGCGCGCCGAGGTCCAGCAGCCGGCCAACTGCGCAGGGGCCATCGCCGTGGGCGCCGTCAACTCGGATCGCCAGCTCTCGCGCTACGCCAACACCGGCACCACGCTGACCGTCGCGGCGCCCGGCGGCGACCTCGGTCCGGCCGGTGTCGCCAGCGGCTTCAGCGAAGGCATCTTCAGCACTCTCGTCAACTTCACCGGCGATGGCCAGCGCGTGGCCGGTGTCGGGCCGCAGCAAGGCAGCTCGATGGCCGCACCGCAAGTCAGCGGTGTGCTGGCCCTGATGCGCTACCTCGACCCGGAGCTGTCGCCGGAAGCCGTGGATGCGCTGTTCGCCAGCGGGCAGCTCACCGATGACCTCGGCGCCACCGGTCGGGACAGCGACCACGGCTGGGGACTGATCAACGCACGCAAGGCGGTCGACGCGGTGCTGGCGCCGCAGTCCGGCGCCGACAGCGTGGCCTCCGGTGCTGCCACACTGGGGGTGCGACCGGTGCGGCTGGACCTCGGCAGCCTGCGCAGCACCGCCACGCTCGACCTCGTGGTCACCACCGGCAAACGCGCGACAGTGACGGACACGGTGGTCGCCGTGCGCAGCAACAGCCCGGCCATCACGCTGCGCACCGGCACCGCCGACGCCAGCACCAGCCTGCACCGCCAGCTGGTCGAGATCGACCGGCGCCTGCTGCCCGTCGATGGCACGCACCGCCTGACCATCACGCTGACCCTGCGCAGCGGCGCCGAGCTGACCGTGCCCGTCACGCTCGACCGTCCGGCCGGCAGCGCCAGCAGTGGCGCCGGCTGGGGGCCGGTCCATGTCACGCTGAGCGACCCGGACAGCGGGCGAGTCCTGCACACCGTGGTCGCGCACGCCGCACAGGGCCGCTACGTCTGGCAATTCCCGGGCTACCGGCGCGCCCGGGTCACGGTGCGCGCCGGGACCGACCCGAACAACGACGGCGTGGTCTGCGGACCGGGCGAAGGTTGTGGCCCTGCGGGGTGGACGGCGACCCTCGCGGGGGACCGGTCGGATCTGGATCTGTCCCTGGCGATCGTGCCCTGGGGTTCCTGATGGGCTTCCTTAGCACCTTGGGTTTTCCCTGAGGAGGGTGCGGCGAATCTCGGTATATTCGCCGCACCTTCCCCTCACCCGCCACCGGGAGCCCATGAACGATTCGTCTGCGCCGCACCGCCCCCGCCCAGTCGGATGGCACCCGCTCTTCAGCCGGCTGATGGTCCTGCTGGCGGTTGTAGCGGGCGTGCCGGATGTGTCGGCGCAGGGCGTGCAGCTCACCCGCAATCCGGCGAACGAGGCCACGTCGTCCAGACAGCGGGCGGCCCCCACCGTGGTCCGTGTCATCTCGACCCGCAGCCACATGCAATGCCCGCTGCCGGGCAAGAACATGCGCTTGCTGAGCATCGACTCGCCGCGCGAGTGGGAAGACACCATCGAGCACCAGGACGAACTCACCGCACTGGGCCGCAAGGTGCGCTGGGCCAAGGAGCGGGTGCTGGTCTACGCGCTGGAGTCCAAACCCTATGCGGGTGTGCGGCTGGACTCGCCCTCGCGCGTGATCCGGCTGTCGCAGGGCATCCTGTACTGGCCGGTCCGCCAGGTCATGCCGGAGATGGGGGCGGAAAAGGCCACCGTGCTGACCCGCCCCTGCGTGATGACCACGATCGACCGGGCTTACTGGCAGCGCATCAAGATCGTGCCGACACGGCCCTGATGCACGGCAGGCAGACCCGTCAGGTCGTCTTGGACACCGTGATGGTCGGGAACTTGGACGAGTAGTCCTTGGCCTTGTCGGCGATCTTCACCGCGATGCGGCGCGCCACCGTCTTGTAGAGCGCCGCGATCTCGCCGTCCGGCTCCGCCACCACCGTCGGGCAGCCGGCGTCGGTCTGCACGCGGATCGACAGGTTCAGCGGCAGCGCGCCGAGGTACTCGATGTCGTATTCCTTCGCCATCTTCTTGCCGCCGTCCGCACCGAAGATGTGCTCGATGTGGCCGCAGTTCGGGCAGCAGTAGACCGCCATGTTCTCGACCACGCCGAGGATGGGCACGCTGACCTTCTCGAACATCTTCAGGCCCTTCTTGGCGTCGAGCAGCGCGATGTCCTGCGGTGTCGTGATGATCACCGCGCCGGTCAGCGGCACCTTCTGCGCCAGCGTGAGCTGGATGTCGCCGGTGCCGGGCGGCATGTCCACGATCAGGTAATCGAGGTCTTTCCAGTTGGTCTGGCGCAGCAGTTGCTCCAGCGCCTGCGTGGCCATCGGGCCGCGCCAGATCATGGCCTGGTCGTTGTCCACCAGGAAGCCGATCGACATGACCTGCAGGCCGTGGCCGATCAGCGGCTCCATGGTCTTGCCGTCGTAGCTCTCGGGACGGGCGCCGGTGATGCCGAGCATCATCGGCTGGCTCGGGCCGTAGATGTCCGCATCGACGATGCCGACCGACGCACCTTCCGCCGCCAGCGCCAGCGCGAGGTTCACCGCCGTCGTGCTCTTGCCGACGCCGCCCTTGCCGGAGGCGATGGCAACGATGTTCTTGACACCCGGGAGCAGTTGCACGCCGCGCTGCGCCGAGTGCGCGACGATCTTGCTGGTGACGCTGACGCTGACGTTGGCGACACCCTCGACCGAGCGGGCGGCGGCGATCAGCGCGCTGCGCAGACCGTCGATCTGGCTGGCCGCCGGATAGCCGAGTTCCACCTCGAACGCGACATCGCTGCCGGTCACGCGCAGGTTCTTCAACTGGCGGGTGGACACGAAGTCACGGCCGGTGTTGGGGTCGATGACCGCCTGGAGGGCTTGCTTGATCGCTGCGTCGGTGATGTTGGACATGATGTGGTGAGAGAAAAGCAGCCCGCAGTCTAGCGAACCCCTCTCGCAGCGGTGAAAGGGAAAGTCGCTAGGTGCAAAGCGGTATTGGGCGATCGGCCGCCAACGCGCTCCAAACTGGAGCAATCAGCGCAGATTCGGTGGCGTCTGCACCACGTCGGCCACCGCGTCGATCGCCACGTCACCCCGCGGCACCACCACGCAGGGCAGGACCCAGCCACCCAGGCGCTCCTCGGCGGTGATCCCCGGCCACTCGACGCGGTACGCCACCTCGCCCGACACCAGCCGGCACAAACAGGCCCGGCACGTCCCGTTGCGGCAGGAACTCCGCAGCCGCACCCCAGCGGCCCGCGCCGCCTCGACCAGCGACTGCCCCGGCGCGACCCGCACGCACCAGCCCAGGGGCTGCACGGTCAGGACCGGTCGGGGATCGCAGTGCGGATTGTGGTTCGCATTCATGGCCGCCACGATACCGCGGCGACCTAAAATCGCCGTCTTCCCCGCGAACATTGCCAAGACGCCACGACATGACCCGCCAGCTCTTCGTCACCACCGCCCTGCCCTACGCCAACGGCAAGTTCCACATCGGCCACATCATGGAGTACATCCAGGCCGACATCTGGGTGCGGTACCAGCGCATGCAGGGGCACCAGGTCCACTTCGTCGGCGCGGACGACGCCCACGGCGCGCCGATCATGATCGCGGCGGAAAAGGCCGGCATCACGCCGCAGCAGTTCGTCGCCAACATCGCCGCCGGCCGCAAGGAATACCTCGACGGTTTCCACATCAGCTTCGACAACTGGCACTCGACCGACGGCACCGAGAACCACGAACTCGCCCAGGACATCTACCGCGGCCTGCGCGACAACGGGCTGATCGAGGTCCGCGCCGTCGAGCAGTTCTTCGACCCCGAGAAGGGCATGTTCCTGCCCGACCGCTTCATCAAGGGCGAGTGCCCGAGGTGCGGCGCGAAGGACCAGTACGGCGACTCCTGCGAGTCGTGCGGTGCGGTTTACAGCCCGACCGAGCTGATCAAGCCGTACTCGGCGCTGTCGGGCGCGACACCGGTGCTGAAGACCAGCGACCACTACTTCTTCAAGCTCTCCGATCCGCGCTGCGTCGAGTTCCTGCAGCAATGGACCACCGAGTCCGGCCGGCTCCAGCCCGAGGTACTCAACAAGATCAAGGAATGGTTCACCAAGGACGAAGAGGGCAAGGGCGGCCTGGGTGACTGGGACATCTCGCGGGATGCACCCTACTTCGGCATCGAGATCCCGGACGCGCCGGGCAAGTATTTCTACGTCTGGCTGGACGCGCCGATCGGCTACCTCGCGTCGCTGAAGAACTGGTTCGACAAGGGCGGCCCGGCCGCGAAGTACGGCGACACCCGCAGCTTCGCCGAGTTCATGGCCTCGCCGGACATCGAGCAGTACCACTTCATCGGCAAGGACATCACCTACTTCCACACGCTGTTCTGGCCAGCGACGCTGCATTTCAGTGGCCGCAAGACGCCGGACAACGTCTTCGTCCACGGCTTCCTCACCGTCAACAACGGCGAGAAAATGAGCAAGAGCCGCGGCACCGGCCTCGATCCGCTGAAGTACCTGTCGCTGGGCATGAACGCCGAGTGGCTGCGCTACTACATCGCCGCAAAGCTCAACGCCCACGTCGAGGACATCGACTTCAGCCGCGACGATTTCACCGCCCGCGTCAACAGCGATCTGGTCGGCAAGTACATCAACATCGCCAGCCGCGCCGCCGGCTTCATCAGCAAGCGCTTCGGCGGGCAGTTGAGCGGTGATCTGGGCGTGGAAGGTCGCGTACTGCTCGACACGCTGCGCGCCCACCGCGACACCGTGACCGGGCTGTACGAGGCGCGTGAACTCGGCAAGGTGCTGCGCGAGATCATGGCGCTGGCCGACCGCGTGAACGAGTACGTGGACCAGAACAAGCCGTGGGAACTCGCCAAGCAGGCGGGGCAGGACGCCGTGCTGCACGACGTGTGCTCGGTCTGTATCGAGGCGTTCCGGCTGCTGACGATCTACCTGAAGCCCGTGCTGCCGAAGCTGACCGCGCAGGTCGAAGCCTTCCTGCAGGTCGAGCCGCTCGACTTCCACGCCGCCAGCCGCGCCTTGGGCGCCCACACGATCGGCACGTATCAGCACCTGATGCAGCGTGTCGATCCCAAGCTGCTCGAAGAACTCTTCGCCATGCCCGAGCCGGAGAAGGTCATCCCCGGCGGCGAGGACATCGCCCCGGAAATCAAGATTGACGACTTCACCAAGGTGGATCTGCGCATCGCGAAGATCGTCAAGGCCGAACACGTTGCGGGCTCGGACAAGCTGCTGCGCCTGACGCTGGACGCGGGCGAAGGCCGGCTGCGCAACGTCTTCAGCGGCATCAAGTCGGCCTACAAGCCGGAGGATCTGGAAGGCAAGCTCACCGTGATGGTCGCCAACCTCGCGCCGCGCAAGATGAAGTTCGGCGTCAGCGAAGGCATGGTGCTGGCCGCCAGCGATGCGGATGAAAAGAAGAACCCGGGGATCTTCGTGCTGGAGCCGTTCCCGGGGGCGCAGCCGGGCATGCGCATCCGCTGACCCGCTGGTTTTCACAGGTGGGTGCGCGCCGGGGCGGCACCTTGGCACACAGGCGAGGCACCCACGCATGAACGCAGTAGAAATCGAAGCCGCAGTATCGGATCTGGCCGAGCGGCCTTTTGACGCGGCGGAATTCCCCTTCCAGTTCCTGGAAGCGTTCGGCAACAAGGACACCACGCTCAAGCGCTTGCGTGCCGGCAACAACAACCTCTCGGATGTGCCGGGTGGGGTGCTGCAGCGCAACCACATGCACATGGCCGTCTGCGCGGTGGGTGCGGTGAGTGAAACCCTGCGGGCATTGCGCGCCAGTCCGGCCACCAGCAAAGCCAAAGCCCGGTTCATTCTGGCCACCGATGGGCAGACGCTGGAAGCCGAGGATCTGACCAGCGGGGAGACCGTCGCCTGCCCATGTCCGGAGTTTCCGAACCACTTCGGCTTCTTTCTGCCGCTGGCGGGTATCTCCACGATCAAGGAGATCAAGGACAACCCAGGGCAATTGCATCACCGTATCAGTCGGTAACGGCTGCCTGCTGAGCCAGTGAAAACGTCTGCTGAGTGCGCGGCGTGATGCTACAACGGCCTCCCGAAAACGCAGCAAATCAGAGTCAGCAGGATGCAGGCGAGCAC
>NZ_JANPAB010000026.1:0-53207 GCF_031429695.1 Sphaerotilus sp.
TACGTCGTCGGTCTCCCAGGCTTGCCGCTGACTGGCGCTGCCTGCCACGCCATGTCCCGATCCAGCCACATCGTCAGCGACCCCCTGGCTCTCAGCGCCTTCGTGTAGGGCGACCAGTTCTTCGTCGTGTACTTCTTCTTCGCCGGCTTGCTCATCCCGTCAGCCTACCTCACCGCTCGACCACCGGCCGGCTGGGTGGGTTGTGCAACAAAGCCGTACTGACATCGCTCGCCGGTAGCTTCTTGCTAAAATCCGGCAAACACATGCTGGTGGCGGAAGTGCTTGGGCAGCGTGTCAAGGCGAGTCTAAATTGGACACCCCTACCCAGTTCGGACTCTTGGGTGGTGATCCACTTTGTTAGCGTCGCGCCCGAGGCAGTGTCGCCACCTTATCTGACCTTCTCGCTGCAACCGCGGCCATACAAACTGCGCTGAGTTGCCGGCAACGAAATCTGGCGGGGTTGCTATCAGCGTGTCCCGGCTGACTCGTCCTTCATGAGCGCGGAGGCGATCCGGACTGTGCCTGATCCGCCGCCTGCACTTCGATGGCGCCCAGTGTGGTGGTCAATACCGCCGGCGCGATGCCGACGAGGTAGCCGCGCCGGCCGCCATTGATGTAGATGCGCTCGATCCCGAGCACGGTCGATTCGACATACACGGGCACCGCCTTGCGAAAGCCGAACGGCGAGGTGCCGCCGACGAGGAAGCCGCTGTGGCGCTGCGCCACCTCGGGCTTGCAGGGCTCGACCTTCTTCGCGCCGATCTGGCGCGCGAGGTTCTTGGTGCTGACCTGGCGGTCGCCGTGCATCAGGATGAGCAGCGGCTTCGCGTCCTGGTCCTGCATCACCAGCGTCTTGACGACGGCGTGTTCGTCCACCCCCAGCTGGCGCGCGGACTCGGCCGTGCCGCCGTGGTCGACATAGTCATAGGGGTGTTCGGTGTAGGCGACACCGTGCGCCTTGAGGAACTGCGTCGCGGGGGTTTCGCTGACGTGGGCGGACTTCTTCGCCATGCCGACCTCAGTCGCTCAGGCCAGACCGAGTGCCGCCAGATCGCCCCGGCCGACACGGATCACCACCGGGTCGCCACCGCTCAGGTCGATCACCGAGGTCGGCTCGGCCGGGCAGGCACCGGAGTCGACCACGGCCTGGATCAGGTGGTCGTAGCGCTCGCGTATCTCTTCGGCGTCGTTGAGCGGCTCGGTTTCGCCGCGCGGGATCAACGTGGTGCACAGCAGCGGCTGGCCGAGCAGGCTGAGCAGTTCCTGCGTGACGACGTGGTCCGGCACGCGCAGGCCGATGGTGCGCCGCGACGGGTGCGAGACGCGGCGCGGTACTTCCTTGGTCGCTTCCAGGATGAAGGTGTAGGGGCCTGGTGTGGCGCTTTTCAGCAGCCGGTACTGCTTGTTGTCGACCTTGGCGTAGCTGGCCAGTTCCTACAGGTCGCGGCACAGCAGTGTCAGGTGGTGCTTGTCATCGACACCGCGGGCGCGGCGCAGCGCATCGACGGCCGCCTTGTCGTCGAGGTGGCAGACCAGCGCGTAGCTGGAGTCGGTCGGAATCGCTGCGACACCGCCGGCAGCGAGGATCGCGACGGCTTGGCGGAGCAGGCGCGGCTGCGGGTTGTCGGGGTGGACTTCGAAGTGCTGGGCGGCCATGGCAGAGCGGAACGGTGAATCAGGCCGGGTGCGTGATGCGCTCGGCCAGCAGCTCCCACACCGGGGTCAGCTGCGCGGGAAGGCGTGGCAGCTTGCCCAGGTCGGTGCGGCTCTCGGCGGGTGAGTGGAAATCGCTGCCACGCGAGGCGGCCAGTCCGAATTCCACGGCCATCGCTGCGTACTTGCCGTACTCGGCCGTGGTGTGGCTGCCGGTGACGACCTCCACGCCCTGGCCGCCGTGTTCCTTGAACTCCGAGAACAGCGCGAATTCGGTGGTCGGCGTGAAGCGGTGGTAGCGCCCCGGGTGGGCAATGACCGCCACGCCACCGGCCTGCGTGATCCAGCGCACCGCGTCGCCCAGACCGGCCCAGCGGTGCGGCACATAGCCGGGCTTGCCGTCGGCCAGGTACTTGCGGAACACGTCATTGGTGTCGTGGCACTTGCCGGTTTCGACCAGGTAGCGCGCGAAGTGCGTGCGCGAGATCAGGTCCGGATTGCCGACGTACTTCAGCGCGCCCTCGAACGCGCCAGGGATGCCCACCTTGAGCAGCTCGGCGGCCATCTCGCGGGCACGTTCCTCGCGGCCACCGCGGGTGGCGGCCAGACCTTGACAGAGTGCGGTGTCGCGGTCGTCGAATCCGAGGCCGATGATGTGGACGGTCTCTCCCGCAAACGTCACCGAGATCTCGACGCCGGTCAGGTGCGGCAGGCCTTGTGCCCGTGCGGCATCGCGGGCGCGCTGCTGACCGCCGACTTCGTCGTGGTCGGTCAGCGCCCACAGCTCGACGCCGTTGGCGCGGGCGCGCTCGGCCAGGGCTTCGGGACTCAGTGTGCCGTCGGAGACGGTCGAGTGGCAGTGCAGATCGGCGTTGAAGATGTTCACCGGGACATTGTAGGAGGCTGTCCGGTGGCTTGTGGTGCGACGGTGGTCAGATGACCGGCCAAACGTCGGCGTAGTCGTCGCGGGTGGCAGCTGGCTGGCGCGTGGTGGCGTCCGCGGTGGCGTCGATCAGCCAGCGGCGCGCGGTGGCGGCCGGCTCCGGGCGGCCGAAGAAATAGCCTTGCGCAGCGTCACAGCCGATCTGCTGGAGCTGGTACATCTGGTCCTCGGTCTCGACCCCTTCCGCCAGCACCGAGATGCCCAGGCTGCGGCCCATCGCGACCATGGCATTCACGAGCTGCGCATCGGTGCTGTCGGTCATCAGGTCGCGGATGAAGCTGCGGTCGATCTTGAGCTTGCCCACGGGGAAGCGCTTGAGGTGCGAGAGCGAGGAATAGCCGGTGCCGAAGTCGTCGATGGCGAGCTGCACGCCCATCGCGCGCAGGCTGTGCAGGAACGCCTCGCTGTGGTCGCCCTGCTGCATCAGGCCGGATTCGGTGATCTCCAGCTCCAGGTGCTCCGCGGACAAGCCGTGGGCGTCGAGGGCTTTCTGGACCCGGGCGACCGTGCCGCCACGCTGCATCTCGACCGCGGAGATGTTGACCGCGATGCGCCCGAATTCGAGCCCCTCGTCTAGCCAGGCCCGGCCTTGCCGGCAGGCCTCGCTCGTGACCCACTCGCCCAGCGCGACGATGTGGCCGGTGTCCTCCAGCACCGGGATGAACTCGGCCGGTCCCACCGGTGGCAGGCCGGGCTGGTTCAGGCGGACCAGCGCTTCCAGGCCGATCAGGCGCCGGTCGCTCAAGCGGTAGAGCGGTTGGTACCAGAGTTCGAACTCCTGGCGCTCCAGTGCGCGGCGCAGGCGTGTGTCGAGCTGCAGACGCACTTGTGCGGCCTGCGTCAGCGCTTCGGTGTAGTAGCGGTACGTGCCGCGGCCGGCGCGTTTGGCCTGGTACATGGCGGTGTCGGCGTCGCGCAGCAGCTCCTCGACCTCGGTACCGTCCTCCGGGTAGAGGCTGATGCCGATCGAGGCCTGCACATAGACCTCGCTCGGACCGACGTCGAAGGGGCTCGACAGCAGCTGCAGCAGCTCCTGCGCCACGGCGGCAGCGTCCTCGCCTTCGCGCAGCGTTTCCAGCAGCAGGATGAACTCGTCGCCGCCGAGCCGGGCCAGCGTGTCCTCGCGCCGGGTGCGCTGGGCCAGGCGCCGGGCGACACCGACCAGCAGCTGGTCGCCAGCGTTGTGGCCGAGGCTGTCGTTGACGTTCTTGAAGTTGTCCAGGTCGATGTAGAGCACGGCTACCTTGTGGTGCTGGCGCCGCGCCGCGGCCAGCGCATGCTCCATCCGCGACAGCACCATCAGCCGGTTCGGCAACCCCGTCAGGCTGTCGACATGGGCGAGTTGCTGCAGGCGCGCCTCGACTTCCTTCTTGGCCGTGATGTCGGTGAAGACGGTGACGAGGTGGGTGGGCAGGCCCTGTTCGTCCGAGACAGTGGCGATGGAACTCCAGAGCGCCTGGTAGACCCCATCCTTGCGCACACTCCAGACCTCCCCCTGCCAGCGCCCGTGCTGGAGCACGCTGTCGCGGATGTCGCGAAAGAACCCGTCGCCATGCCGATTCGAGCGCAGGAAGTCGGTGGTCTGTTCGACGGCCTCCTGTTCGCTGTAGCCAGTGATCTCGGTGAAGGCGCGATTGACCGAGACGATGCGCCGCTGCATGTCGGTCACGATGACGCCGTCCTGCGTACTTTCGAGCGCGGCGGCATGGAGCCGGTTGCGGTCCTGGCCCTCGCGCCACTGCTCGCGGCGCTGGAATTGGGTCAGCGCGTAGGACATGTCGCTGCTGATCTCGCTGAACAGGGCCTGTTCCTCGGCGTCTTCCGGGTCGAATCGCTCGCGCACCAGCACCAGCACGGCGATGATCGTGTCGTTGCAGGTTACCGGGATCGCGACGGCCTGGGTCGGTGACGCCGCGGGGACGTCCCAGCGCAGGTGCCCGCTGCGCCAGGTGCGCAAGGCAGGGTGCGCATCCTCTGCCGCAGCGTCGTCGAGGCGCAGGCGGGCAGGGCGGTGTTCAGGGGCTGTCAGTGCCGGATCCCCTGCCTGCGTCACGGGGGCAAGGACCGTGTTCCGGCTCTCGGGCTCCAGTATCCAGGCCATCGTGAAATGGCCGTGGCTCAGGGCGACCGCGCAGATCCGCTCGAACAGCTCGGTGGGCGAGCGGGTCCAGACGATCGACTGGTTGACCTGGCTCAGGAAGCTGTAGAGGCGGCTCAGGGTCCGGATGCGCTCTTCGCTGTGCTTGCGCTCGCTGATGTCCCAGCTGATGACCACCACGCGGTCGTCGGCGTCGGGCAAGGCGTGGGCGCGGGCCTCGAACCAATGGGGCTCACCGTTCAGATCCAGGTTGTATTCCGTGTGCGTGACCTCGCGGGTGGCCAGCGTGCGCCGGATGATGGCGTCGACGCGCTGGGCCGCATCGGGGGTCAGAAACTCGTGGTAGCGCCGGCCGATCAGTGTCTCCGCCGGTGCGGCCAGCTTGTCGGCCTGGCCGTAGACCTCCAGGTAGGTGCCCTGCGCGTCGAGCACGAAGGACACGTCGGGCATCGCTGCCGCGAAGGCCCGCAGGTGGGCCTCGCGGCGCGCGAGTGTGTCGAGTGTGCGGTCGCGCTGGCTGGCGTGGCGCTGCTGGAGCAGCATCAGCCCGAGGGTGCCGAGCGCGATCAGCACCAGCGTCGCCATGCTCAGGAGACCCTGCTGGCGCAGCCGCTCGTGGCGCATCTCGTCGGCCAGCCGTTCCATGTCCATCACCGTGCGGTCGATGTCCAGGTGCAGTGCGCGCAGCGTGGTCGCAGGATGGCCCGGGTTGTCCGAGACCCGGGCGTGCAGCGCCTGCCGGGTCTGGTCAACTTGGCGCGCGTATTCGTCTGCGGCCTGAACCAGCCGGGCCGACAGGGCGCTGCTGCTGTCCAGCGTCCGGATCTGCGTCTGGAGTGCCTTCGCGCTCTCGAAGGCGTTGTCCAGTTCGGCGTCGATGCTGGAGACGCTGGCGCCACCGTCGCCGCGCCGCAGACGTTCGGCCTGTACCTCTGCGGTGCGGAGCTGCAGGCGGATCTGGTCGATCAGCCGGGTCGGGCGGCTGGTGTCGATCAGCGTGGCGCGCCAGCGCAGATCGGTCCATGCGGCCAGGCACAGGCAGAGTGCACCGAACACAGCGATCACCCCCAGCATGCGCCCGACCGACCGGGGCCGTACCTTGTCGGGCGGTGGCGGGAACTCGTCGCTCATGGCCGTGCTCCTCTGATTCGGCTGGCGGGGTCCATGCCGTGGGCTGCAGCGATGTCATCGGCGCTGAAGCCATAGCGGGCCACCGAGCGCACGTGTTCGGCGCTGCCGAGATAGCTCGACAGGGCCTGGTCAAGGCGTGCACGCCGCGGGTCACCCGGTCGGAAAACGAAGGCGGGATAGCCGATGTCCGGCTGTCCGTCGCGCAGCGGTATGGAGAGCGGCGTGGCCATGTCCAGCGTGGGGGATTCGCGCACGGCCCACCGCAGTGACGGCGCCGACAGTGCGAACGCAGCGGCCTGGCCCGATCGCAAGGCCGCGAGTGCACTCGCCGGATCGGGCAGGCGCAGCAGCTGTGCGTCGGTCAGGCCGGCCACCCGTGCCTGCGCCAGTTCGACCGATCCGTCCAGGACCGCCAGCGGTGCCCTGCCAGGGCGGCGCAGGTCTTCCAGCGCATGCAGGCCGAGCGGATTGCCCTTCGGCACCAGCAGCCCTGCGCGCACCGAGGTGGTCGGGCGGGTGAATTCGACCTGCGAGGCCCGCTCGGGGGTGATGAACATGCCGGCGGCGATGACGTCGATGCGGCCACTTTGCAGTTCATGGATGAGGCGCGGAAACTCCACATGCACCCACACCGGCTCCGGCAGGCCGGCACGCTGCAGCGCGGCCCGCAGCGTGTCGACCGCCTCCCCTTGCAGCACGCCCTGGGCGTCCCGGTAGGCGTAAGGGGCTTCCAGCGCGTAGCCGGCGCGCAGCACCATGCCGTCACCACCGTCGGTGTTGACGTCGGGCGAGGTGCGGGCGACCAGCGTGAGCGCGGCGGCGGCGACACCGACGACGAGCGCGCTCCACGCCATCAGGTGCCAGCGCATTGATGGAACCCCTTGTTCATGCAATGACCACTGCGACAGGCAGCTGGATTCGGGTGGATGTTCCGGGTTATCGGATCGACTGCGTATTTAATCAAATCGCACCGGCAGAACTTGTGATCTTGCGCTGCACGACGGGTCAAAACAGGACATTCTGGACAGCCAGCAGCATCCGCCAGAGCCGTGCCGGGCTGAGCAGTTCGACGAATTCGGCGTGCTGCAGCCACATCCACGAGAAGTCGGCGACGCTCAGGATCAGCACTGCAGTCGCTACCCCTGCAGCGGCCATGGCCACACCGAGATTGTTCAGCAGTTGCGCCCAGGTGTCGCTCTGACACGACACTGGCCGGCTCCACAGCCAGGCCAGTGGCCCGCCTGCCAGCAGCACGAACTGCGTGGTGGCCGGCATGTCCACTGGCAGATCCGCCCCTAGCGCCGTCCAGGCGGTGCCCAGCAGTGCCAGACTCAGGGCTGGCCGGATCGTCCGCGGCCAGGCCAGCACGCTGAACACCAGCGTGCACAACGCTGCCAGCAGCACCATGGTCGATCCGATGAACACGGGCGCGCGGCCGTCCGCCAGTTCCGGCAGGCGGGCCAGCGTCTGCCACAGGCGCAGTTGTCCCGCACTCGCCAGCCACAGGCTGCCGAGCACGGCCAGACCGTGCGGACTCTGCGGTGTTCGCTCGGTCAGCACCGGTGTGGCTCCGCGGCCACTTCTGCCAGCCAGGTGCCGAAACGCACGAGCAGGGCGTCGTGTTCACGTCCTTCGGGCACGACGAAGTAGCAGGCGCGGTCGCTGTCGTGCGCCTCCGGCGTGGCCTGGCAGAGTCGGCCCTGTGCCAGCTCGTCGGTGACCATGAAATCCGGCACCAGCGCCACGCCGAGACCCAGCATGGCCGCCTGCACGCTCATCGAGAACTGCTCGTAGCGCGGTCCGCGCAGATCGCCTTCGCACTGCAGCCCGGCCAGTGGCTGTCGCCGGCGTAGATCGTGGCGTCGAACTCGGTCAAGGCGGCGGTGCTGGGGATGCGGCGTTTCACGGAGTGCGTTTGAAGAAGGGCTGAATGCAATATTCTCGTTTGAATCTCCTGGGCTGCGCCTCTAGGATATGCACGCACAGAACTTGGAGATTCCGACATGGCCCGCACGCACCGCGCATCCTTCAAATGGCAAGACCCGCTGCTGCTCGACGCGCAGCTCTCCGACGACGAACGCGCCGTGCGCGACGCCGCCCGCGCCTACTGTCAGGACAAGCTGATGCCGCGCGTCACCGATGCCTTCCGGAACCAGACCACCGACGTGGCGATCTTCCGCGAAATGGGTGAACTGGGCCTGCTGGGTTCCACCCTCCCCGAGCAGTACGGCGGCGCGGGCCTGAACTACGTCTGCTACGGGCTGGTGGCGCGCGAGGTGGAGCGGGTCGATTCGGGCTACCGCTCGATGATGAGCGTGCAGTCGTCGCTCGTGATGGTGCCGATCAACGAATTTGGCAACGAGGCGACGAAGCAGAAATACCTGCCGAAGCTGGCCGCCGGCGCGTGGATCGGCTGTTTCGGCCTGACCGAGCCGGACCACGGCTCCGACCCCTGCGGCATGGTGACCCGCGCCCGCAAGGTCGACGGCGGCTACGCGCTGACTGGCTCGAAGATGTGGATCACCAACTCGCCGATCGCCGACGTGTTCGTGGTCTGGGCCAAGGACGACGAGGGCCAGATCCGCGGCTTCGTGCTGGAGAAGGGCTGGAAGGGCCTGAGCGCACCGGCCATCCACAGCAAGGTGGGCCTGCGCGCGTCGATCACCGGCGAGATCGTGATGGACAGCGTGTTCTGCCCGGAGGAAAACGCCTTTCCCGACGTGCGCGGCCTGAAGGGCCCGTTCACCTGCCTGAACAGCGCCCGCTACGGCATCGCCTGGGGCGCGCTGGGGGCGGCGGAGTTCTGCTTCGAGACGGCACGCCAGTACACGATGGACCGCAAGCAGTTCGGCAAGCCGCTGGCCGCCAACCAGCTCATCCAGAAGAAGCTCGCCGACATGCTGACCGAGATCGCGCTGGGCCTGCAGGGCTGCCTGCGGCTGGGCCGGATGAAGGACGAGGGCACGGCAGCGATCGACCTGACCTCGATCATGAAGCGCAACTCCTGCGGCAAGTCGCTCGACATCGCCCGCACCGCGCGCGACATGCTTGGCGGCAACGGCATCTCGGACGAGTTCGGCGTGGCGCGCCACCTCGTCAACCTCGAAGTCGTCAACACCTACGAGGGCACGCACGACATCCACGCGCTGATCCTCGGCCGCGCGATCACCGGCATCCCGGCGTTCTGAGCATGACCGCGCTCGACGGCCTGAAGGTGCTGGACCTGTCCCGCGTGCTTGCCGGGCCGTGGGCGTCGCAGATGCTGGCGGATCTCGGCGCGGACGTCGTCAAGGTCGAGCGCCCCGGCAGCGGCGACGACACCCGCACCTGGGGTCCGCCGTGGCTGAAGGACGCCGACGGGAACGACACGGCCGATGCCGCCTACTTCTTCTGCACCAACCGCAACAAGCGCTCGGTCGCCATCGACATGGCCACGCCGGACGGACAGGCCCTGTTGCGGCGGCTGGCGGCCGAGGCGGATGTCGTGCTGGAGAACTTCAAGGTCGGCGGGCTGAAGCAATACGGGCTGGACCACGAGACGCTGTGCGCGCGCCACCCGCGGCTGATCTACTGCTCGATCACTGGCTTCGGCCAGACCGGTCCTTACGCGCCACGCGCGGGCTACGACTTCCTGATCCAGGGCATGGGCGGGCTGATGAGCGTGACCGGCCGCGGCGACGCGGAAGAGGGCGCCGGGCCGCAGAAGGTCGGCGTCGCGCTGACCGACCTGATGACCGGGCTGCACGCGGCCATCGGCATCCTCGCTGCGCTGCAGCACCGCGAGCGCACGGGGGCCGGTCAGCACATCGACCTGGCGCTGCTCGACGTGCAGGTCGCCGCACTCGCCAACCAGGCCGGCAACTACCTGATCAGCGGCCAGGTGCCGGGCCGCATGGGCAATGCGCACCCGAACATCGTGCCGTACCAGGATTTCCCGACCGCGGACGGCGACATGGTGCTGGCCATCGGCAACGACGGGCAGTTCGCGCGCTTCTGCGAGGTGGCGGGTCGCACCGACTGGGCGAGCGATCTGCGCTTCGCCACCAACGCGGCGCGGGTGGCCAACCGCGCTGTGCTGATTCCGCTGCTGCGCCAGACCACGGTGATGCGCACCACGCACGCGTGGGTCGCGGCGCTGGAGTCGCGTGCTGTGCCGTGCGGGCCGATCAACCGGCTCGACGCGGTGTTCGCCGATCCGCAGGTGGTGGCACGCGGGCTGCGGGTCGCGCTGCCGCACCCGCAGGCCGGGACGGTGCCGGGCGTGGCCAACCCGGTCCGGCTCTCGGCGACGCCGGTGGTGTACCGCTCGGCACCGCCGCTGCTGGGCCAGCACACCGACGAGGTGCTGGCCGACTGGCTGGGCCATGGCGGGCCGTGATCGGCGCCGGATCTGAACAAGGCAGGATCCGGTCGCCTTATCCCGGCGTTGTGGTCGTGGCTGGCTGCATAGGATCGTGGCAATTCAGCTTGCCTGTCTGCTGCCGCCATGACGACCCTCCACAACGGCCATCGGCCAATACCGCAGACCGTGGCCCGCTGGCGTCCGCTGGGGCTGGTGCTGGCGAGCGTGCTGACCCCTTCCGCCCAGGCGGCCAATGACCTGATCGCGCTCAGCCTGGAGCAACTGCTCGACGTCACCATCACCGGTGCGTCCAAGTACGCGCAGAAGCAGAGCGAGGTGCCCGCGGCGGTCAGCGTGATCACCCGCCAGGAAATCAAGGCGTTCGGCTGGCGCACCCTCGACGATGCCCTGGGCAGCCTGCCCGGTGTCCACACGACCTATGACCGCCAGTACAGCTACGTCGGCATGCGCGGTTTCGGGCTGCCGGGGGACTACAACACCCGTCTGCTGGTCACGGTCAACGGCAACCGGCTGAACGACGTGGTCTATGACCAGGCCTATGTCGGTCGGGACTTTCCGGTCGACCTGGATCTGATCGAGCGCATCGAGTTCTTGCCCGGTCCGGGAGGCGCGGTCTACGGTCAGAACGCGATGTTCGGTGTGGTCAATGTGGTCACCCGCAGCGGCGCCGATCTCGGGGGCGCCGAGCTGGCCTGGACACACCAGTCGCCGCAGGCCTTGCAGGAGGGCCGGCTCAGTTGGGGCCGACAACTCGCCAATGGGGTGGATGTGCTGGTCTCGGGCTCTAGCCTGCACGCGCGAGGCGAGGACCGTTACCACGACTTTGGCGCTGCCGGTGTGGCCGGTTTGGCTGCCAGACTCGACGGCGAGCGCGACCGCGAATACTTCGTCCGTCTTGCGCGCGGTCCCTGGGCCTTCGACGTGGTGCATGGCAGCCGCAGCAAGGACAACCCCACCGGTGCCTTCCAGTCCGACCCGCTCGTTCCGGGGCAGTACCAGGCCGACGGGTTCAGTCTGGCGCATCTGCAGTACAACGACCGTTTCGCTGACGGCAAGCTGCAGGTGCTGGGTCGGTTGTTCGCGGGGGAGCAACGCTACCGGGGCATGTTCAGCTACGGCACGATGTTCTACGAACCCAGCGCCAGTGGCTGGCGCGGGGCGGAGTTGCGCGTGCTGTCCGACGCCGTGGCGGGGCACCGGCTGATGGCGGGGCTGGAGGGTCAGGACAACATCCGCGTCACGCAGGTCGTGAAGGATCTGGCCAATCCGGCCGGGGATCTCCATATCAGCAGTCCCGGCTACCGGGTCGGCGTGTATGCACAGGATGAGTGGCATGTCACCGACACGTTGGTGACCACGCTCGGGATGCGGGTGGACCGCAACGACCGCACAGGCACCAAGTTCAGTCCACGTGCCGCTGCCGTGTGGCAAGCCACCTCCGAGACCACAGTCAAGGCACTGTATGGACGCGCCCACCGTGCCCCGAATGGCTATGAACGCGACTTCGGTGACGGTGTGGCCCAGGTGGCCAATCCGGCCCTGCGCGGGGAACGCATCGACACCCTGGAATTTGTCACCGATCACCGGATCGCCCAGGATCTGACCGTGCGCGGCACGGTCTATCGCTGGACCATGCACGATCTGGTTGTCCAGGGGACCGATGCGGTCAGCGGACTGCAGCAATACCAATCGGGCGAGGCGGTACACGCCCGTGGCCTGGAGCTGTCCGCCGACAAGACCTGGGCGGCCGGGGCGCGGCTGCGGGGCAGCGTGTCGTCGCAGAACGTGGCCTATGCGAGCGGGCGGGAGTTGCTGAATGCGCCCCAGGTGCTCGGGAAGATCAATCTGTCGGCGCCGCTGCCGTGGGCGGGGCTGCGTGCCGGTGTCGAGTGGCACGCCGAGGGGCAGCGTCTGAGCGCCAATGGCAGCCGGCTCGGTGGCTACGCGGTGACGAACCTGCAACTGAGCACCGAAGCCCTGGCGCCGGGGCTGGAGCTGTCACTGGGCTTGCGCAACCTGTTCAGCAAGTCCTATGCACACCCCAGCGCCGACAGCAACTGGCAGAACGCGATCGACCAGGACGGCCGCAGTGTGCGGGTCAAGCTTGCCTACCGGTATTGAGCCTGCATGAACTGGCTCGGGTACTGCCGCGTGGGTGTGCTGGTGCCGTCCCTGCTCTGGGTCGCCTTGGTGGGTGGCCTGTTGTTGCTCGCCCCGAATGCACAGGCCGACGACTTCCCCGAATACCGCCTCAAGGTGGCTTTTCTGTACAACTTTTCCTTGTTCACCGAGTGGCCTGCCGAGGTCGGCCCCACGCTCCAGTTCTGTCTCCAGGGGACGGATCCGTTCGGGCGCGATCTCGACGCGCTGCAAGGCAAACCTGTGGGCGCCCGCAGCCTGCAGGTGCAGCGCAAGGCGGGCAATGACTCCCTGAAGGGGTGTCACATCGTTTTCATCGCCGCCTCGGCGCTGGAGCGCCTGCCGCGGGTGCTCGACGAGGTGCGCGGCCTCCCGGTCCTGCTGGTGGCGGACAGCCCGGGTGCGGCGGGGCAGGGCGTCATGCTGAACCTGTCGGTGGCACAGAACAACAAGATCTCCTTCGAAGCCAATCTGCTGGCGGCGCGCACAGCCCACCTGCAGCTCAGCTCCAAGCTGCTGCGTCTGGCCACGGAGGTGATCCAGTGATCACGCTGAACCAGCGTCTGCGCGGCATCAACCGCATGGTCCTCACGGTGGCGGTGTCCACCGTCGGGGGCATCATCATCCTGAGCAATTTCGCGCTCGGACTGCTGGACCTGACCGGTACGGGCCGGGTGCAGGCCAAGGTGCTGGTGGAAAACGCCGCGGCGTCAATGATGTTCCACGATGCCAAATCGGCGCGCGAGGTGCTGCAGTCGCTGCGCAACTCGCCGGAAGTGCTCGGTGCCATCCTGCACACCCCCGACGGGCAGGAGTTCGCCCGCTACCAGCGCGACCCGGCTGCGATGCCTGCGCCCCTGGACGAACACCGGCACGTGCCGCAATCGGTCAAGTTCCTGTCCGATCGCCTGGTGTTGAGCCAGCCGGTGCTGTTCGAGCAGACCGCGTCGGGTTACCTCGACCTGGAAGTGGGGCTGGCCGGCCTGTATCGGCGCACGGCCGCGCAGGTGCTGCTCACGCTCGGGGCCGCGGTGCTGGCGCTGGTGGCCAGCCGGTGGTTGCTGCGCCATCTGAATGCGTCCGTGCTGGAGCCGCTGGCCGGTTTGAACACGCTTATGGAGCGGGTGTCGGACGAGGCCGATTACCGCCTGCGTGCCCGCGGCAGCGACATCGCCGAACTCGACGTGCTGGCACGGGGCTTGAACGACATGCTGGTCCAGATCTGCGACCGCGACACCAGCCTGGCGGCCTACCGCGACCACCTGGAGGAGCAGGTGCAACGGCGTACGGCCGAACTGCAGCACGCCAAGGAGTCCGCCGAGGCCGCCAGCCAGGCCAAGAGCGAGTTCCTGGCGACGATGAGCCACGAGATCCGCACGCCGATGAACGGGGTGCTCGGCATGAACGAGCTGCTCCTCGACAGCGTTCTCGATCCACGCCAGCGCAGCTGGGCCGAGGCCGTGGAAGCCTCCGGGCGCCATCTGCTCGGGGTCATCAACGACATCCTCGATTTCTCGAAGATCGAGTCCGGCCACCTGGAGCTGGAGGCCGTGGACTTCAACCTCTGCGATGTGGTGGAGGACGCGCTGGCCATGTTCGTGCAGCCCGCCGAGCGCAAGGGGCTGGAGCTGGCGGTGGAGGTCATCCCGCACGACGCCCCGCTGGGCGTGCGCAGCGACCCGTTCCGCCTGCGCCAGGTCATTGCCAATCTGATTGGCAACGCGGTGAAATTCACCGACGAGGGCGAGGTGGTGGTGCGCGTGCGGCTGGTCGAACAGGGCGCGCGCGAGGTGGCGGTGTGCGTGAGTGTCGAGGACACGGGCATCGGCATCGCACCCGAAGCCCAGGCGCGGATCTTCGAGCACTTTTCGCAGGCCGATGGTTCCACCACGCGGCGTTTCGGCGGCACGGGCCTGGGGCTGGCGATCTGCCGGCGCTTGCTGAACCTGCTGGGCGGCACGGTCCGGGTCGACAGCGTGCCGGGGCAGGGGTCGACGTTCAGCATCGATCTGCGTCTGCCGGTGGCCGCCGCTGCGATCGGCCGCGCACCGGCGCCGCGTGCGCTCGACGGCGTGCGCGCCCTGGTGGTGGACGACAACGAGACCAACCGCCACATCCTGTCGCAGCAGCTCATGGGCTGGGGCCTGCGGGTGCGCTGTGTCGAAGGGGGCGCCGAGGCGCTGGTGCTGATGGCCGAGGCCGCGCAGTCGGGGGTGCCGTTCCAGCTCGGCATCCTCGACATGCACATGCCGCACATGGACGGCCTGCAGCTTGCCGCCCGGATCCAGGCCCACCCCGAGCTGGCCACCACCCGCCTGATGATGCTCAGCTCCACCTACGCCAATGCCGACCAGGCATCGCGGCAGGCGTCCGGCGTGTTGCGCTACCTGAACAAGCCCGTGCGCCGGGCCGATCTGCTGCGGGTGGTCACCGCGCTGATGGAGGCCGGCACACCGGCGGCGGCTGCACTGCAGGGCGCTGGAATGGCGTCAGGGGGGCAGGTGCCTGCACCGGTCCAACCGCTGCAAGGCCGCGTGCTGCTCGTCGAGGACAACCCCGTCAACCAGGGTGTCGCGAAGGCCATGCTGCGCAAGCTGGGTCTGTCGATGGAGCTGGCCAACGACGGCGCCGAGGCGCTGGAACTGGTGCGCACGCAGACCTTCGACCTGGTGCTGATGGACTGCCAGATGCCGGTGATGGACGGCTACGAGGCCACTGCCGCGATCCGGACGCTCCCGGACGACCGGGGCAAGGGATTGCCGATCATCGCGCTGACCGCCAATGCGATGCAGGGCGACGAGCAGCGCTGTCTCCAGGTCGGCATGGACGCCTTCCTTGCCAAGCCCTACACGCTGGCAACCCTGCGCGCGGTGCTGGTGCGCTGGCTGCCGGCCACGCCGCAGGAGGTGCCGGCCATCGACCACAAGGTGATCGAGACCCTGCGCGAGCTGGACGAATCTGGCAGCCTGGACCTGGCGCGGGAGATCTTCGAAGCCTTCCTGGCGAGCGCCGAGCCGGCCATGGTCCGCATCGAGGCGGCGCTGGCCGACGGTGACCTGCGCGTGCTCGGGCAGGTGGCGCATGCGCTGAAGTCGAGTGCAGCCAATGTCGGTGCACTGGCCCTGTCCGCAGGCCACCGGGAACTGGAGCAATGCGCCCGCGACGAGCGCCTCGCCGACGCGCAGAACCTGATCACGCCGGTGCGCCGCGAGCATGTGCGGGCGCTGGCGGCGCTGCGCGAGCTGATGAAGGAACCCTCATGACGCCTGCACGCACCCGTATCCTGGTCGTCGATGACGATCTGACCGCACGTTTGCTGATGCGCGCCGCCTTGCGCAAGGCCGGCCACGAGGTCGTGCTGGCCGTCGATGGCGAGGACGCGCTGCGCCAGTTCCGCGCCGAGGCTTTCGATCTGGTGATGCTGGATGTCGAGATGCCCGGCCTCAGTGGCTATGACGTCTGCGCGGGGCTGCGCGCCGAGGCGGGCGAGTTGCTGCCCATCGTCATGGTCACTGGCATGGACGACCTGCAATCGGTCGACCATGCCTACGAGGCGGGCGCCACCGACTTCATTGCCAAGCCGCTGAACTGGGCGCTGGTCGGGCACCGTGTGCGCTACCTGCTGCGCGGCTATCAGGCCTTGCTGGAACTGCAGCAGGCCCAGGCGCGCCATGCCGCGGTGCTGGCGGCCATTCCGGACCTGCTGTTCGAGCTGGACCATGAGGGGCGGTTCATCGAATGCCATTCACCGTCGTCGGATCTGCTCATGCTTCCGCCCGAGCGCTTCGTCGGGCGATTGCTGACCGAGGTGCTGCCGGCGGCGGCAGCGGCCGTGAGCCTGTCGGCGCTGCAGGTGGCCCTGGAGCAGGGCACGTCCTTCGGCAAACAGTACGAGCTGACCTTGCCCCAGGGCCGCTGCTGGTTCGAGCTGTCCGTGGCACGCAAGGCCTTGACTGCGGGCCAGACACCGCGGGTCATCGCCCTCGCGCGCGACATCACGGCACGCAAGGAAGCCGAGCTGCGTGTCGCCCGCGCTGCCTATTTCGACAGCCTCACCGGCTTGCCGAACCGGCCGTCGTTCATGGAGCGCGTCAGCCGCGAGATCGGCCGCGCCGAGCGCACGGGCCAGAAGATGGCCGTGCTGTTCATGGACCTCGACGGCTTCAAGGGGGTCAACGACACCCTGGGACACGGTGCCGGTGACACCATCCTGCAGACCGCCGCCGACCGTTTCCGCCTGGAATTGCGCCCGGCCGACATGGTCTCGCGCGCCAGCCCGGGTGGTCTGGAGATCGAGTTTGCCCGGCTCGGTGGCGACGAATTCACCGCACTGCTCCTGGACATCACCGGGCCGGAGGATGCGCTGGTCGTGGCCTGCCGGATCGGTCAGGTCATGCGCCAGCCCTTCCAGCTGGACGACCGCGCCGTGTCGCTGTCGACCAGTATCGGCATCGCGCTCTACCCGGACGATGGCCGCGAGGCCGTGCAGTTGCTGAAGAACGCCGACATGGCGATGTACCGGGCCAAACGTGCCGGCCGCGACCAGGCCTGCCTTTATGGTGTGCTGCCGGGCTGCTGACCCAGGCGCCGCGCGTTGTCGCCAGCACGCTCGCTGACCGGGCTCAGGCCGGCACTCAGCACGGCCAGCGGCGTGTCGGTCATCAGCGTCCAGGCGGTCTGGGACGGCCGCATCGACCAGGGGGCCGCGGCCCAGTGCGCGTAGACGGTGGCGAGCTTCTGCGAGGCATCGAGGCTGGCCAGCGTCATCGCCTGCATCGACTCCTGCAACGCGGCCAGCTTTTCCATTCCCATCGCGGTGAACTCTTGCTGGTCGATGGCCGAAGGCTGTGCGCCGGCCGCCGCGATCCGCGTGAGGCGGTGGTTCACGACGAAGGGGACGGCGGCTCCCAGCGCGTGAATCTGCCGCTGGATGTCGGCGAGCGAGCGGTGTGCGGAGGAGGTCACGGGCAGTCCCTGGATGGTGGAAGCTGCACGGTACCCCAGCGCGTTGATGCGTGCGCGCTGGCGGTGCTCAGGGGCGTGGCTTTTTCGCCATGCGCTGGCGTGGCACGGTGACCGTGGCGGCCAGTGCCTGGAGCACGAATTCCCGCACCTTCTTGCGCTTGAGGTCGGTCGGCACCGTCAGCTTGAGGTGGCGGCGCTTCTTGCCGTCGCCTTCCAGCAGGTGGCCCGGATCCGAGAGTTCTGCCCCGCGGCTGAACTCCAGCATCACGTGCCGCGGATGCGAGAAGATGCCGCAGAAGGGCGAGCCGGCGGAGAACAGGATCCCGCCGTACTTCACCTCTTCGCAGATGGCGGGATCGGCCGCCAGCACCAGCCCCCGCAGTCGGGAGACGAGATCGACACGCACGTCCTCGTGCAGGAAGAGCGTGTCGAGCAGGTCATCGACCTTGTCGGTGTTCAGGAATCGATCGGACATGGGGGCAGCTTACTTGAACAAGTCCTTCATCCGGTCGGTCCAGCTCTTGGCGGTCGGCGAGTGCTTGTCGCCGCCCTTCTTGAGCGACTCGTCCAGCTCCTTGAGCAGCTTGCGCTGGTGCTCGCTGAGCTTGATCGGGATCTCGATCTGGATGTGGCAGTACAGGTCGCCGGGGTAGTTCGAGCGGATGCCCTTCACGCCCTTGCCGCGCAGGCGGAAGGTCTTGCCGTGCTGGGTGCCTTCGGGCAGTTCGATCTCGGCCTCGCCCCCCAGCGTCGGGACCGACACCGAACCGCCGAGCGCGGCGGTGATGACGCTGATCGGCACGGTGCAATGCAGGTCGTCGCCGTCGCGCTCGAAGATGTCGTGCGCCTTGATGCGGATCTCGACGTACAGGTCACCGGCAGGACCACCCTGCGTGCCGGGTTCGCCATGGCCGCGCAGGGCGATGCGCTGGCCTTCGTTGATGCCGGCGGGGATCTTCACCTCCAGCGTCTTCTGCTTCTTGACCTTGCCCTGGCCGTTGCAGGTGGTGCAGGGCTCGGGAATGATCTTGCCGGTGCCGTGGCAGTGCGGGCAGGTCTGCTGGATGCTGAAGAAGCCCTGGCGCAGATGCACCGTGCCCGCGCCGTGGCAGGTCGTGCAGGTCTTGGCGCTGGTGCCGGGCTTGGCACCGCTGCCGTGGCAGGTGTCGCACTCTTCCCAGGTGGGGATGCGGATCTGGGCTTCCTTGCCGAGTGCCGCCTCTTCGAGCGTGATCTCCATCGCGTACGACAGGTCCGCGCCGCGGTAGACCTGCTGGCCGCTGCGCCGCTGGCCACCGCCACCGCCGCCCTGGCTGAAGATGTCGCCGAAGATGTCGCCGAAGGCCTCGGCGAAACCGCCATTGCCGCCGAAGCCCTCCGGACCGCCGCGGAAGCCGCCGGCATTCGGATCGACACCCGCGTGACCGAACTGGTCGTACGCCTGGCGCTTCTGGGCGTCGGAGAGCATCTCGTAGGCCTCCTTGACCTCCTTGAATTTCTCCTCGGACGCCTTGGCGCCGTCACCCTGGTTGCGGTCCGGGTGGTGCTTCATGGCCATCTTGCGGTAGGCCTTCTTGATCTCGTCCTCGCTCGCGTTCTTGGCGACGCCGAGGGTCTCGTAATAGTCACGCTTTGCCATGGACGGTTCCGACAGCAGCAAGCCCGTTCCGAATGTTCAGAGGATTCAGAGGCGGGCTTTTGAAACAGGAACGCCGCGCCGAGCAAAAAGTGCTGCAGGCAGCACCAGTCTCGAACGCGGCGGGGGACCACCGTGACGGTGGATCAGCCGATCACTTCTTCACTTCCTTGAACTCGGCGTCGACAACGTCCGGGTTGCTCGGATCCGACTTCGGTGCTTCGCCGCTACCGGCCGCACCGGCGCCTGCTGCACCCGCTGCGCCCGGCTGGGCCTGCATGTCGGCGTACATCTTCTCGCCGAGCTTCTGGCTGGCGGCCATCAGCTCGTTGGTCTTGGCTTCGATGGCTTCCTTGTCGTCGCCCTTGATGGCTTCCTCGACAGCCTTGATCGCAGCTTCGATCTTGTCCTTCTCGCCCGCATCGAGCTTGTCGCCGTAGTCCGTCAGCGACTTGCGCACCGAGTGGACCATCGCGTCGCCCTGGTTCTTCGACTGGACGATCTCGACCTTCTTCTTGTCCTCGGCGGCGTTCACCTCGGCATCGTGCACCATCTTCTGGATCTCTTCTTCCGAGATGCCCGAGTTGGCCTTGATGGTGATCTTGTTTTCCTTGCCGGTGGCCTTGTCCTTGGCACCGACGTGCAGGATGCCGTTGGCGTCGATGTCGAAGCTGACCTCGATCTGCGGCGTGCCACGCTGGGCCGGCGGGATGCCTTCGAGGTTGAACTCGCCCAGCAGCTTGTTGCCGACCGCCACTTCGCGCTCGCCCTGGAACACCTTGATCGTCACGGCCGGCTGGTTGTCGTCCGCGGTCGAGAAGGTCTGCGCGAACTTGGTCGGGATGGTCGTGTTCTTGGTGATCATCTTGGTCATCACGCCGCCCAGGGTCTCGATGCCCAGGCTCAGCGGCGTCACGTCCAGCAGCAGCACGTCCTTGCGGTCGCCGCCCAGCACCTGGCCCTGGATCGCGGCGCCGACAGCCACGGCTTCATCCGGGTTCACGTCCTTGCGCGGCTCCTTGCCGAAGAACTCCTTGACCTTGTCCTGCACCTTGGGCATGCGGGTCATGCCGCCGACCAGGATCACGTCATCGATGGCGCTGACGGCCACGCCGGCATCCTTCATCGCGGTGCGGCAGGGGGCGATCGTGCGCTCGATCAGCTCTTCCACCAGCGACTCCAGCTTGGCGCGGGTCAGCTTGATGTTCAGGTGCTTCGGGCCCGAGGCGTCGGCCGTGATGTACGGCAAGTTCACGTCGGTCTGCGACGAGTTCGACAGCTCGATCTTGGCCTTCTCGGCGGCTTCCTTCAGGCGCTGCAGGGCCAGCACGTCCTTGGTCAGATCGACGCCCTGTTCCTTCTTGAACTCGGTGACGATGAAATCGATGATGCGCTGGTCGAAGTCCTCGCCGCCCAGGAAGGTGTCGCCGTTGGTGGACAGCACCTCGAACTGCATTTCGCCATCGACGTCGGCGATCTCGATGATGGACACGTCGAACGTGCCGCCACCCAGGTCGTACACCGCGATCTTGCGGTCGCCCTTGCCGTGCTTGTCCAGACCGAAGGCCAGGGCCGCGGCGGTTGGCTCGTTGATGATGCGCTTGACATCCAGACCGGCGATGCGGCCGGCGTCCTTGGTGGCCTGGCGCTGGGCGTCGTTGAAGTAGGCCGGCACCGTGATCACGGCCTCGGTCACTTCTTCGCCCAGGTAGTCCTCGGCGGTCTTCTTCATCTTGCGCAGCACTTCGGCCGAGACCTGCGGCGGGGCCATGCGCTTGCCGCGCACTTCCACCCAGGCGTCACCGTTGTCGGCGGGCGCGATGGTGTAGGGCATCAGGTCGATGTCCTTCTGCACTTCCTTCTCGGTGAACTTGCGACCGATCAGGCGCTTGACCGCGTACAGCGTGTTGCGCGGGTTGGTCACCGCCTGGCGCTTGGCCGAGGCGCCGACGAGGATCTCGCCGTCTTCCTGGTACGCAATGATGGACGGCGTCGTGCGCGCGCCTTCACTGTTCTCGATCACCTTCGTGGTGTTGCCTTCCATGATGGCCACGCACGAGTTGGTGGTGCCGAGGTCGATGCCGATGATTCTGCCCATGATGCGGATGCTCCGGAAATTGCTTGGTTGTCTGTGATTTGTGGCTGATCGGGCCGGTTTCAAGGCCCGAACGTGCTGGGATCGTCTTACTTCGGCGCCGCCACGGTGACCAGCGCTGGGCGCAGCACCCGCTCGGCGATGAGGTAGCCCTTCTGCAGCACCATCACGACGGTGTTGGCGTCCTGGTCGGCGGGGACCACGCTGATGGCCTGGTGCTGGTGCGGGTCGAACTTGGTGCCGACCGGCGGGCTGATCTCGACGACCTTGTTGCGCTCCAGCGCCTGCACGAGCTGGCGCAGCGTGATGTTCACGCCTTCGAGCACCTGCTCCGGCGAGCCCTGGCCGCTGGCGTGGGTGGCCAGCGCGGCTTCGAGGCTGTCCTTCACCGGCAGCAGGCTCTCGGCGAAACCCTCGACCGCGAACCTGCGCGACTTGGCGATTTCTTCGTCAGCGCGGCGGCGGGTGTTGTCGGCCTCGGCCTTGGCGCGCAGGTAAGCGTCGGCGAGTTCGACGTTCCTGGCTTCGAGTTCGGCGATGCGGGCGGCGGCTTCGCTGGCCGCGGCTTCAACTGGTTCGGCAGTGGCTGTGTTCAGCGACGCGGGCTCGGTGTCTTGGTAGGGCGCGGAGTTCAGGGTGTCGGACATGGGGCGTTTCCTGGCCTGTTATTGCAACAACTGGATTGCGAAATGAGGATGTCCCTCCAGACTTCAAGGGGGCGTGTGACAGAAGTTGACGATTCGCCACAAGGTTACGGTGTGAGAACTGTCACACTTGCGGCTTGACCGCCCCCTCTGGTGGGCGGCTGTATTTTCCGAAGATGACCGATCCGATCTCGCCCACCCCTGCCGAGCAGGCACTCGACGATGTTGCCGTGATGCTGGCGCCCCTGGTGCGCTGGCTGCTGGTACAGGGAATACCGCTGAATGCGCTGGTCCGCACCTTGCGTGGTGTCTACCTGTCCGAAGCCCATGACGACCTGGGTCGGCGCGGTCGCCGGGTGACCGATTCCGCGCTCAGCGTGCTGACCGGCGTCCACCGCAAGGAAGTGCGCGCCTACATGGAGGCCCACCACGAGCCCACTGGCGTGTTGCCGAGTGCGCCGCGCCTGGCGCCGACGCCGGCTGCCACGCTGTTCACCCAGTGGATCACGGACCCCGATTACCGCATGCTGGCTGGCGAGGTCCGCCGCCAACTGCCGCGCCACGGGCCGGCGCCGAGCTTCGAGGCGCTGGCCCGCGAGGCCTCGCGTGACGTGCATCCCCGCACCCTGCTTGAAGAGCTGGAGCGGCTGGAGCTGGTCGAAGTGCAGCCCGAGCAGGTGCGCTTGCTGTCTGACCGCTTTGTGCCACCGGTACACGACCCGGCGGCCGTGCGCACGATGGCCGTGAACGTGGCCGACCACATCGCGGCGGCCGTACACAACTTGCGTGCCGATACCCCTGCGCAGCGGCAGCTGGAGCAGAGTGTCTACGCCGACGGCCTGAGTGCGGAATCGGCGGCACAACTGGGCGAGGTTGCGCGCGCGCTCTGGGGCGTGGCGCTGGAGGGCATGGTGCGCGAGGCGCGTGCGCGCCTCGCGCTGGATGCCGGGCGTGGTCAGCAGCCGACATCCGCTCCTTCCGAGGACCGCAACACCCGTGTGCGCTTCGGGATTTATTACCATCTTGAAGTGAGCAAATCGACAACGTCGAATGCGTCGAACACTTCGGGGAGAACTGAATGATGCGCACGGCGATGCGACGGGCCGGTCTGGCGGCGACGGTGGTGGGGCTGGTGCTGGCTGCGCTGGTGGCCTGCGGTGGCGGCAGCGTGGGCACCAACGGCACGGGCAGTCCAGTGCTGGTGGGCCTCAGCGTCGGCACGGTGTCAGGCCTGGGCAGCGTGATCGTCGATGGCACGCGGCATGACGACAGCGCGGCGCAGATCGAGATCAGCCGCAACGGCACCGAGTCCGACGTCGGTGATGTGCGCCTGGGCCACCGGGTGTCGCTGGAGTTCGGCGTCGACGCGACCGGCGCGCAGGTGCTGCAGCGCGTGGAGTTGCTGCCGGGCGTGGTGGGCCGCGTGAACGAGCGCACCGCGGATACGCTGGGCGTGCTGGGCCAGACGGTCACGGTCAACAGCGACCCGGCGCGTGGTCCGGTCACCGTGTTCGAGACGCCGCTGAACAGCCTGGCGGACGTGCGGCTGGGCGATGCAGTCGAGGTGCACGCGCTGACACAGCGGACCGGGGCCGGGACCGGTGACGTGCGCCTCGTTGCCACGCGCATCGCGCCGCGCAGCACGCTGTCTGGCGTGCGGGTCAGCGGCACGGTGGCGGCGCTCTCGCCCGTCGGCAGTGGCGGGGCGCGCAGTTTCCGGCTGGGCGCTCTGACGGTGCAACTGCCCTCGGAAGCCGCGCTGCTGCCCCCGGGCATCGGTCTGGTGGAGGGCCGCGCGGTGACCGTGTTCGCGGCCGAGTCGGCCTTCGATCCGGCCACGCTGGGCCTGGGCGCCAGCAAGGTGCAGGTGATGGCGGTCGGTGATGCCAGCAGTGGCGCAGGCAGCGCGGGCAGCACCTTGCGCCGAGCAGGTCTGGTCGGTGGTTCGACCGGCGTCTCCTTCGATCTGGACGGCGTGGCGCTGCTGGTCAACGCCGACACCCAGACCGTGCCGGCCGGGCAGGCGGTCACCGACGGCAGCTATGTACAGGTCACGGCCACGCTGAACAGCGGCGGCCGATGGCTGGCGACTCGCATCGAGCGCCTCACGTCGGCCACCGTCAGCGCCGAGTTGCGTGGCACGCTGGATGACTGGTCGGCCACCGCACGCACCTTCCGCCTGCGCGACACCACGGTGTCGGTGGCGGCCTCGACGCGCATCGATCTCACCGGCTGCCGCGCCACCACGCTGGCGGACGGGCTGTTTGTCGAGGTCAAGGGCAGTGCCACCGCGCAGGGCCTGACCGCCGGTTCAATCACCTGTGAACAGGAACCTGCGGGCACGAAGAGCCGGCTGGAGCGTCATGGGGTTGTGCTCAGTGTGGATGCCGCGACGCGCAAGCTCACGTTGCGCCGCCAGCCTGGCGACCCGGTGCTGACGGTCACCTGGACCGACCAGACCTACTTCGGTGATGCACTGACGGTCGCCGGGCTGGTCGCGCTGGTGGGTACATCGCGCGAAATCGAGGTCGAAGGTACCCTGTCGCTGGACGGGCTGCAGATGGCAGCGCGCAAGATCAAGCTGCGCAAGTCGGGTTCCTGAGCCACGCCGAGCGTGTTTCCGGCACGCTCAGGTGTCCTCGTCGAGCGAGGCACTCCAGCGTTGCCACTCGACGAGCTGGCGGCGGTCGGCCTTGGTCGGACGGCCTTGGTCCATCGCCACAGCGGGATCGACCGCATAGGGCCGGCGCACCTGCCAATCGGCCTGGGCGGCGAGGCTTTCCGGTGTTTCGGCATACAGCAGTTGCGCTTGCGGCGCCGGGCCGCGCGCCTCCGACAGGCCCAGTACCTGCACCTCGCGCGGCACCGGGCTGTTGCCCTGCCGCAAGCTCAGCCGATCACCGGGGCGGACTTCCCGCGAAGGCTTGGCGTGCTGCGCATTGACCAGCACCCGGCCACGCTCGATCTCGTCACCGGCGAGGGTGCGGGTCTTGAAGAACCGCGCGGCCCAGAGCCACTTGTCGAGGCGCTGTCCGGGTGTCGGCGCGGGCGGGGCAGGAGGGCGGGACTTGCTGCTCATCGGCTGGCGTCAGGGTCGGGAAGTGGTGGATTGGCCAGGGGAAGTCGCACCGTGGCGTCCAGCCCGGTGATGTGTCCGTCGGGGGCGAGTCGATTGTCCAGCACCAGCGCGCCGCCGAGCGACTGCACGATCTCCTGGCAGATCGCCAGCCCCAGACCGGCGCCGGAGCGGAGATTGTCGCCGCTGCGACCGGCCGCGAAGGGGCGGAACAGGTGCTCGCGCTGGGCGGCCGAGATGCCGGGGCCACTGTCGGTGATGGTCAGCGCGGCGTGGCGCGCGTCGCTGCGCAACCGCACGGCCAGTGCGGATCCTTCAGGGGTGTTCTTGATGGCGTTGTGCAGCAGGTTGCGCACCAGCTCGCGCAGCGCCCAGGCGTGGGCGCGCACGGGCGCTGTCTCGGTCTCGATCGAGAATTCCAGCCCGTGGTCGGCGATCAGCGCGGAAAGATCGAGCGCCACATCGCGCACCAGGTGGTCCCAGTCCAGCACCGGCGCCTGCCCCTGGTGGCGCAGTTGTTCGACCTTGGCCAGTGCGAGCATCTGGTTGGCCAGCTCTGTGGCACCGTCCACGGTGTGCTCGATCTCGGCCAGCGCCTGCCGGGCGTCGATGTCGCCTCGGCGGGCGGACTGAACCTGTGTTTTCAGCACGGCCAGCGGTGTGCGCAACTGGTGCGAGGCGTCGCGCACGAAGCGTTTCTGGTGGTCGAGCAGTTGGGCCAGCCGCGCCATCATGGCGTTGTTGGCGTCGATCAGTGGCTGCAGTTCGCGCGGCGCCTCGTCAGCCAGCAGGGGAGTCAGGTCGCCGTCGCCGCGCTGTTGCAGCTGGGCGCTGAGCTGGCGCACCGGCCGTGTCGCCCGCTGCACCACCCAGACCACTACCCCCGCGATCACCGCGATCAGCGCCGCCTGGCGCCACAACGTGCCCAGCAGCAGCGCGCGGGCCAGCGTGTGGCGCAGCTCCAAGGTCTCGGCGACCTGGATCGTGGCCATGCCGACGCCCTCGCGCCCGGCCACCGGCTGCAGCAGCACCGCCACGCGCACCGGCTGGCCGCGGAACTCGGCGTCGTAGAAATCGACCAGCGCCGCATAGACACTGCGCGCGGGCAGCTGGCCGTGCCAGACCGGCAAGTCCTCGAACCCCGAGATCATCCGGCCCTGCATGTCGCTGACGCGGAAGTACATCCGGCTGCGGTTGTCGGCCTCGAAGGCTTCGAGCGCGGAGTAGGGCACCGTGGCGGTGACGAGGGTGCCGGTACCGCTGCCGCTGCTGGTGTCACGGGCGATGTCCAGGTGCTCGCCGATCGACTTGGCCGAGGCCAGCAGCGTGCGGTCGTAGGCAGTGTCGGCCGATTCCAGCGCCTCGCGGTAGACGCTGACCGTGTTGAGCAGCACCAGCAGCACGACCGGCCCGAGGATGCCCAGCAGCAGGTAGGCGCGCAGCGACAGGTGTTCGTGCAACCGGTGCCAGCGTTCCAGGAGCGACAGAGGTTCTGGCATGGAGGTCAGGACACGGCCTTGAGCAGATAGCCCAGACCGCGCAGCGTGACGAGTTGCGCGCCGGTCTGGGCGAGTTTCTTGCGCAGGCGGTAGACGACCACCTCGATCGCTTCGGCCTGCACATCCACTTCGCCAGGGAAGACCAGCTCGAACAGCCGCTCGCGCGCCACCGCGTGGCCGGGCCGGGCGAGCAGGGCGCGCATCAGCGCGAGTTCGCGTGCGGTCAACTCCATCGGCGCGTTGTGCAGGTAAACGGCGCCGCTGTCGGCATCGACATGCAGGCCGCAGAAGGCGTCCGGCTGGCGGCTCGGCCCGCCGGGCAGCACACCGGATCGGCGCACGAGCGCCCGCACCCGTGCCTCCAGTTCGTCCAGATCGAAGGGCTTGGCGAGGTAGTCGTCCGCGCCCGTGTTCAATCCGAGGATGCGGTCGCCCACGGTGCCGCGGGCGGTGAGGATCATCACGGGGGTGGTCCAGCCGGCGCTGCGGGCGCGGCTGAGCACTTCGAGGCCGTCCAGTCCGGGCAGGCTCAGGTCGAGCAGCACGACATCGGGCTGGCTCGCCTCCCAGCGGTCGAGTGCGCGGGCCCCGTCGTCGCAGCCGACGACCTGGATGCCGCGCCGCTCGAAGGCCCGGCGCAGCGTGGTCTGCATCGTGGCGTTGTCTTCGATCAGCAGCAGTTTCATGGTGCAAGCCTAGCGCGTCGGCTACCGGACATTGTTCGAGCGGAACTCCGCATTTCCCCTAGGTCGGCGGACAGCCGTTTGACAGACAGTGCAGCCAACATCCCCCGTGTCCATCTCACCACCATCCATCCAGGAGTTCCCCCATGCGTCGCGACACCTTCCTCAAGTCCCTGGCGGCCATGGCCGCCGCCGGCGTGCTGCCCGCGCAAGCCGCTGACATCAACCTCAAGATGATGATCCCCGCCAACCCGGGCGGTGGCTGGGACGGCACTGGTCGCGCACTGGGCAAGGCGATGCAGGACGCCGGTGCGCTCAGCACCGTGCAGTACGAGAACAAGGGCGGTGCCGCTGGCGCCATCGGCCTGGCGCAGTTCGTCAACGGCAGCAAGGGCGATCCGAACACGCTGATGGTGATGGGCGCCGTCATGATCGGCGGCATCATCACTGGCAAGCCGCCAGTGTCGCTGAGCGCCGCGACCCCGGTGGCTCGCCTGACCAGCGAATACAACGTCTTCGTCGTGCCGGTCGATTCGCCGTTCAAGACCCTGAAGGACGTGGTCGAGGCGGTGAAGAAAGACCCCGGCAGCGTCAAGTGGGGCGGCGGTTCGCGCGGATCGACCGAACACATTGCCGCCGCCATGCTCGCCCGCGAGATCGGTGTCGATGCGACCAAGATCAACTACGTCCCCTTCCGTGGCGGCGGCGAGGCGATCGCGGCCATCCTGGGCGGCAACGTCTCGGTCGGTGGCAGCAGCTACAGCGAGTTCCAGCAATACATCGATTCCGGCAAGATGCGGCCGATCTGCGCCACCTCGCCGACCCGCCTGAAGATCGCGCCGACCGTGCCGACGATGAAGGAGCTGGGCTACAACGTCGAGATCGGCAACTGGCGCGGCGTCTACGGCGCCCCCGGCATCACCCCCGCGCAGCGCAAGGCACTGACCGACCTGCTGCAAAAGACCGTCAAGTCCAAGGGCTGGGCCGAAGCGCTGGAAAAGAACGGCTGGACCGACGCCTGGCTGGCCGGCCCCGCCTTCGACGAGTTCGTCGAGCGCGAGTTCGCGTCGCTGCGGGTCACGATGGTCAAGGCAGGGATGATCTGAGCCATGGCTGACATTGCGCGTGACGCTCTGCCGGCCGACGCCCGGCGCCACCAGACCTGGCTCGGTGCCGGGGTGGTGGTGCTGGCCCTGGGCCTGGCATGGGGGGCAACCTCCATTTCTTCCGATGCGGGCTACGCTGGTGTCGGCCCCAATTTCCTTCCCTGGGTGGTGTCGGGCCTGCTCGGCCTGTGCGGCGTCTGGCTGGTCTGGGAAGCCCGCAGCGGCGGCTTCCGCGACATGGAGGAGACCGACGGTGCCGACCAGGGCGACTGGCCCGGCTTCGCCTGGGTCACCGCCGGCATCGTCCTCAATGCCCTGCTGATCACGACGATCGGTTTCATCTTCAGTTGTGCGCTGTGCTTCGTGCTGGCGGTGCGCGGCTTCAAGGCGTCGGAAGGGCGGCTGGACCTGAGCCCGCGCGCCTGGATCACCGACACGCTGATCGGCATGGCCATCGCGGCGCCGGTCTACTGGATGTTCACGAAGGCGCTGGCGATCAGCCTGCCCGGACTCACCTCGACGGGATGGCTGTGATGGACATGATGCACATCTGGGACCAGCTCATGCAGGGCTTCCTGACGGCGGGCACGCCGATCAACCTGCTGTGGGCGCTGGTGGGCTGCACGCTGGGGACTGCGGTCGGCGTGCTGCCCGGCATCGGCCCGGCGACGGCGGTGGCGATGCTGCTGCCGATCACGCTGAAGGTGGAGCCGACGGCGTCGATGATCTTCTTCGCCGGCATCTACTACGGCGCGATGTACGGCGGCTCGACCACGTCGATCCTGCTGAACACGCCCGGCGAGGCCGGGTCGATGGTCACCGCGCTCGAAGGCAACAAGATGGCCAAGAACGGCCGGGCGGGTGCGGCGCTGGCCACGGCGGCGATCGGATCGTTCGTCGCCGGCACCATCGCCACCGTGCTGGTGACGTTGTTCGCGCCGATCGTGGCGACCTACGCCATCCGCCTCGGCCCGCCGGAATACTTCATGCTGATGCTGCTGGCCTTCTGCACCGTCAGCGCCGTGCTCGGCCAGAGCACGCTGCGTGGCCTGACCGCACTCGGCATCGGCCTGGCGATGGGCCTGATCGGCATCGACCAGATCTCCGGCCAGGCGCGTTACACCGGCGGCGTGCCCGAGTTCATGGACGGCATGGAGGTCGTGCTGGTCGCGGTCGGCCTGTTCGCGGTGGCCGAGGCGCTGTACGCGGTGCTGTTCCAGGGCGGCGAGCAGGAAACGCAGAACGCCCTCAGCTCGGTCCACATGACCCGCGAGGAGTGGCGCCGCTCGTGGCCGGCGTGGCTGCGGGCGACGGCGATCGGCTTCCCCTTCGGCACGATCCCGGCCGGCGGCAGCGAGATCCCGACCTTCCTCAGCTACGCCGCCGAGAAGAAGCTGTCGAAGCACCCGGAAGAGTTCGGCACCATTGGCGCGATCGAAGGCGTGGCCGGCCCGGAAGCGGCCAACAACGCCGCGATCACCGCGACGCTGATCCCGCTGCTGACGCTGGGCATTCCGACCTCGAACACGACCGCGATCCTGCTCGGTGCGTTCCAGAACTACGGCATCCAGCCTGGGCCGCAGCTCTTCGACACCAACGCCAAGCTGGTCTGGGCGCTGATCGCCTCGCTCTACATCGGCAACGTGATGCTGCTGATCCTGAACCTGCCGCTGGTGGGGCTGTGGGTCAAGCTGCTGAAGATCCCGAAGAGCTACCTCTACGCGGGCATCCTGATCTTCGCGACGGTGGGCGTCTACGGCATGCGCCAAAGCTCGTTCGACTTGCTGCTGATGTACGCCATCGGTCTGCTGGGGGTGGCGATGCGCCGCTTCAGCTTCCCGACCGCACCGGTGATCGTCGGCATGATCCTCGGCCCGCTCGCCGAAGCGCAGATGCGCAACGCGCTGTCCATCGGCGAAGGCAAGTGGGGCGTGTTCCTGGAGCGTCCGATGTCGGCGGTGCTGCTGGTGGTGGTGCTGATGGTGCTGGTCTTGCCGCGCCTGATGAAGCTGCGGAAGAAAGGTTGATGCATGCTGCGGTGTCTCCTCGATGCGGACGCGCTGTCCTGGCTGCTGCGCCTGGACAGTGACCCGGCCCACGACGAGCACCGCCTGGCCTGGCTGGCCGAGGCCCAGCGGCAGCGTGCCGCGCTGCTGGTCCCGGCGGCGGTGCTCGCAGACTGGCTGATCGAGACCGGACCGGCGGGCGACGCCGCGTTCAAGGCGTTGCGGACGGCACGGCCGGTGGAAGTCGCGGCCTTCGACGAACGCGCCGCCCGCGAACTGGTGCGCTTGCACACCTTCGCCAGCACAAGCGACGATGACCGCTGGACCCGCGCCAGCCGCGAGCAGCGGCAACTGGTGGCGCTGGCCGTAGTGCGGCAGGCGTCGCTGGTGGGTGAGGCGCCGCGGCTGGATGCGGCGGCCGCGCTCGCTGGCGTGGTCTTCGTGTCGATGGGTGACATCGCATCGCTTGGCTCCCCGCCGCAACTCAGCCTGCCGCTGGATACCCCCGAAATTTCCACGACCGCGTCCGTGGCGCCACTGTCGCCGATGGACAAGGGTGTGTTCAGCGATCTGGCGCAGGCCTTCAGCGCCTTCGACGTGCTGGTGTCCACACCACAGGCCACGCCCGCGCCGTGACCGCGCGGCGCCTGTGGGACATCTCGCCGGCCATCGGTCCGGCCACACCGGTGTACCCAGGCGACCAGTCCTACACCCAGCGCTGGACGGCCAGGCTCGGCCCTGGCAGCCCGGTCAATGTCAGCGCGATCACGCTGTCTCCCCACACCGGTGCCCACGCCGATGCACCGTTGCACTACGCAGAAGGGGCACCCTCGATCGGCGAAGTCGATCTGGCGCCGTTCCTCGGTCCGTGTCGCGTGGTCCATGCCATCGGTTGCGGGCCGCTGATCCGGCCGGAACATCTGCGGCATTCGGCCGACGGCCTGCCGCCGCGTGTGCTGGTGCGCACCTGCGTGCAGGCGGCCACCGTCTGGACCGAGGACTTCGCTGCCTTCGCCCCGGAGACGCTCGACTGGCTGGCGGGTCAGGGCGTGCGCCTGGTGGGCATCGACACACCGTCCGTCGATCCGGCGTCCAGCCAGACGCTGGACAGCCACCAGCGTCTCTTGCAACTGGATCTGCGCGTGCTGGAGAACCTGGTGCTGGACGCCGTGCCCGCGGGCGACTACGAGCTGATCGCCTTGCCGCTGAAGCTGGTGCTGGCGGACGCCTCGCCGGTGCGGGCCGTGCTGCGGGCGCTGTAGCCTCAGGCCTTGGCGCCCAGCGCGAGCGCACGCTGGCGCTGGCTTTCCAGCTCGGCGGCACGCGGCTGCGCGTCCACCCGCACCGCCCAGCCCGCCGTGCTGCGCTCGACCAGACCGCGCAGCGCGTCGATCCAGGCCGGGTGGTCGTTCAGGCAGGGGATGTGGTCGTAGCGCTGGCCGCCCGCGGTCAGGAACACCTGGCGACCCTCGATGGCGATCTCCTCCAGCGTCTCCAGGCAGTCCGCGGGGAAGCCCGGGCAGAAGATCTGCAGATGCCGGACGCCCTTCTTCGCCAGCACCTGCAGGGTCGGTTCGGTGTACGGCTCCAGCCACTTGGCCTTGCCGAAGCGGCTCTGGAAGCTCAGCGACAGCGCGTCCTTGCCCAGGCCGAGCCGCTCGCCTAGCAGGCGCGCCGTCTTGTAGCAGTGGCAGTGGTAGGGGTCGCCCAGCGTCAGCGTGCGCTCGGGCACGCCGTGGAAGCTCAGCAGCAGGTGGTCGCCGCGGCCTTCGCGCGCCCAGTGGTCCTGCACGCGCCGGGCGAGGGCCTCGATGTAGCCCTCGTCGTCGTGGTGTTGGCGCACCCAGCGCAGTTCGGGCAGCGTGCGCTGGCGGAGCTGCCAGTGGTGCACGTCGTCCATCACGCTGGCGGTGGTCGTGCCGGAATACTGCGGGTACATCGGCACGACCAGGATGCGGTCGCAGCCGGCGGCCTTCAGCGCATCCAGTTCGCTGGCGATGGACGGATTGCCGTAGCGCATGGCGTGGCGCACGGTGAGCGCCAGCCCGTGGGCGGTGGCGTTGGCCTGCAGCAGCTCGGCCTGCTTGCGGGTCCAGACCGCCAGCGGCGAGCCTTCGGGCGTCCAGATGCTGGCGTACTTGGCCGCCGACTTGGCCGGGCGGGTGCGCAGGATGATGCCGTGCAGGATCGGCTTCCACACCGCTGGCGGAATCTCCACCACCCGCTGGTCGCTGAGGAACTGCGCCAGATAGCGCCGCACCGCGGGCGCGGTCGGGGCGTCGGGCGTGCCGAGGTTGACAAGCAGCACGCCGACACGGGCCGGGCTGCCGTGGCGGTATTCGGGTTCGGGTTGGGTTTTCATGGCGCGTGCATTCTCGCCGACACTGCCGGCATGACGATGACGATCACCGCACTCACCCTGGACCTGGACGACACCCTCTGGCCCGTCATGCCGACGCTGCTGCGCGCGGAAGCCGTGCTGCAGGACTGGCTGCGCGCACACGCCCCCGCGACCGCCGCGGCTTTCGATGTGCCGACGCTGCAGCGCCTGCGCGGCGAGGTCGGGCGCCGACACCCGGCGCTGGCGCACGACCTGACCGCGCTGCGGCTGATCACCCTGCGCGAGGCCTTGGCTGCGGCGGGAGACGACCCGGCGCTGGCCGAGCCGGCGTTCACCGTGTTCTTCGCCGAGCGCCAGCGGGTGCAGTGGTACGGCGATGTCCGACCGGCGCTGGAGCGGCTGGCGGCGCGCTTTCCGCTGCTGGCGCTGTCCAACGGCAATGCCGAATTGGCCGCTACCGGGCTGGCGCCGTATTTTGTCGGGGCCGTGAGCGCCCGCAGCTGCGGTGTGGCCAAACCGGCGGTGCGCATCTTCGAGGCGGCTTGCGCGGAGCTGCGCTGCACGGCGGGGCAGGTGATGCATGTCGGTGACGACTGGACGCTCGATGTCGTTGGCGCCCGGCGGGCGGGGCTGCACACGGCGTGGATCCGGCGCCCCGAAGCGGCACTGCACCGTGGTCCGGCGAGCGCAGACGCGGACGATGCACCGGCCGGTCTGCACCTCCACCTGGACGATCTGCTGGTGCTGGCGGACGCGCTGGGCGCCTGAAACGGCGGGTCGCTTCGGGGCGATCTGTGCGGTGATTCGCGGGTTCTTCGTGCCTTGAGCGGCCGGGAGCGGGCGCCACACTGGCGGGCATTCATGGGTTTGTCCACCAGTGAGCACCTCCTCCGTCCCCCGTACCCCTGCCCGCGAAGTGGCCGCGCCCGCCAGCCCGCCGGCACAGGCCGAGGCGCGGCTGAGCGCGGCGATCCGCGACCTCTCCACCACCCCTGCCGTGCCGTCGGCGTCGGTGCGCGCTGTTCCAGCCGCCGAGTGGCTGATGGAGACGGTCGGCGTCTTGCTGCACGCGCCGCGGGGTGCGGATGCGCTGCGGGCGCTGGTGCTGCACCTGGCGTCCGGGTTGCAATGTGACCGGGTCGCGCTGGGCTTGCGCCGGCAGACCCGCTCCGATCTGGAGGTGCTGGCGGTGTCCGATCTGCCGCGCCTGTCGGATGCCGCCGAGCTGGTGCGCGACCTGCATGCCGCGATGCAGGAAGCCGCCGCCAGCGCTTGCACGCTCACACACCCGGCCCGCCGCCATGGCCCCATGCAGGCGGGGCTGGCCCACGTCCAGCTCAGCCGCGCGATGGGTGCATGTGCGGTCTGCACCGTACCGCTGGGCGGTGACGGCCTGGTGCTGGGGGCGCTGACGCTGCAGCGGGACCTGGGCGCCCCGTTCCGCACCGAAGAAATCCTCCGGCTGGAGCAGGCGGCCACTTACCTGACGCCGCTGCTGCGCCTGTATCTGACGCGGTCGACCGGCCGCGGTTCGACGTCGCTGGTCGCCTGGCCGGCGTGGCTGGAACCGCTGCGCCGGCACGTCTGGCCCGTCGCGCTGGGCGTGGCGCTGGTGATCGGACTGTTGCCGGTGCACCGCGAAGTGGTGGCGCCGACGCGGGTCCAGGGCCTGCACGAGCGGCAGCTCGTGGCGCCGCGCGATGGTTTCATCTCGGTCGTCTACGCCCGCCCGGGCGCGCAGATCCAGTCCGGTCAGTCGCTGATCGACTTCGACGGTGAACAGGCCTCCAACGAACTCCGCACGGCCGAAGCCGCGCTGGCCCAGTCCGAGAGCGCCGTCAACGAAGCGCTGGCCCGGCACGACCAGGCCCAGATCGTCGTCCAGATGGCCAAGGTCGACGAAGCCCGTGCCCGCGCCGATCTGGCGCGGCGCGATCTGGAGCGCGGTCGCGTGCTGTCCCCGCTCACGGGCGTCGTGGTGTCGGGCGACCTCAGCCGCTCGGTGGGGGCACCCGTCAAGCGCGGCGAAGTGATGATGACGGTGGCGCCCGTCGATGGGTTCCGGCTGGTGCTCTGGGTCGATGAGCGCGATGTCGCGGGCGTGCAGATCGGCACCATCGGCGCGCTGCGCGTGGCCGCCCGCCCGGGACAGGCGCTGCCCATGACCGTCACGCACATCACCCCCGTGGCGCGTGTCCGCGAAGGACGCAACGGCTTCGAGGTGGAGGGCGCGCTGGTGTCGAACGCCGCGACGCTGCGCCCCGGCTTCGAGGGCGTGACGCGGCTCGACACCGGGCGCCATCCGCTCGCGGTGGACCTGTTCGGCCGGCTGTTCGACTGGCTGCGCATGGGCTGGTGGACACTGCTCGGATGAGTCCGGAACCGACCCTGGCGGCTGTGGGCGAGGTGCTCGACCCGGTTCCGCTCGACAGCCCGCTCTGGTACCGGGTGGCGAACATCGTCCCCCGGCTGCGGCCGACGGTGCGCGTGCGCCACCGCGGCAGCGAGGGGGCTACCCGCCATGTGCTCGCGGATCTGCTCACCGGGCGCCACCACCTGCTCGACGAGTCCGCCTGGTCCTTCGTCGGGCGTTTCGACGGGCGGCGCACCATCGGCGAGATCTGGACCTGGCTGAGCACCCACCGATCGCAGCCGCCGACCCAGCACGAGGTGCTGGAGTGGCTGGCCAACCTCGATGCAGCCGGGTTGCTGCAGTCCGACCGCCTGCCCGATCTGCACGCGCTGATGCGGGGCGAAGAACAGGTCGACCGCCGCCGCCGCCGGGCGTCGCTCAACCCCCTGTCCTGGCGCGTGCCGCTGGGTGATCCGACCCGCTGGCTGACCCGGCTCGACCCGCTGGCCCACGCGCTGTCGCATCCGCTGGTGCTGCTGCTGGCCCTGGCGCTGGTGGGTGTCGGGCTGATGCAGGTGGCGCTGCAGTGGCCGGCGTTGCAAGTCGATGCACGCGAGCGGCTCGGCAGCCCGGCGTTCCTGGCACTGAGCTGGGTGGTCTATCCGCTGATCAAGGCACTGCATGAACTCGGCCACGCGCTGGCGGTGCGGCGCTACGGCGCCGAGGTGCACCACGTCGGCATCGGCTTCCTCTATCTGGTGCCGGCGCCCTATGTCGATGCGTCGGCGGCGACCGGGCTGTCGCGGCGGCGTGAACGCATTCTGATCAGCGCCGCGGGCGTGCTGGTGGAAAGCGTGCTGGCGGCGGTGGGTGTGCTGGTCTGGTCGGCGGTGCAGCCGGGCATGGTGCGCGATCTGGCGTTGTCGGTGGCGCTGGTCGGGGGCATTTCGACCTTGCTGGCCAACGCCAATCCCCTGGTGCGCATGGACGGCTACCACGTGCTGACCGACGCACTCGACCTGCCCAACCTTGCACAGCGCAGCCGGCGCTGGTGGATCGATCAGGTCCAGCAGCGGCTGGGCGGGCAGGCCGTCGGCTCGGCCTTGCCGGCGGGAAGCTGGCTGCAGCGTGGCGTGACGCTGGCCTATGCGCCAGTGGCGTGGCTATTCGGCGTGCTGGTGGCGGTGTCGGCCTGCCTGTGGCTGGCGCAGACGGCGGCCATGCTGGCATTGATGGCCGGTGCGATCGCGCTGTGGATGCAGGTCGGGCAACCGCTGCTGGCGAGCCTGCGCTGGCTGGCCCGCTCGCCGTCGCTGCAGGGGCGGCGCCTGCGGACCGCATCGCTTGGATTGGTGGTGGTGACGGCGCTGCTGGCGGGTGTGCTGCTGGTGCCAATGCCCCAGGCCACCGTCGCGCAGGCGCAGGCCTGGATGCCGGAGGAAGCGCTGGTGCGTGCGCCGGCCGATGGTTTCGTCGCAGCGGTCGAAGCGCCGGGGGGCAGCGCCGTGCAGACCGCCGCGCCGCTGCTGACGCTGCACAACGACGACCAGCTGGTCGAACTGGCCAGGTTGCACGCCCGGCGGCTGGAGCTGGAGGTGCAGGTCAACCGCCTGCAGGTGCATGACGCCGCCGCGGCCCAGCGCGCCGAAGCTGAAGCGGGCACCCTGCAGGCCCGCGAGGCCGAACTCTCCCGGCGCATCGAACAGATGGCGCTGCGCAGTACCCGTGCCGGCCGTGTGAGCTGGATCGAGCCGCAGACCCTGCTGGGCCGCTACGTGCAACGTGGTGAGCTGCTGGGCTATGTGCTGGCGGATGACCGGCTGGTGGCGCGCACGGTGGTGCGCGACGAGGACATCGCGTGGCTGCTGTCGGGTGTGCGGGCGGTGTCGGTGATGCGGCCGGAAGAGGCGGGACACGCCTACACCGGCCGCTGGGATGGTGTGGTGCCGGAGACCGGTTCGGTGCTCCCGGCGGCGGCGCTGGGCGTGCACGTGGGTGGGCGGATCGAGACCGATCCTGCCGACGCGGACGGCCTGCGCACGCTGCAGCCGGTGGCGGTGATCGACGTGCAGGTGCCGGATCTGGCGGTGCAGAGGCTCGGATCACGGCTGCTGGTGCGTTTCGACCACGGGGCGCAGCCGCTGGGCGCGCGCCTGCTGCGCCGCCTGCAACAGCTCACCTTGCGCCACCTTGGCGAGGCCACCGACGTGCCCGGAGGCCGTTGACGTGGTCGCCACCACCGCCGTTTCGGCCATGGCGCTGGTGCGGCCCGGGCCGATCTGGGGCACCTATCCACAGCGCACGGATGCCCGGACGCTCGCGCTGGCGGTGCAAACGGCGTGGCGTGTGCGGCGCGAACGGGCGGTGTTTCTGGCTGCCCTGCGCGGACTGGCACCCGATCCGGGTACCTGGCCGCGCACGCTTGCCCGGTTGCGACGCGACGGTTACACGCCCAAGGCTTGCGCGGCGGTGTTCCGGCGGCTGGCCGAACTCGTGCAGACCCATCTCGGCTTCGCCCCACACGACACGCAGCACCTGGCGGCCTGGACGATGCTGCAGGGTTGCCTGGTCGAGATGGCCACTGGCGAAGGCAAGACCGTGGCGATGTTCCTCGCGGCGGCCTGCGCCGGGCTGGCGGGTGTGCCCACGCATGTGCTGACCGCGAACGACTACCTGGCCGAGCGCGACGCGGCCGAACTGCGTCCGCTCTACGAGGTGCTCGGCTTGCGGGTGGCGTGTGTGACTTCCGCTTCGACGCCGGCGCAGCGCCGCGACGCCTATGCGGCGGACGTGACCTACGCCGCGGCGCGCGAGGTGGCCTTCGATCACCTGCGCGACCGCGTTGCCCACGGCCGGGCGGGCGGTCGGCTGGCGTGGACCGATGCCGGTGACCCGACCGGCGGACCGCTGATGCGCGGGCTGTGTCTCGCGCTGATCGACGAGGCCGACAGCGTGCTCTGTGACGAGGCGCGCGTGCCGCTGATCCTGTCCGGCCAGGGTGCGCAGGCACTGCCGGAGGACGCACTGCGCACCTTGCTCACCCGGGCGCAGACGCTCGACATCGACCGCCACGCCCTGGTCACGGCGGCGACCGGCAGCGGTGCGGCCACCGTGCGCCTGACCCGCGCCGGTCGCGACTGGCTCGCCGCGCAGCCCTGGGCGGCCGAGCGGCCATGGTCCGACCTGCGCTGGCGCGAGGACTGGGCGCTGCGTGCGCTCACCGTGCTGCATGCGCTGCAGCGCGACCGCGATTACGCGGTGCAGGACGAGCGCATCGTCTTCATCGACCCCATCACCGGCCGCGCTGCCCCGGAGCGCCAGTGGTCGCGTGGCCTGCACCAGTTGCTCGCCCTCAAGGAATCGCTGCCCATGCCCGCACCCCAGCAGACGCTGGCACAGCTCACCTACCAGCGCCTGTTCAGCCGCTACCACCAGCTCGGCGGCATGAGCGGCACGCTGGCCGAGGTGGCGCCCGAGATGGCCTTGAGCCATGGCACGCCGGTCATCCGCATCCCGCGCCACCACCCAGTGCAACGGCGGGATCTCGGCGTGCGGGTATTCGCCGACGCCGAACAGCGCTGGCAGGCTGTCGCCGACCGGGCAAGCGTGGTGGTGGCCGAGGGGCGTTCGGTGCTGATCGGCACGGCGTCGGTGGCCGAATCGGAGCAGCTCGCGCAGCGTCTGCGGGCACGCGGTTTGCGGCCGATGGTGCTCAACGCGGTGCAAAGCCGGTTGGAAAACGAGGTCATCGCCCGCGCCGGGCAGGCTGGGCGCATCACGGTGTCCACCCAGATGGCCGGGCGCGGCACCGACATCCGGCTCAGCCCCGCCGTGCGGGCGGCGGGCGGTCTGCATGTCCTGGTGTGCGCCGATGCGTTGCCGGCCCGGCAGTGGCGCCAGCTGGCCGGACGGTCGGCGCGCCAGGGCGATCCGGGCTCGGCCGAAACGCTGGTGTGTGTCGGAGAAGGACTGCTGTTCCGGCGGCTGCCGCGCTGGCTGCTCGCTACGCTTGTGCCTCGTCCCCCCGCCTCGCGCTGGACGGTGGGCGTCTGGCACGTGGCGATGCTGCTCGACGAATGGGCCCAGATCCGCGAGCGCCGCGCCCTGTTGCGCCAGGACCGCGCCGGGGCCGGACGGCTGGCGTACAGCGGGTGGGAAGAATGATGAGCTTGGAGTCTGCGGTGAAAGAACACGGTCGTCGTGTGGGTGTTGTGGCGGTGGGCTGGCTGCTGGCCTCGACCGTCCAGGCAGCGCCGCTGGCCTGTCTGATCGAGCCGTCGCAGGTCGTGGACATCGGCAGCCCGGTGGTCGGCGTGCTGGCCACGGTGGCGGTCGAGCGCGGCGACGCGGTGCGCCGCGGCACGGTGGTCGCCACGCTGCGGCGCGAGGTCGAGCGCGCCAACCTGAGTGCCGCCAGCAACCGCTCGGAAGTGCAGGCCGAGCTGCGCGCCGCGCGTGCCGCCGCCGAACTCGCGCGCAGCAAGCTCGTGCGCGCCGAGGATCTGCGCCGGCAGAACTTCATCTCCGAGGTGGCGGTGGAACAGGCCCGTTCGGAATCCGAGGTCGCCCACCGCCGCATCGACGCCGTGCGCGAACAGCAGCGCGCCGCCGCCAGCGACACCGAAACCGCGCGCTCGCAGTTCGCCCAGCGCGAACTGGCCGCCACCATCGACGGCGTGGTCGTCGACCGCTTTCTCAATCCGGGTGAACGGGTCGATGACAAGCCGATCCTGCGCATCGCGCGGCTGGACCCGCTGCGGGTCGAACTGGTGCTGCCGCTGTCCGACCTGGGTCGCCTGAAGGCCGGCGACGCGGTGCAGCTCAAGCCCGATTACCCGGGGGCCACCCGCAAGACCGCCACGGTCGAGCGGGTGGACAAGATCGTCGACGCCGCCAGCCGCACCTTCCGCGCGCGGCTGACGCTGCCGAATCCGGACAATGCCATCCTGGCTGGTGTGCGCTGCCTGCCCGAGTGGGCCACGGTCACGCCCACGGCTGCCCGCTGACGGGTGGGTCTGATGAGGGTTGTCCACCGCACCGGCATCGAGGAGCTGGAAGCCCGCATCCTCTATTCTGCCGATGCCGCGCTGCTGTTCGGCGGTGTGCCGGTGGCGGACGTGCGCAGCGTGGAGGCGGCCCAAACGGCGCCGGCCGCTCCGGACGCCGCGCGCTGGCTGCTGGTCGATCGCCGGGTCGAGGACTGGGATCTGACCCTCGCGGACCGCCAGGCGCGCGCGTCGGCGGACGCGCCTGCGCCGTCCGTGCTGCTGATCGACGGTGACGCAGACGGCCTTGCCCGGCTCGCCGCACTTGGGGGGGAGGCCGAGGTGCTGCCCTGGACCGATGCACAAGGCGTGCGCTGGCTTGGGGCTTCATCGCTGGATGGTGAGACGCCCGGCGCGGATTCGGCAGCGTCGACAACCGCAGTTTCTGACCGCTGGGAAGCCGAGGTCCGGCACGAACTGGTGGTCATCGACGGTGGCATCGACGGCGCCTCGCAACTGGCCATGATGTGGTGGTCGAGAGCGACCGCTGCCTGCCAGATCGAGGTGGTGGTGACCGATGCATCAGCGGACGGTCTGTCCCAGATCACCGCACTGCTGGCGACCCGGCAGGATCTCTCCGCCGTACACCTCGTCAGCCACGGCGATGCAGGCTCGCTGCGGCTGGGCACGACCACGGTCGATGCGGCGCTGCTGGAGGCGCGGGCGCAGGAAGTCTCCGATTGGCGACTGGCCCTCACCGATGGCGCGGACCTCCTGGTCTACGGCTGTGACGTGGCACAAGGCCTTGCGGGTGCCGCTTTCGTGCACCAGTTGAGTGATCTCACTGGCGCCGATGTGGCCGCCAGCACCAATCTGACCGGTTCGGCCGACGAGGGCGGGGACTGGTTGCTGGAGTACCAGTCCGGGCAGATCGAGCGAGCCGTTGCCTTCGACGCGACCGTCCAGGCCGAATGGCAGGGGACGCTCAACGCCATCCCTGTCACCAACCTCAACGACTCGGGCGCTGGTTCGCTGCGCCAGGCCATCCTCAATGCGAACGCTGGCGGGGGCGCTGACACGGTCAACTTCACCGTCAATGGAACCATCAATCTCGCCAGTGCCCTGCCGCAGATCACCGGGCGCACAACGATCGACGGCACCAATGGTGGCGTACCGGGCATCGTGCTGAACGGTGGCAACAGCATTGCCGTTGGCCTGGATCTGCAGGCAGGCAGTGACGGCAGCGTGGTGCGCGGACTGGTGATCCAGGGCTTCACCAGCAGCGGCATCGACATCGTCAGTGCTGGCAACACGGTGGCGGGCAACTACATCGGCACCAATGCCGCAGGGACCGCCGCTGTCGCCAATAACAACGGCGTCAACATCTACGCTGGCGCCAACAACACCGTGGGCGGAACGACGGCGGCGGACCGCAACGTCATTTCCGGCAACACCAATATCGGTGTCAGCGTTGTCGGCGCCGGTGCCAGCGGCACGGTGATCCAGGGCAACTACATCGGCACCAATGCCGCCGGCTCCGGCGATCTCGGCAACACCTGGCACGGGGTCTTTCTCAACGACGTCAGCGGTGTCACGGTCGGCGGCAGTGCGAGTGGCGCCGGCAACCTGATCAGCGGCAACGGCTCTGGCGCCGGGGCCGTGGGCATCACCCTGGGTGCCACGGCCAGTGGCAATCTGGTCGCGGGCAACACGGTCGGCCTGAACGCGACAGGCACCAGCACGCTGGCGAATTCGGGCGTCGGCATTGTTGTGCTGGGGGCGTCCAACACCATTGGTGGCACCACGTCTGCTGCCCGCAACGTGGTGTCGGGCAATGCGACCATGGGCATCCAGATATCGAGTGCCAGCGCCAACAGCAACACCGTGCTGGGCAACTACATCGGCACCTCGGCGTCCGGGCTGGTCGATCTTGGCAACGGCGAGGACGGCATCCAGATCGACGGCGGCGCCAGCATGAACACCATCGGCGGACTGACGGCCGCGGCGCGCAATGTCGTGTCCGGGAACAACAACTCCGGCATCGCGATCGACGGGTCTGCGTCGGTCGGCAACACGGTGCTCGGCAACACCATCGGACTGGCTGCAAACGGCACCAGCAGCCTGGGCAACACGCACAACGGCGTCAGCGTCTACCAGTCCACCAACACCGTCATCGGCTCGACCCTGGTCGCCGGGCGCAACGTGATCGCCTCCAATGTGCTGAGTGGCATCTCCATCACCGACGCCACAGGTACACAGGTACTCGGCAATTACATCGGCACCGATGCCACCGCTGCCGTCGCCCGCGGCAACGGCCTGGACGGCATCCGCATGTCCGGCAACACCACCGGTTCGGTCATCGGCGGCGGTGCGGCGGGGTCCGGTAACCTGATCGCCAACAACACCGGCGACGGTGTGCTGGTCAACACCGCGTTTGGCACTGCCAATGCCATCTTCGGCAACGCCACCACCGCCAACAGCGAAACCGGCATCGATCTCGGCCCCGACAACGGCACCACGCTGAATGACTTCGGCGACTACGACGTCGGCGCCAACAGCCTGCAGAACTTTCCGGTCCTGACCAGCGCCACCTCCTCGCCGGCCGGCACGGCGATCTCCGGCTCGCTCGACACGTCCATTCTGGGCACCTACCGCATCGACTTCTATGCCAACCACCGGGGCGGCGAGGATGGCACCGGCTACGGCGAGGGAGAGCGCTACCTCGGTTACACCACGGTCTCGTCCGGGGTGGTGGGCGTGGTGTCCTTCACGGCGATGCTGACTGATGCCTGGGTGAATCACAACGACCGCGTGACCGCCACTGCAACTGTGGACCTTGGTGGTGGCAACTACGGCGCGACCTCCGAATTTGCGATGAACGTGATCGCCACCGCCAGCGGCGTGGTCGTGGTCGATACCACGGCCGACACGCTGGACGGCACGACCAGCTCCATCACCAACCTCGGCAACAACCGTGGTGCCGACGGCCGCATCTCCTTGCGCGAGGCCATCGCGGCCACCAACAACACCGCCAACGGCGCCACGCCGGACAAGATCGTCTTCGGCATCGCTGGCACCGATGCGCACACCATCGCGCTCGCCTCCCTGCTGCCGCAGGTGAGCCAGGCACTGGACATCGACGGCCGCACCGACGACAGCTTCGTGCTCAACGGCAGCCAGCCGGTCATCGTGCTTGATGGCGGCAATGCCGTGGTGGACGGCTTGCGCCTGTACACCGGCTCGGACGGCAGCTCGGTCCGCGGCCTGAACATCCAGCGCTTCACCCAGGACGGCATCGACATCTCCGGCAGCGCCGGCAACACCGTGGCAGGCAACTGGTTCGGTGTCGGTACCGACGGCGTCACCGACCGCGGCAACCAGCAGGGCGTGAACGTCTGGAATGCGGACAACAACGTCATCGGCGGGTCGGCCGTGGCGGACCGCAACGTCATCTCCGGCAACAGTGGCACGGGCGTCTGGATCGGTGGTGGCGCCACCGGCAACCAGGTGGTGGGCAACTACGTCGGCACGACTGCCAGCGGTGACGCGGCGCTCGGCAACGACGGCGATGGCATCTTCATCCAGTCCGCCAGCAACACCGTCGGCGGAGTGGCCGCGGGCCAGCGCAACACCATCTCTGGCAATGGCACCGTCGGTGTCCTGATCGATGGCGTCGCAGCGACCGGCAATGTCGTCATCGGCAACTACATTGGTACCGACCGCACCGGCACAGCCGACCTGAACGGCGGCGCTTCGGTCAATGGCGCCAGTGGCGTGATCCTCCGCAGTGGTGCCAGCGGCAATCGGATTGGCACCGACGCCGACGGTGCCAACGACACCGCTGAACGCAACGTCATCTCCGGCAACAACTGGTATGGCGTGGAGATGATGGACATCGGCACGACGGGCAATGTCGTGCAGGGCAACTACGTCGGCACGGATGCCTCCGGTGTGCTTGCATTGGGCAATGCGCAAGGCGGGGTCTCGTTCTGGAACGGTGCGTCCGGTAACCAGGCCGGATCCGGTCTGGCGGGCGCTGGCAACGTGATCTCCGGCAACGCCAACGGTGTGCTGGTGGCCGCCGGCTCCACCGGCAACCGCGTTCAGGGCAACTTGATCGGCTTGGGTGCGGATGGCAGCACGCTGATCGGCAATACCGGCGCCGGGGTGTACTTCTACAAGGGCGGCACGGCCACATCGGTCACCGGCAACCTGATCGGGACCAACGCCGACGGCAGCAACGACACCGGCGAGCGCAACGTCATCTCGGGCAACGATACCGGCATCCTGATGGAGGACGCCGAAGTCACCGCCAACACGGTGGCGGGCAACTACATCGGCACCGATGCCACCGGGCTGCTGGACCGCGGCAACACCTACGACGGCATCCTCTTGCAAGGCGGGGCCAACGCCAACACCCTCGGCGGCGCCCTGGCCGCACAGCGCAATGTCATTGCCGGGAATGGAGACGATGCCATCGAGATTGCCAATGAAGCCAGCGACGGCAACACCGTGCGCGGCAACTGGCTGGGCATCAACGCGGCCGGGACAGGGATGCTGGGCAATGGCGGGGATGGCATTTATGTTCACGGCGGTGCGGACAACAGCGTCATTGGCGGCACGGGCGCCAACAGTGGCAACTGGATCGCCGGGTCCGGGCTGGTGGGCATCGAACTCGACGGGGCCGTGTCCGGCACTGTTGTACAGGGCAACCGCATCGGCACTGACCTGGCAGGCACGGCCAACTGGGGCATGCAGGAGAACGGCATCCTGGTCGAAGGCGGTGCCACCAGCAACCAGATCGGCGGCACGGCGGCTGGCGCCGGCAACACCGTCGCCTTCAGCGGGCAGGGCGGTGTCTGGACCTCGGGCATCCATGTCTCTGGCAACAGCACGGCCAGCAACGCCGTGCTGGGCAACACGGTCTACAGCAACGCAGGTCTCGGCCTCGACCTCGGCACGCAAGGCGTGACCGCCAATGATCTCGGTGACGGCGACAACGGCGCCAACAACCTGCAGAACTTCCCGGTGCTGGCGACCGCGCGCACCGACGCCGCCAGCCAGCTCGTCCTCACCGGCACGCTCAACAGCACTGCCAGCAGTTACTACCGCATCGAGTTCTTCGCCAACACCAGCCAGGACGGGACGGGTTACGGCGAAGGCCAGCGCTACCTTGGCTACGCCCATGTCGCCACCGACGCTTCGGGCAATGCGACGATCAGCACGACCTTGGGTGCCAACGTGGCCGTGGGCGAGTTCGTCACCGCGACCGCGACGAAGAGTGATGCCACCTACATCACCTTCACCGACACCTCGGAATTCGCGCGCAACATCGCCGTCGTGTCGAGCACACAGGCCACCGTCACGGTGGACACTACCAGCGACGCCAGCGACGGCGACACCACCAGCCTGAGCACGCTGCTGGCGAACAAGGGCGCCGACGGCTTCGTCAGCCTGCGCGAAGCCATCACGGCAGCCAACAACACGGCCAATGGCACCAGCGTGGACAGGATCATCTTCGACATGGCCGATCCGCTGGTGGCGGGCGCCCACACGATTGCACTGACGACGAACCTGCCGGATCTGACCGACGCCGTCGAAATCGATGGCCGCACGGAGCCGGATGCGCTCGCCGCGCTGGCGGTCATGCTCGACGGAGGCTACGTGGCAAACACGGGATTGAGCGTGCAAGCCAGCGGATCGACCATTCGCGGACTTGTGGTCTCGGCGTTTGCGGACAAGGCGATCGTGGTCGGGTCCGGGGTGGCCGATACGCGCATCGTGGGCAACTACCTCGGAACCGACGTCACCGGCACCCAGGCGCGGGGCAATGTGTTCTGGGCGATCGATCTGCTCAACGCCGGCACGGGAACGGTCATTGGCAGTGCCTTGTCCAGCGACCGCAACGTCATCGCCGCGAGCCAGCTCTGGGGCGGGATTTCGGTCAATGGCACCTCGAATGTGACCATCCAGGGCAATTCCATTGGTGTTGGGTCCGACGGTGTCACGGCACTGGGCAACCATGACCGCGGGGTCTTTGTCTTCAACAGCAGCAGCGGTGTGCGCATCGGCGGCACGGGTGCGAACGAAGGCAACCTGATCGCGGCCAACACGGGGGCGGGTGTCGAGATCGGCAATGGGGCGTCGGGTGTCAGTGTTCTGGGCAACCGCATGACCGGCAACGGCGGCTTGGGCATCGACCTGGAACCGTTCGGTGCCGTGCTCGCCAACGATGCACTCGATGTGGACACCGGCGCCAACGGTCGGCAGAATTTCCCGGTCCTGTCCAGTGCCAACAGCACCGGCGGCAACACCACGGTCATCGGCACCCTCAACAGCCAGGCGTCCGCCACCTACCGCATCGAGTTCTTCTCCTCACCCGTGGCGGATCCCAGCGGCTTCGGCGAAGCGGCGGTCTACCTCGGCACCGCCACCGTCACCACCGACGGCAGCGGTAACGCCAGTTTTGGCGCTTTGCTGAGCGGGGTCACCGTCACGGCAGGGCATGTCGTCAGCGCCACTGCCACCGTGGACCAGGGCGGGGGCAACTACGGCAGCACCTCCGAATTCGCCGCCAATGTCGACGCGACCAACGCGGTGGCCGGGGTGATCGTCCAGAGCCTGTCGAACACCAGCGAAGGCCAGGCCACCGGCAGTTTCAGCGTCGTCCTGGCCACGGCGCCCACCGCCAACGTCTCGATCGCCCTCAACGTGTCCGACTCGACCGAGCTGTCCCTGGGCACCAGCACGCTCACCTTCACCAGCGCCAACTGGAACGTGGCCCAGATCGTCACGGTCACGGGCGTGGACGACACCTTCGTCGATGGCACGGTCTGGTCCAACGTCGTCCTGGCACCTGCGGTCAGCGCCGATGCCAGCTACAACGGGCTCGATCCGGCCGACGTGTCCATGGCCAATGCGGACAGCGACACCGTCAATGCCTTGGTCGTGACGACCGCCTTCGATGTCTTCGACGGCAACACCAGCAGCATCGCAGCCCTGATCGCCAGCCGGGGCGCCGACGGCCGCATCAGCCTGCGCGAGGCGATCACGGCGGCGAACAACACCGCCAATGCCGTGGGCGGCGCCGACCGCATCGTCTTCGACATCACCGATGCGCTGGTCGGCGGCGCCCACACCATCACCCTGTCCTACGACAGCGCCGACCCGGGCAACCTGCCGGATGCCTTGCCGACCGTGACCGAGGCGGTGGTGATCGACGCCACGACGGATGCCGACTGGGCCGCGGCAGGCGGCTTGCCCGTGGTGGTGCTGAATGGCAGTGCCGCAGCCGGCTCGGCCGATGGCTTGGTCATCACCGCCGGCAACAGCACGGTGCGCGGTCTGGTGATCCAGAACTTCGGCCATTACGGTCTCTACCTGTCGTCCGGTGGCGGCAACACCATCGAAGGCAACTTCATCGGTACCAACGCCACCGGCACCGCCACCGCTGGCAACTCCTGGGGCATCGTGGTGGACAACTCGGCCAACAACGTCATTGGTGGCACCACCGCCGCGGCGCGCAACCTGATCTCGGGGAACGTCAACGATGGCATCAACCTCAGCGGCGCCGGCTCGACCGGCAACCAGGTCCAGGGCAACCGCATCGGCACCAACCTGGCTGGCACCGCGGCCGTGGGCAATGCGGGCGTGGGCATCGGCATCGGTGCGGGCGCTTCCGGCAACACGATCGGCGGACCAGGCAGTGCGTACCGGAACCTGATCTCCGGCAACCAGGAGTACGGCGTCTTCCTTTCCGACGCGAACACCATCGGCAACGCGGTGCTGTCCAACTGGATCGGTGTCAACGCGGCGGGCACGGGCGCGCTGTCCAATGGCGGCTTCGCGGTGGTGGTGGACCAGCAGGCGGCGTTCACCACGATCGCCGGCAACGTCCTGTCCGGCAACACGGCGACGAGCTGGAGCTTGGCCCGCGGCGGCATCTACCTCTATGCCAACGGCGTGACGATCCAGGGCAACCAGATTGGCGTGGCGGCCACTGGTGGCGGGCTGCTGGGCAACGGCGGTGGCACGGGCGTCAGCGGCGGCATTCTGGCCAACAGCGGCAGCACCGGCGTGCGCATCGGTGGCACGGGTGTGGGAGAAGGCAACACCATCGCTGGCAACACGGGTGCTGGCGTCGTGGTCCTGACGCCCGGTGCGCAGACCACCGTGGTCGGCAACACCTTCCACGACAACACCGGCCTGGCCATCGACCTGGGCAACGACGGCCTGACCGCCAATGATGCGGGCGACACCGACACGGGGGCCAACACCTTGCTGAACACGCCGCTGCTCTACGGCGCGGACATCCAGGGCGCCGATGTGCGAATGCGTGGCGAGATCAGCACCTCCGCCAGCACGACGCTGCGCATCGAGTTCTTTTCCAGCTCCCTCGGAACCGAAGACCCGACCGGGTACGGCGAGGGGGCCACCTGGCTTGGCTACACCGACGTCACCACGGACGGAGCCGGCCGGGCCGCGATCGATGTGACCTTGGCAGGCGTTGCACCAGCGGCAGGTTCCCGTGTCAGCGCCACGGCCACGGTCAAGACCGGTCCGGCGACCTATGGTGCAAGCTCCGAGTTCGCGATGAACGTGGTGGCCGCCGTGCCCGACGAGGCGCCGGTGCTTACCCTGTCCGGCTACGGCGGCAGCTACACGGAAAACGCGGCGGTCGTGTTCGACCCGGGCGCCATGCTCACCGACAGCGACAACCCCGTGCTGGCGGGCGGCAACCTCATTTACCAGATCACCGCCAACGGCACCGCCACCGACGAACTGGGCATCCGCCACCAAGGCACCGGTGCGGGCCAGATCGGCCTGTCGGGCACCGACGTGACCTGCAGCGGTGTTGTCATCGGCACCTATGCCGGCTTCGGCAACGGCAGCACGCCGCTGGTGGTGACCTTCAACGGCAACGCCACCACCGCGGCGGTGCAGGCGCTGCTGCGCAACGTCACCTACCGCGACACCAGCGACAACCCGGGTACGGCCACCCGCACCATCGAACTGACGGTCAGCGACGGCAGCGGTGGCACCAGCACGCCCGCCGTGGTAAGCATGGCGGTGGTGGCGGTCAACGATGCACCGGTCAATGCCGTCCCCGCGACGCAGACCACCGCCAGTGGGGTCACGCTTGTCCTGTCGGCTGCCAATGGCAATGCCATTTCCCTGGGCGATCCGGACGCCGGGAGCTTCCCCGTCCAGATCGTGCTGACCAGCACGGACGGCACGCTCACCCTGGCGGGAACCACTGGCCTCACCTTCACCGCAGGCGATGGCGTGGCCGACAGCACCATGACCCTGTCCGGCCGCCTGGCGGACATCAACGCGGCATTGAATGGCCTCGCGTTTGCACCGACGCCCGGATTCACCGGTACGGCGACGCTCCAGATCAGCAGCAGCGATCTCGGCAACAGCGGCACTGGCGGGGCGCTGACAGACAACGAGGTGTTGCTGGTGTCGGTGAACGAAGGGGCGCTGTGGCTGTCCACCACGGGCAACGCGACGGCCTCGGCCGGCGCGGGTGGCGTGTCCTGGACCGACGGTGTGGCGGTCCGCCTGGGCAATCCGAATTTGTCGCTGGGTTCTGCAACGAACACCGGAACGTTCTCGACCCTCTTCGACATCGATGCCCATGCCCTGGACGGCAACGCCGACCTGAACGGCCTGCACCATGTCGGCCGTGCGACGACGATCGGCACCGTGAACCCCATCAGCGTGCAGGCCGGCGACGTGTTGTTCACGGTCGCTGCCAGCGAGGTGCTGGGCGGTGTGGCGGTGACGCCCAACGACATCGTGCTGTTCCGCCCGACGGTATCCGCCGACTATTCCGCCGGCACGTTCTCCGTGGTGCTGCGTGACCCCGGCGGGACGGGCAACAAGGTGCGCGATTTTTCACTGGTCGAGCAGCCCGTCACCGTGGGCGGTGTGGGATTGCAGGCCGGAGACTTCCTGCTGGTGTTGTCGAGCGCGTCCTACGACTCGGACGTGAACCTGTTCCGACCGACTGATCCGGGCCTGAATCCCGCCAGCGGTACGCTGACCGAGTGGCTCGATGGTGCCAGCGCAGGCGTGGGCAACACGCGGCAGATCTCCGGTCTGGAACTGGTCACGCAGACCACGGTGCTCGGCGGACAGGTCCTGTCTCCTGGCCAGCTCCTGATGTCGCTCAACGGCAACGAAACCATCGGCAGCAACGACTTGGCGGTTTCAGCCTTCGACCTCTTTGTCCTGGATGTCTCGGCCACGGGCACCGGCACGTCCGCTGCCACGGCCACGCTGCTCCTGCGGGGCGCTGATCTGGGCTTGTCCTCGGCCAGCGAAAGCCTGGATGCGATCGCTGTGTTCAGCCAATCCAGCGCGGCGCCTGTCGTCACGCTCGGCGGCAGTGCTGCAGCGTGGACGGAAAACGGCGCGGCCATCGTCATCGACCCCGGTGCCACCGTCACCGATGCGGATTCCCTGCAGTTCGGCAATGGACTGCTGAGCGTGTCGCTGTCCGGCAATGCCAGCGCCGACGATCGGCTCGCCATCCGGAACCAGGGCACGGGGGCGGGGCAGATCGGCGTGTCCGGCGCCAACGTGCTGTACGGTGGTGTGGTCATCGGGAGTTTTTCCGGGGGAACTGACGGATCGACCCCGCTGATGGTCGGGTTCAACAGCCAGGCGACGCTGGCGGCGACCCAGGCACTGCTGCGCAATCTGACGTTCGACAATGTGTCCGAGGCCCCCTCCACGCTGACGCGCAGCATCGAGATACGCCTGGCCGACGGCCGGGAGGGCACGAGCGACGCGGCCATCAAGACGGTCACCGTCACTGGCGTCAACGATGTCCCCGTGCTGGCCCTGAGCGGCAGCGGCGGCAGCTACACCGAGAATGCGGCCGCCGTGTACGACCCGGGCGCCACGTTGACCGACATCGACAACGCCGTCCTGACCGGCGGCAACCTCACGTTCCAGATCACCGCCAACGGCACCGCCACCGACGAGCTGGGTATCCGACACCAGGGCACCAGCCCCGGCCAGATCGGTTTGTCGGGCAATGACGTGACCTATGGCGGCGTGGTGATCGGTACCCACACCGGCTTTGGCGGCGGCAGTGCGCCGCTGGTCGTCACCTTCAACAGCAACGCCACTGTGGCTGCCGCGCAGGCACTGCTGCGCAATGCCACCTACCGCGACACCAGCGATGCCCCGAACACAGCCACCCGCAGCATCCGCCTGACGGTGTCCGACGGCAGCGGGGGCACCAGCACCCCCTACGTCGTCACCATGTCGGTGGTGTCGACCAATGATGCCCCGGTGCTCACGCCATCGGGGGCCATCTCGACGTTTGCCGAGGGGGGGGCGGTCGTCGTGCTCGACGGTGGGCTGACCGTGTCAGATGCCGAACTGGAGGCTGCGAACGCCTTCAGCGGTGCCACGCTCACGCTGGCGCGCAATGGCGGCGCGAACGGCGAGGACGTATTCGGCGCCACGGGCACGCTCGCTGCGCTCACGCAGGGCGGGGCGCTGGTGGTGGGGGGCATGACCATCGGCACTGTCACGGCCAATGCCAGTGGAACCCTGGTGCTGGGCTTCGATGCCAATGCCACCACGGCACAGGTGAATGCGGTGCTGCAACAGATCGCTTATGCCAACACCAGCGCCACGCCACCGGTCAACGTCCAGATCGACTGGGTCTTCAACGACGGCAACACCGGCGGGCAAGGCGCAGGTGGGGCCCGATCGGGTTCAGGCAGCACGCTGGTGAACATCGGTGCCGTGAATTCCGCGCCGGTCATCACCGCGGCAGATGCCGGCGTGGTCTATGCCGAAGGCAGCGTCCCCGTATTCGCCGCGGACATCAATCTGGCACTCGCCGACGTTGACTCTGCCGACTTCGACGGCGGAACTCTCACGGTCTCGCTGGTCGCCGGCGGCGTGGCGGCACAGGATGTGCTCGGTTTCCACCACCAGGGTAACGGTGCCATGCAGATCGGCGTGGCGGGGTTGGCGCTCACCTATGGTGGCATCGGCATCGGCTCCTACGTGGGCGGCAGCAGTGGGGCGGATCTGGTGGTCACCTTCAACGCCAACGCGAGCCTGGCCGCGGTGGAATCGCTGATGCTGGCGGCGACCTACGTCAACAGCGACACCGCTGCGCCCGTGACTGGCGCGCGCACTGTTCGTTTCGTGCTGACCGACGGCGACGGCGGCACCAGCAATGCCTATGACACCTCGGTGATGGTGAGCGGCGTCAACGATGCCCCAGTGCTCGGCATCACATCCAGCAGCGGCACGTATGTCGAAAACGATCCGGCCGTCTTCGATGCGGGCGCGACCGTGTCCGATCTCGATTCGGCAGACTTCGGTGGTGGCGTGCTCACTTACTCCATCACGGCGAACGGCAGCAGCAGCGACGAACTCTCCATCCGGAACCAGGGCCTGGGTGCCGGCCAGATCGGCCTGGGCGGTGCCGGCGGGCTGGAGGTGACCTACGGCGGCGTGGTGATCGGCACCTGGACCGGCCCTGGCAACGGCAGTACCCCGCTGCAGGTGAACTTGAACACCAGCGCCACGCCGACGGCGGTGCAGGCCCTTCTGCGCAACATCACCTACCGCAACACCAGCGACGATCCAGGCAGCGCTACCCGCACAGTCCAGATTGACCTCAGTGACGGCGATGGTGGGAGCATCACACCCGTTGTTGCCTCGCTTGCCATCACCCCGGTCAATGATGCGCCGGTGATCACCAGCCTGGGCGGAGGTGCCAGCGGCGCCGTCACCGTCGCGGAAAACACCACTGCGGTGACCAGCGTGACGGCGAGCGATCCGGACCATGCTGCGTCTGCGCTGGTCTACAGCCTCGTCGGCGGCGCGGACGTGGCCCGGTTCGCGATCGACGCGGCCACGGGCGCGCTGAGCTTCGTCGCGGCACCTGACCACGAAGCGCCGAGCGATGTCGGAGCGGACAACGTCTACGACGTCACCGTGCAGGTCAGCGATGGCACGCTGACGTCGACCCAAGCGATCGCTGTCACGGTGACTGCGGTGAACGACAACACGCCGGCCATCACCTCGGGCAGTGTGTTCAGCGTGGCCGAGAACACCACCGCTGTGACCACGGTGACCGCATCGGATGCCGATCTGCCCGGCCAGACGCTGACGTACAGCCTCGTCGGCGGCGCGGACGTGGCCCGGTTCGCGATCGACGCGGCCACGGGCGCGCTGAGCTTCGTCGCGGCACCTGACCACGAAGCGCCGAGCGATGTCGGAGCGAACAACGTCTACGACGTGACCGTGCAGGTTAGCGACGGTGTGCTGACGTCGACCCAAGCGATCGCTGTCACGGTGACTGCGGTGAACGACAACACGCCGGCAATCACCTCGGGCAGCGTGTTCAGCGTGACCGAGAACACCACGGCCGTGACCACAGTGACGGCGAGCGACGCCGACCAGCCCGGCCAGACGCTGACGTACAGCCTCGTCGGCGGCGCGGACGTG